>WGMT01000051.1 GCA_016124945.1 bacterium | reverse complement strand
CCACCTAGCATGTAAAGCAGCCACAGAGCCACCACGCCAAGCACTACCGATGCCACAGGCCCCAGACAGCCGTTTAATTTGCGCTCTTGTGTTATCGACCACCACGCAAACGCCCCGACAATGGCAACCGCTACAATCAGCCCAACGCCGCCGATAGTCTGTGTTTGCAGTGTGCGTATCGTCGTCACCACCACGTCACCAGATGGTGACGTTGGCTGTGCGCCCAGGTGCGGTTTTGCCCACATTGCCAACGCAATCAGCACGCCAAGCGTGAGGGGGATCTCCCACTTGGCTCTCATAGCACACCGCCCACAGCCAGCGCCGCCAACAGGACAACCGCGCCCGCGCCGCCGATGGTGACGATACCGGCGATCAGTGCGCCAACGCTGCCGGGTGCGCTCGTGTCTCTCACATCGTTGGCCACACGTTCAGCCTTTGCCACCAGCATGTAACCAAAAGCCGCAACGGGCGCCAGTGGCCAGAGGATAGGCACGCACAGACAGAACACAAACGCCATTAGGAAAAACAACTCAGGTAGATCCACGGTACGCACTCACTTTCTTGATTGTGGCACTCGTGATAGGATCACAATGCGCCAAGATTGCCTATCCCGTAAACTTGCGCCGGTGGGGGAGTGTTACCAGCACCCCCCCACCAACCTTTTGCATAATTCCCACAGGCTTGTGAGAATGCCCCAACCACACAGGACGCCCACCACGCGCTTTTATACGCTTGCAGGTCTTTGCATACCCATAGGCCACGAAAGACGCTTTAGTGCGCGCCCTGTGCGGTCAAGCTTGCGTTACTTCAATTCAATAGGTCCGAAATACTCGGAGATTTCCTGCCAACCTTCCCCAAATGATTCTTCAACACGTGCCGCCCTAGCACCTGCCAGGAATGCGATCCGCTGTGCATCACTGATAATCTGCTGATACTGTGCGCTAAACTCTTGAACCCGTTGTTTGGCATCTGGAACCCGCTCAAGTTCTTTCAGCAGTTTGCGGAATTCCTGATCCTCTTGTTTGGTCGCTTGGCTTTCGTGCCAGGCTTGAAACGCCGATTCACTCATCTAAAAACCTCCCATGAATAGGTATATTGAAAGCCCAAAGTTGGGCGATCACACTTTCTTTGGCTTACTCAGCAACGCTTCTAGGACTTTGAACATTGCGATCAGCATATCCCTGTTACTCATCATTGCCCCCAAGCACTAACAAATAGCTTGGATCTTTGGCCAGCTTGATCCCCCATTCGATGCCACGTCGAAACCATTGCGTACCGGCATCAAAGCCAGCGCTTACCAGGTCATCAACCAAGTTTTTGATCTGGTCAGGATCTAAGTTGCCTGAATCAATAAGCCCGTCGATCTGGTCTTGTACATTGCTTATTTCCTCGTGTACAAGTGGTTCACCTTCGTTGGCTACGATGTGGTATTGCAGGTTTAAGACGGTTTCTTTTGCAAGTTGCTTTCGGTCCTGAATATGGTCAGCCATTTTGTAAGTCCCCCGAACTTGTGAGAATTGATAGAGTTATTGTTAACCCCAGATGGGGCAGACACGCTTTAATCATCACCTAGCATGTTGTCCACAGCGCCGTGTTGCCGGTGGGCATCTTGTAGATCAGATTCCACTAGGTCAAGATATCTTTGTAATACGGTCAGGTCACTGTGACCCATGATCCGCTGTAGAGCGTAGATGTTCATGCCGCTGCGCAAGCTCCACAAAGCGAAGGTGCGCCGGAACTTGTGCGCGTGGCACTGGATACCGGTATCAACGCGCAACCGTCGAAACATCTGCTTAAGTCCCTCATATTTCAGCCGTTCACCATCTCGCGAACTACGCCACACAGGATCACCAGGATCGCCGCCGTCCTCAGCAAGTAGCAGGATCAACGCTCGGCGCGCTTTGGTCCCCAGGTATACGGCGCGTTCCTTGCGTGTCTTCGTCTTCCCTGTGCGAAGGCGCACAACGCCCGCGGTCAGGTTTACGTCTTCAACATTCCACGCGAGGAACTCACCAGCGCGGCAACCGGTATCGAGTAGGCAAAGAATGATCGCCCGATCTCGGCGCGTGGTGACGGCATCCAAAAGGGTGTTGACCTCATCCACGGTATACGCGGGCAGGTTTTCCCTATCGACTTTGGGCATCTTCACTTTTCGCATTGGGGATTCTGGTATCAGTTCTTCAGACACACAGAAATTGAGGAAGGCGCGCACAGCCCGCGCCGCTGCATGGACGCTTGCGGATTTCAGCCCACGGTCTTCTAAGCCCACCAGGTAGGCACGTAGATGATAAGTTGTCAGGTCTTGAAGATTCTCACAGCCAAGGGGGAACAAGTACGCGAGGAAGGCGCGCAACTGATTGCGGTAAAACCCTATGGATTGGGATCGAAGTCGGCGCGCTTGGCAGTCCAAAAGGAAAGCATCACGCGCAACACTTAGCAGTATGGTCTTCGGGTTTTGAGTCGCCACAGTTCAGATCCCCGCCCATTTTGAGGGAGTCTGAACCACAAAAAAAAGGCACCTACCAGAGCGGTAAGCGCCTCATACTTGGTGACTCACTCAGGACTTGAACCTGAAACCCGCTGATTAAGAGTCAGCTGCTCTGCCAATTGAGCTAGTGAGCCGTGAATTACAGAACAATTTTACCTGTCACAGGTGCAAAAGTCAAATCCATATCGCTTTAGGGCCACATCAAATCCCCCGGAGCGATCTTCTTTCGTGCATCCCAACCCCGAGAAATCGTTACTCCTTACTCATTTATTTACTCATCACCGGCAGGAAGAGTTGCATCCCCGCCACACTTAGAGAGACCGTAGCGCTGCTGCGTTCCAACGAGACGCTGATGTCTTTGGTGGAGCCGTCTTCGGCGCTAAGGGTGTAATCGCCATATTGGATGTTGCGAAAGGCAAATCGACCGTTTTCATCGGTGACAACTCGCACGGCGAGGACACCAGGGAGTCCTTCACCTCGGCTAACGAGCATAACGGGATGATTGGCCAGCAACGGTTCGTAGGATTCTCGTTCACCATTGCCGTTGCCATCCAGCCATACTTCGCCGCTGACATTCGCCAACCCACCCTGCGCATGGACAGGCGCCGCCTGCAACCACAGCGCCCCCAGGAACAGAGCCGTCAGGAGCCAGCCAATCCACCGCACATTGCTCGAAATCGTCTTCATCGCCATCATCTCGTCCTCCTGCTTTCTGGCACAGACAAACTGCCGCGACATAGAAATACAACTGCGCACTACCAACACCACAGCGTCCGTACCATTTTATTATGCTCTCAATACGTTTTGTCTTACGTTAGGATACAGGATTCAGCACAAACTGCATCAGACGAATGTGGGTTATTTTTCAGACCAATTGCGTACTTTGCCAGACTATTGCCGAATTGGCCGTCATCCGGTAGACTTAAGTTACGGCAAATCGACTCCCTACGTCCTCGTCGGCGCACAGACCAAACACGAAAATTCAATGGAGGACACCCCATGCGTCAACGAATCCCCGCGTTGTTCGTGGTCCTCGGTATACTCGGCTTACTCATTGTCCTCTACTTTCTGCCGCGCGTCCTGAACGGGATGCCGTGGTAGGAGGAGAGATTGGGCGATTGAGGGAATGAAGGAATCGGCCTTCGGTGTTACGCCGACAGGGCTGGCAATTTCTTGTAGATAGCGTAAAAAACACGGACTGGGAGAATCATTGGTTTCTCCCAGTCCGTGTTTTTCACACTATCCACAAACGCCGAGATCAGAGACTCAACGCGATCCTTGCTCGCCTAATCGCCTAATCTCCGCCTCACTCCGTCACCGTAAACAGCGCGCCCGCGCTCCGCCCCCACACATCGGGGAAGTACATCGCCTCGGCCCGCGCCGGGAGGAGACGGTATTCGCCTGGCAAACTAGCGCGCACGAGGAAGGTGTACTCATACGTCCCCGCCGGCAACAGATCGGCGAAGAGCGCCACCTTTTCGTCGCGAATATCACTGTGCGATGGGATCCACGGTCGCCACCAGTACATGCCGGTGGACGCTGCTTCGGGTCCTGTCGTCTCCATGCCCGGCCCGTCGAAGACGTTGCTTTCAGTGGCCAGGCTGGCGTCGATAGGCTCCGTCCCCGCGGGGATGGGCACTTCGAGCAGCAGGTAGTGAACGTCGCTGGGCGCTTGCAGCGTCACGGTGACGCTGATCACGTCACCCACCGCCGCCGTGTTCACGGTTTCGCCGTTCTCGGCCAGCATCCTACGGCTCACCACCAGCCCCCGATCCAGCGCGGCAACAGCGGTCGCGTCGACAAAGTAGCGCAGGTGGGCGGTGTAGTAGAGCTGTCCGCTATCGTTGCTACGGAGAAAGGCAAGAGCGTTGGCTTCCCCGCGCAACATCTCTGACACTGCCGCCCGCAATTCTACACGCGCATCCAAATTGTCAGACGTAGCCGATCCTTCGCCCAACGTCTCGCCGTTGAGCGTCACCTGCCAATCGTAGTTAGCGTCGAGTTCGCCCGTCGCCGCCATCCATTCGCTCAGGCCGATGATCGACCACGCCGTCTCCTGTGTGCCGGCCCAGCGCCCGTTTTCACGCGCCAGCATCAGCCAACGCACAACATTGGGCAGCAGCGGATGATCCGGCTGCAAGCGGGTGAAGGCGGCCAGCACAATCGCCGTCGTGCGCGTGTCGGTGTTCATCGTCCACCAGTCGGTGTCGTCCTCTTGCCAGTGTGCGCCGCTAGCGCTGAGGATCGCCTGCCCGGCGATGTTGTCGAGCAGCGACTGCACCCGCGGCGACGATTCGCCCTCTTCCACCGAATGGGCCAGCGCCATCGCCAGGAACGCCTGCCCGTAGAGATCCATGCGTTCGCGCACGGCGTAAAGCGTCACCATGCGGCCCGGGTCGGCTTCACCCATCTCCGCAAGGACAAAATGGGTGAAGGCCATTTCGTTGAGTTCCCAGTTCGCGGTCACGCTCTCGGGCGCTTGCCAGCCGCCATCGAGGAAGGCGAGAGCGTTGGCGATACTGTTGTCCGATACGCTGTAGCCCGCATCTGTGGCATTCCACAGCCCCCACAATACGTAACTGGTGATGAAGCGGTTGCTCTGCATGCCGGGCCACCAACCCCAACCACCGTCAGGATTCTGGCGGTTGAGCAGCCGTTGCAGCCCAATTTCCACCTGGGCGTCGAGGTTGCCCTGCAACTCAGGACGTGCCAACCCCAGTTCTTGCACAGCAAGGACGCTGAACAGGTTGGGCAAGAAGCGGCTCACCGTCTGCTCCACACATTCGTAGGGGTAGTGTTCCAGGTAGGTCAGCCCGTCGATCATGCCCGCCGCCAAGGACGGCTCAACCTGCACGGTCAACTCGCCGCTGTCGGTGGCGGCGTCGGGCACAAGGATCGCCTCCAGTCGCCCTTCCACGGGGACGGTGCCCGCCGTGCCCACAGTCTCCGGCGTCTCGTAGCGTTGGACGGGCAGCGCGATGCGCACGGCGTCGCCCAGCCGTGATTGGGCAGCGTCCGCCGGTTGCAGTGTGTAAGTGACCACTACCTGCGCCGCGGTATCGTCCACGACGAGCAGCCAATTTTCCTCCAACTGCGCTCCTGCGGCCAGATCGACGATCTGCACCACTTCTTCGCCCGAAGCACTGCTGCTCTGCAAACGTCCACCCTCTACCGTCACCGTGAGTTGGGCACCGGCGAGATCGACGTCGCTGTTGTTCTGCATCACTGCGCCGATGCGGGCACGGTCACCACCGCTGAAGAAGCGCGGCAACATCGGGCGGATCAACACTTCTTTCGTCGCCACCAGATCGGCGGCGACGTCGCCCACCTGCGTCTCGTCGGTGACGGCACGCGCCAGCAGTCGCCAGGTGGTGAGGTTGTCGGGCAGGGTCACGCTGAAGGTGACCATGCCGCCCTCGTCGGTGACGGCATCGGCGCGCCAGTAGGCCACGTCGGCGAAGTTTTGGCGTAGGGCCAGACCACCGCCAGGTCCACCGCCGCCGCCGCCCTTGCCGCCTTCGCTCAATTGCTGGCTCAGTCGATCCTGGTTGATCACCAAAGTTGCGCCCATCGTCACACCCAGCGGTTGCAGGGTGTAGAAGCGGTCGATGAGGGGCTGATCCACGCTATCGGCCAGAGAGAGCACAGCCTTGTCTACCAGGGCAAGGCTCAGTTCGGCGCCAGAGACGGTATCCCCTTGACTATCCGAAACTTGCACGGTGTAGGTGACGGTTTCACCGGGTCGCGCCTGTTCGACGGATGTCTCCACGGCCAGCGAAAGCGCCTTGGCGGCGGTGTCCACAGGCAGTTGCACATAGCCCACACGCATGGCTGGGAAGGGGTTGGTCTCGTCGACGCCCTTCACCAGCACCACGCTGAGGTAGACGTTGGGGATGTAGTCGGCGCGGATGGGGATGGAGAGCGTTTCGCTGTTGCTTTCCAACACCTGCACCGTCCGCTCGAGGATACCGCTGCGCTCAATGGTGACCAGGGCGTAGACAGGCCCGGTGAAGGGGCTGGGCACGAGGACTTCGGCGGTGTCGCCCGGTGCGTAGAGGTCGCGATCGGCCACCAGTTCGAGGCGGTCGTTGTTCTCACGCGGCCAGGGGATGAAGCTTGCTTCGTCCGCAGCCTGCACCCAGAGGAAGATGCCGCTGCTGCTGGGGTTGCCCACGGCGTCCGCTCCCTGCGCGGTGACGTAGAAATTGCCGCCGCTCTCGGGCGTCCACATGATCTGGGCCATGCCATCGGCGTCGGTGGTGACGCTGCCGGTGTAGACCGGCGTCTTTTCCACACTGGTTTCCCAGCGGTAGGTGCCGTCCGCGCCCTGTTCATAGACGCTGTTCCAGCGGTAGTCGTAGATCACCACGTCGAGGTCGGCGTTGGGGAAGGCTTGCTGTTGCGGCGTCAACGTCACCACGTCGACGGTCATTGGATCACCGGCGCGGCCCAGGTATTCCACTGGGCTGAGGCCGATGTAGAGTTCACTGCGGTGGACGGGGAAGGAGGTGCGCCCGCTCACGAACTGGTTGCTAGGACTCTGCACCGTCACATCCACCGACCATCTCTGACTGAAGAGGGCGTCGCCCAGATCGGCAGCCACTTCGAGGACGAAGACGCCGTCCGCATCGGTGGTGGCGGTGCCTTCTTGGAGCAGCCCCAGGATGGCGTTGGCGTAGGGATTGACGCTTTCGTCATCCAGCGCGGCAGGCTCGAAGCCGAAGGTGCGTCCGCGCGGGGCATCGTCCCAGCCGAAGCTGTAGGGATCGGCCAGCAGACGCCAGTCCACAGGCGCATTGGCCAGCGGTCCGCCGCTGAAGTACGACGCTTGCAGATGCACACGCACGGTGTCGCCCTGCACATATTCGGGTTCCAGGCTTTCCACTTGGATTTCAAACTCAGGCGCACGGTATTCGGCCACCTGGAAACCTGTGCCGCCGTAGAGTGACCGGTCTTCGCTGACGTCGATGCGCGATTCCAGGTAGTAGAAACCGGTGACAGCGGTGTCGGCCAGCATCAGATCGCCGTGGATGGTGCCGTTTTCGTTGACGGTGTAGGTGCGCTGCAAAATGGTGTTGCCCATGTCATCGCGCATGGTGATGTGGACGGGCAGCCCGGCGGGCGGCAGTGCGTAGGTATCGTCCTCGGCGATGGCGCGGATGATGCCCTTCCAGTTGACGGTCTGGCCGGGTCGATAGATGGGCCGATCGGTGTAGAGGACGGTGCGTAGCTGTTCAACGCTGTAACTCGTCTGCACGTTGAACTGCCAGGGCGAAATGCCGTCCTGCCAGTCGGTGGATGCGACGGCGAAGTGATCGTCGCCGGGGTCGCCGCTGATGGCGACGAGTCCATACCATGACTGTTCCTGGTTTAGGCTGAGCGGTGTTGCCGCCAGCCCGTCGCCGTCGGTGACAGCCTCGCCCAGGGCGCTGCTGTCCTCGTAGAAGCGTATGGTCTGATCCATCACCGGCGCGCCGTCGAGCAGGCCCGTCTGCCAGACCAGGCTGTCACCCTGGAAGCTCTTTTTGAGCACCAGGTTGTCATGGGTGACGACGATGACGCTGCGGGCGTGGGTGTCGGCGTACTCGTCGTTCGTGGGCGGCAACGCCACTTGCAGCAGGTAGATGCCTGGCGAGAGCAGATCATCGTTCTGGTCCACCAGCGCCACCGGCTGGCGGAAGGTTTCGTTGCGCACGTCGCCGGTGTCGTAGTTGAACTGCCAGATCAGGTTTTCTTCGGGGTTGGGCACCTGGTAGCGTGACCAGATTTCCCAATTGTTGGGACCGGCCAGACGCAGGAATTCGTCCACGGGCAGGCGGTAGAGCACCACGTCGAGCGTGTCCATGTTGCGATGCAGGATGGGCACGGCAGTCTGGGTGTAGGCGCTGAAATGGGTGAACTGGGGCAGGCTCAGTTGCACCAGCGGCGAGTAGTCCCCGGTGGTGAAGCTGAAAGTGACGTCTTCACCCAGGGTATTGCCGTACTCGTCGGCGATGTCACCGCCCAGAGTGATGGCGTAGGTGGTGTCGGGGCGCATGAACCAGTTGAGGCTGAGTTCGTTGCTCCACGGCGAGAAGTAGCTGTAGACCGACGTCGAGGTCAGCCGCGGCGAGATGGTGATGTTCTCAAGCACGGTGGCGGCGCTGATGACGCCGCTGAAGCGGATATTGACGCCATTTTCAGGCGACACACCGGTCGCGCCGTCTACGGGGCGGGTGCTTTCCACCTGCGGCAAGGTGACGGTGCTGAATTCCTGGTTGAATTCCTCACGCAGATTGCCCTGTTGGCTGGCGGCCAGTGCGTCCGTGGACACATGGATCTGGTAGCGTTCGCCGAAATCAAGCTGCTGCGTGGGTGTGAAGACAAAGCGGTCACCCAGGTCACCCCAATCGAAGACGCCGCCCACGGTAGGGCCGCTGGGCTGTCCTTCGGTGACGGGGCGTAGTTGGAAGGCCGCTTCGGTGCTTGGCTGATCCATCTTCTGGTTAAAAACGACGGTGATCGGCGTCTCAGGGCGTGCGCCGTCGACGTTGGGCATGGCTTCAACGACGATGGGGAGCGCCGTGGTGAAGCTGAACGTCGTCGGCTCACTTACGCTGCTGTCCTGCGCGGTGAGGCTGTCTACGGTGACGGCGTAGCTGGTAGCCCCGGCCCAACCGTCGGCGGGCTGGAAGGTGTAGACGCTGGTGTTGAGCCAGCGACCGTCGCCGTCAGTAGCCGGATCGATGGTCAGCGGGTTGGGCAGATCGGCCTGTTCTTCGATGCCGGTGAGCGGGACCACAGGTTTGTTGAAGACGATCACAACCGGCGTGTCGGGAGAAATGTCCTCTGCGCCGTCGCTGGGCTGTGTGTTGGTGACGGCCAGGGGGCGTTCGCCCACAAGCGAAATCTCGAAGACGCCGCTGAGCGCCGCACCGTCCACCGTGCGCACGCCGTCGTCGAGGACGAAGTGATAGCGTTCGCCGGGTGCGGGTGTCTGCGTGGGCATGAAGGTCAACGTTGCACCGTCGACAGTGACCTCGCCGTCCAGCGCGGGGTTGACACTGAGACCGTCCACACTGGCGGGGTCGAGTTCGCGATCAAAGACAAAGAGCACCGGCGATCCGTCCCAGTTAGCGCCGTCGGCGGGCGTCACCGAGACGATGGCGGGCGGGAGTACGTCCTGACGGGCGGGTGCGTGGACTACTTTATAGACGACCCGTTCCAGCGTCACCGGGCTGTGGGCAACGCTGTTGCGGATCACCGATCCTTGTCCACTGCCGCTTGGCGTGGCGTCGGGCGTCGGCGTGGGGACGAGGACGTTGTCGTCGTTCGTCTGTTTCGGCTTGATTTCAATTGAGAACCGGATGTCAGTCCCAGGTTCGGGTATCGCCGTAGCGGTCGCCGTAGCGGTTGGCGTCGGTGACGGGACCGTAGTTGCCGTCGCTGTGGGTGTGGGGCTGGGTACCTCGATGACGGGCTCACTGGTTTCGGCGGCCACAGTCGGGGTGATTTCGAGTGTCAGCGTGATTCCGACGCTGTCGGTGATTTCCACTTGATCGGTGACGTCGGTGGTGACGGTCAGCGTGCCGGTATCGGTGAGCGCGGTAGTGTCCGTCATGTCAACTGTGCCGGTCAATTCCGCGGTTTCTGTCAGTTCGAGGGTGTCGGTGAGTTCGGGCGTTGCCGCGATCTCGATTGTGGCCGTGATTTCGGCAGTCCCGGTGACGTCGATTGTGTCTGAAATCTCGACTGTGTCCGTCAGTTCGATGGTTTCGGTGATCTGATCCGTTCCGGTCAGTTCAACAGTGTCGGTCAGTTCAACAGTGTCGGTGATCGGCGGCACAATGGGGACGATGCCGGGCGCGGCGGTACCGGGTGATTCGGTGGGTGCCACTGTCTCCGTTGGCACTTCTGTGGCAGTTGGAGTCTCGGTCGGCGTTGCAGTTGGTGTCGCTGTTTCTGTGGGTGTCGCTGTGGGTGTCGCTGTGGGTGTCTCAGTCACCGTGGCCGTTGCGGTTGGCGTTTCGGTCGGTGTTTCAGTTGGTGTCGCTGTTGCCGTGGCGGTCTCTGTCGGTGTTTCCGTCGGTGTGGCCGTCTCGGTGGGCGTGGCCGTTGGTTCCGCCGTCGGTGTTGGTTCGGGCGTTGGCGTCGGCTCCGGTGTCGCTGTAGGGCGCGGCAGCAAGGCGAAGCTGGGTATGTCCAGCGCCAGCGGTGCGGCGGGCGTGTAGGTGGCAATCAAAGTCGGCGTGGCGTCGGGCGCATTGGATCGAAAGACGAGCGCGTCGTCGTCGATGGCGACAACGGCCGTCGGTGTGGGCGGGATGTTGGTCACCGCGCCTTCGCAGGCGGTGAGCACAAAGAGCGCTGCCAGCAGCAGCGCCCAGATCAAGTAATGACGGCGAACGACGCCGGCCATAGGTCCTCCTCAGTCGGGGGTGGGTGGGACGTAATGCGTGATCCGTGATCCGTGATCCGTGATCCGTGATTGGTTGAGGCATATTCGTCGCCAATGAAACGATCCTGTGTCAACGGATCACGGATCACGGATCACGGATCACGGATCACGGATCACGGATCACGGATCACGGATCACGGATCACGCATCACGGATCACGGATCACGCAACAAACTCCTTTATCATTGGTTCTATTCTACCACAATAATCGCACTGTTCGACCGCTCTGTCGGTGAATCTGCTTCGATTTCGCCTTCGATCCAGAAGGTGTGTTGGCCTGGGGTGAGCGTCCACCAGCCGTCGAGGCGGGCGGCGTCCTGCCCTTCGAGGAGGATTTCACCGTCGGCCACGAGGCGGAGTGCATGCCAGGTGCTGCCGTCGGCGACGTAACCGGCGGCGCGGATGCGTTGCCTGTCTTCAGGGACGCCGGGGTGGATGGCATAGGCGCTTGCCCCCACCGGCGCGTCGAGGACCAATCCTTCGAGCGCAACGTTGTCGGCCACAACAAGGGTGTTGACGTCACAACGTTGGCCGGGCGGGCAGGTGGGCGGCGGTTGGGGCAGTCCTTGGGCGGCCATCCAATCGGCGTATTCAGGACCCAGAACCCGATAGACGCGCTCGACGATGCGTTCGGTGGGCGTCTGCTCGGTAGCGCGCAGACCTGTGGTAGCGTCCACGGCGATGCGCTGGAATTGGTCGTCGAGGCGGGTGGGTTGCGTGCCGACGATGAACGTTTCCTGACGCGTGCGCGGGCATTCGGGTGTAGGCAGCAGGCCGCTGGCGGCGCAGATTGGCGTCGTCAGCAGGCGAGCAGGGCGGCGGAAAGCAGGCGGATCGTCGGGGTGCGCCGCCAGCATGAGGTTGCGCCAGATTGGTCCTGCGCCGTCGATGCCGGAAATGCCCTGCATAGGCCGGTTGTCGGCGTTCCCCACCCAGACGCCCACCACACGTTCACTGCTGTAGCCCATGGTCCAGTTGTCGCGCCAGTCGGTGGTGGTCCCCGTTTTGGCGGCGGCGGGGAAGGGCAGCGTCAAAACCGATCCTTCGCCGAAGGCTGGAATGCGGGCGATGGGATCAGAAAGGATGTCGGTGACGAGGTAGGCAGCTTCGGGCGAAATGACGGACGACGGCACATCGTCGGCGCGGACGGGCGCTTTCCACAAGCTGACACCGTCCCCGTCGCGGATTTCGAGGATGGCGCGGGTCTCCAGCCGTTCCCCTTGCCGCGGAAAAATGGCGTAAGCTT
This sequence comes from bacterium, assembly GCA_016124945.1. Taxonomy (GTDB): domain Bacteria; phylum Chloroflexota; class Anaerolineae; order Caldilineales; family Caldilineaceae; genus RI-153. The sequence continues at coordinate 71,456 of WGMT01000051.1, read as the reverse complement.
TGGTCAGGTCGAGCAGGCTGACTTCGCCGCCACCCAAAGTGAGGGCCAGGCCGTATTCGCCGGTGAAGCTGCTGATCCCGGCCTGGGTGGCCAGCCGCTGCATGGTGGGCACACCCACCTGTTGCAGCACGTAGACGGCGGGGATGTTGTAGCTGTTGGCCAGCGCCTCGCGCACGGTGACAGGACCGTGGTAGCGCAGATCGTAGTTCTTGGGCGTGTAGGTACCTTGCGAGAATTGGTTGTCCGCGGAAATGGATTGCAGCTCCTGTCCGCGGCCGCCGGGGAAGGCGGTGGGCAGGTCGGGCAGGATGGTGGCGGGCGTCATCGGCGCAGAGAGGCCGGCGGCGGCGCTCCAATTTGGGTCAAGCGCGGCGGCGTAGGTGAAGGGCTTGATGGCGCTGCCGGGCTGGCGCTGGCTGAGCGCGGCGTTGACGTTGCCCTGAATCTGGGCGTCGAAATAGTCGGGGCTGCCCACCATGCTGAGGACGTCGCCGGTTTCGGCGTCGAGGACGACAGTGGCGGCGTTGCGCACGCGGCGATCACGCCCATCGGCGCGACAGGCGGCGTCCGTTCTCGCCGATTGGCCCGGAACGTCGTCGATGCGGCAATTGAGCTGTTCGAGGCGGCGATCCACGATGTCCTCGGCCTGGCGTTGCAGGTTGAGATCAAGGGTGGTTCGCACTTCGAGGCCACCGTCGCGCAGGCGCTCCTGTCCTAAGCGGGCCAGCAGCAGGTCCTGGACGTAGACGACAAAATGGGGCGCTTCGATGTTGAAAAGGCGACTGCGATAGCGCAGTGGATCAGCGTAGATCAGTTCGATTTCCGCTTCGTTGATGTAGCCCGCATCACGCATCAGACGCAACACGGTGCGCTGGCGCAGTTTGGCGGCTTCGGGATTGGCGTAGGGATTGTATCCGAAGGGAAATTGGACCAATCCGGCCAGCAGCGCACACTCGCCGTCGCTGAGTTGGTCCGCCGGTTTGGCGAAGAAGATCTCCGACGCGGCTTGCAGGCCGAAGGCGAAGTTGCCGTAGTAGGTCTGGTTAAGGTAGAACTGGAGGATTTCGGCTTTGGAATAGCGCCATTCGATTTGCAGCGCCAGCCACGCTTCACGAATCTTGCGCGGATAGCTCTGATCGAAACGTTCCGCCGGTTCCATGAGCAGACCGCGCGCCACTTGTTGGGTCAACGTGCTGCCGCCGCTGACGATGTTGCCATCGGCGCGGAAATTCTGCCAGGCGGCGCGGGTAATGGCAATGGGATCCACGCCGGGGTGGAGGAAGAAGCGGCTGTCCTCGGTGGCGATGGTGGCTTCGACACAAAAATCCGGCACACCGGCGATGCCGTAGCGGCTCCCTTCGGCCAGCGCCAGGTTGTACTGTTTCCCCGCGTTGGGATCGAGGACTTCGTAGAGCAGCCGTCCGTTGCGGTCCAAAATACGGGTGGTGGGGCGGACGGTGCGCTGCTCCATCTCGGAGATGGGCGGCAGATCGGCGAGCATCGTCACATAGATGAAGATCCCCGCGGCCACACCGACCAGCCCGACGATCAGGCTCGTCCACGCCAGGAGGCGTTTCCAGTTGCGGAGGAAGTGCAGACGTTTCATGCTCTTTGGTACGTTGGCAGGCGGACGTAAGTTCCCGGTCCGCGGCGGGAATTTGTGTGGCGGTGCGGTGTTCGTGACTATTGTAGCAGAATGGTCTGGTTTGGGACTGGAGAGAGAGAGAGAGAAGGAAAAAGGCAAAGTGCAAGTGACTATACAGGTGCAAAATGAAAAAGGCAAAAGTGACTCCTCACTAGCCGGTATTGGGTACACCCACATCGCAACCAACACCCTGTACGCGTCAACTGTCCTCCCCCGCTTCTTTTCTGCGGGAGAGTTAGAGGGGGGTTTGCCTACGTTATTTTGACATCAAACCATCTCATGTTAAAATACCATACTTGACCACAACCAAAGGAGGTTGAAGATGGGCACCCATTTCCAAGGAACCGATGAACAACGCCGCGCCTTGAGCGTCTACATCAAACTCATGCGCGCCTCCGAATCCGCAACAGGACGGATCAACGATCACCTGCGCGACTACAGTCTCACCGTCAGCCAGTTCGGCGTGCTGGAAGCGCTCTACCACCTGGGGTCCATGTGCCAGGGCGAGCTGGCGCGCAAGATCCTCAAGAGCAGCGGCAACCTCACCACCGTCGTAGACAACCTCGTGCGCGACGAACTGGTGGAACGCTGCCGCGACGAAGCCGACCGGCGTATGATCCACGTCCACCTCACCGACAAAGGACGCAGTTTGATCGAAGGGATCCTCCCGCCGCACGTCGCCAACGTCGTCGAAGCGTTCTCCGTCCTCTCGGCGGAGGAGCAGGAGATGTTGGATGGGCTGTTGCGGAAGGTGGGAAAAAGTAGTGCGTAGTGCGTGGTGCGTGGACCAGTAGAGGATATTGGTGTTTTATTGGTCTATTGGTGACGTTCTTTCAGCGCAAAAGATCCCAATGTACCGGCGCCAATCTCCACTGGTACACGCACTACGCACTACGATCTTCTCACCAACATACCAATCCAGAATCAATTCACCCAACGGAGCCTCTCCCATGATCCTCAAACCCAACGATCTGCCCGAACGCGAGTTGTATAAACTGGTGACAGGGACGGTGGTGCCTCGCCCTATTGCGTGGGTCAGTTCAGCCAACGCGCAGGGACAGACGAACCTGGCGCCCTTTTCGTACTTCACCGTAGTCAGCAATAGCCCGTTGACGATGATCTTTTCGGTGAGCCACAAACCCGACGGCAGCCGCAAGGACACGTGGGTCAACGCAGTGGAGACAGGCGAGTTTGTGATCAACATTGTAGACGAGGCCAACGCGCCCGCCATGAACAAATCGGCCACCACCTACCCCCACGGCGTCTCCGAATTCGAGATGGCCGGGGTGACGCCTGCACCAGGTGTGGTGGTGCGAGCGCCGCGGGTAGCGGAGGCACCGGTTTCGTACGAGTGCAAGCTGGTGCAGATCGTGGAAGTGGGCGGCAACGGCGTCATCTTCGGCGAAGTGCACGCCATCCACGTCCGCGAGGACGTCTACGATGGACGTTACGTCGACATCGCCGCGCTCAGGCCGGTGGGGCGGTTGGCGGGGAACAGCTATTGTCGGGTGAATGATCTGTTTGAGTTGATTCGCGAATAGCGGATTGCGAATTGCGATTTCTGTAGCGCCTGACGGCGCATTTCTGTGTCAGGGCGGGATTTCAATGCTGTTGCGCCAAAGCCCCAGCGGTTGAAACCGCCGGCTGAGATGGGAAACACGATAAATCGTGTTCCCAGAACCGGCTTCAGCCGGTTCCCCGTATCAGACGCCGAATGAATTCGGCGGGCTTGGGCGCGACGATTTCGCCATTGGAATCACCTTGTCACCCACGCGCCGTGTCACCTTGTCATCCCCCCAGGAGGGACAACATGAATCCAAACATCACAGGACTGCACCACATCACCATCGTCTGCGGCGATGCGCAGCGGACGGTGAACTTCTACACCGGCGTTTTGGGTCTGCGCCTGGTGAAGCAGACGGTCAATTTCGACGATCCGGGCAGCTATCACCTCTATTTCGGGGATCGCATCGGCAGCCCGGGGACGGCGATCACCTTCTTCGAGTGGAAACAGGCGCCCAAGGGCGCGCCAGGGCTGGGCGGCACACACCACTACGCCCTGCGTGTGGCCGATTACGACGGTCTGCTCAAGTGGAAGCGGCGGCTGACTGACCTGGACGTCAAAGTGGACGGACCCTACGACCGCCACTACTTCACCTCCATCTATTTCAAGGACCCCGACGGCACGATCATCGAAATCGCCACCGACGGGCCCGGCTTCACACGTGACGAGCCGGCGGAGACGCTGGGCAGCGCCAAACTCGATCCCCCACACGAGATGATGGTGCGCAATCGCGACGAAGAGATGATCCACAAGACGACATGGCCGGATCCGGTTGAGCAAATTACGCCGGACATGGCGCTGGCCCACGGCATGCACCACATCTCGGCCATCGCCGCCAACATTGAGCGCACCCACGCCTTCTACGCCGACATCCTCGGTATGCAGCGGGTGAAGATGACATCGAACTTCGACGACCCGACGTCGGCGCACTGGTATTGGGGGGTGGACAACGGCAAACCGGGCACCCTCATCACCTACTTTGAGCGTCGCCCCGGCCAGGAACGGCAGGTACGTATGGGTCAGGGACAGACACACCACTTCGCCTTCAGCGTCCCCCACGACGCGGCACAGGCATTCTTCAAGGAAAAGCTGGAGCGCATCGGTTGGCCGGTGTCGCCGGTGATGGATCGCAGCTACTTTAAGAGCATCTACAGCCGCGATCCTGACGGTCACATCGTTGAGATCGCCACAGCCGGTCCTGGTTTTGCAGTGGATGAAGACGTGTCTAGCCTTGGCGAGAAGCTGATGCTACCGCCCCAGTTGGCGCGTCGACGCAGTGAAATCGAAGCGACATTGACGCCCTTACACGTTCCTCAGGGGAACAGAGAGGTGATGAAATGATCAAAGTGGAGACAAAGCACGTCCCCGCGCCGCATGGCGGGCTGCCGGTGCGCGTCATCGGTGCGAAGTTGGCTGAGGCAAAAGCCGCCATGATCCTGATTCATGGCCGGGGCAGTTCTGCAGAGGACATGCTGGGGCTGGCGCGCCTGTTTGCGCAAGATGGATTCGTCTTCGTTGCACCACAGGCAGCGGGGAACACGTGGTACCCCAATCGTTTCATCGCCCCCATTGAGAGCAACGAGCCGAATCTGTCCTCGGCGTTGGCGTTGGTGGATAGTCTTGTTGAACAGGTAGGCGAACAGGGCATTCCACAGGAAAAGGTTGTGCTGCTTGGCTTTTCACAAGGGGCATGTCTCGTGCAGGAGTATGCGGTGCGCAATGCAGGCAAATACGGCGGCATCGTTGGTCTGAGTGGCGGCTTGATTGGTCCACCTGGCACAGAGTGGACCTTCGGCGGCAGCCTGGAAGGCACACCTGTCTTCCTCGGCTGTAGCGACGTCGACTTCCACATTCCCATCGAGCGGGTGGACGAGTCGGCCACGGTCTTCGAGCGCATGGGGGCAACTGTGACCAAGCGCATCTACCCGGGCATGGGGCATACGGTGAATGAGGATGAGATTGAGTTTGTGCGCACGCTGATTGAGCAATTGGGCGATTAAGAGATTGGGGATCGCTCTGAGCGTCTGATTTCTGTTTTTTGTGGACACGGATTGGGAGAAACACAGATTTCTTCCAGTCCGTTTTTTTGTCCTCTCAATCTGCGTGTTCAATCCGTGTTTTCTGCAGATCCGTGTCCACAAAAGTCTACCGCAGTCGATGAAATAAAAAATCCCCCAATCGCCTATTCTCTTTTCTGCACCCGCGCCAATCTTTCCGCCCGTTCGCGCCGAATCTGCCGGCTCAACCCCTCCGCCGGCCCGCCGCGCATGACGTTGATGATCTCGGCCATGATGCAGACGGCAATTTCGGCGGGGGTGATGGCGGCGATATCGAGACCGATTGGCGCGTAGACACCGTCGAACTTGCGCGGGTCGATCCCCTCTTCGTTCTCTAATAGCTCGAAGACGGCCCGAATGCGCCGCTGGCTGCCGATCATGCCGATGTAGGCCAGCGGGTCGTCGATGACCTCTAATAGCGACTCCACGTCGTATTGATGTCCGCGAGTAACAAGGACAATATAGGTGTCGTTGTCGAAGACGGGTTTGCCCTGGCGCAGCCTGTCTAATTCGGCGCGGAAGGGGCCTGCGATCACCTGATCCGCCGTGGGAAAGCGGGCGGCATGGGCGTACTGCGGCCGGTCGTCGAGCACGGTGACCTGGAATTCGCTGATCTTGGCAATGGCGGCCAGGGGCACGGCGATATGGCCTGCGCCGACAACAATCAGGTGGGGCGGGCGCTTTTGCACTTCCACAAAAACAGAGACTTTGCCCTGGGCCGTGTCATATTGCAGGGTGCGGTGTGTTTTGCCTTCGATAGCTGTGCGTACGTCGACAAGCACCTGCGGTTCCAGCGCGCCCAAATTGAGGGCGCCGACGGGCTGACGCTCCACTTCAGGCCAGACGACGGCGTGGTTGCCGAGGGAGACAGCGAAGTCACCGTCTGCAACTGTAACGGTGACCAGGGCCACCGCTTCGCGCCGTTCAATGGAATCGGTCAACGTTTCGATGACGGAACGATCCATCTTTTTATGTATCCGTTCTAGTGTGAATTAGGATCGGATCCACTGCCGATCCTGATAAAATTGATTGGTTCTACTACTAATGCGTAATGCGTAATTGATCAACCAAATTGGTTCCCAATTGGAAAGCGATTTTGTCGACGAACTACGAATTACGCGTTACGCACTATCCCCTCCCCATCGTTCCACAAACACATCCATCACTCCGCCGCACACGCCTAAAGACTGCATCGAGATGTCTTCGGTCAGGTCTACGTGGATGGTGCGAGGGATGCCGTCTTGGATTACGTCGATCCCGGCGCGGATCACGTCTGCTTCGCCGCAGCCGCCGCCGACAGTGCCTACATGTTTGCCCAACGGATGAATAATCATCTTGGCGCCGACTTCACGCGGCACCGATCCTTTGGCGTCCACAATCGTGGCCACTGCCACGTTGTCGCCGCTCTCAATCATCGTTTGTAGGTGATGGTAAATGGTGGATGACATGGTTTAACCTCGTGAATGGGTGTCTTGACGACGGATGACGGACGATGGACGACCGACGACGGATTCGTTTATGGCGAATGAGTGTGCGGTTCGCTGGTTAGTCGACGAAAGCACTGCACTTGTTGTGTCACGCACTTTCACACGTCGTCGGTTGTCGGTCGTCGGTCGTCTCCGCTAACAACGCCTGATAGTCCACCCAATAATCCATATCGCGTCGGATAGCGTCGGTGTCGACTTCGACGTAGGCAACCGCTTCGCCAGGACGGTTGAGCAGATCGCGCAAAGATTGGTCCGCTCCTAGGGCCAGCAGATTGGGCCAGAGTCGACGCGGCAGGTAGATTGGGTGTCCACGACGCATTTGATGGCTGGGGATCACAAGTTGATCCGGCGTCAGCTTCGCTTCTTTGATGATACGTTGGAGCACGTCTACAGGAATGTGGGGTTGATCGCCAAGGGCCAGGAGTGTACCAGGGGCGTCCATAGCTGGGTCAGCACACAAGGAGCGAACGCCGATCTGGTAGGAGCGTAGCATCTCAATTTCGGCATAGTCCGAATTGTAGAGTACCTGCGCCGGCAAACCGGCCAGCGCGCCGGCAACCGCGTCCCCGCGGTGACCCACCACACACAGGATCGGTGACGCGCCCGCTGCGGCCAAATTGGCGACTACTGAAGCGATGACAGTCGACTGTCCCCATGGGAGGAGTTGCTTGAATTCGCCCATGCGGCGGCTCATGCCGGCGGCGGCGATTACGGCGGCGATAGGTGTGTTTTCCATGTCTACAGTATAGCATGGACCAGCAGAAGCGGCTTGGTGAAACTGGCATTCAGGGCCAAGTTGTCTAACCGTTTCGTGCGGAGTAAAATGAAGACAACTCTATTGCCACTCGTTCTAGATTCTGTAATTCACGATTTTGACGCGGAGTAGGCATCCTCAGATGCCGGATAGACCTGAACAAGCCGCATCTGAGGATGCTCTCTCCGCAATTTCGCAGAGAATCGTGAAGTACTGAGATTGGATAATCCCATGCTTTCGCAGAGTGCAGCGCGCCAAAGCGCCATTGAAGAGGCGCGGCGATGGTTTAATCAGAAGCCAATTTACCTGGACACAGAAACCACCGGGCTTGATGACCGTGCGGAGATCGTGGAAATCGCCGTCCTTGATCACGATGGCGCCCCACTTTTTGAGAGTTTGGTCAAACCCCGTTACCCGATACCGGCAGGTGCGGCCCAAATCCACGGCATCTCAAACGCGGCAGTGGCCGGCGCGCCGACCTGGGGCGATCTGTGGCCGCAGATTGAGCCGTTCCTGCAAGGACGGACCGTCGGTATCTTCAACGCCGACTTTGATCTGCGCATGTTGGCCCAATCCCACCGCTTCGCCCAACTCGTATGGACCCGTGAAGCGCTCACCTCATTCTGTATCATGCAACTCTATGCCCGCTACTACGGCGAACGGGGCTACGGCGGCTTCCGCTGGCAGAGCCTGGAAAAAGCAGGCCGCCAATGTCGTCTCAACCTCCCCAACAGTCATCGCGCCGCAGACGACGCGCGGTTGGCGCGGGCGGTGTTGCTGCATGTGGCGGGAGAGAGTAATGCGTGATACGTGATGCGTAATTGGCAAACGCCGTTATCGCCCATTTGGCACACAACTCCGTTTACCCATTACGCATCACGTATTACGCATTACGTACTATCTCCACAGTCCTCGCCAAAATTCCCCCATACGCGACCAAAATCCGCCTTCGCTGGGTGCGTCCGGCTGCCGTGAGGACGGTTCCGGCGTTGCCAGAGGTGACGTCGACATCGGTGATTCGCCGTTGTGTGTCGTCACGCGGACGGCTTCGCCGTTGATCACCAGGGTCATCTCGGGTGAGAGGCTCAACCACTGCGCCATCTCGGGATCGGCTGCGGCGGTGAAGTAGGCGTCGCTGCCGAAGACCAACGTCCGCTCCGGCAAGTTCTCGTCGTAGCGCGTGTCCACCCAGAAGGGAACCGTTTCGCCCTGGGCAGTCGTGGTCCATCCCTGTTGTACGAAACTCTTACCCGCTACGAAACGCACACCCTGAGCTGTCGACGCAGTTTCGGCGGTTTCGAGCATGCTACGTTGCTGGCTTTGCGCCACAGCCACACTGCCCGACGCCTCGGCCGCGGCGGATTCCTCCACTGCGGCCGCCACACCCGCTTCGGCAGCCGCCGCCATCGAAACAGGCCCTGCAGCGGGCGCATCTTGCATCGTATTGCGCGCCTCCGTCGACGCAGTGGCCGAACTGGTCGTCGTCTGTACCCCCGGCTCGAGGACCAGATAACTCGTGTACGGCGTGACTATGCCGTAGGTCAAGCTCAAATCGACGATTGCGTCGATGATCTCCTGATTCGCCCCCGAACGACGCGCTTCGCTGAGCAGCGCCCCGATCTTGCGCGTCGCCCAGAGCCGCGCCACAGACGATTCGCCGCCCCGTTCCGCCAACACAAGATCATCGTAGACAAAGGTACGTTCCTCACCGTTAACCTCGCCGCGCAACGTCACCTTGACGGGGCCGCCGCCGCGGTAGCGTCCTGCCCACACAAGCTGATCCCCGGCAAAGAGATCGGGCAGCGGGAAGGGATAGGTATCGTTGATCTGCGCGCCGTCCACGTCGATAGAGACATTGGAGAGGACAGGCGTACTGATCGACGCATAAAAATCGCCCACAGCTTCGTCGATGGCCTCTTCGGGGCGGACGTAGCTGCTACGCCCACCGAGGACGCGGCTCACTTCGTCTAGCAGATCGGTGTTGACATCGTAGCCGACGCCGAAGGTAAAGAGACGCAACGTGCGATCAGATGGGGCGTTATCCTGCGCGTTGGCCACAATCCGCGCGGGGACCTGCTCACCCTGCGTGGGTAAGCCGTCGGTCAAGAACAAAATGTAGGCAGGACGGCGATCCGCCTCACCTTCGCTATACGAAGAAGACTCTGGCTGCCCCAACGCTTCGAGCAGGGCACGGTTGATGTCGGTGGAGCCGTTGGCGCGTAGATCATCGATCCAGGCCAGGGCCTCTTCACGGCCGGCAGCGTCCGCCGGTTGTAGCGACCCGGACCAGGCGTCGGTGCCGGTGGAAAAAGCGATGAGGTTGAAACGGTCTTCGGGATTGAGGTTTTCCACCACGTACTTTGCAGCGCGGCGGGCCTGCTCCATCTTTTCCCCTTGCATCGAACCCGACACGTCGAGCACCAGCACCAGATCACGGGCAATCACCTCTTGTTCGCGCACATCCACACTGGGCGCGGCCAGGAGCAGGAAGAAACCGTCCTCGCCGGTGGGTTGATACGAGAGCAGATCGAGGCCGATGGCGCTCTCGTCGGTGCCAAAATAAAGGACAAAATCGCGCATCTCCGCCGGATCGTTGCTCTCGAAACCGACGATAGCACGGTCGTCGCCGTTACGCTGCACCGAAACGTTGTGGCTAGGGCTATAGACGGTGCGCAAACCAGGCTGATCGCGCAATTCCACGCCCAACGCCATCGTCTGGGGTGCGGCATGGTTGGCTCCACTGCCCAGGGGGACGGTGAAACGATAGAGACCGTCGTCGAGCGAAAGCACTTGCCGGTAGGTCAGTTCCACTGTACGCGTCGCCCCGGCAGGGATCGGAAAGACGCTGGCTTGGAAGAGTCCCTGGCCCAGATACTCTAACAGCGCCGGATCACGCAGCGAACGGACGATCTCTTCATAGATCGAACGCGCTTCCTCGGCGCGGTAAAGCTTGCCTTCCAACACCTGACCGTCCACCGTCATCTGAAAATCGCCGATGGCGGCGTCCGCGGGCAGGGGGAAGACAAAGGTGCCTTCTAGTTGTTGGCGGGTTGGGTTGAAGAAGCGCTGCGTCACGTGCACAGCGGCCACGTTGCCTTCAATGGTCGCCTCGACGCTGTGCAGTTGTACGTCCACGGTATCGCGGATCTGGAACATAGGCGGCTCAACCGGAAGAGGCGGGTTGGGGATTCCTTGGGCAAGGATGCTCAGCGGCGTCAACACAAGCAAAAGCAGACCGAACAGTACAAAAGACAGTCGGCGGCGTGCATAGGCTGGCGGAAACATTGGGTCGCTCCTTTTTGGGGTAAAACGGGAGAGAAAACAGAGCCGCGGCTTCTCTGGGACGAATGCGGGGTAGGGAATGTTCCCGATTTGGAGGAATCAAGCATGATGGTTGGGCACAGTTTGCTTCGGGGTTGCGGGTACGTCGGCGCGTCCAGCCTGTACAGGCGGACTGGACGATTGGCTGATGATTGGCGGCTGCCGCGGGTGTAGGATCTGAGAACCCCCTCCTAACCTCCCCCGCGACGGGGGAGGGACTGTTGGTGGGACATTGGAGATCGCCTTGTCTGCGGACTACAAAATCACAGGAGGTTCTTCGCATGCCATCCACAACGCCCGAAATCGAACAGTCTTTGCGTCAAGTATTCAAGTATTTCAACAAGTTTATGTTGCTCATGTGGCGGTTGGGCCTGGGATCCTGGGTGAACGGCTGGCCCAGCGTCGGTGGCCGCATCATGGTGCTCGTCCACACCGGCCGTAAGAGCGGCCGGCATCGCCAGACACCTGTCAACTACGCGATTGTGGACGGTGAACTCTACTGCACCTCCGGCTTTGGTGGCATCTCCGACTGGTACCGCAATATTCGCGCCACGCCCAACGTCGAAGTCTGGCTGCCCGAAGGCTGGTGGCAGGGCGTCGCCGAGGAAATCGAAAACAGCGAACAGCGCCTCCCCCTTCTACGCCAACTCCTCATGAGCAGCGGCGCCGTCGCCCAAGGACTTGGCGTTGACCCCATCAAAACGAACGACGCCGACCTCGATGCGATTACCTGCGACTACAAAGTCATCCACATCCGCCGCACCGCCGCCCGCACCGGCCCCGACGGCCCCGGTGACCTCGCCTGGATCTGGCCCCTGGCTACGTTTGTGTTACTCCTATTGGCTATGCGCAGAAAGAAGTGAGGGGGTGCTGGTTTAGGCGGCAAACCTGCCGGGTTACAGAAAACCCAGCAGGTTCACACCCATGCACCCGCCAGGTTTTCTGCAACCTGGCGGGTGTTTCGATCTGAAACTCCCCATCAACTTTGCCTTTTGCTTTTTTACTAACCGCGGTATCCTTCCTCTATCGTCCCAAACCCACCCCACAATGGAGGATATGGCATGTCTGTCTCGTTACAGGCTGGTCAGCGTTCGCATGTTCCCGATTGGGCGCTGCGCCAGCGTCATTTGATCGCGATGATGAACGAAGCTGCGCCGCTCTACCAACAACGCTATACCCACGCCGACGGCACCTTCCACTGGCGCGAAGAATGGCCCGGCATGGACGGCTCCGACGACGCCTACGAGAGCTACCACAACTGGCCACTGTTCTACGCCCTCGGCGGCGCGGCGGATCTGCACGAGCGCAGCCGCTTCCTCTGGGACGCGGTGACACGCCAATTCACCGACTACGGCCAGGTCTGGCGCGAGTTCGACGGCTACTACGACTGGATGCACCACGGCGAATCGTCGATCTACTTCTACTACTTCGGCCTGGCCGACCCCAACCGCGCTAAGGACAGGGCGCGGGCGCTGCGCTTCGCCGGCTTCTACATGGACGACGAACTCGATCTCACCCACCCCGAGCTAGGACACGTCCGCAAAGGGACACCGGGCAACTGGGACGCCGAAAAGAAGATGATGCGCTCCCCGATCAACGGCAGCCGCGGTCCCCGACTTGAAAACACGGTGCTGGATTGGGCGACCCATCGCTGGGTGCTGCGCGAGTATCCCGTCCCCTTTGACGATCTGGACATCCCAACGCAGATGGAGACGTGGCGGCGCGGCGAAACGGTGCTTAAGGCCGACTGGAACGACGACGCCGTCTTCGCTAAGATCCTCGACGCCATGAACGAGCGCATGATGCGCTGCGACGTGCCACTCAACCTCACCAGCACCAGCCTGATCACCAACGCCTTCCTCTACACCGGCGACGACCGCTACCGGCGCTGGGTGGTGGACTACCTGGAAGCGTGGGCCGAGCGCATCGCCCGCAACGGTGGCATCTGCCCAGACAACATCGGCCCGTCCGGCGAAATCGGCGAGACGATGGGCGGCAAATGGTGGGGCGGCTACTACGGATGGCGCTGGCCCCACGGCTTTATGACCATCATTGAGCCCATCACCATTGCCGCCATGAACGCCGTCCTTCTCACCGGTGACATGAGCTACCTCGACATCCCCCGCGGCCAGTTGGATTACATCATCGGCCTGGGTCGCGAGGAAGACGGACGTTTTCTCGTCCCCTACCGGCGCACCGACGAGGGGTGGACGGCGTGGCGACCGATGGAACCGAAGCACGCTTCGCAACTCTGGTACATGTCACAGGACCCGCGTGACAAAGCCCGTGTCGACGCCTTGCCCGAAACCCGCACCGACTGGCTCACCGTCCACCCCGGGCGCAGCAAGGGCGACGATCTGCACTTCGGCCCCTGGTATTGCTACATCGACGGGCGCAACCCCGACTACCCGCAGCGCATCCTCGAAGAGCAGTACGCCGAAGTCCTGCGCCGCATGGACGCCATCCGCGCCGACGACGGCAACCCAGAAGATTGGGACGTACACCACTGGCAGAACATGAACCCGGTGCACACCGAAGGGCTGGTGCAGCTCACCTGCGGCGGCCCGCAGATCATCTATCACGGCGGCCTCCTGCACGTGCGCCTGCGCTACTTCGATCTCGACACGCGCCGCCCCGGCCTGCCCGATGACGTAGCCGCGCTTGTCCCTGCGCTGGATGCCGAGAGCACCACGGTGGAGTTGATCAACACCAACCCCAGCCACACGCGGCGTGTCCTCGTGCAGGCGGGCGCGTTTGGCGAGCACAATTTCACCTCGATTGAAGATCTGGACAACGGGAACGTCACCGCGGCGGATGGCAAAACCTTCGAGATCGACCTGCCTGCGGGCAAGTCAATCCGGCTCAAGTTGGGCATGAATCGCTACGCGAATACGCCGAGCTACGCGCAGCCGATCTGAGGATGGAAGGCGGACGACCGACGACTGACGACGAACGTTAAGTGCGTTGCCGGCGTGGCAAGTACACTGAAAACGCGGAGAGAGCATCCTCAGATGCGGTCTGTCCTGTGACAGACCGCATCTGAGGATGCTCTCTCCGCGTTGTGCGGTGGGCCGCGTCACCTGCCGTCACGCGCCGGCAATGTCTAAACGTTCGTCATTCGTCCGTCGTCAGTCGTCTCTTCCGGCGTCCGTCGTCTACATCCCCACCGGTAAAGACACACTTGCATCGCGCAACCGCTGCGTGGGTATCGGCTCCTTGCTGCGGATCCACTGCGGCGCTAGTTCGCGCTCCTCATTTGGGCGATCCATGACAAAGGCGGCGATGAGTTTGCCGTCCTTGAGCCACCAGGTGCTGAAGCTACCACTCGACACATCACCGCGGTGGATAATTTCATCGGCGCCGTCGGTGTCGCCCCAGAATTCCCACGAGAGGTCGAACTCGTCCGAGAAGAAATAGGGGACTTTAACGAAGGCTTCGGCCTTGCCCATCATGTTCTGGGCGGCGGTTTTGCCCTGCTCGGCGGCGTTGTCCCAGTGCTCGATGTGGCGGTATTTGTCATAGAGGAGATCCCAGTAGCGGGTGACATCGCCTGCGGCATAGACGTCGTCGATGTTCGTTTCAAGGTATTCATTGACAACAATACCGTCGTCGATCTCCAGGCCGGTCTCCCTAAAGAGATCCGTTGCAGGTTCCACGCCGATACCGGCAACGACCAATTCCGCCGCAATGCCGCGCTCAGAGGTCAGTTTCACCGATTCGACCTGCCGGTCGCCACTGAAGCCGGTGACCGTTTCGTTGGCAACAAATTTGATCCCGCGTGCTCGATAGTATTCCTCAAAGTAATCGGCCATTTCGGCTGTGAAGAAACCTTCCATCAAGGACGACTCAGGAAAGACGAGAAAAGTGTTTACGTTGTGCTGCGCCAACACAGAGCTGACTTCCAGCCCGATGAAGCCACTGCCAATCACGACACCGCGTTCCGCTTGCTGCGCGATGTTGCGAATCATCTTGGCGTCGTCTAACCAACGTAGATAGAAGATGTTGCCAAGATCTGCGCCTGGCAGGTCGAAAGTGCGCACCTTGGAGCCGGTGGCGATGAGCAATTTCTCAAAGCCGATATGATCGCCATCATCGGTGTGGAGCAATTTTTTCCCAAGGTCGACGCCGGTGACACGGGTATTGAGACGCAAGTCGATGCCGTGTTCGGCGTAGAAGCCGTCCTCGTTGATCAGAATATCGTCTACCGACGACTCGCCTTCGAGGAAATCCTTCGACAGGGCAGGGCGTTCATACGGCGGTCGATCGTCCGCCGAAATGATGCAGAGTTGGTGGGCCATCAGGCCGTCTTCCACCATTTGCTGCGCCGCATAGCCGGCCACGATCCCACCGCCAAGAATCACAAAGTTATAGGATTTCATGGAGTTTCGCTCCTTTCAAAGCTATGGATGACTCTCCAGCCACAAGCGATTTCAACCGCAAAGAACGCAAAGATCACAAAGAAAAACGTAAAATCTCTGCGTTCTTTGTGGTTTGCTTTTCAGGCAGAGCCATGAATCTATACGCAGTGTACCGAGACAACTGCATCACATCCATAGATCGATGAACAGGAACGGGTTATAGATGGGGCTAGAGAAGAGGGTGTCGTTGAGCACAGAGCAAGAGATCGTGATTGCGACGTTTGGGCATGATCGACATTGTCTTTTCTCCTATTGTGAACACGGATTTGTGTTAATCCCGCCGTTGCCCAATTGCTTCGGCTACGGCCTGCGCCCATAGCCGATAAACCTCCGGCCCAGGATGGAAGAGATCTTCGGCCAGGATCGTCACATCCATGGGGTAGTTGAGGGTGACAAAGGTGCAGTCCTCGCGCGGGGATGCCCACGCCGCCAGGGCACGGTTGTAGCGTTTGGCCTGTGCGCCCAAGTACCAGCGCAGCGGCTGCGGCAGGGCAGGGAAGAGATGCACCGGCGGCAGGGCAGAAAGCATGACATGCTTCACGTTGAATTTGGTGTGTAGTAGATCGATGAGTGCGGCCTGCTCGTCGATCCAGGCCCGTACTGAACGCCCGGCGCTGACGTCGTTGACACCCAGTGAGGTGACGGCGAAATCGAACGGCTGCGCTTCGACCTTGCCCAGGTGTTTGATTGTCCCCGCGGTGGTGGCGCCGGTACGGGCGATGACTCGCCACTGCACGGTGAATGAGGAGGCCAATTGGGCGACGATACGCCCAGACAGCGCTTCCTGTTGCGTGGCCGCGCCAACACCCGCACCGGCGGAATCGCCCACGATCAACAGGCGCAGATCCGGCCCTTCCCCCGCTGTTCCGGCGCGAGGACCGGCGGCCTCGGGCAGTTTGGTGACGGTGTGGTGCACGCTTCGTCCTTGGGCCAGGAGCAGTGGCCCCAATACCACGGATGCAAGTTGATGTAGCATGGTCTTTCCTCGAACAAGATGGAGAGAGATGATCCACAGATTACACGGATTTTTAGGATTTCAGAAGAATGGAGAGGGATAGAACGCGGATCAAATGGAATGGTGAATATAAGCGGATCCTGATGCTGTACACATTATCGCGGTGGCAACTTTGGCGGCAACTTTGGCAGTAACTTTGGCGGTAACTTTGGCGGCAAATGTGATATAAAGTGGTCGCAACGACATCATCCAAATCCAACTGACACTGGAGAGAATTGCTATGTCCCCCATTCCACCGCTTCCGATTTCTGTGCCTGGTTCATTTTGTGTGATTGCCCACCGTGGCGCTTCGGCGTATGCGCCGGAGAATACGTTGGCCGCGTTTGAGTTGGCCGAGCGCATGGGCGTGCCCGACGTGGAGTTAGATACGCAGTTGACCACCGACGGCGTGGTTGCCGTCTGCCATGATTCGACGCTGGCGCGCTATGGTCATGGCGAGCGGCGCGTGGAAGAGATGTCCTGGGCCGAGTTGGCGGCGCTGGATATGGGAGCGTGGTTTTCACCCTTCCTCTTTGGTGGGGAACGCATGATCCACCTTGATCAGCTTTTCGAGCACTTCGGCAACCGGCTCACCTACCACATTGAGTTGAAAGGACGCGCCCCAGGACTGGCGGCGGCTGTCCACGCGCTGATTGAGCGGCGCGGGCTGGCTGAGGTTTGCTACATAACCTCATTTTCGTACGACGCCCTGGTGGCTATGCGCAAGGAATGGCCTTCGGCGCGGCTCGGTTGGCTGGTGCGCGTCATCAACGAGGACGTTCTCGCCAAAGCCGAAGCGCTACAACTCTATCAACTCTGCCCACAGGCCGAACAGGTGACGCCGGAAATGGTGACGGCAGCGCGCCGTGTTGTGGGCAACGTGCGTGCCTGGGGGATCCTGGGGACACACGTCTTGCAGCAAAGCGCGGAGGTGGCCGAACTGATTGAGCGTGTGCGCGACAGCGATTGCGACGGCACCACCATCAACTGGCCTGATTGGATTGCCCCCGGCAGCTAACGTGCCCACAGAATTCTGACAATTGTCGCGCCGGGATTGGTCATTCGTCGCTGGTCGGGCTTTGGGTGAAGGTGTAGTTTGGAGGTGTGAAGCTGTACAACCAAAACACCTGATCCGATGGAGGCGGGTTATGAAAGAGCCGACTTCGAAGTTCATGCACTGGCTACCCTGGGGCGCGTTGGTGATCCTTGGCGGGTTGTGTACTTTGGTCTTGTTGCGCGAGGCGACCGGCAACGCTGATTCGCTGGTGGGCACAATCGTCGGCTTCATGGGAGCGTTGATTGTCTTCCTTGCGCTGGCATTGGCGGTGGAAAGCGTGGAGCAAGAGGTGGAACATGGCAAAATGGAGCGATGGCTGCGTCGCCTGCTCTACTGGACACCGCGCTCCGTTTCGATCCTTTTCGCCCTCTTTTTGAGCTTGTTTGCGCTGGATGTCTTTGGTGCAGGCTACAGCCCGTTGGAGGTGACCGTCGCGCTTCTGATCCATCTAGTCCCTACATTTGTGTTGCTGGCGGCGACAGCGCTGGCGTGGCGATGGGAGTGGATCGGCGCAGTGGTCTTCGCAGGCTGGGCGATCTGGTATACCGTCGTTGCCTGGGGGGCCTTCCCCTTCTCGGTCTATCTGCTCATGGTGCTCCTGCCGCTGACAGTTGGGCTGCTCTTCTCGTTGAACTGGCTGTTCCGGCAGGAGATCCGGTCAGCGGTGATTCAGTAGTCAATGTCATTAAGTTAAGCGCGGAGTGAGCACCCCCAGGTGCGGCTGTTCCGATGTAGACCCGCACCTGGGGGTGCTCACTCCGCCGATATTTAAGTGTCGACCCCTTAACTTAATGACATTGATTCAGTAGTAAGTCAGTGGGGGACGAAGAACAATCGGCACCGGCGCAGTGTAAAATGCCAGCAGAAGTGAAAGAAAGCTGGACACTGGACAAAGCCGATTTTGTACTCAGCAAAAATCTAGACAAACAAGTTGTAAGGTGACAGGTTATCGATTCAAAAACCTGGACAAACCCAATGTTGAGGTTACAAAGTAGGTTAGACAGCACAAAAAGTTGGACAAACATGCTGTTTGTGCTGATTTTTCCCCAAAAAGAGAGACATGCCCGGAAAGCATGCCTCTCTTTTTTGAAAGTGACACAATTTTCAAAACCAAATCAACGTTCCTTCAAACGCGGATCAATCGCCTCGCGCAGGCCGTCGCCCACGAAGTTGATGCTGGCGACGGTGAGCGTGATCACCACACCGGAGAAGACAGCCAACCACGCCGCATTGCGCAGGTAGCGCTGGGCATTGTAGAGCATATTGCCCCAACTGGCCGTGGGCGGTTGCAACCCAAAACCGAGGAAGGAGAGCGCAGATTCAATGAGGATGGCGTAGGCCACTAGCAGCGTCGCCGCCACCACAATGGGGGAGATGGCATTGGGCAGCAGGTGACGGAAGATGATACGCAGATTGGAGGCGCCGGTGCTACGGGCGGCGTCGGTGAACTGGGCGCTGCGCAATTCGAGGAACTCGCCGCGCACAAGCCGCGCCACACCCATCCACGACACGGCGGCCAGGATCAGTGTCAGCCGCAGCGGCGTGATTTGGGTAAAGGCGCTGATCACCAGCGCCAACGGCACCACCGGCAGCGAGAGAACCACGTCGATGAAGCGGGCGATCACCTTGTCCACTGCGCCGCCGTAGTAGCCGGCCATAGCGCCAAGGACAGTGCCAATCAGCACGGCAATCGTGGCCGATCCTATTCCCACCATCAACGAAACCCGCCCGGCAAAGAGCAGACGGCTCAGTACGTCGCGACCAAGGTCGTCCGTCCCCAACCAGTGGACGGCGTTGGGCGGCTGTAAGGCGTCGTAAGGGTTGATTTCGTTGGGATCGAAAGGGGCCAGCGCCGGTGCAAAGATGGCACTAAGCCCCAGCAGGAGCAACACCACCAATCCGAACAGCGCTAACGGATTGCGCCGAAAACGCCGCCAGATCGAATTGCGTCCACTGCGGACGGGTAGGGTCTCGTTGGGATCAGCCACACTTACAGTCGATAGCGTCATGGGTGCTCGATTTTCTACACGAAAGCTACTTTAACCAGAGCGACAGAGAGTAGGACACAGATTTCGCAGATTGCAGAGGGTTTGGACACGGATTGCCAGGATTTTTAGGATGTTAATCGCTTAATCTCTGTCTGTGTTCATCTGTGCAATCTGTGTCCGAAGAGGCTGAGAAGGGAACACAGATTGCACAGATTTTCACAGATTGCAGAGGGTTTGGACACGGATTGCCAGGATTTTCAGGATGTCAATCACACAACCTCTATCTGTGTTTATCTGTGAAATCTGTGTCCTACTCTCTGTTTTCTCTATGGTGAACTTTCTACTCTTTACTCATAGCGAATCTGCGGATTGACGAGGCCGTAGCAGATGTCGGCGATGAGGTTGCCGATGATGGTGAGAAATGCCGAAAACATAAACGCCCCCATCAACACGGGATAGTTGCGCCCCAGGATCGATTCGGTGATGAGGCGACCAATCCCCGGCCAGGAGAAAACCACTTCCGTCACCAATGCGCCGGAGAAGAGGCGCGGCACTTCCAATCCCAGCAGGGTGATAATGGGCACGCTGGCGTTGCGGAAGGCGTGCCGCCAGATCACGGTGTGGCTGGTGAGTCCTTTGGCGCGGGCGGTGCGTACGTAATCTTCTTGCATCACCTCGATCATGCTGGAATGGACGTAACGAGCAAAGCCGGCCATGCTCACCAGCGCCAGCACAAGGGCAGGCGCCAACAGATGATGCGCCTGATCGAGTAGATCGCCTGAATCGCCGCGCCCGCCGCTGGGGATCCAACCAAATCGCCCCGCGAAAATGAGGATCACCATCAGCCCCGTCCAGAAAGTCGGCACTGAGATGCCAAGCATGGTCAACGCGTTGATAACATAACGCGAGAAGCGGGTGGCCCGGGTAGCCGTGTAAATGCCGATGGGGATCGCCAACGCAATGGCAATCAGCAACGACGCCACCATCAGTTCCAATGTGGCGGGCATCCGCTCCAAAATCGCCTCAGTGACAGGGCGACCGTCGCGATACGAGACACCCCAGTCGCCGGTCACCATGCCACGCAGCCACTTCAGGTATTGCAGCGGCAAGGGATCGTTCAACCCCAGGTTCTCGTTCATGCGCGCCAGGTCTTCGGCGGAGGCGGTGGGCGAACCCGCGTAAATGTCCGCCGGCCCACCGGGCGGCAGGTGGATCAGCACAAAGAGCAGGATCGAGATCCCCAGTAACAGCGGAATCGCGCCGAGTAGACGGCGGAGAATATAACGGCCCAAGAGTTTGTCCTTGATGGATAATGAGTAAGGAGTAAGGAGTAGGTTGGGGTCGATTCACATTAACTTGAACGAGATCGTGTCCAGTTTGAATGGGATCGACCCCAACCTACTCCTTACTCCTTACTCATTCCGTTCTCAATACCTCAGCCCAATACCCCAAAATTCCACTTTACTCGTTTGCCAACCACCACTCGTGGACATTCCACATGTTGGTGGAATTGGACGCGCTGGGGACGAAGCCCTGCACGCGGTTCTTGACGGCATCGAAGAAGACTCGGTTGTAGACGTAGATGTTGGTGGCGTCTTCGACGACAGTTTCCTGGAACTGCTCGTAGATGGCGCGGCGAGCATCGCGGTCGGCAGTTTTGAGGCCGTCGATCAGCAGTTGATCAACTTCGGGGTTGTCGTAGTTCAACCAGTGACCGGCGCTGCTGCTTAACCAGCGCTCGTTGTAGCCGCTGGGATCCACCGAGAAGCCCCAGAAACCGTAGGCGAACTGGTAGGTTTGCGTGGTCATGGCATTGACGAAGGTGGGCGCGTCGACCTGGCTGATGTTTACCTCAACGCCGATGTCTTCCCACAAGGCCTGGGCGATCTGTACAATCTGCAAGCGTTCGCTGTCACCGGCGATGTTGAGCAGTTCGAGCGAGAGGCGTTCGCCGTCCTTGGTGCGGATGCCGTCGTCGCCCAGGGTCCAGCCGGCTTCTTCGAGCAGCGCAGCGGCCTGTTCCGGGTCGAAAGGATAGCGGTCGCTGTGGTCTACATAGACCCAACTGGGCTGCGCCACCGGCGAACCGTGGGGTTCCACCAGTCCACCCAAGACGGTGTCGGTGATCACCTGCTTGTTGAGTCCATGTGTAAGCGCCTGGCGCACACGCACGTCGCCCAGGATCGGGTCGGTGTTGTTGATGGTGAAGTGGAAGTAGGCGTGGGCCGGGGTGGCGAAGAGTGTGTAATCGGCCAGATCCTGCACAATCGGCACCTGCTCGGCGGTGACGCTGAAACGTATGTCGATTTCGCCTGTCTCCAGCATGGTGAGCAACGTGTCGGAGCTGGGGATGATGCGGTAGACGATGCGGTCGATGTAACCGCCCTCCTGGTAGTAATCGGGGTTGCGCTCAACCACAACACGATCACCCGACACCCATTCCACGAACTTGTAGGGACCGGTGCCCACCGTGGGTTCGCGGTTGAAGTTGGAGGTGTTCATGTCCTCGTTCTCGAAGACGTGTTTGGGCAGGATACCGCGATAGCCCCACGTTTCGAGGAAGACGGCGCTGGGTTCGTTGAGCGTGAAGAGCACAGTGTGATCGTCAGTAGCCTCGGCCGCGGCGATAAGGTTGAAGCCGGTGCGCGAACGGGCGTTGACCTCGGGATTGGCGATGCTCTCAAAGGTGAAGACGACGTCGGCGGCGGTGAAGGGCGTGCCGTCGTGCCAGGTGACGTCTTCGCGCAGTTTGTAGGTGTAGGTGAGCAGATCCTCGCTGATGCCGCCATTCTCCAGCGTGGGCACTTCGGCGGCGAGGAAGGGAATGTGATCGCCGTTGGGATCGACGCGGGTGAGCGAATCGTAGATCATGGCTTCTACTTCGAGGCCGACGGTGAGGCCGGTGAGCCAGGGGTTGAGGCTGTCCGGTTCCTGGATCGAGCCGATGGTGAGTTCGCCGCCCACAACGGGTCCACTGCTTTCGGCAGCCGGGGCCGGGGTAGCCGCGTCACCGGTGGTGGGGGACGGTGCAGCGGCAGGTGCACAGGCAGCGAGGAAAACTGCGCCGGCGCTCATGCCAGTCCACTGGAGGAAGGAGCGGCGGGAGATTTTGCCGCTCGGTGGTTTGTTTTGTTCGATGGACATGGTTGATTCTCCTGTGATGGGTAAAAATGTGATGATTTTGTTGAGGTTGTGAGATCAGAACCCCTCCCCAACCCTGCACCGCAAGGGGAGTTAGAGGGAGGTTTCCCCCAATGCCAGCGGCAACGAATTGAACGATTCATGGCCGCTTTCCGTGATAAGCAGATCGTTTTCGTTTTGGAAGCCACCCACGCCGTTGACATAATACGGCACCTCGAAAGCGACGACCATCCCCGGCTCAAGGACGCGTTCTTCTGTGGCCGAAAACCAGGGCCATTCCTCGCCGTCGACGTCGCTGCCGATGCTGTGGCCGACGTGTCCCCGCGCATAGGACGGAAACCCTGCTGCTCGCACGGCGTTCTGCACGGCGAAGAAGACATCGCAGAAGCGCTCGCCGGGGCGCAGTTTGGTCAGCCCCGCCTCAAAGCCTGCCAGTAGTGCGTCCTGAATGCGGCGTTGGGCATTGTTGGCCGGGCCGAAGGTGAAGGTGCGGCCCATGTCCGTCTTGTAGCCGCGGATCTGGGCGATGCAGTCGAACTGAATGATGTCCCCGCGCTGCGCAGGACGGTTGGGATCGGTCTTGGCCCAGAGCAGCGGTCCCAAGTGTAGGCCGGTATAGGCGTGTTGGAAGCCCAATTCACGCCGTTGGCGGGCGACGGTGCTACATGCTTCGGCAAAGCGGGCGCGGATGTCGAAGGCCAATGTCTCTTCGTTCAGCCCCGTTAGTGAGTCCATAATGCCGTGCTCCGAGATCTGCACTCCGCGGCGCAGGATGTCTATCTCCACAGGCGTCTTGATCAGGCGCAATTCACGGATCAGCGGGGAACTGTTCACAAACTCTACATCGGGCAGCAATTCGCGCAGCCGCGTCATGTCTGACGACGGGGCAAAATCCAGATCCACGCCTACACGTTTGCCCACCAGCCCGAACTGATGGATCATTTCGCGTACAAGATCGTCAACGAGGCGATGATCGTAAGTTTCGGGGCGGGTGTGGGCGCGTCCTGTGGTGAACAGTGAGATCCGCTCTTGGATGCCCATCTTGGGCGACATTTCGGAGACGTCCACCTGTTCGATCCAGAGCGGATAGCTGAATAGCGTGGCCAGAGGATTGGCGCGACGCACGGCGGCATGTCCTGTTTCGGGGACGACAAAGGCGACACGTCCGCTAGGCGAAACCAGCGCCGATGCCGGTCCGCCGCGCCGCCACATGGTGACTGGAAAGCCGGAGACACCGGAAAAGTACTCAAAATTCTCCGGAGAGAGGAGAAGCAAACCATCCAACTCGTTTTCAACCAACAAATTCTGTACACGACTCAGGTCTACGTAGCCCATGAAAGTCCCTTGTTCTATTCAGAGATCAAAAACAGCGCCCCGTGGAAAATTCCCAGGGCGCTGTCGTAGGGCGCTCTTTCCCACCGGCTCATCCATGTACAAAGCGGAGACCAGTAGGATCTTCAAAGTCAGGTCGTTATGCACTACCCGCTACAAAGGATACTGTCTCCGCCAACAACAACAAGTACAGTTGCAGCCAGTGTTGCGAAACATTACATTAACCTCTAAGAAAGGCGCAGTTTATCAAAGTAAAGAAAGCATGGTTTCGGAGTATAGTAGACGAGCTATCAAATTGTCAACAACATCAGTGGCCCTGAGTGTTATTCGTCTTTCTGCCGCAGTTCCTTGTGCAAGGTGCGCCGATTGGTATAAACATGCTGCATATAGCGATCACTGCTGAGCCGTTCATCTAGACCAGAAACGCGCAGGGTCCACAATTTCGTAAACTCAGTAAATAAAGTGCACTGACGAGCCAATGTCACCGCCATTCTGGTGACGTCGTTTTCGTCTCCCTTTGCAAGATGGGCGGCAATTTTTTCTTTGTCGGCATTGGCAAGGAATTGTTCGTGCCATTCTTTAGGCTTAAGTTGCTTCATCATCATGAATCTCCTAAGAACGAACTGCAACAGTCCTCAGGCGTTGATTCATCACAGCCAGAGGATCTCCGGTCAGCACACTGGCTTGTTTGGCACATGTCAGTTTCAGTGCAAAAAACTAACGAAAAAACAACAACGTGGAGGCCGGGCCTCCACGTTGTTTTGGTTCTTGATAAAGCAGGGGCTAGTAGCGACGACGCTTGTCGTCTGAGCGACCGCCGTCACGTCCACCACCGCCGTCACGTCCACCGCCATAGCCACCACCGCCGCCACGGCTACCACCGCCGCCGCCACGGCTACCACCACCACCACCGCCGCCGTAGCCACCACGGCTACCACCGCCACCGCCACCGCCGTCAAAAGTACGGGGCTTGGGGGGTTGTGCTTCGTTGACAGTTAGCGGACGCCCGTCAACTTCACTGTTGTGCATGCGCTCAATGGCCTGCTGAGCGTCAGCGGTGTTTTGCATCTCGACAAAGGCAAAGCCCTTCGAGCGCCCTGTTTGCCGATCCATGATCAGTGCCACAGATTCCACTGGACCGATCTCACTGAAGAGGGCGTGCAGCCGGTCTTCCGTCGTGTTGTAACTTAAATTGCCCACGTAGAGTTTTTTAGCCATGATTGATTACGCTCCACGCTCGCGGACAGCCATGCCGCCGACTTGTGTATTGCTCATTGTTGGAAACCTCCTCAGGTTTCAGGCGCCTGCAAGGCAAAGTGTACTTGCAGAAAGGGAATTGTCCCAAAATATTGTTGGCTCCAACAATTGAACAAAAAACCGCCCGACTTGTGAGGTCTAGGCGGCGTGTTTACGCAACTGGTTAGAACTTACAATATCTTGTATTGGGCAGTATAACGGGCTTGAGCGGCAATGTCAATTCTGCGCAAGGTGAAATTCAGGTTCATACGATCAAGCCGGGCAAAATGGACAAGCCGCAGGAGTGGCGATAACATCAATAAGTTGAGCCTATCGGCGTCTATTCATCCACCCTCATAAGGAGTTTCCTGTGACGAAACCGATTGAACTCATTCTCCTCGGCGCTGGGGCGCGTGGTGCACAGGCCTATGCCAGCTATGCCTTTGAGCATCCAGACGAAGTGCGATTTGTGGGCGTTGCCGAGCCCGATCCCATCCGCCGCAAACGCTTTGCCGAGGAACATGATCTCGACGAATCGCAGACCTTCGCATCGTGGGAAGAGATCCTGGCGCGGGGACAGATGGCCGACGGTGCGCTGATCACCACACAGGATCAGATGCACGTGGAACCCGCCGTGGCCGCCATGCAGGCCGGCTACAACGTGCTACTTGAAAAGCCAATGGCCGATTCGTTAGAAGGCTGTGTCCGCCTGGTGCAGGCATCTGAACAGACAGGCCGCACGTTACAAATCTGTCATGTGCTGCGCTACACGCCATTCTGGCGCACGCTACACGACATCCTCGAAAGCGGACGCATTGGGGAGATCGTCACGGTGGAACACCGCGAAAATGTGGCGTGGTGGCACATGTCGCACAGCTTCGTGCGCGGCAACTGGCGCAACAAGGAACTCTCTACCCCCATGATCCTGGCCAAATGCTGCCACGATCTGGACATCCTTGTGTGGAATTTGCAACACCGGGTCAAGCGGCTTAGTTCCGTTGGTTCACTCTTCCACTATCGCCCCGAATCTGTAGGACCGGAGATCCCGTTGCGCTGTACCGACGGTTGCCCAATCGAGGCGGAGTGTCCCTGGTCGGCGATTGGTCTGTACCTTGACGCGCGGTTGCTGCCGCGGGTGCGTACGCTGGAAGAAGGCGAGGATGCGCCGCCGACCTGGCCGTTTACCACCATTACCCACGATCTGAGCTGGGAAGGCCGCAAACGCGCCATCGAGACGGGTCCTTACGGGCGCTGCGTCTACCGCTGCGACAACAACGTGGTGGATCATCAAAGCGTTTTGATGGAATTGGAGAACGGCGTATCAGTGACGATGATTATGCACGGCCATTCTAACGAGGAACACCGATCCATGCGCTACGACGGCACCAAGGCCACACTACGCGCCCGTTTCGGCCGCCCCGACGAGATCACCATCTACGATCACGGCAAGAACGAACCCGAAATCGTTCCTATCCCCACAGCCACCAGTGGACACGGCGGCGGCGATTGGGGCACAATGGGCTCCTTCCTGCGTGTGCTGCGTGGCGAAGAAAAAGCCCTCACCGACGTGCGCGCTTCCCTCGAAAGCCACCTCCTCGCCTTCGCCGCCGAAGAAGCGCGCTTAAGCGGCCAGATGATTGACATGGCCGAGTATCGCACACGGGCGGAGTTGGTGACTGGGTAACAGGTTGACTGGGTTGATGATGTTGTTTGCATTGCAGCAAGAGATATCATCAACCCAGTACCGAATCATAGCGTTACCGCTTCATTCTCCCACACAATCAACGCCGCCCAATTGTCCGAAGCGCTGTCTTCGAGGTAGTTTTCGAGCATTCCCCGTACCTGGAAACCGTTGCGCAGTTGAAAGGAAAGGGTAGGATCGCTCAGTTCGCCGCGCACGATGCGGGCGACGTACTCGGTGGGCGTGATCTTGCCCTTGTGGTGGACGTAGCCGGGCAACACGCCGCCGCCGACGATGCCTTTCTTGCCATAGCGGCGGACGAGATCCTTGCGGGCATCGTAGAGAAGACGCCCGATGCCCAGGCCGCGAAAGTCGGGGTGGACGCTGATGTCGGCGGCGTAGTAGTAGTCGCCTTCGGGATCATGGTTGGTGTAGTAACCGTCGGCGATGACTTCGAGGAAGGAGTGATGCGGCGCGTCGAAATCGAAGTCGATGAAGAAGCCCGATCCCAGGCCGATGACGCGGTCATTCAGCAGCACCACGAAGTCACCTTCAGGGAAGATCTCATGGTGACTGAGGAAGTGCTCCTCCTTCATCAATTCCTGAACGCCCAGGGTCGGGAAGCAGTCGCGTTGAAGCTGCGCCAGTCCTGGTGCGTACTCAGGGCGAATGTTGACAATCTCGATGCGCCTCATCACTTCTTTACGATCCATTAAGGCAGCTACCCAAAGGAATTCATTATGTCTGCGGAGTGAGTACTCAGATGCGGCTTGAACCATCGAGGATGGCATCTGAGGATGCTCTCTCCGCATTTATCTGTGTATCACCGAGATGGGTCGGTTCCCGATAGTCTGGATTTTCCCACACAATCAAAGACGCCCAGCCGCGGGTGGTCTTGTCGTGGAAGTAATTTTTGAGTGTTCCACGCACTCTGAATCCGTGCTGAAGCTGGAAATTGAGCGTAGGATCGTAGATTTCACCGGCAACAACTCTGGCGATGTAATCGTCTGCTCGCATTTGGCGGATGTAACGGGCATAGCCGGGGATTTCACCGCCGGCGATGATGCCACGTTTGTTGGCTCGGCGCACCAGGTCTTTGCGCAGAGAGTAGAGTTGGCTGCCAATCCCGCGGCGACGATAGGCAGGGTGGACGCTGATGTCCGTGCCGTAATAATACTCGCCGTTAGGGTTATGGTTGCTGCAACACCCCTCCCCTTCGATTTCGTCGAGGGTATGTTGGGGTTTGGTGAAATCAAAGTTGACGTACATACCCGCCCCCATGCCCACAGCCTTGTCGCCGTCGAATGCCACGAAAACAAGATCAGGCAATACTTCGGCCATATGCAAAAGATTCTCTTCGGAGAAGAGATGATCCGGCGGCACGTTCGGAAAACAGGTTAGCTGCAAGAGACGCAACTGTGCAGCATGCTCAGGACGCAAATTCGTGAAGCTTATTGGATTGTTCATATCTCGTTCGCCGCGACCGCGGCCCCCTTGGATAGTGAATAGCAGTGACGGAAATCGATGGATAGATCGATTCTCGTCCGCTAAGGTGGGCGGTGCGTGTTGCGGAAACGTTGAATTGTGCCGTCAACCTGACGCGCAGATGGAATTGGCTCGGAAGTCGTCAGTCAGAGGTGGAAATGTTCGTAGGTGTTGTGGGCAGGCACCCCCCACACGGCCCAAAAATCGCCGGTGGACGGTCGCATAATGGCAGCGCCGCAGCTCTCAATATGTAACGGCGGTGTGGCGCGGACACAGATGGTTTCGTCTCGTGTGAGTTCCATAAGATGGTCCGGTGTGATATCTGTCCGATCCAGTAGGTGTGTAGCACGGGACAGGCGTGCTTCGGTGCTGGCTTGTGACGCCGCTGAGCGCGGACGGCAACGAGCCAGCGTATCGGTAACAAGACAATGGTTGGTATGCACGATGGCATGCCCATGGGGGGCATCCCCGTCGAGTTTGGTAACAGCCGTGGCGCTCGACGTCGCCTCAATATTGTACCCGTTTCCCTCCTTATCGAAAAGTAAGTAGTTGTGCGCGCCGGCCAATTTGGCCTCAGTGATACAACGCAAAGCAGATTCGATATCCGTCTGTTGTAGCGCTTTGCGCACAACAAACGGCCAGGTGACGCCGATTTGTCCGTCGCCGCCCAACAAGTTGTTGATGCCGACGACAATGCCGGCATCGTTCATACCGATCATGCCGATACAGCCAGTGATGGTGAAAGTGAGGCAGGATGGGGCATTGTTGGGACGGCAGCGCAGCAGGATCACGAATTCGGTAGACGTGGCGTGCATGTCCCACGTCTGCCCGAAGATGCCATGCCCATCGGCGGCGCGGTGATTGGGCACGATGAAGGCGGTGCAATCGTCGGCGGCAAGGGGTGTAGCTACCTTTTGGCGGGCGTAGGTGTAGACGGTGTCGACGAAGTCGGTGAAGCCGTTGGTGATCACCAATTCGGCCAGGCTGAGACCGGTAGCATCGCCGATGCCACGAAGTTCGTCCATCAGATCGGGGGCGTAGGCTTCGTGCTCGGTCACACAGGCTTCGGCCAGGGCAAGCACTTCGTCGCGGGCGAGGCTATGGCCCGTCCACCCGGCCTGACCGGCCAGGGAGACACGTTCTTCGGTGTAACGGCGGATGTCGTCGGCGTAGGCTTGCCCGTGGGCAAAGCCCATTTCATAGTATGAACCGCTTAGTTCAAGCAGACGTAGCTTCGACATAGGTGCGATCCTTTGAGATGAAACGAAGAGGCATCGATGCGACGATGCATCGTGCAAATAGACGATGGGATCACAGGATGATGGATCAAATGATCCTCAACCCGTCATCTCATCATCTTCATCTTCATCATCTTTTTCATCATCCTCTTCTTCACCCTCATCCTCAGACATCGCGTCAACTCCTCACCTTGTCACCCAGTCACCCAGTCACCTTGTCATCTGCCCTGCAGGCTGTTGTTGCGTGATACAGTGGATATTACCGCCGCCAAGCAAAATTTCGCGGGCGGGAACGCCGACAACGTTGCGATCTGGGTAGAGCGACTGGATTGTTTCCAAGGCTTCATCGTCGTACGGGTCGTCGAACACAGGGACGACGACGCCGCCATTGGCAACGTAGTAATTGATGTACGATCCCGCCAGCCGTTGACCGGCCATACGGTTGTAGGTGCCGCCGCGGGGCACCACGCCAAAAGCTTCTTCGTGCGACAAATAGAGCGGACCGGGCTGGTGAATTTTGTGAATTTCCAGAGCACGTCCCCGTGCGTCGGTGACCTTTGACAGCACATCGTAGGCCAGGTGCGACCGTGCGTATTGTGGATCGCCGGGATCATCTGTCCACGTCAGCGCCACCACACCAGGGCGGACGAAGCAACACAGGTTGTCGATATGGCCGTCTGTCTCGTCTTCGAAGACGCCGTAGGGCAACCAGATCACCTTTTCGACATTGAGGTATTCGCAGAGTGTGCCCTCGATTTCGGCGCGGCTCAGGTGCGGATTGCGGTTGTCGTTGAGCAGATTCTCGGCCACAACCATGAGCGTGCCTTCGCCGTCCACGTGCAGCGCGCCACCTTCCATCACTAATTCGGCAGTGTAGCGCGGTGTTTCGATTTGGTCAAGCACCTGTCGCGCCACCCGCTGATCCTGGCTGAAGTCTTTGTAGAGGCCACCCCAGGCGTTGAACTCCCAGTCGATGCCGCGGACCTGGCCGTCCTGGTTGATTACAAAGGTGGGTCCAACATCACGCATCCAGGCGTCGTCGTAGTAGATTTCCACCACATTCACTTCTTCGGGCAGCATACGCCGCGCCCTTTCCCACTGGGCAGGCATGACACCGACCACCACCGGCTCAAAGCGTGAGATAGATTCGGCGACGGCGGCAAATGCCTCTTGCGCCGGCCCCGCATCGCGCCGCCAGACGTCGTCGCGCTGGGGCCAGAGCATCCAGCAGCGCGCATGGGGTTCCCACTCGGCAGGCATGTGGAAACCGTCCTCAGAGGGGAAGGAGTGTAGGGTCGTATCTTCAAGAAAAGTTGGGTAGTAGTAGCTCATAGCAGCAATCTAGGATTGGGACGGAGGGCGATGGACAGAAGACGAACGTATGGGGCGTGAACCTACTTCTCGTTCGTCTTCCGTCTACCGTCTACCGTCAAACAGAAGCACAGAATTATTTTCAAGAGAGCGCCCCGGCCACCGCATCCACCGATGCAAAGAGAACGTCAATGCCTTCGTCGAGTTCCACATCGCTAAGAGTAAGCGGCGGCAAGAAGCGTACACAATTACTATACAGCCCGGCACGGATGGTGATCAACCCGCGTTTTAGCGTTTCTTGGCAGATAGCGCCGGTGGCGTCCATGTTGGGTTCCTTGGTAACAGGATCTTTGACGATCTCCATTGCCAACATTGCACCCAGCCCACGCACATCGCCGATGAGATTGGGATGTCGTCGCTTCAACTGCGCCAGGTGTCCGCGTAGGTGACTACCGAGATCGGCCACTCGGTTTAGGAAAGCAGGCTCGCGGATCATCTTAATCGCTTCCACTGCTGCGACGCAAGCAAGCGGATTGCCGCTGTAGGTCCCACCCAAACCACCAGGATGGGGGGCGTCCACGATTTCGGCCTTGCCGGTGACAGCCGCCAGCGGCATCCCTGCAGCCAGCGACTTGGCCGAACAGATCAAGTCGGGTACGACGCCGTAGTGTTCCACAGCGAAAAGTTTGCCGGTGCGACCAAAGCCACATTGGATCTCGTCGGCCACCATCACAATTCCATGTTTATCACAGATTTCACGAATGCGCTGTAAGAATCGCAACGGAGCGGGCACAAAACCACCTTCGCCCTGCACCGGCTCGATCACAATCGCGGCAATTGCGGACGGGTCTACCTGGGCGATGAGGGCGTTTTCGAGCTGACGCACAGACCATTCCACGTAGCCTTCTTCGCTCATCTCGTCGGGGCGGCGGTAGACGTTGGGGAAGGGCAGCCGGTAAATTTCTGATGGGAAGGGACCAAAGCCCTTTTTGAAGAGGCCGTATTTGCTGGTCATGCCCAACGTCAGGTTGGTGCGCCCGTGGTAGGCGCCCTCAAAGACGACGATACCGGCGCGCCCGGTGTAGGCGCGGGCGATCTTGATGGCCGTCTCCACTGCTTCGGCCCCACTGTTGAGCAGCACCGTTTTCTTGGAGAAGTTGCCGGGCGTGGCGGCGTTAAGCAGTTCACAGACTTCGACAAACGGCTCGTAGCTGGCGACGATGGCGCACATGTGGATCAGCTTTTTGGCCTGGGCCTTGATTGCGTCCACCACAGCGGGCGGACAGTGACCGACGGCCAGTACGCCGATGCCACCGGCGAAGTCGAGGAAGGTGTTGCCGTCCACATCGGTGACCGCTGCGCCCGCTGCCGATTCGACGGCGATATTGGTGAGCTTGGCGGCTCCCCGCGCCGACGCCGCCTCGCGTCGCGCCACAATCGCGCGACTCTTGGGGCCGGGGATTTCGGTGATGAGGTTGATGGTGGGCATGGGGAGAATCCCTTGTAAAGTATGTTGAATGGGTTGATGAGTGTTGGCGGGTTGGATTTAGTGCGTAGTGCGTAGTCCGTTGAGGATCTCGAATGGGCGATTTGTACCCAATCGAGAAGTGAGATTCTCAATGAGACACGCACTACGAACTACGCACTACGCTAAACCGTCTCCTGCACTCTAGCAAACGCCACATCTAACTTCTCAATCGCCTCGTCCACATGCTCTTTGGTGGCGGTGAGGGGCGGGGCGATGCGCAGGGTGTTGCCGTAGAGGCCACCTTTGCCGATGAGCAGGCCCAGGGATCGGGTGGCCTCGAAGATAGCGGCGACCTGCTTGGGCGCGGGTTCTTTGGTCTCGCGATCGAGGACCAATTCCACGCCCTGCATGAGGCCGCGGCCGCGCACGTCGCCGATGAGGGGGTACTTTTCGGAGAGGCGTTCCAGGCCGGCACGCAGGTGCGCACCCACGTCGGCGCTGCGAGCAGGGGGTGCGTCCTCGTGCAGTGCTTCGAGGACACCCAACGCCGCCGCCGTGGAGACGGGGTTGCCGCCAAAAGTGCTGATGGTCAATCCTGCGCTGGCAGTGCTCTGGGCGATCTCGGGGGTAGTGGCGGTGGCCGAGAGGGGCAGGCCATTGGCAATGCCTTTGGCCATGGTCATTACATCGGGGGCGATGCCGGCGTGTTCGATACCGAACCAGTGTTCGCCGGTGCGCCCGAAGCCGGTCTGCACTTCGTCGATGATCATCAGCCCGCCGTAGCGGTGGACGATCTCCTGTACGATGGCGAAATACTCGGCGGGTGGCGTGATAAAGCCGCCCACCCCCTGGATCGGCTCGGCCAGGAAGGCGGCGATCTTGCCCGACGTGCTGGTGCGGATCACGTCTTCCACATCCTCAGCGCAGGCAACGCCACAGGAAGGATAGGTCATCTTGAGCGGGCAGCGGTAGCAGTAGGGTGTGAGCGCGTGTTTGATCCCCGCGATCTGGGTGCCGCCGATGCGCCAGGGGGCCTGCCCGGTGAGGGCCATGCCCATGGGCGATTTGCCGCTGTAGCCATGACGCAGGGCGATGATCTCCTGATAGCCGGTGTAAATTTTGGCGATCATCACAGCGGTCTCGTCGGCGTCGGTGCCGGAGGTGCCGAAGTAGAAGGTGTTGAGATCGCCCGGGGTGATTTCGGCCAGCTTTTCGCCCAGGGTCACGTGGTTCTCGCTGGGGTAGAGTGTGGACGTGTGCAGCAGTTTGTCCACTTGTTCGTGGACGCGCTTGTTCACCTTCGGGTTGTTGTGGCCGACGCTGGTAGTCAAGATCCCGGCGAAGAAGTCGAGATATTGCTTGCCTTCTACGTCCCACACGTAAAGACCGTCCCCGCGTTCCAATGGCATGGGTTCGGTGTAGTAGAGCAGGTGATTGGGCCACAGATGGGCGCGCTGTTTTTCGAGGATTTCGGTGGTTTTGGTGGATTTGTCGGACATGGAACCTCCGTAATTCGTAATGCGTGATGCGTAATTGGTTGAGGACGTTGGTTGGGCTATTGGTCTGTTCTCATATAAAGTTCGCCAGTACAGCGAAAGATTCCCAATCCAGAAAAGATTCCCAATCCAGAAAAGATTCCCAATCCAGAAAAGATTCCCAATCCAGAAAAGAGAAGGTTGACGTATTACGCATTACGCTTCCGTCAACCGTCCATACACCGCCGGCCTTCTCTGCCGCAACAGCGGAAACAACTCCCGCCACTGCGCAAAAACCATCGGATCAAGGTCTGCAACGATCACTTCCGTCTGGTCGCGGCTGGCCTGTGCCAGGACGTTGCCCATTGGATCGCAGATGAAGCTGCTGCCGTAGAAGGTGACACCTTCGACGCCGGTGCGGTTGGCGGCGGCGATGAAGACGCCATTGGCGATAGCCTGCCCGCGCATCACTGTCTGCCAGGCGGGCATGGTGTCAATTTCGGGGGCGGACGGTTCCGATCCAATCGCGGTGGGATAGAAGATAAACTCGGCCCCGTTGAGTGCGTAGATGCGCGACAGTTCGGGGAACCATTGATCATAGCAGGTGGGCAGCGCCGTCTTCACCCCGCCGATGTCGTGGACGGGAAACTCGTCTGATCCGCCGAAGTAGTGGTCCTCGTGGTAACCGTCCCCTTGTGGAATGTGGACCTTACGCGTGAAGCCCACCAGATCCCCGCCAGGATTATGCAGGGTGGCGGTATCCCAATATCGACCATCATCGCTTTCTTCAAACAAGCTCCCCACGACGTAGAGTCCGTGGCTCTTTGCCAGTTCGCCGAAGAGCAGATCCGAATCTCCCCCACGCAACGGCTCGGCCCAGATGTAGTTTTCGGGGTCAATCACACTGGCAAAGTAGGGCGACAGTGTAAATTCCTGCAAACAGACAAGCTGAGCGCCCAGTCCTGCGGCCTCAGCCACCAATCCGCGCACAGACTCGATCATGGTCACACGGCGACCGGTCCAATGGGTTTGGGCAACAGCAACTTTGAGGGAGTTCATCATGGTTCCTGTATTGGGAATTGTCTCGTCAAACAATGAATGATGAATAAAGATTGGGTAGACGAAGTTGTCTGTAATTGGCAATCAACTTCGTCTACCCAATCTTTATTCATCATTCATCCTTCATTATCTCCCGCGCTGCGCGCACACCCGTCTCCCACGCGCCGTGGACAGTGGCGAAGTAGCGCGGATGGGTGGCCTCGCCGGCAAAGAAGAGACGATCCGCTACCGGTGCGGCCAGGGTGTGCCGATCATCGAGGTGTCCACCCACGGCAGAAAACGAGTAACTGCCCAGGCTAAAAGGATCCGATTCCCAGCCGGTGCGCACGTAGGCGCTGGGATCGGGGGCATCGGCGCCGAAGAGTGTGCGCAGCACCTTCATGGCTGCGCCGATGATCTTTTCGTCGCTCCAGCGGTTGGTGTGGCGGGCGCGGCTGCCGGAGTGCATAGCCACCAGCACAGGCGCGCCGGTATAGTGCGCCACGTTGACCCACGAGGTAAAGAGCTCGGGGTCGCTGTTTGTCATGTAGCTAAAGCGGTGTGGTTCTGTGGGCCAAAAACAGGTAGGGAATTTTAGGGCCAATTTTTCGTAGTTGCCGTAGCCGATGCGCTGAATAGCGGCCTGTTTTTCCACAGGCAGGGCAGGGAAGAAGGCGACGCGACCTGCCTTGAGCACACCCAACGGCAAGGTGACAACCACGCGATCACAGTGTTCTTCGCCGCGATTGGTGTAGATGCGCACACCCTCTTCGCCGTACTCGACCGCGTTGACAATGACGCCGGTTTCGATGTTCAGCCCCGCCGCCAGCCCGTGGACGATACGCCCAAAGCCGCCGCCGTGCAAGATGAGATCGCCGCCGGGCAATTTCACATAGCGATTGCTTAATCGCCAGTCGATTTCGTGCAGGTCGGCCGCGTCGCCGTATTGGACACGCACCACCGACGAATAGTAGAAGCCTTTGCGTTCAACTTCGTTTAATTCCTCAACGCCGGGCAGGCCACAGCGATAGAGATCGGCCATGGAGCGCACGTCCTTGCCGGGGCGCTCGTAGAGGATCGACGTAAAGAGGCGATCGTAGGCGGCGGTGTAGTAGCGCAGACCGGTGGTGAACTGGGCGGTGTCAATCGGAGAGCCGTCGGCGTTGAAAGCCATGAGCGAGGTGCCGGTACGGTTGTCGAAATCGGTGTGGGCAGTCTCCACGCCGAACTGCTTTGCAAAAGAAGTCATGGGGTTGGCGATTGGGCCATGAATCCAGGCAGCGCCCAAATCATTGGTTACGCCAAGAGAGTGATCAGTGTAGGTGCGCCCGCCCATACGGTCGCGTCCTTCGAGGATTTTTACATCGTGTCCTGCATCGTGCAGCGTTCGCGCCGCTGCAATTCCGGCCATCCCTGCGCCGATGACAATAATTTTTTGGGGTGGCATAAATCCTCTCTCTGGTGATTTACGATTTTCGATTTTCGATTGACGATTGTCTGGTTGAGTTTATGAGTGGATATGGGTGCAATTCCTCTGCGGGCAAGATGATCAGAAGAGGCCCCTTTTATCCAACCAGGCCACGCTACAGGACAATCGTCAATCGAAAATCGTCAATCGTCAATTGTTACTGTCCTTTAATCGCCGTCCACATCTCGTCGTAGGTGAAGACGGCGTCGCCGACGTCGGTGAGCCATTGGAGCTTGGCGGCTACATCTTCGGGGGGGAAGATGCCGGGATCGTTGAGGATCTCTTCGACGATGAACTCACGCGCCGCCAGGTTGGGGCTGGGGTAGTAGGTGAAGTTGGTGATGGCGGCGGCGTTTTCAGGTTCCATCAGAAAGTTCATAAAGTGCAGCGCTGTCTCGTAGCGCTCAGATGAAACCGGGATGCAGATGTTGTCCAGGTATTTGACGGCGCCTTCTTCGGGGATGGCGTAGCCCCATTCGCTCTGGCCGGTGGCATCGTCCATCGTGTTCCAGATGGCATTGGCGGCGTCTCCGTTCCACGAATGGGAAAGCGCCACTTCACCAGGAATCAGCAGTGAATCGTCGTAGTCTTCGCTGTTAAACGTCTTCCAGTAGGGCTTGGCTTGCAGGATCAAGTCGCGTGCTTCTTCGAGCTGGGCGCGATCCTGCGTGTTGGGGCTGTAGCCCAGGTAGAAGAGCGCCGTGGCGATCAACTCACGCTGATCGTTGAGGACATTGATACCGCGGTCGGCGTACTGTTCCAACAGCGCGATGTCATAGAGATAGGCCCAGCTATCCGGTGCACCATCGGCGAAGGCGGGATCGTCGAGTTTGTAGGCGATGCCGGTGGTGCCCCACTGATAGGGTACGCAGTGGGCATTGCCCGGATCAAAAGGCGCATTCGCAAACGCGGGATCAATGTTAGCGAAGTTGGAAAGCTGTGTCACGTCGATTTCGGCCAGGAGACCCAACTCGATCATCTGGGACACCATGTAATCCGAGGGGAAAATCACATCATAACCAGTTGCGCCTGCGGACAGTTTCGCCAACAGGTCCTCGTTGGAGGCGTAGGTGTCGTAGATGATATCGACGCCAAACTGCTCTTCATACTTTATCAACACCTCATCGGCGATGTAGTCCGTCCAATTATAGACACTCAACTGATCCGCCAGTTGTGGTCCGTCACTTGCGGATTCGGATGCCGTGTCCGCTTGCGCAGGTGCACTTGCCGGCCCAGCAGCAGGACCGCCGCCAGGTCCACCACCACAAGCAGCCAATACCAACGCACTTAACAACACCGCCAACAACAAAGCTTTCTTCATTCGATAGGTTCCTCCCTGCGAACAGGTGATTGGGGATTGGTGGTTGGGGATTGGTGATTGGGTGGCGATGGGTATTTTACCCAATCCCCAACCACCAATCCCCTATCACTTCCTCTGCAAGATCAACGAAATAACAACTAAGATTGTAGATCCAACGAACATCAATGTCGAAATGGCGTTTACTTCTGGAGAGACGCCGAATCGAATCATGGAATAGACACGAACCGGTAGTGTGGTTGAGCCGGGGCCGGCCACGAAAAAGGTGATGACAAAGTCATCGAGCGAGAGGGTGAAGGCTAGAAGTGCGCCGGAGATGACGCCGGGCATCAGTTGCGGCAGAGTGACACGCAGAAAGGTCTGCCAGGCATTGGCCCCTAGATCAGCGGCGGCTTCTTCGAGGCGACGGTCCATGTTGGCAAGGCGCGCCCGCACCACCAACGCCACAAAGGAAATGTTAAATACTACGTGGGCAATCAAGATGGTGTAGCGGCTCAAGGCGATCCCGGCTGTCACAAAGAAAAGGAGCGTCGACAGCGCCATCACAATGTCGGGGATGATGATGGGCAGGTAAAGCACACCGTCGAAGGTCAACTTACCGCGGAAACGGTAGCGTTCCAACACCAGCGCGGCCAGCGTCCCCAGGATGGTACTGACAATCGTCGACCAGAAAGCCACCCACATGCTCACCCAGAAGGCATCGATTACCGCGTCGTTCTGAAGCAGCACCCGATACCAATCGAAGGTGAAACCCGTCCACACACCGACGACCTTATTGGCGTTAAAGGAGTAGATCACCAGGATCAAAATCGGTAAATAAAGAAAAACAAAAATCCCGATAGAGAGCCAGGTCAATATATTTTGATTGAAAGCCACGCGCACACGGCTGCGGAGCGGAAAGCGCTGAACGGCTGCGGTCATCGGCAAAACCCCTTATGTGGGGATTTTCGATTGACGATTGACGATTTACGATTGTCTGGTTGAGTAACCGAGTCTAGAACAGAGCGACGCCGTGTTGACTCTCTATTCAAGAAGGCGCCCTGGCGACCGTTTGTATGCTAAACACGACAATCGTCAATCGTCAATCGTCAATCGGAAATCCTCTGTTGGTTGTTCAGAATGCGGAAGTAGAGCATCACGGCCACAAGCATAATCGACATGAGGATGAAGCCGATGGCTGAACCAAAAGGCCAGTCGCGGACGGTCATAAATTGCTGTTGGAGCAAGTTGCCGATGAGGGCAACCCTTGCGCCGCCCAGCAAGTCGGGGGTAACGTATGCGCCCAGAGATGGAATGAAGACAACTATGGATCCGGCTACGATCCCGGGCGCAGAAAGCGGCAAGAGGATGCGTGTCAGCCGCTGCCAGGCGTTGGCGCCCAGATCCGCCGCGGCTTCGAGCAAAGACCAATCCATCTTTTCGAGGTTGCTGTAGAGCGGCAGCACCATAAACGGGAAGTAGCCGTAGAAGAGCCCGAGCAACACAGCACCCGAGTTAAAGAGCAGCGGCAGTGGGCTCTCGGTGATCGATGCCAACCAGGCGAAAAAGGCTGATTGCCCGGCCAGGCTCAGCGCCAGATCGTGGAGCGTCATCGTCCAGAAATTGTTGATCACGCCGGTGTCGCGCAGGATGAGCATCCAGGCGTAGGTACGCACCAGGAAGTTCGTCCAAAACGGGATCATCACAAGGAAGATGAGTAGGCCGCGGTATTGGGGCGGACGGCGGGCGATCCAATAAGCGAAGGGATAGCTGAAGATCAAACAGAGGACGGTATTCAGCGTTGCCAGCCATAGCGAACGCACGAAAATGCGGAGGTAGATGAAGTCTCCGCTGACGGGGCTGAAGAAACGCACGTAGTCGTTGAAGTAGACGCCAAGATTGGTCAGTTCAAAGGGCGGATAGGAGACGGTGCCCAGTCGTGAACGCTCACCGAAGCTAACCACGAGGACGATGAACATGGGCAGCAAGAAGAAGATCCCCAACCAGAGCGCCGCCGGGAAAGCCAGCGACCATGCCGTCTGCCGGGCCACGAGCAAGACGAGCAAGCCGGAAGCAGCCAGAACCATCAACGGTACATAGAACTCGCCGTCCCAGCGCAGAAAGTAGAGGGCGGAAAGCACTCCGAATAAGACGCCATGGGCAATCCCCAGCGCTTGCACCGGTCCACGGCTATGCCAGAGTGCAAAGCCCAGCAACAGATTGACCAGCAAAACACCGCCGTAGATCAGATAGGCGGCGGCCCCAGGCAAATCCGCCAGCATCAACTCCAGGCGCAGAGGACGCCAGTCGAATTGGCTAAAGGTCACCCAACGAAAGAGTAGCAGCACCCAAAGCAGCGCCTGCCCCCACAAGAGCAGCGCGCCCACCTGGAAATGTGGGCTGACGCCGGCAAACATCCTTGATTCTGAATGGCTTGTGACTTGGGTTGTGGAAGTTGCTGTCATTTTGGTCTAACGTTCACCTCGGTAGGGTTGTGAGTTGCGAATTGCGAATTGCGAATTGCGAATTGCGAAGAGGAGTCTTATGGATCAGGTACGGGGTGTCAAGTCCCCCAATCCCCAGTCACCAGTCACTAATCCCCTGCTTTATTCCGTCAACACAGTGGCGTTCTCTGCCGTCCAGTGGACATAGACGCTGTCGCCGACGTCGTAAAAGCGGTCGTAGCGGTCGCCGTAGTTTTGCATGCGCACGAAGATTTCCACCCCGTTGGCGATTTCCACACGGTAGCGGGTGTCGGTGCCGATGTAGATCTCTTCGAGGATCTTGCCGTCGATGACGACGTTGTCGGCTTCCAATGCCAGGTATTCGCGCATGTCCACCGGCTGATCGGCCTTCCCCGCGCCTAGGATCTGCATCGCTTCCTCAGGATCGACGCCCGTTTTGAGCAGATTGACCTTGCCGCGCGGGTAGACGTTGATCTTCTCGGGGCGCACCGCCACCGTCACCGATTGTTGGGGCGATACGTCGCGTCCGTCGGTGTCGGCCAGAATCTTGACGCCGTGTACGTCTACCACGGCAAAGCCGTTGAGGGCGTCCACTTTGCCGGGGATGAAGTTCGTTTCGCCGATGAAGTCGGCCACGAAGCGGTTGACGGGATGTTCGTAGATCTG
Organism: bacterium; assembly: GCA_016124945.1. Lineage (GTDB taxonomy): Bacteria > Chloroflexota > Anaerolineae > Caldilineales > Caldilineaceae > RI-153. The sequence goes on along the minus strand of WGMT01000051.1, from coordinate 30,870 downwards.
CCAGGGTTCCCCCACCTGCTGCACCAGTCCATCGTGCATCACGGCGATGCGGTTAGACATGGTGAGCGCTTCTTCCTGGTCGTGTGTGACGTAGATGAAGGTGATCCCCACGTCCGATTGGATCTGTTTGAGTTCCAACTGCATGGCCTTGCGCAGTTTCAGATCCAGCGCGCCTAGCGGCTCATCCAGGAGGAGCACTTTGGGGCGGTTGACCAGCGCCCGCGCCACCGCCACACGCTGTTGCTGCCCGCCGGAAAGTTGCGCCGGTTTGCGCCCCCCCAATCGCGGAAGTTGCACCAGTTCCAACGCCTCGCCCACGCGCCGGTTGATCTCAGCCTTCGGCACTTTCTGCATTTCCAGCCCAAAGGCCACATTCTCGGCCACCGTCATATGCGGGAAAAGGGCATAGCTCTGAAAGACGGTGTTGACAGGCCGCAAGTGCGCCGGGACACCTTCAACATGCTGGCCGTAAATGCGGATCACGCCCGACGTGGGCTGCTCGAAACCAGCCACCATGCGCAGCGTTGTTGTCTTGCCGCAGCCGCTCGGCCCCAACAGCGAAAAGAACTCGCCGTCTTCGATCTGTAAGACAAGATCGTCTACGGCCACAAAATCACCGAATCGTTTGGTCACATTGACCAGATCAACGCTGACAGCCAAGGGCGGGTCCTCCAGGGTGTATGCGGATACAGGAACGACTTTTCTCTCCACAAAAAGCAAATAGCCGAACACGACGCATATAGCGCCGTAATAGCCATCGTTCGGTTGGTTTAGGGTTCAAGCTCATCCCGGTGACAGATGCAGGGGGCCGGCGCAGGAGTTCGTGGATGAGCATTCAGTCGGCGGAGACTGTATTCTTCGTTGTAATGGAAAAGAAGAATAGTATGAAATCGACTGTGATGCAATTACTGGGGATTGGGTAACGAAGTTCGGTAGTTCACGATTCTCGTCGAATCCTGAGATCAAATCCTGAGATCAAATCCTGAGATCAAATCCTGAGGAGGCGCACTCTTGGTGTTCAACGAGAATCGTGAATTGCTGCTTTTTGTTAGAGTTGCATGCGGCGAGCGGCGACGAGTAGGCCCGACTCGAAACCTTGCAGTTCCACAAAGTGCGGGTTGGTTGTAGACAAGGACAACTCAGTTTCACCGTCGCTCAAGTCGATCGTTCCTTGCGGACGCTCGTTGACATAAATATCCAGCCGGTCGATCCCCAGCGTTGACACGTTGAACACGACGCCGTCTGCGCTCTGTGTCTGCACAGAAACCTGTAATTGGCGTTGACGCATGGATCCCAACAGTTCGCCGGCGTGTTCGATCAGGTCGACATTGCCAGTGAGCAAATCGTTACGGGTCAGTTCGTGCAGGTGATCGGGGATCACGCCTAGATCCTCTACAGGTGTGCCGGCCCGCTTGCCTACACGCAAAGTGCGGCGCACCGAAACCCGCATGGATGCGTTGTTGGGCAGAGAGAGGTAGGGCGATCCTTCTTCGTCGTTGCCCAGGAATTGACGCAGCAACTCGTGGGTCCACACGTTGGCACCACCAGCACCGGTGTTGCCGTCGACACCCAGGATGCGACCGATCTCATGATCCTGGAAACCGGCGGCGAAGATGTCGGTGGTGCTGTAGCAGATGGCATTGGTGATCAGCACCACCGGCCCATGATAGTGCTGCCCAACATCGTTTGCATCCTCAGGCGGCGTGATAGGAAAGCCCGCCGAGTAGACGGCACCGGTGCGTACAGACTCTTCGATGGATTCCACCCACTGTTGCAAGAAGAACTGACGTTTGCAGATACGTAGATTGAGCGGCGTGTTGATGAACTGGAAGCGTGCCGGTTCAATACGATGCGGTGTCAGCAGTTGCAGCAGTCGCTCACCAGCCATGATGATGCCGCCACCGTTGTCGCGCACGTCGAGGATCAGCCCGTCCTGGGGCAGGCTCTCCACCAGCTCAATGAAACGCGCCAGCAGTGCGTCCACGTTTTCGATGCTAAAGGTGCGCAGGCGAATGTAGGCGTAGCGCCCTGTTGCGGTGTCCACCGGCCAGCCGTCGATCACCGAACTGGGCACAGGGCTATTGTTGCCGACGGTGCCACGAGCCAGATTGCGTTCCAGTTGTTGTTCCGCCGCAACGGCAAGCGGTGCAAAGAGCAACTTCTTGAACTGGTTGACGGTGTCGATTTCCAGATCCAGCCCCACGGCCGCCGCATAGGATGCGTCCAATTCGCCCATCAATGCCTGCGCCTGGCTATAGGACGTCACCAGCCAGGGTATGCGCAACTCGTGCTCAGCACCGTCTTCAGTTCGGTAGCCAATCTGCACCCAGTCTTCGTCGGGCGGCAGCGAAAGCAGCAGAGGGCGCTGCGTCATGGTGGCCAGACCACGCGCTCGGCGGGCATCGAGGTTGCTGCCGGCATACCGGTTGCCGTTGATTTCCACCGCCCGCTCGATGGGTACGCCATTCCAGTTCAGAAGATCAACGCCGCGGCCAAACGGTGTCTGCTGGTAGCCGTTGGCAACATGCGAAACCAGATAGCAGCGCGCCCCACCAGCATGGTAGCTTTCCACCAAGAAGGGCAGGAACGCGACCATCTGGCTGAAGGGCGTGGGCAGGATGTAGTTGGTGTGCAAATCACGCACGGACATAAAGATCTCGGTGATCTGCCGGTGGAATTCCAGATCCGATGAGATGCCATGCGCCTCGTTGCGCACTTGATGTTCGAGTAGAAGCAGCCGCTGGCGCGGGTTAACGGCGTGCATCTTTTCTTTGAGCGGCAGATGTACATAGTTCTGTTCAAACAGGGTTTGTGCTTGTTCGATCAGGCGCAACTTGTCCCCCCTCGAGAGGACACTGCCATGCTTGCGGAACTGAGTCAGCGTCACCGTCCCCGCCAGCGCCTCGCGCACAGCGGGATGCGCATTGGCCAACAACGTCAGTGGCCCGTCACCCTGCGAATGTCCATTGCGGAGGGTCACGGCCTGTAATGAAGGTGTCAATTGCCGTAGTCTTGTCGCGGCGACCATAGATCTCTCCTTATCTAGATGTTAACACTCGAAAGTACCTATACAGGTGCGACGCACCTGTATAGGTACACCAGAAATTACCAACTGATATGTTCGATAACCCCGTCTGCCTGAATGATGACGATGCCCCGTGCAAACCCCTGCGCTACGATAGCGCCAATCGTCTGCCGTGGGGTGACCGGCGCACCCAGGTCGTGCCGGCGGGCGTGCTCTACCAGTCCGTCTTCTTGGAAAGGCGTCTGCGCAAGTTGCGACCAGAGTTGCCGCCGAATCTCGTCCGTCGATGTCGAAGGCTGCGCTACCGAGCCCCCCGCCACCGTCTTTTGGAAGACGACATACCACGCATGATGGTGAAAATCGCCGCCTTTGTAGGCAGGATGGTTGGTGTGCAACCCCTGTACTTCGTCAGAGGGGAGATCCGTCATCGAGACGGAGACCCGGCTTCCCTGCCAGATCGGCCAATCTGCACCGGGCTGGTTCGTGTGCTTGTCAAGTGTCTTGTGTTTGACGACACCGTTCTCGATCACCTGCATGGTGATCTGCCGCAACTTGTGGCCATTTTCGTCTACCGCTTCGACGTAGACATGCTGATCACCACCGAACTCGGTGTTGGGGCTGGCATGACGAGCTTCGACTATTTTCCAGTAGAGGGTACCTGGCGTCACCTGCGCTCGGCGGACTTGCGCGCCGAAGGCCATCAGGTCCGCCTGATTGATGCCGGCATCGGCCGACGGTGGCACCTGGGCTTGTCCATCATCTTGCGTACCCGACCAGCCGCTGTAGCGAGCGACGTTGCCATTGGCAGCACTGTTGCCGGCAGCCGCACCCCACATCACCGTCGCCGTAAGTGACGATCCCTCTAACGCGGCCGGTGACGCCATGGCAGCCATCCCAGTCGCGGGCAATGCTGTGCCTACCGGCGCAGCAGCAGCCTGTTTTGCGTACGCCTGAAAAGACACATAACTGTGCGTCGGTGCGCCGTTTTCCTGGACCATGCCGTGGGGCTTGACCATGCCGTTACTCCAACAGAACCAGAACGCCACGGGTACGTTGCGGCGCAAGGTTTCGTTAATCGCCTCGAAGGCGCGGCGCGGAAAGTTCCCCTGCACTTCAGGATCAGCATTGTGCGTCCCCAATTCCGTCACCCAAATCGGCTTGGCGTAGCGGGAAAGGTATTGTTGCAGTAGCTCATACTGCACGCCGGTGTTGCCCCACTTGGGGTGATCTTCAGGATGAGGACGCTTTACATACGGATGGACGGCGATGGCGTCGGCATAGAGGACGCCGCCGGACGCAGCGATCACCTCGCGCGGCCAATCTGGATTCCCCGATACAAACCCCGCCGTGATCACCGTCACATCAGAGACACCTTTGATCGCCTGGTATGCCATGCGTAGCATTGGCCCGTAGATCTGCGGATCCGCGGTTGGATCGTAGCCATCCATTGGCGGATGGTCCGGTTCATTCCAGATCTGGAAAACGGCCACCCGTCCCTCGAAACGGGCGGCAATTGTGCGACAGCGTGCAGTAAACTTGTCGAGATAGGGTTGCCAGACGCTGAGACGCTGCCATGCCGCACGATCGCGATTGTGCTCATGCCAGGTTGGCCGCCCTGGGCAGGACTCGTTGTTGATCACCATCAACACGTCAATGCCCACCTGACGGAGTTGATCGACCACTGTCTCAAAGAAGTTAAAATCGTTTTCCAACTCCTCGTCGGCTTTGTTCTTAAACACAAAGCGCACCCAACGTACCCCCGCATCGAGCAAGTGTGCAGGATTGGGGTTTCCCTGCCAAGGGTTTTTGGGATCGATGTTGACACCTGGTTGTACGCGCAGTGCCATTGCGGCAGCGGACTGTGCCATTGTGGCGACACTCGGTTGCATGAGTTGCGCGGTTTCCTGCGGGTGGATGCTGCTCAAGCTGTGTACACTGATCATGGTTGGCCTCCTTGGAATGCCTTACGTCATTTGCAATGACCGATAGAACCTGCCCAGCCTGTACAGCAGACCGATTCGTGATCGGCTACGGCGTATGCCTTCGGCGCTAACGATTCGATTCGATTGGTGGGCTGGGCTGTTGCACAGCATACATAGGGGCGGCTAACCGTCGTCTATCGAGGATCTAATCGGATTCTCATCGTTCTCTATCCTTGGGGCTGGAAAGCGACGGTTAAGCGGATTTTGTTGTCAACAAAGAACAAACGTGCTACAATTTCAGCACAAGATCCTCACTGCCTACCTTCTCCACCCTCACCCACCAAAGGACCTGCTATGAACGCTTCTACGTTTGCACGTGCCGAGGAGTTCATCTGGAAGAATGCGCGGACATTGGATCGTCACCGTTTCGCCTTCCACTTCAAGGACGGTTCGCCTGATGCCGTTATCACCGCACTGCGCGCCTACCAGAACGCCGACGGCGGCTTCGGCAATGCGCTAGAGCCGGACATTCGCTGCCCCGACAGCCAGCCGATCCCTGTGCAACATGCGCTGGAGATCCTCGACGTCACCGTCTGGGACGATGACATAGTGCGCCGCGCCTGTGACTATCTCGTTACGATCACAACAGCGGAAGATGGTGTGTCTTTTGTACTCCCCACAGTGCGCGCCTATCCACGTGCGCCGTGGTGGAACACAGACGACAATCCGCCTGCCTCACTCAACCCGACGGCGGCGATTGCCGGTCTGCTTCACAAACACAGCGTAGACCATGCCTGGCTTGCTCCGGCCACCGATTTCTGTTGGGCGCACATTGCCCAACTTCAGACCCTAGAAGTACACGAAGCGGCGACTGTGCTCACCTTCCTCTTCCATACGCCAGATCGAGGACGTGCCGATGTCGAATTAGAGCGGATCATGTCGATCCTTGTGGCCGCCGGTCATGTCGCCGCCGCCGAAGACGTAGGCTACGTGCGCAAACCGTTGGATTGGGCGCCCACGCCCGATCATCCGCTGCGCCGCTACTTCACCGACGCCCAGATCGAAGCCAACCTCGAAGCCGTCCTCGCCGCACAGCACGAAGACGGCGGCTGGACGATCCCCTGGGCGCCGCTTAGCCCAAGCTGCGAACTAGAGTGGCGCGGTTGGGTGACCCTTTCCACGTTGCTGATGTTGCGGGCAAATGAGAGATTGGAGGATTAAGAGATTGAGTTGCCGAAAGCGTTGACATCGTCACAGGTCGGGTGTATGCTCTTTATATCGTCCACTTGGTCGAAATAAGGAGCATACAATGTCTGCATGGATGAAACAACTGGAAGCGCCTGTGCATGGAGACAATCCACAACCGTTTGAAATGGCGTTGACCTATGCTGCGGGTGTGCTGGCCGGGCTCTTTTTGGTTGGGTATGGGCTGACGGCGGGGATTACTCTGTCATTTTGGCAAATGGGGGTGCTTTTCCTGGTGACGTTGGATGTGGTGAGTGGGATCGTCGCTAACGCCACACAGTCGACGAACGTCTGGTATCGTCGGCGCGCTCTGTGGGTACGGCTGCTCTTCATTGTCGTGCACTTTGTACATCCGTTACTGGCAATGCTCTTCCTCGATCCAAGCAATTGGGCCTTCTTCTGGGGTGTCTACCTCTACATGATGGCAACAACATTTACATTGTTGTTCATGCCGTCTGCGCAGGCGCAACGACCGTTGGCGTTTGCCTTCTTTGCGGTGGGGGTTTTCGGGGCGATCTACTTGTTGCCGACGTCGGTGTTGCTACAGTGGTTTGCGCCTGCTTACTTTGCCAAGCTCATCCTGGCCTTTGCCGTGGATCACTATGACACCCGGTCGGAGACGCAGGAAGTTTCACAGACAGCGGTGGGAGCAGCGCGACATGCCTAAGATCGTCGATCACGACGTCTACCGTCGCACGATTATCGAAACGGCGGTGCAGTTGTTTGTGACGCATGGTTACGGTGGTTTGGGCATGCGCGAGTTGGCTGGAGCGCTCGGGATTTCAAAGAGTGCACTCTACTATTACTACCCAAGCAAAGAGGCGCTTTTCCAGGATGTCGTCGATGCGGTGGTTGAGGTTACCGTTGCCGAGCTAGACGCGCAGCCGTTCGTTCAGTCGTCATTTGCAGAGAAGTACGCGTTCTTCGTTGGCTTTATCCAGGCCAACGAAGAACGTTACCTACAAGACTTGCTGATCCTCACCGAGTACGCCAGGCTACGCGAAAACGACGCAGGCGCTGCACAGATGTACACAGCGGTCGATAACTACGTTTCCGCCATCGCGGCGTTTCTCGGCGTCACCCCTGCCGCGGCCCAGGCACTCTATTTCCAGATCAACGGGGTCCTCTTCCAGCGGCTCCTCGACAACCGCCGCACAGATTTGGCTACAGCACTGGCCTGGGTAGGAGAGAAGATGACGAAAGAGATAGACGGCCAAACGAGCGAAAGTGCCTAATCCCCAGTCCCTAATCCCCAGTCCCCCAATTTCCGCGCCGTCTTCAAGCCCAACGTTGAATATTTCACCTTTTCCACCACGAATTGTTTCGCCACTTTGGTCATGCTGTGATCACCGAAGAAGTGTTGGCGGAAAGCACCATGACCGAGGAAGCCGTCTTCGCGATCGAAGAGGCTGACACGGAATTTGTTGGCAGGCAGGTGATTCTTGCCTTTGAGCACTTGCACAAAGGCATCGGGGATCCAATCCACGGTGTCGTAGAGGGCGCGGATACGCGTCACGGCGGCATCGACGGCCGTATCGTCGTCAATATTCACTTCTTCGACGATGCGGTCGATGCGGTCGGAGAGTTCCTCGAATTCAGAAAAACCACCGCCGGCCAACTTCAAGTGGCTTGCACCCTCAAAGTAGGCGCGCCGGTCCACAGACTCGTTGCGCAGGCTCATCAGCTTCACCAACTCCAGGTAGGCCCCTAACATCCACACAACTGAGTAGACCGACCAAAGTTTGTAATTTCCCCAAGATTTGTACGAGTTGGCTGTGAGACGGTCTGCCGTGTGCACATACGAGAGAGTCAGTTTTTCGAGTGGTTCGAAGCGCACTGCGCTGTAGTCTTGGGCGGCGTGGGCGTCGAGGAGCAGATGTGCCAGCAAGCCGACGCTCATGAACGAGGTGTAAAGCCCCTTCGAGTAGAGCGGATCGATGAAGCCGGCAGCATGGCCGAGCAGAGCGAATCGATCCCCAACGGCGCGCGTGGATGAGTATTGGATGCGTCCGGTGCGTGTCCAATTGCGCACGGCTTTGGCGTCTTTCAACTGCGCCAACATGCTGGGGAACTGGGCGATGAAGTTGTAGAACTCTTGCTCCGGCGTCAGATCTTCGCGCACGGGGTAAAGACGGGGATCGAGTTGCAGACCGACGCTACACAGCGGATTGGTGGATCGTTTGTGGTTGTTGAAGGGGATGATCCAGAGCCATCCACCTTTGAAGACATGGTGCAGTGTGCCTTCGGAGACACGGAAGGGCAGGTGATAGTCCTTTTGCGATGCGCCCACTTCGTGAAAGCAGGGTACGTCGATCATGTGGGTGAAGATAGTGCGCGAGTGAGCCTGCAAATCGAAATCGCGCAGACCGAACTTGTCGGCCAGAGGCGAGCGGAAGCCACCGGCGTCTACAATAAAGTCGGCGGTGATGGTTTTGCCGTCGTGCGTAGTGACAGTGACACGCTCCGCATCGATTTGGACATCTTGGACACGGGTGTTCTGCCAGACTTCTGCGCCATAGTGGATCGCCATTGAGTTCAGGTAGGCATCACAGTCCTGGCGGAAGAGGTGCAGTTCGTGCCCGTGTGGCTCTTTGGGAATGACAGCCTGTAGGCTGTGTTCGATGCGCTGTTCTTCGCCGGGGGTATGGTGCAGGTAACTGAAATGACGTTTGACGCCGTGTGATGTGCCGATGAAGTCGAAGTAGTTTTCCGAACTGTAGAAAGCCAGCTCAGGGATATCGAAAAAGTGAGCCACGGCGCGCATCGTCTCCGACGTCTCCAGGATCATGGACTCGCCGATGGCAAATTTTGGATGCTGCCCCGCCTCAAAGACGATGACACGCAGTCCTTGCCGCGCCAGTATGGCAGCCAGCGTCGAGCCGGTGATCCCCGAACCGATGACAGCAATGTCGTAATGCGATTGGGTGGGCATGTTATCTCCAATAGACAAAGAATAGGCAATAGGGCGATCTTTTTTCAACTCTGCAATTGAGTGGGAGAAATGTAAGCGATTTCTCACTTTTGCGCAAGGAATATCATTACAAAGCCGCTTAAGTCGAGCTACTTTCGCGTGCCGGTGCCCCTTCTGTATCCCGATTTTGTGTCGATGTCTATGGCTTTGTGGCGGGCTTATGGTTAGGCTAGGAAGGATCTACTAACTCAGACAAGCCACTGCGCACAGGTGAAGGCGTTGGTGGGGCACAAGTGCAACGTACTGGATTTCCGGCAATTACCCTGTGAACGGAAAGAGAGCAGACATGAAAGCTGACTATACGCAGAAACAACCACGATCTTTTGTCCTTTTGGCGGCCATGCTAGCGGTGACGATGACACTGATTGGGCTGGCAACGGCGGCGTTCGCACCCTCCGCCTTTGCACAAAGCCCATGTGGAGATACCGAAGTGGTGGTCGAAGGGGACACGCTCAACGAAATTGCAGCGCGCTGTGGCGTTTCGGTAGAGGCACTGCTTGCCGCCAATCCCGGGGTCGCCGATGTCACCGAGCTAGAAATCGGGCGCGTACTTGCCATTCCGCCTACGGAAGATCCTGATGCGCCGATCACCTATGTGGTGCAGTCGGGCGACTGGCTAAGCATCATCGCCCAAAATTACAACACGACCGTTGAGGCCATTGTGGCCGCCAATCCGGCCATCGTCAACCCAAATGTGTTGATTGTGGGCCAGACAATCTTGATCCCGTTGAGCGGCGGCGAACTGGCCCCGTCTGTGGTGATCCAACCAGAAGCCGGCCTACCCGGATCACAGGTTCAGGTGACAATTTCGGGCTACCCCACGACGACAGTGCTGCTGGTTGGGTTGGGCGAACCGGAAACGGAGCCGACAATCAGCCAGACCGTCACCACCGATATCCAGGGCGCGGCGACGACAACCTTCAACGTCCCCGCCGATGCGCAGGCCAACCAACGCTACACCGTCATTGCCTACGTGCCTGTGGTGGATGGCGCTCGGGACACGTCTGCTGAGTTCATTGTGGTGGGCAATGATGATCCCCCTGCCCCCACACCGGCGACGGAACCGGCGTTGCCGTCGTCTGTAGCGATTTCGCCCACAAGCGGCCCGCCGGGAACGATGGTAGATCTCAATGCAGCGGGCTTGCCTGCCAACACTATCTTCGACATCGGCGCCGGTCCACTAGAGGCAGAATACAACATCCTGGCATTGGCAGAGACAGATGACGACGGCATGTTGATCCGTTCGGTGCGGATTCCCGACTTAGCCGAACCGGGCGAACAGTGGGTCGTTGCGCTCACGCCCGCCGAGAGTAGCGGCGACATCCTTTCCAATCCCTTTACGGTGACGGAGCCGGCAACGGAAGGCAGTGAAACGGCAATCTACACCAGCACCAATATCTATCTCATCGCGCTGGAAGACAACGGACGCACGGGCATGCAGATCGGCTGCGGCGATAGTGTGGTGCCGGTGGAAATAGAAATTGAGCCGACGGTGGGTATCATCCGCTCGGCGCTGCAAGAGCTGCTCAGCCTCGACAGCCGCATGTACAACGGCTTCGGCCTCTACAACGCCCTTTACCGCTCGGATCTGAGCATCGAAGAAATGTCACTTACCGACGGCGCGGCCTCGGTATCGTTGGTAGGCGACGTCTCACTGGGCGGCGTCTGCGACGGTCCGCGCTTCAAGGCGCAACTACGCCAGACCGTACTTCAGTTCTTCAACGTTGACGAGGTGACCATCCTCATCAACAGAGAACTGCTGGACGATGTGGTACCGTAGGCCAGAGAAAAACATAACGGTGACACAGGCAAATTCGGAAGGGGTTTGCCAACAGAATCACCCAGTCATCATAGATGCGGGGGTGATCGTCTCTACTACGTCAACATCTGCATCGCTCCGCGTTGCCCTAACCAACTGCAAAAGGACAACACCAACCAGGGGCAGGCTGCTCCAGGCGGCGAGTTCGAGCCAGAAGCGCGAAGAAACGGGGACAATGCCACCCATCTCCAGGCCGAGGAGCGCAACGAGCATGACACAGACGCCGCCGATCCAGAGGGCGTCGAGGATTTGCCGCGCCGCCGTGGCGAGTGAGATCCATTGCGCCGCCGTCAAGCCAATCAGGACGCTGCTCAGCCAGCCGAGTAGCAAGTTGTGCAGGAAAAAGACACGCAATTGGGTGCCCGCCGCCCAAGTCCAAACGCCCGGGAAAATGATAACCACGCCAATCAGCACGTGGACAGCCAGGGCCAGCAGGCTGAATCGCACGAGCAACGGCAATCGACGGCGCTGTTCCCACAACAGTAGACCATGCCGGCCCAGCATTCCCACTGCCAGGACATTCCCCAGCATCGCCACCGCCGAGAGTGCCGGCGGCACCAACATGGGCGCCATCCCCAGGAAAAAAGTCGGCGCAAGGCAGATCACCAAAGGCATCACCGGTACCTGTCGATTGCGCACAGCGTCTTCGCCTGTCCACGCCCAGAGCAGGCCGAGAAGTGCCACCCCAAACCAGCCGACGGCGTAGAGATCCAAAAAGAGATGTAGCGCAGCCTGATGCAGAAAAAAGCTTGGGTGATCCAGCGCAACCAGCGTCATCAGCCCCAACACCCCCACACAGGCAAGCACGAGCAATGCAATGGCACCGTCCCACAGACGCACGGCGAGCGGACGCCGCGGCAGTCGCCACGTCATTTGCGTGTAGAGTAAAATGAAGGCGACCCAGGTGAGCCCGTTGATCCCGGAGATAATCGATCCCAGGGGCAGCGAGAGATTACCGACCTGTGTGGGTGCATAACCATTCACCCAAAATGCGGGGAAACTCAGGAAAGCGGCGACGGTGGTCGCCGTCATCTGCACATGGACGCCACGCGGCAGCGGACGTCCTGTGAGGATTGGCAAGTGGTGCCAGATCAGCGCCATGATCGCCAGGCTGCCCCAGCCGAAGTACATGAGGTGGCTGTGGGCATGGCGTACGGCGGTGTAGTTGGCAGCCCAAGTCGGGAAGCCGTTGACGAGGCCAAAGCGGATCAGCGCGCCGGCGGCGGCGGCAATCAGCAGGGCGGCAAGTGCGGCGACAGCATAGGGTTTCATGGATTGGGATGGCATGGATTGAGATTGCATAGAGTCAGTCCAATCTGTGTGGGGGCGCCCAGCCCGCACTGGGCACCCCCATCAAGAATGCAGGTTCTGCTCCACACTACGCCAACTTGGTCCCCCGCGCAGTGACTTTTGTCATATCAGGTGATTGTTTGCAAGCTTCCCAGAAGTTCAATTTTTGGTTGAATTCCCCCCCCCTTTTGAGCGGTCGGTTGACAATTGATGCCATCCTGCTAGACTAACTCGGCCTATGATCATGAACGATGTGATCATGAAATAAAGGAGACAGTGTGACACAACACTCTGAAAGCGATTACATCCAATGGCTCGTCCAACGGTCGATGCTTACCGGCACAAGCCGTATCCTCTCACGATACTCAGGACAGGGTGAGCAGTGGCGTCGCCCCTACGCCGATCCGCGCCCTCGTGACGCAACAGCGCTGGCGTCGGTCTGGTTCACGGCCTACCCGGCGTCGATTATTACACGTGAAGGTGAGTCGGTTTTGGCGACGATGGGCGATCCAGATCTATGGCGTACCTTTGCCGAAATCGGCATTGAAGGCATGCACACCGGTCCACTCAAACAGGCCGGCGGCCTCTATGGCCAGGAATACACCCCCACTATCGACGGTTACTTCGACCGTATCGGCTTGGAGATGGATCCATCTTTCGGCACAACTGGTGAATACCTGACCATGCGCCAGAATGCTGGGGCCAGTGGTGCAATTCTGATCGACGACATTGTCCCCGCGCATACTGGCAAGGGGGCCGACTTCCGGCTCGCAGAGCGCAATTTCAACGATTACCCCGGCCTGTATCACATGGTGGAAATCGCCCGCGAAGACTGGTACTTGCTGCCCGACGTGCCCGAAGGCCGCGACGCCGTCAACTTGACGCCCAGCACTGTCGATCTGTTGGCCGACAAAGGTTACATCGTCGGGCGGTTGCCCCGTGTGATCTTCTACGAGCCGGGGATCAAAGAGACGGATTGGAGCGTCACAGACACGGTGCGCGGCGTCGACGGGGTGGAGCGGCGTTGGGTCTACCTGCACTACTTCAAAGCTGGGCAACCGACGCTGAACTGGCTGGATCCATCCTTTGCGGCGCAGCGGCTGGTAATCGGCGACGCCTTACATGCCTTGGGCACGCTTGGGGCCAGCATCTTGCGCCTCGACGCCAACGGCTTCCTCGGCATCGAGCGCAACGACGACGGCACCGTCTGGTCCGAAGGGCACCCACTTTCGGTGGTGGGCAACCAATTGATCGCAGGGATGGTGCGCAAGGTGGGCGGCTTCACCTTCCAAGAGCTAAACCTTTCGGTGGATGACATCGCCCGAATGAGCAAGGGCGGCCCCGATCTCTCGTACGATTTTGTGACACGCCCAGCCTATCAACACGCCCTCGTCACCGGGGACACGGAGTTTTTGCGGCTGATGATGCGGATCATGCGCGACTATGAGATCGATCCGGGATCGCTAATCCACGCGATGCAGAACCACGACGAGTTGACCTTGGAACTTGTCCATTTTTGGTTTTTGCACCAGGATGATCGTTTCCAGTTCCAGGGCCGAGAATGGGGTGGCGCTGCGCTGCGCGGTCACATTCGCTCAGTGATGTATGATCGGATCACCGGCCACAATGCGCCGTACAATCTGCGATTTACCGAAAATGGGGTGGCGTCCACCACGCTGAGCATTGCAGCGGCAGCGTTGGGGATTGGCGACATCACAAACTTAAGCGGGGAAGAGCGAGAGAAGTTGCAGCAACTTCACCTGTTGCTGGTAGCATACAATGCCTTTCAGCCAGGCGTCTTTGCGCTGTCGGGCTGGGATCTGGTGGGGGCGCTGCCGTTACCGGCGCAGAGCATTGAGCAACTCCTCGCCGACGGGGACACACGCTGGATCAACCGCGGCGCCTATGATCTGATGAACGTCAACCCCGAAGCAGAGACCTCTTCAAGCGGTTTGCCCAAGGCGACGGCGTTGTATGGTCCTATCTCGGAGCAGGTGCGCAACCCGTATTCGTTCGTAGGCCAACTGCGCGCCATGTTGCGGGTGCGCCGCGATTACAAGATCTTCATGGCCGAGCAACTCGACGTCCCTGATGTCAAGTGCCCCGGCCTGCTCGTGATGTTACACGAATTGCCCGATCAGTTGGGCAAACAGGTCACCGTGATCAACTTCGGCGCCGAGCCGGTGGACGAGATCGTTAATCTGGCCCATACCGGCCCTGGTCGCTTCCTCAACATGTTTACCAGCCAGATCGAAGGCGATCTCCAAGGCCCCGGCGTCATGCCAATCCGGCTGGGTGGGCATGAATGGAAGTCGTATTTGATCATTGGATGATTGACGATTGTCTCGTTGAGTACCGTAGGGGTTTGCGTGGGGCGGAAGGAGCACTCGCAAATGAAGCGACATCTGCCTCCGCCCCACGCAAACCCCTACATGACCTGTACAGTTACAATCGCAAATCAACCGTCTCACCAACCAAACCCTGCCCCTTGCGGCATCTGCGCATACCCGTCGATCAACTTGAGCGGCGATCCCTCAGGGATGAGGCCGGTTTCGAGGTAGATGGCGTTGGGCAGGCAAGCCATGACGTTGAGTTGAACAGGGCCGCCGCCGTGAGAAGCGTAGGGACGGTGGAATGCTTCGGCCAGGGCGCCGATCTGGAGTAGGGCAGTGGGGCCGCCGGCGCGACGCAGATCAGGTTGGACGATGTCCACGGCGTCGCGGCGCAGGAAGCGGGCGAAATCGGCAGGGGTGTAGAGGTTTTCACCGGCGCCGATAGGAATGTCCAAAGCGGCGGCAAGCGCGGCATAGCCGTCGACATCGGCGGCGGGAATCGGTTCCTCCCACCAGAGACAGCCCATGGATTCAAAGGCGCGGCCACGGCGGACGGCTTCGGCGGTGGTGAGCGACTGATTGGCGTCGACCATGATCTCGATGTCGTCGCCGACGGCGCTGCGGACGATCTCGACGCGACGGATGTCTTCAGCCAGGGTAGGGTAGCCCACCTTGATCTTCACGGCGCGGAAACCCTGGTCTACCGCCTTGCGACAGATGTCCTGCACCTCATCGTCGCCGTAGTTAAGCCACCCCACCATAGCATAAGCGCGGACCTGCCGGTTGACGCCGCCCCAAAGTTGCCAACAGGGAACGCCGTGCAGTTTCCCCAGGCAGTCCCACAGCGCCGTGTCCACAGCAGCGATGCCGAACATGGCAAGCCCCACCGAGCCGTGGTACTCCGTTTCCGCCAGCATCCGTTGATGCAGACCGCGCACGAACGCCACATCCTCGCCGACGACGATAGGCTTGAGCACATGCTCCACAAAAGCCCCCAATGCCTCCGGCGCGCCCACAGGGCGACCAAAGAAGGCGTCACCGACGCCCACAATGCCGGCATCAGTCTGCACTTCCACGCGCACGCCGCCCACCTGCGGCAGCGCCTGCAACGCATCGCGAATCGGATTGGGGTTGGGTGGACGGGTGGTGACGTGGACGACGAGATTGGTGATGTGCATTCGTTGTCTCCTTGTTTGTGATGAATGAAGTATGAAGATTGGGCAGACGAAGCTGGTCCCTCCACCGGAACCAACGTCGTCTGCCCAATCTTCATTCATTCTTCTTTATGCCTCTATACGCTCTGATTGCGAAGACATGATCCACCGGTGTCCAAAACGTAAACACCACCCGCACATGATCCGGGGCCGTCTCGGCGTCGCGCATCTGCCACATGCCGTGGCTCACCGCGCCAGGACCAATGCTGATCACGTCGCTGCCGTAGCGCATTTCACCGTAGCCGTCTTTGAGGAAGAACACCTGCCCGGCGGCAGGTTTTGTGCGCGTTTCCGGCGTTTCCCAGATGCCGCCCGGCGCAAAATCGAAGACGATTTGGGCGGCGATTCCGTCCAGACCGTCGAGCAGGTGATAGCGCAGATCAAAGCCGCCTTCTACCACGTCCACAGTCAGGTCGGCGGTGAGGGGCGGCACTTCGCGCAGCGGGCGCTCGGCGAAGGTGGCGTCCCATTCGGCGGGAGAGACAGGACGGCTCACAGGTAACTCGTACCCGGGCCGGCGCGGACGGCGCAGCCCCCGATTGTGGAGCACGCCGCGGTCGCCGTCCACCGTCATTTCGTCGCCAAAGAAGCGGCCGCAGTAGCTGCCGAAGTAGGTGAGGCTGATCTTCAACGCCGTCAGCTCAGCCTGCCCGTAGACGAGCGAAAGCAGGCGCGTGGTGTCTTTGAAGAACGAGGCGCTGAGTCGCTCCTGGCGAATGCGCCAGATGCCATTTTGAGGAAAGTGGCGATTGTAGCGTGTGGGCAGTTCCGCCCCGGTGGGTACGGGGTCGCCAAAACGCAACAGCGTATAGACCGTCCACAGCAGGTGGTGTGTTGCGTGCGGACTTTGCGACCAAAGCCTGCATGCGGCTTCGATGTAGCGTGGGTCGGGGCTGAGATGGTTGGCGTGCAGATAACAGGCGGCCAACCCCAGCGCCACCTCACGTGTGCCGTAATCCTGGCGACGTGAGAGGCCTGTCTCCGCGGTGCCGTCGGCATGAAGCAGGTAGAGATCGAAGTCGAGGCTGCGCTGCACAGCGGGCAGGGCGTCGGCGCATTCCCCCGACTCGGCGATGAAGAGCAGCGAGCGGTTGTTCACGGCATCGTAGACGCCCACACTGCGCTCAATGAAACATCCCTCGTCGTCAATGTCGATCCCCTCGGCCAGGTAGGCATCGACGGTGCGCGTCACATCGAGATCGGGGAAGATCGCCCTGGCCTGTAGCAGCGCCGACACCATCACCCAGCGATGATTGGGCGTGTGAAAGCCACCGTCGAGCATACCCGGCACGGCGCGGCGGATAAAGGTTTCGAGCCGCCCCAGCAGGTCGACGCCCAAAGGTGATGCGTTGAGACGCTCTTTGCCCAGTTCGAAAAGGGTGCAAAGCTGTTGTACCGTGAAGCCGGTGTCGGGGCTGGAATCGGGGTTCACTGAGAGCAGATCAATGTTTCCACTGGGGCGTTGGGCGATGAGCAGATAGTCCGCCGCCAGGATCGTGCGCGCCAACAGACGATCTGCCAGGGGTAGATCATCGTCATCCCCGGAGGGCAGTTCAATCGACGGTGCGGCCTGTCCTTGTGAAGCCAACCAGAGGTAGAGCACTGCTGTGATGAAATGGCTCGTCAATTTGTTGTCGGCGCAACCGTAATCTGCCGAGACAATCGCACCGTAATCAGGGTCTTTGCGGTCGAGGATCTGCCAGGGCAGCAGTTCGTCCACGTGCTGAGTGAGTTGATAGACGGCATTGGCCAGGGTGAGCGAAGCAGGAGATGACACAGAAGATGACAGCATGGTTGGTCCGTTCTAGCAAGAGATTTGGCGATGGTGGCAGTCGTGCTGATTTTAAACGGTGACGCCGGCTTCAATCTGCCGTAAAACGTCGATCAACTCAATGGGCAGTTTGATTGTATAACCAGGCTGCTCCGAAGCATCCCGCGGCACTTTGGAACGACGCGGCGCCCAGTCGAGGAAAATGCTGACAATGCCGAGTTCGTTTGCGCCTTTGATGTCGCGTTCCAGGTTGTTGCCCACCATCACAACTTGTCCATAATCGGTGGGGGCAACATTAAGCTGTTCCAGTGCGGTGTGGAACATTGCTGGGTGGGGTTTTTCTACACCCAGTTCCTCAGAGATAGTATAGACCTCAAAGAGATCCCACAGGCCGTGCTGCCCCAAGATGTTGCGGAAAGACTGGGTGTAGCCATCGGCCACCAGCGCCAACCGATAGCCACGTTCAACCAGTGCATGCATCAACTCCGCAGCAGTGGGGATCAATTCTGCTGCCACCACAATACCGGCGGCATTGCGGATCTCGGTTCCTTCGTCAATCAGGGTGTCGCCGCAGTCCAGGCAAACGGCGAGGATGGGTTGGGGCATGTCCTTCTCCAAAGTGGTGGACGGGATAGGTTGTACAAAACTAGCGTAGTTCAACACCTACCGCCCTGGCCGTATCTCGGATGAACTCAGCAGCCTGATAGTAGTCTTCGTCCATATCAAGGTGTTCGAGCATGAGGGGCAGGTCTCGGCTAAGACCAGAGAGGGATCGCAGCAAAATTGGGTAGTTAAGCATTCCCATACCTGGGCGCACTTCGTAGAGGTGGGTGGTCAGGCGCGGTTGTAGGTAAATATCCTTTAAGTGTACGCTCTTAATATACGCCCCCAACAGGGTCACAAATTCCAGGATTAGGGCGGCATTGTTAAAGTAACGTTCGGGGCTGCTGATCAGATTGACAGGATCAAAATGCACGCCAAAGGCAGGGCGGTCGATGGCATGGAAGAGTTGAAGGTAGCTCTCTGCCGAGTTGGGAAAGATCCACGGCATGGTTTCGAGGACGTAGAAAGTACGCTTTGGTTGCACAGCATCGATGATGTCACGGACCGTGCTGACGATCATCTCAAACGTTTCGTTTGTGAGATTGGCCGGATGCGGGCCGTCCCAGCGGTCGCCCCGTGAGCCGGCAATATTGACACAGCAAACAGCGCCAATCTCATCGGCCAGGGCCAGCTTTTCCTTGCAGTCGCGAATGGCCGCAAGGCGCTGATGCTGGTTGGTGCTCAGTGGGTTGTTCCACACACCCACTTCAGCAACAAGAATATCAGCGGCGGCAGCAGCAGCAGCATAGTCGGCAATGGTTACGCTGTCTGTTGCTGGCGGGCAGAAACAAGCGCTGTAGCCTAGCGATTTGAGCGCTGATACCCATTGATCCGGTTCTTGATAGGTTTGTAGTAAGGGTCCACCCAGGCGCATCGACGATCTCCTCTAGCAGGTTATGAGGATGTCCAGTTCCAGGCGAAGAGCAAAATCTGCTCCCAAAACAGAAGAAACAGACGAATCGTCGATGGAAGGGATTTCGCTGGAATGGCATAGACACAGAGAAGAAAATGCAGGAAATATTAAGTTCACTGCTTTCATTCGTTAGAGAGTATACCATTAACAGCTATCGGCTCACATTTGGCAAGTAGAGAGGAGGCCTTGGGCCAGTAATTTCGATTTGATGCATACCCGTAGCCGTAGCCAGAGGACTATCGACGTTTACTGTAAGCGTCTTCACACCGGGCGTCATCCAACGCAAGGTGACAAGACCGGTGGTGGTGTCAACAGCACCAATGAGTGGGGTGTTGTCGGTGGAAGAGATAGACAGAGTAAGTGGTGTAGCCAGTTCCACAGGTGTCACCTTGATCGTAAAGCGCAGGAACTCACCTACTTCCCCTTCGATTGGCCCCCCGATTTCAACAGAAACATCACCAAGGTAGAAAAGACCGGAGAAGGCAGTCGTTGTCCCCGCGCCCAGGTTGCCGATGACACCCGCCGCGGTTGTGGTGCTGGCGGTGCGGATGGCCTGGTTCGCCGTCAATGGTTGTGGTAGTGTAAAGGTGAAAGCGCCGGAAGCGTCGGCCCTGGCGCTGCCAAGGTGGGCTAATGTTTCACCAATTTCGTCCACATCGTCGACATAGAGATCAACGATACAATTGGGGCAAGCACTGACGTTGCCGACGGCGTCCATGCCGTTGCCGCCGGTAACCTGTGTGTCTGTGATCCCAATAATCCGCGCGGGGACAAATTCGCGCAACGCGGCAGCCGTCAGCGGGCCGAAGGCGTAGACATCGCCAGGGCCGCTGTCTACGATGTTGGCACGCACGGTGATTGCGCCGAAATCGGCCGAAGAATCGTCGGCCAGGATCGCACTGTTGAGCGCGTTGCCTGCGGTGTCGGCAAACCCACTACGACTGTGCACAATGGTATTGTTTAGCACCTTGGTGCCGTTGCCACTGATCTCAATTGCCTGCCCACAGACGCCAATGGCGCTCTCCTCGTGATCGAGGCCGATAAAGTTACCGTCGACCATATGATTGTTGCCCGTGATACTCAGTGCTGTGGGTGGCTTGTCGAACGGCGCCTGCACAACATGGATACCGACAATCCGGTTGCCCGCAATGGTATGATTGCGTCCGGCAATTGAAATGCCTCTGCCGCCATACCAGTTGTTCGCGTTGTAAGTAAGGGTGCGCAGGCAGGCAATATTGGCCGAAACCACAGGGACCGTGCCGTCGGCGCGGGTGCCGATCTGGTTTTGTAGAATCTGATTGTCTCTTGTATCGCTGCCGACGACATGGATTGCCGGCGTAAATGCGCCTGCAATCGTGTTGTTGCGCACAATGTTGTCGCTCGATAGGATCACAATGCCGCCTGTAGCCAGCCGCCGCGGATCGGCGGGATTACGCAGCCGGATCGATTGCCCGTCGGCATTCAGGCCTAACCAGACATTTTCTACGAGATTGTTGTCCGCACGGATCACGATAGCGCCGCCGTTGAACAGGGCCACGTTACGGATCTGATTGTTCTCACTGCCAATTTCCCACGGACGATCGCCGGTGTCTATGAGGATTGGGGGCGCGCTGTTTCGCCCGCCCGGCTGGGTGGCGCCGTCAAGGGTGACCTGGCCGTTAGGATTGGCAGGCGAGTCTGTCGTGAGCATCGGCAATGTGTCGGTGAGGACAATTGTCCATGTATCTGCGGCGTCGCGGTTGCGGTTAACATCGTCTTCGGTCAAGTTGAAGACAATTGCAATCGGCCTATCACTTTGTGGCCGCACCGACGCCTCAACAATGGCACGGCGCAATGTACATTTGCCGTCCGTGGCCGGTTGCTTGTCTGAGCTACTGAATGTGCAGGTATGCGACAGGCTGGTGTCGGGGTCCTCAGAGCTGTTGACTGTAATCGTAACTGTTGCCTCTGTACGATCCTGCGCAAAGGCACTCCCTGGCCCAATCGGCAGGAAGGCGGCAACCCAAAGTGCTGTACCAAAGAACAGCAGAGACAGCCACTTTATCATCAGTTTGACTCCTCCGAATACAAGCAGGAATATAATTGGATGGTGGATCGCTGTTGTGCGGCGGTTGGACGAGGAAACTGCTTTTTGCGGATGCAGGGATTATCCAATCCAAACTGCTAGGTGAAACCGTACAATGCTTTGAACTGAGCTTCAGAACAATAGCGACACTTCTCGATTATGCAAGAACAGCGCACGCTTGTCAATTTGGGCACACAACGCCCTTACGGGTGTCCATAGCCAACGCAGGGGCAGCACATATTTTTGGACACAAGATTCACTTACAACAAACGCAAAAAACACGAACTCCCCATATAACTTACATCTAGCCTCAATTCAGTTTCACCACCACAGAAAGAAGACACAAATTGTATAGAAGTGGCGACAGCTACAATGGACAAAACACATATGTCAGTGGCGTACGCGCGTATTACGAGCAGAACACAACCTGGTTTTCACTGGTGCGCAGGCGAAATCACAACCCAGCCATTCATCGCCCGGTGTGGGCGGATGGTGTTGCCCAGCGCGAAGACGCACTTAATTTTGTGAACGCGCAGATTGCGCAGCAAGTTGAAGCATTGCGCGCAGGCGCCCTGCGTAACGATACCGCCATTACCATGCTGGACCTTGGCTGTGGGTTCGGGGCCACCGTCCACTACCTGGGGCGTCGTTTCGGGGAGCATTTGTCGGCTATCGGGATGACCATCAGCCGTCAACAGGCGCGCATTGCACAGGATCGAACGCAATCACTGGGCTTACAAAACTGTGCATTCATTGAGGGTGATTTTCAGAGTGTACCCATCTGCGCGGAGATCGATTTGATTTGCTCTATTGAAGCATTCGCCCATGCCTATGCGCCTGACCGCTACATGGTCGAAGCGGCACGTCTCCTCAAACCGGGTGGCCGGTTGATCCTTTGCGACGACTTTCGCGCCGCGTCGCCGGTTGCCGTCAATGGCGGCACCGCGTCGGCGCGGTGGCTGGCCCTCTTCCAGGAAGGTTGGCATGTGCCTCACCTCCTCACCCCACAAGACGTTTCACACCTCGCCCAGACAAATGGATTGACCCCCATCGCAAACATTGACTTCAGCCCCTATTTGCACATGCGTCCCTTCCCACGGGTAGCCATTCCACTGTTCGAAGCAGCGATGCACCACAGCGGTGCCCTCACCGCTACATTCGAGAGCGTCCTTGGCGGCTTTGCACTGGAAGAGTGCATCCGGCAGGGGTTGGTACAGTATCGATTCTTGGTCTTTGAGAAGACGACGGACGACCGACGACAGACGACCGATCTCGCTAAGACTGCCGCCTCGGTTTGATCATCACCCAACGTCCCAACATAGACTCACACCCCCATCAGGACTTCGTCGGTCGTCCATCGTCGGTCGTCCGTCCCCGTTAACACCCTCTTATCATTCCCGAACAAACGCTTAACAAAAACATATCAAATCTTAAACGATTGTTGGTGCTCAGTTAATCTCTTGGCGTTGAAATGGAACCATTCACATGAATGGTACTTTAGTACGGCAAGAATGGATTCGACACCTATGAGCCTTCTCGAAGTTCATGATCTCCAGGTTGTATACCCCAACGGCACCGAGGCAATAAAGTCTGTGAGTTTAAAGGCCGAGGCCGGGGAAATCATCGGCGTGATTGGCCGTTCCGGCGCGGGGAAGTCTACGCTCCTACGTTGCATTAATGGCCTACAACCCGCCACAAAAGGGCGCATCTACCTTGACGGTGAAGAGATCACCGCCATGACGGAGGCGGAATTGCGCCAGGTGCGCCGTCGCATTGGATTTATCTGGCAAGAGTTCAACCTGATTGGTCGCCTCCCTGCGTTAACCAATGTCCTCACCGGCCGGCTTGGCTACAACCACCCCATCGCCAGCGCCTTCGGCATCTTTGATCGTTCGCATCGCCACATTGCCCTGCACAATCTAGAACGTGTCAACCTGTTGCACCGCGCCACCCAACGCGCCGATAGCCTATCGGGTGGCGAAAAGCAGCGCATTTCCATCGCCCGCGCCATGTCGCAGGAACCCACGATTGTCCTTGCGGACGAGCCGGTGGCGAGCCTGGACCCGGAGTTGGCGGTACAGGTGATGAGCGCTCTAGAACGCGTCGCCCGCGAGGACGGCGTGCTCACCCTCGTTAACATTCACCAGGTCGACCTGGCCAAACGCTTCGCCGACCGCCTCATCGGTATCGCCCAGGGTGTTGTCGTCTTCGATGGTACGCCGGACGAACTCGACGAGACGGTATTGGATCGGATCTATCGCTTTGATCGTGAGATGGTTACCGCGTGAGTAACTAACTTTACAGTCACGTACTTTTGCTTTCACCGCCTTCTCTGAGGAGCCTTATGACCACGGAATTTGTTGGGACGCAACAGACAGTAATTGAGAGACCCTCGAAACTCTCAACTCCTGCGTATGCCGATTTGCTACGTCCGTGGCCGCGCATCAATGTGCGTAGCGTGCTCACGGTGATCTTTCTCGCGGGGTTCTTTGCCTGGGGTATGAACGGCACCGATGCCCGGCCAGGTGAACTAATCGATGGGCTCGACAACATTGCCGATTTTATTGGTCGTCTCTTCCCGCCCACCTTCGAGATGACGGCAGTGCCGTTGGCCATTCCCGCCTTTCAGCTTTTCGGCGTCGCCATCCCCACGCTGGGCTTCCCCGGGGTGACCTTCCCGTGGCCCCAGGTGATGTCGGCAATTATTGAGACGGTGCAGATGGCCATCATCGGTACAGCCGGTGCCATCTTTTTGGCCATGCCTTTCGGTCTGTTGGCGGCGCGCAATACATCGCCGCACCCGTGGGTCTATCAGGGCACACGTATGTTGCTCAACGCCAATCGTGCATTGCCAGAAATTGTCTACGCGTTGATTTTCGTTGCCGCGGTGGGTCTTGGTCCTTTCGGCGGTGTTTTGGCGTTGGCCATCGGCTCTGTCGGTTCAATGGGCAAGCTCTATGCCGAGTCGATTGAATCCATCGACCCGCAGCAGGTGCTGGCCGTACGCGCCACAGGCTCAAACGGGCTGCTCACCTTCATCTACGCCGTCATCCCACAAGCGCTGCCTGTAATCGCCTCGTACTCGTTGCTGTTATTCGAAGGTAACATTCGCGCCGCCAGCATTTTAGGATTGGTCGGCGCAGGCGGCGTTGGTTTTATCATCTCGAAATACCTGGCGTTGTTTCAGTACCAGCGATTGATGGGCGCCATGGTCCTGCTGATTATCACCATCACGGTGATTGACCGGCTCAGTGATCAGTTGCGTAAACGTATTATTTAGGTAATTGGGGATTCGTGATTAGGCGTGCTGCCAGAGCAATGTTTCTGCCCTAATCCCCAATCACGAATCCCCAATCACGAATTTAACAAACCCATTTCCCACAGGAGAACCCCGATGAAGGCCAAGTATTTTTCGGTCTGGCTTGTGCTTGTGTTGATGACATTGTTGAGCGCGGCCTGTGTCGCGCCCGCGCCGGCAGGTGCCCCTGCTTCAGAAGCCGCGCCGACTGCGGCCGAGAGTGCCGATGCCGGTGAAAGCGACGAACGCGCCGACTGGCCCGAAGTCTTCCGCCTTGGCCTCTTTGGCGGTGATGACGCCGAACAGGTGCTGGAAAACAACCAACCCTTCGCCGATTACATGGCCGAACGGCTGGGCGTAGAAGTGGACATGTTCACCGGCACCAGCTACACCGCTGTGATCGAAGCCATGCGCGCCGACCGCGTAGACGCCATGCAGGTTGGTCCCTTTGCCTACGTCCTTGCCGTACAGGAAGCCGGCGCCGAAGCGCTGGGTGCGGGTATCTCGACACGCGCCGAACCGGCTGTCTTCGACCCGACGTTGCCCGCCCACTACTACAGCATCATCTTCACCAAGAAGGGTTCGGGCATCGAGACCATCGAAGATCTGCGCGGCCAGGATTTCAACTTCGTCGATCCGGCTTCTACATCAGGCCACCTTGCGCCGAAAACACTTTTGTTCCAGATGGGCATCAATCCAGACGAAGAAATGCAGACTGTCTTTGCCGGGAGTCATCCGACCGCAGTAATTTCGGTGTGGAATGACAAAGCGCCCGCCGGCGCCACCCACGAAAGCAACCTCTATCGCCTACGCGATGAAGGGCAGATCGACTTCTGCGGCTTCGAAGACAACCAGACCGGCAAAGAACGCAGCGAGGTGGAACTACGTGCCCTCTACGAAAGCTGCCCCGAAGGCCACATTGTGATGCTGGCGATGACGGACCCGATCCCGAATACACCATTCGCCATCCGCAGCAACATGCCTGCCTCGTTCAAGGCAGCGGTCAAAGAAGCATTGCTCGACATTCAGAACAACCCTGAAATGATTGAAGCAACGGCCCGCTGGTATGTGGACCCGTCCGCTGAACTGGGGTTGGAAACGCTAGACCAATACTACAACTCGTTGCGCGACATTGCCGGCCTGCTAGATCTCGATCTCCAGGAACTGGCCAACCAGTAACTGAGAACTACGACTCACAAAGGCAGAAGGAGTTTTCCACAGATTACACGGATTTTCAGGATTGCAAGAGAGAAGAGCGGATTTTCAATTGTTTTCTGAATCCTTTTAATCCGTGGAATCTGTGGATCTTTTTCTGCCTTTGTGAATCTTCGTGTGCCTTCGTGGATCAAAATTCTGCTCTCACTCTCTGAAGGACAAATCGATGACCTTTCGTGTAAACCAAGTGCCGGCGCAGGATCTTTATTTAAGCGTGTTGAGCCGTGTCCCTGCGGAGCGGCTGAAATCTTTTGCAGAGGCATTGTTGCCCCACCTCGGCCACGTGGACGTGCTACGCAATCGCACCGGGCTGGTGATGATCCCGAGCACCGAGAGCGTGGAAAACAGCGTCTTTCATCTGGGCGAAGCGCTCATTGCTGAAGCCCATGTACGGGTGGGCAATGCCGAAGGCTACGGCGCGTGCCTGGGCCGCGATCTGGAGCAGGCGCTGGCCATCGCCATCCTTGACGCCGCCCTGCAAGGAGAGCGTTGGGTGGCCTCAATTGTGGAATTCCTTAAGGCCGAACACACCACCCAAAGCGCCGAAGACGATCTACTGCTGCGCCAGGTGGAAGCCACCCGTGTCGAAATGGAGACTTTCTAATGTTGACACCTACCCTGAGCAGCGCCGAGATCCGCACCCGTTCCACCTTCCTGGGGTTGATGTGGGCGCTCAGCCATCCTGGCCGCCGCCAACCCCTCCCCGACGCGGTAACCGATCCCAACGTCGCCCTGCACGTTATCGGCGAGACGCTCCTCGATCTGGAGACGACCTTCTTTACGCCCGACGACAGGCTTGCCTACGCCTTACAACAGACCACCGCCCGCGCCGAAATGCCGGACATGGCCGCCTACCATTTTTACCCGCATGTCGATGAGAAGACTTTGGCGTTGATCAGCCAGGCCCCGGTAGGCGACATGCTCTACCCCGACCGCGCCGCTACGCTGGTGCTGGCCTGCGCGCTGAATAGCGGACTCGAATTTCGCCTCAAAGGACCGGGCATCGCAGCGTCCACGCTGATACGGGCATCGCTGCCCCTGGCCTTCTGGGATCTGCGCCGACGTACGCAGCGCTATCCTCTGGGTTGGGATCTCTTTTTGGTCCACAACGGCGAAGTGATCGGTATCCCGCGCACAACCCTTATCGAGCCGGTAGGAGGCTGATCATGGCATATGTGGCTGCCCGTGGCGGCGAAAACGCCATCCAACAAGCCGAAAAATTTTTCCAGTTGCTCAATGGCACGTTGACAAAAGATTTAGTGAATAAGATCGAAGAGAACATGCCCTATCTCGTGGATCGGGTGATGGGTGAAGGCTCACTATACGCCCCACAATTAGCAGCACTGGCCCTGGCCCAAACAGGCGGCGACCTCTACGAAGCGGTGCTGCTGCTGCGCGCGTATCGTTCTACGCAGCCGCGGCTGGCCTACGCCCACCCCGTCAGCGCCGAGGACGTGCTGGTGGTGCGGCGCATCTCCGCCGCCTTCAAAGACATCCCCGGCGGCCAGATCCTCGGGCCGACGCTGGACTACAGCCACCGCCTGCTACGCACCGAAGTCCTCGACGGCAAGGAAGTGGACGAAACGCCCCTTACCCCGGCGGAACAGCCTGCGCCGCCCACCTATCCCAGCGTGGCCTCATGGCAGCGTGGACAGGGTCTTCTGCCCGAATTCGCAGAGAGCGAAGCCATTGATGCCAACGACATCCCCGATCTCACACGCGGGCCGCTCCTAATTCCGGCGCCACGTGAGCACCGGCTGCAAGCCCTCGCCCGTGCCGAGACGGGCGGCGTCCTCTCGTTGGGGTATGCCAACATGCGTGGCTATGGCGGCATCCATCCCACCGTCAACGAAGTGCGGTTGGGCTACGCCGACGTGAAAATCCAGCACCCGATTAGCGGCGTCAATTTCAGTGTGGGCCGCATACGCGTGAGCCAGGCCGAGATCGTCACCACCTTCGGCGGCAAAGACAAGCCGCAGCTCGAACTCGGTTTCGCCGCCACCCTGGGTTGGAACGAGGTCAAGATCATCGCCGGTTCCATGCTGGATATGGCCATGAGCAAGCCCAACCCACACCCCGCCCACAGCGAAGAATTTGTGCTCTACCACACCGAGCCTGTGGAATCGTCGGGCTTCTGCATCCACTACAAACTGCCCCACTACGTCACCTTCGGCAGTTCCCTCGACGCCATGCGCGATGTCATGGCGGCCAGCGGATGGCTGCGTGAGCCGGAGGCGAAGAAGAAGCAGGGGATGACGGATGTTGCGGCTGGTGATTAGTGACTGGTGATTGGGGATTAGGCGATTGGGGGATTAGGCGATTTCAGATCCTGTTCACGATCCCCAATCGCTCCAACGCTCCAACGCTTAACCGCTTAACCGCTTAACCGCTTACAGACTAAAACTATACTCTCTAGGACAAACTATGTCTCTTGCCGATCTCGCCTCCCCCCAACAAGACTACGCCTTCGGTTTTCTCGACGAGTTCGCCAAGCGCGAGCTGCGTCGGCGCATGCTGAAGGCGATTGCCATCCCCGGCTATCAGGTGCCCTATGCCAGCCGAGAACTGCCCATTGCCCGCGGCTGGGGGACGGGCGGCCTGCAGGTGACGCTGACACTGGCCGGCCCCGACAGTGTGATCAAGGTGATCGACCAGGGCGCCGACGATTCGGTGAACGCCGCCAACCTGCGCCGTTTCATCGCCCGCATGACCGGCGCACAGACCACCACCGACACGACAGCAGCCACCCTTTTGCAGAGCCGTCACCGCATCCCCGAAGAGATGATGGGCGAAGGACAGGTGCTTGTGCTGCAAGTGCCCGATCCCGAGCCATTGCGCGGTGTGGAATCCAATATTTCGGTGGCGCGTATCCTCCACGCCGACAAAGATTACGGGCTGATGTGGCTCAAACTCTATGAGCAACTGGTGCGCTTTGGCCGCTTCGTCACCGGCGCCAGCTACCCGGTGATGGTCCACGACCGCTACGTAATGAGCCCCAGCCCCATTCCGCGTTGGGACACGCCCAAGCTTCACCAGGCGGGCCACCTCACGCTGCTCTCCGCCGGCCGCGAAAAGCGCCTCTACGCCGTGCCGCCCTACACTAACGTCTTCCCGCTGGAATTCGACGATGTCTTCTTCCAGGTGGAGACACAGGCGGCCAACACCTGCGCCCGCACCGGCGAATCGTACAAATTCATGAACGAAATCCCCCAACCTGACGGCAGCGCCAAGTTCGAGCTTTCAGATTCGGGCTACGCCGACAAGCTGCTCACGCAGGCCCAGGGCGAAGAGGTCGTCATCGGCTCCACCTACTTTGATGCGCAAGGAAAGTTCTATCATGACGGCTATCTCAAGTAACGGACACATCCACGCCGTGCCATTGGTCGCCCCCCAATTGATCGGGGAACGTCCTCTGCTTTCGGCGCGGGCGTTGACCAAACACTATGGCGCGCTCAAAGCCGTCAACGCCGTGGACGTAGACGTCTACCCCGGCGAAATCCTGGGGATCGTGGGCGAATCGGGATCGGGCAAGTCCACCCTGTTGCGCATGTTGAACCTGCAAGAAGCGCCTGAGCGGGGACAGCCACGCGCCGGCAGCTACGTGCTCAATATCCCCGGCTACGAAGGCGTCAATCTGCTCGATCTGGATCGCTATGCGCAACGCGATGTGGTGATTCACCACATCGGTATTGTCTACCAACACCCCCATTTGGGGCTGCGCATGCGCAACACCAGCAGCGGCAACGTGGCCGAACGGCTGCTCATGGCAGGAGAACGCAGCTACGCCAGCCTGCGCGCCGCCGCCGGCCGTTCGCTGGCTGCCTCCGAATTCCCGCTGGACCGCATGGACGACATCCCCACGCGCCTTTCCGGCGGGATGCAACAGCGTGTTCAGCTCGCCAAGGCCATCGCCCTGGAACCCAAGCTGCTCCTGCTCGACGAACCCACCAGCGGCCTCGACGTGTCGGTGCAGGCCACTGTCCTTGACACGCTGAAACGGCTGCAACGGGAGACCCACGTCACCATGATCATCGTTTCGCACGATCTCGGCGTCATCCGCACCCTGGCCGACCGTGTCATGGTCATGCGACACGGCGACGTCATCGAGACGGGGCTGACGGATCAGATCCTGGAAGATCCGTTGGCGGCGTATACGCAGCAACTTGTGCATGCGAAGTTGTGAGAAAGGGGGGATTGGTGATTGGTGACTGGTGATTGGGCAGAAGTTCCAATCACCAATCACCAATCACCAATCACAAATCGCCATGCTTTTAGGAATCATCTCCGACATCCACGGCAACGCCCACGCGCTAAACGCCGTGCTGGACGAATTGGATCGGCGCGGCGTGGATCTTGTCCTGTGTGCAGGGGATCTTGTCTGCTACGGCGCGCAGCCGAATCAGGTGATCGCCGCATTGCTCGAACGGGGCATCCCCGCGGTAATGGGGAATTATGATCACGCCGTGGCCTGGGATCTGCCTACGGCGTCGCGCAAACCATCCAGCCCGCGCACGGAACCGCTCAAATTGGCGGCGCTGCACTGGACACAAGCGATCATTGAGCCGGCGCTCAAACGTCACCTGCGCAGGCTGCCCTTTGCGGCGGAGTTCCGCGTCGACGGGGTGTCGATCCACATGGTCCACGCCGGGCCGGATCACCTGGACGATTGGTACACGCCCGACAACGGCGATGACCTTGCCCATTTCGCCTGCCGTGTGCGCGCCGATGTGGTTGTCCTCGGTCATACGCATCAGCCCTTCGTCTACCAGGGCAAGGATCTGACGGGCGACCGTGGGCCGCTCTTCATCAACCCCAACGCCGTCGGTCGCTCTTTGGACGGAGATCCGCGAGCGTCTTTTGCCGTCTTCGATACGGCCACCCGCCACGCTGAGATCGTACGCGTGGACTATGATCTCGACGCCGCCGTCGCCGCCATCCGCCAAACAGACATGCCTGTGGAGATCTCGTTGTTGATCCGTCACGCGGCGCGGCGCGTAGAACAGTTGGATCTGGTGACAGGGTGAGGAGAGAGGCCCTCACCCCCGGCCCCCATAGGCGTTAAGTTAGGGTGGAGCGAAAGTGCCGGGGACTTCACGTTGGACGTGTCGCCAAGAGTGGATATCCCGTCTCGCTGCGGCGAAAAGTCCCCGGCACTTGCTCGTACGCTGCTTATCTTAACGCTTATG
>WGMT01000079.1 GCA_016124945.1 bacterium | reverse complement strand
GAGACGCTATAGAGCTGTGTCTTGAGCAACAAAATCGCCAGGCTATTGGTGGCTACGCCGCCCTCACCGCCTGTGGCCGCCTGGGCGCGCAGGCCACGGGCATCATCGAGCAGGCGTGTCAGCTTCTGGCGGGTGTCGTAGCTCTGTGCCAGCGCCTGGAGACGGGCGTCGACCTGTTCGTTGAAGACGGTCACCTTGGCGCGGGCGTCGGCGTTGGCGTATGCCTCGAAAACCTGACGGCGTAGCGCCTGATCGGTGGAAAGGGCCAGGGCCCGATTCTCTAACTCGGCCTTCACATGTTGATCAAAGAGCGCCTGGCGCGCCGCCTGATCCTGCTGAAAGGCGTTGAGCCGGCTCTGGCTCTCGGCGTCGATCAACGCCGAAATCATGGCCTGTTTGGCGGCCTGTTCTTTGTTGAAGGCGAGCAGCCGGTTGCTGGCCTGGGCGTTGATATAGGCCGAAATAATCTGCCGCCGCGCCGCCAACTCTTCGTCTACCAATGTCTGTACCGCCGTCTGCTTGCCTGCCTGCAAACTATTGACAATCTGTTGCTTCTCGCCGATTTCACGATCGTAGCGGGCGATCTCGTTGCTGGCAATGAAGCCTTCTAACTGACGTTGCGCCTCGTCGTAGCCGGCCTGTGCTGCCGCCAGCTCAGTCTGCACCGAAGCGCGTAGATCGTCGGGCACCTGGCCGTAGAGACGATTGACATAAGTGACATAGGCCTGCGCCCAGGCATTGGCAATGGCGGCGGCCACCTCGGGCGAATCGGCCCTGGCGCTGATGCGAATCAAATCGCTTTCGGTACGCGTGCCTTCCGCCGTCACCAGTTCGGCGTTAATGCGGTTCAACAGCCGTGTTGGGTTGCGTTGCTCTTCGTTTAGGAATGATTCCATCTCTTGAGAGACGGTCTGCGCCACAGCGCCATTGTAAACAAGCCCCACGAGTGACGCCCGGCGCGTGCTCACCAGGATATCGGCGCGCGCGGCCGATGTCATGTTTTCTTGAGAACTTGAGGTTTGAAAGTTGTCATCGAAGCTGATGCTGCTGGTGGTGCGCGCAATCGCCACCGTGGCCGCCGCCTCGTACACAGGATCCTGCACAAAACGCAAGGCAATCACGCCGCCGGCCGCCATTATCGCCGCCACCAGCGCCAGCGCCACCACTTCACGCCACCACGAAGCCAGCACCAGAACATACTGACGCAGATCAATCTCGTCCTCGGCCCAGGGTTGCTGTAGCGAAGGGTCTTGATTGTCAAGTTGGGGGTTACTTACGGTCATTCAAATAACCTCTTTGCGAACAGTGACTACAATCCATTGGGAAATTGCGTTATTGGGCCATTCGCTTTTTGCTTGGAACACATTATGAAGCCTGGAACATATTGTTAAGCGAAAAGACACCAGGATACAATGCTGAAAAATCAATAGAAGCCGGATTGGGGAAGCAGGTAGGCCTGTGGTCCTCTAGGGGGGAATTCTAGTTCAATTTCTAAGCGCATACTACTGTAGCTGACCTCATTTGGCAAAATTCAGCGTTTGATATAGGTAAGGATATAGATGAGGCGCATGGTATTTAGCCTTATTGCCACAAGGCCACCCTTTGAATGTACCAGGAAATACGTATTTTCCGCATAAGGGTATATCTGATCTGCGCAGGTTGGCGCCCTGGTATGTCGACATTTCGCGTTTTGCGCAGGGTAACGTTGAGTACGCAATCAACCCATGTTACACTAACGCCTACTTTGCATCTTGGCTGTGCGCCAACGCACAGCGCCGGTTCTTTGCATCCGGCATACTTGTTTGGGTAACCGAATGCCATCCAACCGCCCACATCGCCTCATTATCGTCTATCGGTTGATCATGCCCTTGTTGCTGGTGCTGGGCTTGCTGCCCCTGTTTTCAGTGAGCAGCAACACCACGCCTGCGCTGCGCTGCCGTTTTGAAAATGCGCAACTTCCTCTGGCCGGGCGCGCACAGTTACAGTTGGTGTTGACCAACGTTCAGGGTGCAACGGTGAATGACCTTTCAATCACGGTCCGGCACAACGACGGCGGCAATCGCTATATTGATCCGATTCCCCAGCCGTGGTTCACCGAGGGTGACCTGTTGCCGGTCTCGCTGTCAGAAAGCGCCGAGGCCGCTTCTGTGATCTTGACGGTTCACCCCGATACCGAGGAAAACGCGCCGTTGACCGTCAACGAGGGCGTGCTGGCCACAACGTTCATCCAGGCCAAGAACGAAAGTGGCGTGGTGGAGTTTACACTTACCGTCAACAGCGGCGTGATCACCGATACCAATGGTACGGCCACCACGCTTGTTGTCAGCCCGGCCAATTGTTTCCTGGCCATTGGCAGTGCCCAACTGCCTACCGCAACGCCTGACGCACCGGTAAGCAGTATCCTCTCTGTTGCTCCGACGCCTACGGAAACAGCCACAGCAACCGATACCGTTGTGGCGCCTGCTACTGTGGAACCAGCGCCGACACAAACCTTTACGCCGACTTTTACACCAACGGAATCGCCCACGGAAGTGCCAACGGCTACATTAATGCCAACCGAGACCTTTACACCCACGCCGACGCCGGTGCCTGTGGTCTTGTCGACGCCGACGCCGCGTGGCGGCTCTGATGCCGTCCAGTCACCGTTGGCGACGCCGGTGCTTGTGGTTCCCGTGGGGAGTGCTCCTTCGGGCGAATCAGCGGACATCGCCGCTACCCTGACCGTTGAGGCCCAGACGACAATTATCGAATTCAGCGAGGAGATCGTCCTCGAGCCGCTGCCCGGAACAGCGGGCGCTGTCGCAACGACCACGCCCCGCCCAACCCAGACGCCGGGGCTAGAGCGTCTTTCCCCCCCGCAATTGGACGAAACAGAGACGCGACCTGGCGAGGTCGAAACATCAACACCACAGCCGATGCCTGTAACGCCTGCCGAATCACAAATCGAAGAAATCGCCCTCACCCCAACGCCTGAACTGGTTGCCCTCAATGTAGACGGCGACCCACAGCGCACAGAACGCCTGCATGTGCAGGTGGAACAGCCGCCCGCCGGTTCGGTGACACAGCCCCGTCCGCTCTACCAGATTCTAAGTTGGGTCGCATTTGTAGGCGCTGTTGTACTCGTCTTTACATCCTGGTGGTTACGCCGTGAACCATAATGTCACCATGAACCATACTATCATCGAGGAGGATGGAAATCTTATGCACAGTTCTCACATAAAGCGCGCTGTACTCTGGATGGCTCTGGTCGCACTTTTGGCACTCATGGCCGCCTGTACAACACCCAGCCTACCCATGCCCCAAGCCGACACCGGTGAAAGCGCTGCTACCCCAGCCGCCACCGAAGCCGAAGACGGCGAAGCGGACGACAGCGAAGCCACGTCCTCAAACGGCGAGCAGGTGATGATGGACGGTATTCCCGTCGGCTTCACTGAAGAAGGCTACCCCTATCGTGGCAACCCCGACGCCCCCATCACCATTTATGAGTACAGCGACTACGAATGTCCTTTCTGTGCCCGCCATGTCATCCAAACAGAACCGGCCTTGAAAGAGAACTTCATGGCAAGCGGCGCAGTACGCTTTGTCTTCCGCGACTTTCCGCTGGAAGGGTTGCACGCCAACGCCATCCCTGCCGCGATTGCGGCCAACTGTGTAGCCGAACAGGGCATTGTGCCTTACTGGGAAATGCACTCGCTGATCTTCCGCACCCAAACTGAGTGGGGCAACATGAGCGACCCTGCCCCCACCTTTGCCCGCCTTGCCGAAGAAGCTGGCGCAGAGCCGGACCTCTACGCCACCTGCCTCGCCGAAACAGCGGAAGACAAAGAGGACGCCGTACGTGCCAGTGTCGAAGAAGCCGCCTCCTTCGGCTTCACAGGGACACCCAGCTTCCTCTTCGTCAACGAAGAGACCACCGACACGTACCCACTAGTCGGCGCTCAACCCTTTGACGCCTTCGCAAGCTACATCGCCGCCATCCAGGCCGGCGATGCACCCACCGATCCTGCGGCAGCCCAACAGCAGGGCGATCCCGAAATCCCCTACTGGGCCACCGATGAAGGGCTTGCCCCCAATCCCGACACCCCCGGCGTCAACATGGCCGGCGACTTCTGGCGCGGCAGCCCCGACGCCCCGGTGACCGTAGTCGAGTTCAGCGACTTCCAGTGTCCTTTCTGCCGCCAGCACACCCTGCAAACACAGCCAGTGCTAGACGAACAATTCATCGACACCGGCGACGTGCGCTGGGTCTTCAAGCACTTCCCGGTGGAACAGAGCCACCCGCAGGCCGTGGCCGCTGCCGGCGCCGCTCAATGTGCAGGCAACCAGGGCAAATTCTGGGAAATGCACGATCTGCTCTTCGAGCGCATGAGCGAATGGGGCAACAACAATGTCGACGCAGTGTTGCTGACCCTGGCCGAGGAACTTGAACTCGACATCGATGCCTACAACGTCTGCATGGAAGATCAGGCCACTTATCAGAAGGTCCTGGCCGACCTCAACAGCGGCAGCGGCTTCGTGCGCGGCACGCCCACCTTCGTCGTCCTCTACGGCGAACAAGGACGGCTCATCCCCGGCGCACTGCCTGCCGATCAATTCAGTGAGGCGCTCAACCAGTTGCTGGCCGAGGCCAAGGGAGAATAATCCTTGTCACAACATACAACCAACACCTTCCGGGAAGCGCAACGCTTCCCGGAAGGTTTATCTCATCGTCCCATTGCTGCCCTTCGGCTTCTCGTGCTTTGTGTAGGAATGCTCTACCTTGCCGCGTGTGCGCCGTCGCCGTCGTCTACACTGCCGCCTGCCACAGCATCCGCGCCCGAGGAAGTTGCCGCCGCGGCCACACCCTTACCCACGGACGACGCAACTGTCGCCCCCACCGATGTGCCGACTGAAGCGCCGGTCGAGGCAGCCGAACCCACTGCTGAACCCGCTGTCGAACCCACGGAAACAGCCGTCCCCGAGCCCGAAGATTGGACCGAGACGGTGACCGTTGACGGCGATCTCTTTCTCCGCGGCAACCCGGCCGCGCCTATCCGCCTGGTCGACTACTCCGATTTTATGTGAGGGGCCTGTCGCACGCACGTGTTGCGTGTTGAACCAGAAATCCTGGCGAATTTTGTGGCCGATGGGCGTGTACAGCTTGCCTTTTGGCCCATGCTCGATCATGGAACCCAGTCACAGGTGACCCACGTCGCCGCCGAATGTGCCGGCGCTCAAGATCCACTCGCCTTCTGGCACATGCATGATCTGCTCTTCGAACGCCAGAGCGAACTCTGGCGCGACACCGCCGCCATCGTCACCGGCATGGCAGGTCAACTTGGCCTCGACACCGGCACCTTCGCCGCCTGCCTCGTCGATCCGGCCGTCAACGAAAAAGTCACGCGCCTGGACAACGAACGCCGCGCCGCAGGCATCCGCCTGCGCCCCAGCTTCGACCTCAACGGGCGCGTCCTCCCCGGCGCGCAGCCGTTCGAAACCTTTGCCCGCCTGTTTGAAGAAGCGGAGTAAGGTGGCAGGTTTGCAAGTAGCAGGTGGTGAGATCGTAGCGTCAGTGCCAGGCACTGACCGCTCCACCCGTAGACGTTAAGATCAGCAAGTGCCGGGGACTTTCACCGCAGCGAGATAAGTTCTTCGCTCCTGGCGTCACGTTCCACGTGAAGTCCCCGGCACTTTCGTTTGTCCTTATCGTAATACCACTGCCCCCCCCAAAAAACCAGCCCCAAAACCACCGTCCTCAAAATCCTGAAATCCGTGTCCTAATTCTTCGCCTCCACGCCAGTCTAATCCCCTACGGAACCACACCACCCTCATCCATCGTTTACCAACCACATACACTGCGTCACCATAACGTAAACCATTCGTTCTCTTTTACTTGACATAAGTAGACGGTTTTATTCTTGGAAACCACTGTCCCTGTGATACAATGCGCGTACTTTTTCGCCCTGCTCTATTCGGCGAATCTTCGTGTATGACGCAATTGTGGGCGTTCTTCGTCGTCCGTCGCCTGTCGTCTGTCGTCCGTCGTCTTTTCAGGAGGTCACTCGCTTGAGGAAGTTCACCGCCGGGCTGGTCCTGGCGCTGGGAATTGCTGTTGCGCTGGTCTACACCTGGACCAACGTCAGTCTGGCCGCGCCGTCTGCCCAGGTGGACACACCTACCGGCCCCGCCAACGAGCCCATCGACGTGGTGGTTGTCCTCGACGATTCGGGCAGCATGGCGACGTGCTGGCCCTGGCCCGAACAGGGGTTGCCTTTTGAGCCGCCCTGCCGCTTCCCCAGCGAAAACGAGCCCAGTGACCCCAATACGCTGCGCTATTCCGCGGCGCGTCTCCTCATTCACCTGGCCGATGATGCCGACCGTGTCGCCGTCCTCCGTTTTGACAGCACAGCCGAAGGCGTAGGCGCATTGGGCGCGCTACAAGAAGCGGGCAGCGCCGAACGCCGCCGCATCCTGGCAGCGTCGCTGCAACCGCCTACCAACTACCTGCCGCGCGGCTATACCCGTATCGATCTAGGACTGGAAGAGGCGCGCCGCCTCCTTGCCGACGACCGCCAATCCAACCGCAGCCAATACGTCCTCCTGCTCACCGACGGCGAACCGACTGCGCCCGCTTCCGCCGCCGGTCAACGTGGACGCATCAGCGCGCTCATCGATCAACTCCAGGCCGAGGACGTGCTCATCTTCCCCGTCGTGCTCTGCAACCCGACGTCGGGCTGTGCCGGCGACTTTTTGGCCGAAGAGTTCGGCCCCGATCTGCGCGAAGCCCAATCCGCCGCCGACCTGCTGCGTGTCTTCAGCGAGATCTTTGCTTCGATGAAGGCCGACCGCACCGTGGTCACGGCGCGCAACACCGAAGGCAACCTGGCCTTCCAGACGCGCACCGCTCACAGCGTCAACCAACTGGCTTTTGTCAGCCCACGCGGCGCGATTCAGTCGATGCTCCGCGACGGTGCGCCGGTGGTCACCCAGAGCATCCTCGCAGACGGCAACATCGATCTCAACGTCGTCGAAGGGGACGTGCCCGCCGGGGCGTGGGTGGCGCAGACCGCCGATCCCAGCGCCTTTACGGTGGTCAAAGCGTCGAGCTACCCCGAACTGATCTTCCCGCCGCCCAGTGTGGCGGGTAGCCCGGCGTCGCCCCGCTACTTCCCCGCCGGGAGCACGCCGCTGATCGTAGCACGAGGCGCAGGCGCGGCAGCCGGTGAACCGATCCTATTGGATGGACAGGCCCCCATTCCCCGCCTGAGCAACAACAGCGCCCTGTCGGCCATGCCGCTGCCTGCCAACAAACGCAGCCTGACGCTGCAACTGGGCGAAGACCGCTCTCCCCTGCAACTGCAACGGGATTTCACCCTCACCCCCCGCGACGATCTGCCCCGCGCCCAGATTTTCTCGCCCGCGGCAGGTAACTCCGCCATTCTCGCAGACGGCCGCGCCCGTGTCCAGGTGGGTTTCGGGCCAGGCGTGCCGGTGCAATCGTTGCAGGCCGGCGTCTACATCAACGACGTCACCGAAGACGCCAACGGCGCGCCGGTCTACCAGGCCGTAATGAGCTGTGTCGACCGTCTCTGCACCGACGAGGGCTTCACCCCGGCGGACGGGCGTAGCTATGCCCTGCGCTTCCTGCTCAGCGCCATCAGCGAAGACGTCCGCTTCGGCGACTGGGCCGAGACATCGCTGGACATCGAACCCGCCGTCTACCTGCGCGGCCTGCCCACCGTCCTCGACCTGGCGCAGATGCCCGCCGAAGGCTGGCCGATCACCGTCCTTGCCGGCACAACCGAGGAGATCGGCACCCTCGACGCCAAGTTGACCTTGCGCAGCGTCGAGACGGGCGAAGAGATCCCGGCTGTGTCGCTCTCCTTTTCGGTGGAGGTGGACGAGACCAACGCCCAGCCTGCCACGTTGCGTGTGGACGGGTTGGACGATCTGCGCCCCGGCGACTACACTGGCGAGATCGTGCTTTCCACCACCAACCCCGCCGGTCGCCCGATGGAGGTGAAGATCCGCCCGTCGCCCACGCTGCCGGTGACGTTGAGCGTGCCCCGTTCGGTGGCGCGCATCCAGTCGCAGGAGGCCGATTTCGGCGATCTACCCTTCGAGACGTCGCCCAACTTCCGCATCGACCAGACGACGCAGGTGCAATTTGCCTACGAGCAGGGGCGTCCTTTCCTCCTGTCAGCGCAGTTGGCCGATAGTTCGTGCCCGAGTTTGGCCGTCACCACCGGCGAGGTGGAAGCACAGGGAGACGGCTACGTCATGCCGCTGCGCCTGCAAAGCAGTGGCCCTGTCCCCCCCGGCGCCTGCACGGGGACGATCCAATTCAGTGGCCCCAATGGCGACTTCGACGTCTTCCCGGCGCAGATTGGCTACAGGCTGCGTGTGCGCAATCTGGCGTGGAGCGTCACCGGTGCACTCAATTTTGGGGATCTAGGGCTGGCAGGCGAGCAGGCCACCCAACCGCTCCTGGTGCGCTTCGACGGCAGCACGCCCTTCACGGTGCGGGTGCTCTCGATGAACATCGGCGGCGAAACCGACACCGGCGCCGTCGCCCTGGATAGTTCCTATCTAGCCATTCCGCCCGTGGAGGTGACTGGCGAACCTGACGCCAACGGCTTTTATGAAGTGCCCATCACCCTGGCCGCGGGCAAAGCGATCCCACAAGATCCCCTGCGCGGCAGTTTCTACGCCGGCGCGTTGACCCTGGGCATCGACGGCCTGCCCAACGAAACCCGCAACGTTGATGTGGGTTTCCGCAGCCCCACCGGCTTTCAGCGTTATGTGGCGTGGTGGCTGCTGCCCATCTACAGCCTGCCCTGGCTACTCTGCTCCGGCCCCTTGACGCTGCTCTTCCTGCTAATGGTGCTGGCGCGTGTGCGCAGCGGTGGCAGCTACACCGAAGACGAAGAACCAGTGGTGACCTTGCCCACCTTCGAGCCGACGCCCACCGCAAGCAGTTTCGGATCGGCTACCTTCGACGCGTCCCCACCGGCCGCGGGCGCGGGGGAATCGTCCTGGGGCGGGGGGAATTGGGGCAGCGTCGACTGGAACAGCAGCGGGCAGACGAACGAGCCGCCACCCAAACAGAGCGGGGCGCAGGACGATCCTTGGGCGACGCGGTGGTGACCCCCCTCTAACTCCCCCCGCAAAAGCCGCTGAGGACAGCGGACGCGGGGGAGGACTGTTGGCGGGTCGGCGTTGTCGGTCGCGTTGTGGGTGATACCAATACAGGAACTGCTTCGTCTACGCGACAACAGCTCCCTCCCCGTGCAGTATCTACGGGGAGGGTTGGGGAGGGGTTTCTGCCCATCGTCTAATTTGGCATTCCCCTCACTTTACGGTGAAATAGCAGCACTAATTCTGCTACGATAAGTCATTAGGATGGTTCATGAACGGTAACGGCAAACTTTCAATCGGCGAGAAGGCGACCATCTATCCCACACTCGTGCTGGGAGTGGGGGGCATGGGCACCAATACGGTGCGAGCGGTGAAACGGCGGCTGCGCAAGGTCTGGGGCGGCGACACGCTGCCCGGTATGATCCAACTCCTGGCGCTGGACACAGAACCGCTGGTCAACCGCCTGGATCAAGAACCGCTCTACGCCGACGAATTCGCCTACATGGGCAAGTTCGACGCTACGCGTCTGGTGGACAACCTGGAAAATCACCCGGAGATCGCCCGCTGGTGGAACTATCCATCCATCCCGCTGGGCTATATTCATAATGGTGCGAAACAGCTTCGTCCCATCGGGCGGCTTTCGTTCTTCCGCAACTATGTCACCTTCAAGCGCCAACTGGAGACCAAATACGCCGCGCTCGATAAAATCCGCGATATGGAAATGGCGCAGAACCGTGGCTTCCCTGTCATGGGCAACTATCAGCTTGTCTATGTGGTGGGCAGCCTGTGTGGCGGCACCGGATCGGGCATGTTCATGGACGTGGCCCACCGTGTGCGCGCTCTGGTGCGTAGCAACGCCCGCGTCGTCGGCATCTTCTACCTGCCCGACGTCATCGAAGAGGAGATCACCAGCGATCTTCAGCGGCGGCGCATCAAGGCCAACGCCTACGCCGCGCTCAAGGAACTCAACTACTTCCAAGAGACGCAGGCCTTCCAGGAACTCTACCCCAGCGAACAGCGTGCGCTGCCCGACACGCCATACGCACCCTTCGACTTTATCTTTTTGGTGGGGCGCACCAATCGCGAAGGACGCAGCCTGGCGCGCAAGGCCGACGCCGAGAATCTGGCCGCGCATCTGATCCAACTCACCGCCATCAGCCACCTCAGCAGCGAGATTTTGGGGTTGGAAGTCAACGTGGTGCGCGAACGCATGGCCGATCCCAACCTGCCCGCCGGGCAGGTGGTGGGCGAACGCAAGACCAAGTCGGGGCACTTCCTCGTCTACAGCAGCTTTGCGGCTTCGGCGCTGGTCGCGCCCGACGAATCGCTCACCGACTTCTGGCAGCGCGCCTTCGTCACCGATGTGATCCGTCGCTTTGCCGCCGGCCCCAGCCTGCAAGATCCACGCCAGCCCATGACGCAGCAAGAACGTCAACAGGTGATGACCATCTGGCAGAGCCTGCTGGCCGAACTGCGCACACGTTATCTGGCCCTGAACAACGACCGTCTTGAAGAAGTGGCGGTGGAAGTGGAGGAGGGGCGTGGGGCGTGGGGTGCTTTCCGCGACCTGATCGAACGTGCCTTCCGGCAGGCAATTGTGGAGGCCGGGTTGCGTGGCGCGATTGCCCTTTCCGAATTGATCGGGCCGAGCAACGCTGCTGCGCCGCCGCTGGAATCGCTGCCACGCCAGCGTCTCTTTTTGCTCGACAACCAACCCGTCGGCGACGAGGACCGTGGCCGCTGGCGCTCGACGTTGGCGCAGGAGGGCGGCGCGGCGGAACGGGCCGGTCAATTGGCGGGCGGCTTCAGCGATCTACTGCTCTCGGCCTTCAGCCCACGCCAGGCACGCGATCGGGCCAAGGATCTCTCGACGCGCAAGGCACGCGCCCGCCTCTACCAGCGCCGCGACGCCACCGAGCGCGTCCTCGTGGACGAGTTGATGCACTTCGCTGTACGTATGCGCGAAGTCTTCCGCAACCAAATGAACAACGCCGCCCAAGGACTCGTGCGCGCCAACAACGAAGCGGCGCAAATGGCCGAACGCATCGATCCACGCATCCCCGACGGCTCACTCACCACCAGCACCTACTACGAGTTGGAAACCGGCGCCGTGGGCCGCGACTATCTGCAACACTTCTACCGCCGCGCCGCTCAGGCCGTCTACCCCGACGACTGGCAACTGCTCATGGGACGCCTGCTCGACGGCCTCTTTGTGCAGGGCAATCCGTTGAGCGGTGACCAGATCCTCGATATCCTCACCACCACCGTGCGCGAGGAGACGGGGCTGATCGGGCGTGTACGCAAACTGGTGGACATCCGCCACATCATCGGCGTGCAGCACAGCGATGAGGTCGACGCCTCTCGCCCGCTGCCCCACAACCGCATTCACCAGTGGCTGGATCGCCTCAATCCCTACATCCGCTGGGATTCGGATCGCTTCAGCTTCCACGACGCCGATCTGGAGCACATTCGCCTGGCCGCCACACCCGGCAGCCGCGAAGACGACCCCGATCTGGCCACCGCCATGATCGGCCAGGAAAACATCAAGTGGGTGCCCACCGGCGACCCCAGCCGCATGGACGCCGTCTGGATCGTCCACGGGCTGCCGGTGACGCTGTTGGACCGTCTCGACGAGTTCCGCGCCCAATACGAGAACGTGCACGATTTCCCCGTGGCCGAGGAATTCCACCTTAACCCGGCGTGGGTGAACCTGCCCGAGATTACGCCGGAAATGCCGCCCAGCCATGTCACCAATACGCGCATCACAGGCACGAACTACCAGAATTGGAGTTCGCCGGATCGGCGCTAAATCATGATTACGGGTGCAACACGCAGTAGAGCGGCCATACTCTGTTTTGGCGGTTGGGGATTGCAGACGATGCTCCATCTACAGCCGCGCCTGCGTTCGATCCAGGATCAGCGCCGCGCCCGCCGCGTAGAAGGCCCCGATCTAACACAGATCACCCAGTTTGCGAATCTGAGCGCAGGCACCACCGTGGACGCTGCCGGGCGTGTGCCGCTGCACCTGCACAAACTGCGCGAAGATATGACACTGCCGCCCTTCTACCTACAGCAGACACTGCAACGCCTCGACGCCGAACAGGCCAACCCACAGAGCGAAGGCTGGCACGTGGGGCAGGCGCACGAAATCTTTCAGGGGCAGAGTGTCCATGTCAGCGCCACCGACGCCGAACGCCGCGGGCAGCGCCTGCTCGACGCGACGTCGCCTGTCCTCCAATCGCTCAACCGCGCCGATACGCTGCGCGCCGCGGTCAACGGTCACCGCGAGGCGACGCCTACACCGGCGACCCGTTCCGATCTCTTCCGCGCCGGGCTGCGTCAAGGCGTGGACATTGCGCGCCTGCTCGACGCCCACCTCCTCGCCCCCATCCGCCAGGACGATCTGGTGCCGGGCGATCCCTTTGTACAGACGACGCTCTACGTGGTGGCCCCGCTCTTCGAGCCGCTGGCGTCGGCCTTGATCTGGCCGACGTTGGTCCACCTGCTCAATTACCTGGGGGATCGTCACATTTCGCAGGTGGTGGCCGTCTTCGCCACCGGCAGCTATGCCGGCGACAAGAGCCGCGCCGTTGAGGACGCTACGTCCTTCGCAGCGTTGGCCGAGTTGGAAGCGCTTAGCAATCTGCACCCTGAAGGTGCGCCTGCCGTGGAACCTGTGGTGCGCGCCGAAGCGCTCACCGGCCTCTCCACCGTGGCCGGATCGCTCAGCCAGTGGGTGGGCAAGTCGATTTTCGACCGCATCTATCTGGTGGATCGAGAGAAGAGCAACCAGGGGCTGGTGCGCGACAGCTACGAACTGAGCGTCCTTGTGGGCAATGCACTGGAAGCGCTGATCACCACCGACGGCAACCAGTACGTCGAAGAGCAACTGGGCATCGATCTGCGCAACGCCCACGAACGCCCCTACAGCCTACTGGGCGCAGCCGGCGACTACGTCCCCCTGGACTATGTTTTCCAGGCGGTGCACCAACAAGAGGAAAAGCGCCTCGTGCGCGAGGTGATCCTGGGGTCTACCCCCGCCGAAACAGGACAGATTCCGTCGCTCTCTGATCTGGGGATTACCCAGGCGCAGGTGGTGGCGCAACTGGTGGCGCAGATGCCCGACCTCTTCCTCGACGTGACGCCGCAGAACCTCGACGCGCTGGCCGTTCACCCCGATTTCATCCTGCCGCCGCCGCTGGCCGCCGAAATCCGCGGTCTAGGACCGGCAGAGTGGCTCGACGCGTTTGACGATCGCCTGGAGACGGCGGGGATCCAGTTCGAGCGGCTGGTGGGCGTCAACGCGCTGGATCAGGCGTGGGGGCTGGACGGTCTGTACGAAAACGGCTTGCCCAAGAGTCTGCGCGACAAGCGGCTGTTGCCCGGCGCAGCCTATGCCATGCGCCGCACTTTTGTTGACCT
This sequence comes from bacterium, assembly GCA_016124945.1. GTDB lineage: Bacteria > Chloroflexota > Anaerolineae > Caldilineales > Caldilineaceae > RI-153. The sequence continues at coordinate 64,451 of WGMT01000079.1, read as the reverse complement.
GTTGGTCGAGTCCCCCGCCGGGTTGCGACAGGCGCAGGCGTACCTTGCGGCATGGCAAAGCCAGTTGGAAGAAGAACGCCGCCGCAATTTGACGGGCCACGCCCCAGGGCAGCGCGCCCTGGCCGGGACGCAGCGGCAGTTGGCCATACGCCAGTGGCGAACGCGTTACGAACGCAACCGGCTAATCGAGCCTTCTTTGGGGCAGACGATGTTGCGGTCGGCGCTGTTGGTGGCGGTGGTGGTGCTGGTGGCAGCGGGCTATCTGGCGCTTTACAATCGCCCGTTTGATCCCATCCTCGACGGCGGGCTGCTCTTGGGCGTCTTTTTGGGCGCGGTGGTGGGCGGTGCAGGCAGCTACCGCCGACGGCTGACCCAGATCCAAAAGCTACGCCGCGAACGGGTGACGCTGGCCCAGGCTGAGTTGACGGCGCACCTGCAAGAACGGGTGCAGCAGGGGCTAATGCGCGCTTACGATCACCTGGCCGAGATGCTCCATGACATGTCCCGCGCCCTGGAGGAGACCACCGAGGATCTCAACGCCTGGGCCGTTGCGGGCGGTATGCCGTCCCCCGACACCTACGCGGGGACACATCTGCGCCAGCCCCAACTGAATGACCGGCTGTGGGAGATCTGCCGCAATCACCTGCGCAGCAAAGAGGACCAATCGGGGCGGCGCAGCGAGGAAAGATTGCGCTCATCGTGGCGCTCTGTGGCGTGGCGGCGGCGGCTGGAGTGGCTGCTGTTGGAGCAACAGGGCGAACAACCCCTGCCCGCGGGGATGCAGATGCTCTTGCGCGAGACGGTGCAGACGACAATGGCCGAACTAAGCGCTGTCTCGGCGCAGCCGGTGCGCGATGAACTGGTGCGTCTACTCGCCAAGGAGTGCAACCTGGAGCACCTGCTCTGGCGCGATGCAGTGTCGGCACGGCATCCGCTGTTGATGCAGATCGACGGCGGCAGCCGGCAGGCGGGCACCCAAAACTTGATCCACCGCTTTTTGGAGTCTTTGCGCAGCCATGCCAAACCCTCGGCCAACTACGACGTGGCGGATCGGCTGGCGTCCCACGGCATCATGGTGGATTTTGCGGCTGTGTGGGGCGGTGTGGAGAGCGATCTCAACGAGAGCACGTTGCGCGAGTTCCGTTCGGCGCTCCTGCCCACGGATGATCCTTTCCGCGTCACCTTTGTGCGTACCGTCCACGGGCTGTTTCTTGGGGATCTGAGCAGCATCCGCCGCTACTATCTCGAACTCACCCTGCTCGATGACACGTCCTCGGATCAGGTGTCGTTGGTGCAGCGACAGCGACCTTTGCTCTACGGCATCGGCGTGCAGCAGGCAACGGAAGACGGACGACAGACGACAGACGACAGACGACGGACGACGTCTTAGCGAGAGATCTCTCTGCTTACGTAGCTGCACGCTACCAGCGTGCGGTTCATCGTGGACAAGAGCGGGTTCGCTTGTACGCGAATTCATTGGTCACAACCTCACGAACAACATCTTCTCTCTGGAAGAGATATTTCTCTTCATCTATCCCCTCTCCGTACCCCGATGCATTGCTCCACGGCCATCGTTGTTTCTACACTCAAATTGAGTGTTCTCTCCGCCTGCAATCAATCACCCCCCAAAGGAAGCAATCATGGACAAGCAGCAAAGTAATTTCAAACACTACGGACGATTTTTCGCGATGATCGCCACGTCGATTGTCGTCATGTATTTTTTGACGTACCTCAACTCCTATCAGATCCTCGAACATGCCAGGTTCAGCGAAACACGCGTCTTCATGGCCCTGATCATGGGCGCGGCGATGATGGTGATCATGTTGGGGTATATGTTGGGAATGTATCGAAATCGGGCGATCAATCTTGCGATCTTTGCAGGGGCAGCGTTGCTGTTTGCGCTGGCGTTGTGGCTCGTGCGCAGCCAGACCACGGTGACAGGCGTCGACTACATGGAAGCGATGATTCCCCATCACTCGATTGCTATCTTGACCAGTGAACGCGCCGGTATTCAGGATCCGCGCGTACGCGAGCTGGCGGATCAAATTATCGAGTCGCAGCGCAGGGAGATCAGCGAGATGGAATGGCTTATTGCCGACATCGAGGCGAATGGGTTGGCCACGACGCAAGAAGAGGCAGATGCAAGAGCTATACCAGATTTTTCGAGGACAGCGGAGTAGTGAACAGCACCTGACTTAACGACCAACCACCTTTGCCCCACTGTCTGACAGCCGACTCCACCGCGTCACCTCGGTGAGATCCCGCGCCATAAGGGCAGGCAGGATGGTGTGGCTGTAACGGCGCACCAATCGCCCGTGGAAAAGACCGACGTAACCGCTGCGCATGTCAGGCTGGCTCCAGTCGGCATAGCGCACAAACCCTGCGATTTCCCACGCCCACAACATGAGGACAGCCAACGGCGGCGGCAGCCAGTAGCCCACAAAGACGAAGGCTGCGTAATGTCGCGCCGGGTTGGCGTCGTCTACGAGGGCGTGCTTGAATCCATCCGTTCCTAGGCGCACCGGCGGCGCGCCCTCCATCTGGCTGAGGAAACGCCACGGATTCCACATGTCCTGGACGCGGATATAGGCGAAGCGCTCGGCAAAGGCCAGCACAAAACGATGCCGATCCCGCCGCGTCAGATCGTAGCGGGCTGCCAGCGCGCTCGTCTGCGCGATCAACGCGGCGACGCCGGAAAGTGCTTTCGGATCGCTAGTGGATAGAGACATAGCTGGTCCTGACGGAAATAGTGAATGGTAATTAGTGACTGGTGATTAGTGACTGGTGATTGGGCTCTGTAAAGCACATTGACGCTCAGTTGGCGGCACACTCTGAACACAATCCCAATCACCAATCACCGGTCACCATTCACCTAATGCTTAAAGTGCCGCACACCCGTAAACGCCATTACCAATCCCAACTTATCTACGGCAGCAATTACCTCTTCGTCGCGAACCGAGCCACCGGGCTGCACGACGGCGGCGATGCCGTATTCCGCCGCTGCTTCGATGCCGTCGGCGAAGGGGAAGAAGGCGTCCGACGCCATCACGGCGCCGTGGGCGCGGTCACCGGCTTTGTGAGCGGCCATCATCACCGAGTCGACGCGGCTCATCTGGCCTGCACCGACGCCGACAGTGGCCTGATCCTGGACGTAGACGATGGCATTGCTCTTCACATGACGGCAGACACGCCAGGCAAAGGCCAGGTCGGCCAATTGCGCTGCGCTGGGCTGCGCCTTGCTCACAATCTGCCAGTTGGACGGCTCCATGTCGGCGGTGCTGGTGTCGAGTTCCTGCACGAGCACGCCGCCGTAGACGGAACGCAGGCTGAGTGGGCGATCTGTCTGTCCTGTGGCCAACAGGATACGCAGGTTCTTCTTGCGCTGCAAGAACTTGAGCGCATCGGCTTCGTAGGCCGGCGCGGCGACGATTTCTACGAAGAGATCACCGATCTGCTCGGCGGTAGCCAGATCGAGGGGACGGTTTACCGAGATGATGCCGCCGAAGGCGCTCACCGGGTCCGATGCCAGGGCTTTGGTGTAAGCTTCGGCCAGGGTGGTGGCGCTGGCCAAGCCGCAGGGGTTGCTGTGTTTGATGATGGCTACGGTGGGCTCGGGGAAGTCCTGCGCGGCGAGCCAGCTACCGTCGAGATCGAGCCAGTTGTTGTAGCTCATCTCCTTGCCGTGGAGTTGCTCGAAGGCGGGTGCGTCACCGGCGTAGCGGTAGTAGCCGCCCTGCTGGTGTGGGTTCTCGCCGTAGCGCATCACCTGCGCCTGTTCCAGCGTCACTGGCAGGGTGGCGGGCAGCGCAGTGGACGCCGGCTGCGTCACCTGGGTGGTGAGGTAGGCGGCGATGGCGGTGTCGTACTCGGCGGTGTGGCGGAAAGCCTTGAGCGCCAGTTCACGGCGCAAAGACAAGGCCAGATCGTCGCTTTCCACGGCAGTGGCCACGGCGTCGTAGTCGTCGGGATTGCAGACCACGGCGACGGATTCGAAGTTCTTGGCCGCGGCGCGCAACAGGGCGACGCCGCCGATGTCGATCTGCTCGATGGCGTCGGCTTCGGACACGTTGGGCTGCGCCACTGTCTGCTGGAAGGGGTAGAGGTTCACCACCACTAGATCAATGGGGGCCAGGCCGTGATCCTTGAGTTCGGCCAAATGTGCTTCTGTCCGCCGTGCCAGGATACCCCCATGCACCGCAGGGTGCAGCGTCTTGACGCGGCCGCCGAGGATCTCGGGGAAGCCGGTCAATTCCTCAACTGGGGTGACGGGTAGACCCTCGGCGGCCAGGGCGCGAGCCGAGCCGCCGCTGGCGATCAACTGTACGCCGGCATTGTGCAGACGCCTGGCAAAGTCGATCAGGCCGGTCTTGTCGGAGACGGAGAGCAACGCACGCTTTTCAGGCATGGATGGAGCTTCCTTTCAATATTGGGGTACAACAGATTTTGATCCGCGAAGGTACACGAAGGGGAGAGAAAAGCGGGGCGCGGGTTGCATGGATTTTCAGGATTTCCAGATAAAGCCCGAAGGTCTTTTCTCTCGATTGTCCTGTAAATCCTGCAATCCGCGTCCCTCTTTTATCCCCTTCGTGCATCTTCGTGTGACTGCGTAGATTAGAAACAGTCTAAAGTTCTCTGCGTCACCGAATCACTGATTTGGGCGTCGGATTTAGCCTCGTCACCACGATCTTCTCACGGTCGATCAGCTCTGGCACTTTGGGCGAGACTTCGTTCTTCCAGAAGTCGCTTTCGTAGACGGCGGCGTAGAGGGCGACGCGGTCGTCTTCGTCTTCGAAGCGGCGCATCCAGATGTAGAGATCGTCCTCTTGTTCGGCGGTGAAGCTACCCACGATCACCATACCTTTGGACGCCTGAAAGGGGATGATCACTTCTTCCATGAAGCGCACCCATTCCTCGCGCTTGCCGGGTTTGGTGCGATACTGACGGAGTTCGAAGAGCATTTGTTGTCTTCTCCAGTGTGGTAGTTTGATTGAAGGTGTGATTGGTAAAATGCCGTGTTTCTTGGTCAGTCGCAAGTTGGTCGTTGTCGTTCTTTCCAATCATACGCTTTCGCATCAAGGAAGGCTATTACGTCTGGATCTGTAACAGTCAGACAGTTGCCGGTTAGGACAATTCCAAAGATCGTTTGAGGAAGGTTAATGATTTCGCGCGGTAGACTACTCAGTTGATTATGCGCAAGATCAAGATAGTGAAGCTTACCTAGGTTGCCTACTTCCTTTGGTATAGTTGTTAGTTGATTGCCGACAATTTCCAGGTACTCCAAGTTTTGAAGATTGCCGATTTCAATAGGTATGCTGGTAAGTTGATTTTTACCAAAGAATACTTCTTTGAGTGTACTGATACTGCCAATCTCTTCTGGCAAGCTATCAAGTTGATTGTTGTTAACACCTAGTTCTTCAAGTTGTGTGAGGTGGGCGATTTCAACAGGTAGACTTCGGATTTGATTGCCACCCATGTACACACCTTTAAGGCTGACTAATTGCCCTATTTCGGGTGGAAGATCGATCAGTTGATTTCCACCAATCTCTAGATAAACTAACTTCTGGAGTTTGCCTATTTCTGGTGGGAGTATTTTGATTTGATTGTTGTTGATCGCCATATATTGAAGATTACTCAAGTTGCCTATTTCGGGGGGTAGGGTAGTCAGTTGGTTCACTGCGACTCGAATACCTTCAAGCGTACTTGCATTGCCAATTTCACTAGGAATGCTAGTTAGCTGATTGTTGTCGAAACCTATCCATTTTAGGTTAGCAAGTGAACCGATCGTAGTAGGAAGACTGCTCAGACTGTTGTCGCGAATCTGTAATGATTCAAGATTGTCCAGTTTTTCAATTTCTGGTGGAAGGCTAGTCAATTTATTCGATGAGAGATTCAATGTCTGTAAGTAGGATAGATCGCCTAACTCCGCCGGTAGCGCCCCCACCATGTTGTTCGCCCACATGTCGATCTCGTTTACATGACTATCCAGGCACTTCACCTTAAACCACGAACATGGCGTGCTTGTGACCATCCACCCATCGTATATGCTCCACGTGGGTGGCTGCGTTGGCCAGCCTGGATTTGTAGCACGCCATAGCGCGACCAATGCTTCACATTCGATTTGTGGAATCTCTGTGACACGCGCACAGCTAAAGGTATTTTGAACAAACGGTAGATAGATTTGTTGCCCAGATTGAGGCTTTATGTCTTGCGCATTGACAAATTGAGACTCACCACCTGTCACGTTCAAACAGCTGAGAAGAACGACGAACGCAGCAAACCAGCGAAAAGGCTGCATGTTGGTACTCCTGTGAGGAATGGGTTGTACGTGGAACAACTAAGACTTGCGCTGTGGTGTGGTGAAGGTGTTATGCGCGCAACTGATGTCACTATACCAGATTTTACTTCAAATATCACTGCGAATTAATGCTCTGTTGGGTCGTTATCTCCCTTCGACTGAGAACTTTCTCCCCCAGCCAACACCACCGCGTCAAGGATCTTGCGATACCCTGTGCAGCGGCACAAATTGCCGGTGAGCGCCTCTTGCGCCTCGCCCCGTGTCGGATGAGGACGTTCTTCCAGCAGCTTGGCCGCGGACATGAGAAAGCCCGGCGTACAGTAGCCACATTGGACGCCGCCGCTCTGCACAAAGGCCGCCTGCACAGCGTGCAGCCGCTCACCGTCGGCCAACCCCTCCACGGTGACAACCTCACTGCCCGCCGCCCGTTCGGCGGGGACCAAACAGGCCATCACCGCCATCCCATCCAAAAAGACGGTACACGCGCCACATTCACCTTCGGCGCAGCCCTCTTTCACGCCCACAAAACCCGCTTCACGCAGGCTGTCGAGCAGCGTCATGTTGGGGGGGAGAGGGATGGGTTGGCCGTTGACGGTGGTGGGTTGGGGATTGCGAATTGCGGGTTGCGGATTGTGGTCAGCGTTATCGCTTTCACGTATCGGTCCATCTTCGCAATTCGCAACTCGCCATTCGCCATTCTTCGCCACCGGCCACTTCCCACCTGTCGCGCCCCACAGCAGCACAGGACGCGCCAGCCATCCGTGGCGGTGACGTCCTTCGCGGATCTGGCGTAGGAGGCGCGCCGTCAGTGTTTCGACCATGGCGCGCCGGTATTCGCCGCTGCCGCGGATGTCGTCAATTGGGCTAGACGCCGCCGCCGCCAGTCGCGCCGCCTCGGCGATGACATCTTCTGTCAGCGCCTTGCCCGCCAAAAAGGACTCGGCCGCGTCCGCCCGCACAATGACCGGCGCCACCGCGCCCAAACTGATGCGGGCGCTCAGTGCCACCGGCGTGGACGAACCCACCGTGTTCGGATCAATCTCCACCACGGCGGCAACGGTGTTGACACTAATGGCCTGGGCGCGGCGTAGGCCCAATTTGAGGAAGTTGCCCCGCTCGTGTTCGCTCATCGGGCGCAGGGAGACGCGCACCACGATCTCATCGGGGACGAGATCGACACGGCGGAAGCCGGTGACGAATTCCTCAATGGGCAGGGTGCGTGCCCCGCGGGCTGCACTCTGCACGGTGAGCGTGGCGTTCAGCGCGCGCAAGGGGACAATCGAATCGTTGGCCGGGCTGGCGGTGATGATGTTGCCCGCCACAGTGCCGCGGTTGCGGATCTGCGGTGCGCCCACTTCCCAACAGGCACGCGCCAACGGAAAGGCTTTGTCGACGATCAGTGAACTCGCCACACACTGGTTGTGTGTCACCAGCGCGCCGAGGTGAATCCAGCCGTCCGCTTCCCAGATTTCGGCCAAACCGGGCACACGTGTCAGATCAATGAGGCCCAGCACGCCGCCGTCGGGCGCAGAGCGCACATGACGATCCATCTCAATGATCAGATCCGTCCCCCCGGCGATGATGCGCGCCGTGTCCCCGTGCTGCGCCTTCAACGCCAGCGCATCGGCGAGGGTGAGGGGGGATTGATAGAATTGGTGCATTGGGGGGTGTCCTTCACGTAGTGCGTAGTCCGTAGTCCGTAGTGCGTGGCGTTTCGCCGCGCGACGATACACCACGGACTACGGACTACGCACTACTCTCCATGTTTTTCGATAAAACGTCGCCTTCGCCAACGCTTCGTGATAAGCGCATTCGTCCTCAAAACGTTCCTCTTCGATCAGGTAGCCTTCGAGGGCGACGTCGAACTGGTCCACGCCGAAGGGCCAGGGATCGAAGGTGATGTGGGCGTCGTTGTAGCGCATGCGGATCTCGGTTTCAGCACCATCGTAACCCACAGGACAGTTCGAGAGCGTGGCGTCCTCGGCCCAGGGGACGCTGACCTGGAGGCTGGCGTGATCGCCAAACTGGAGCAGGCGGGCGTTGGCTTCAATCACCTCAGGCTGCATCGCCGGCGCGAATTCGGGTACATCCCCCAGCAAGCGCCGCGCCCGTTCCAGCAGCCCGCGCTGATCGGCCAGAAAGCGGTTCACCTCGGCATTTTCGACGGGATCGTAGGCGTCGCGCGCCTGGAACTGTTCGTAGAGGATGGCGGCATGGCGACCGATAATCACGGCGGCGTAGGGGTGCTGCCCCCAGGCGCGCTCGATGCCCACCTGCCACAGCCGTGTCTTGGCCGCCTGATCGGTGAAGGTGATAAAATCCATGGGGAAGCCGTCGTCGCACAACTTGGGCGACGTTTCCCACTCGGCCCAGCCGTTGTCGTGTTGGGCAATCGCCATCATCACCGGCGCGTAGGGATGCGGCGTGGCGAACTCTTCGTTGCCCCAGAAGCGACAGAATTGGGCCGACATTAGCGCGTGGGTGGTCTGGTGGACGCAGAGCAGCCGACCCTCTCCCATCTTGCGCACGATCATCGTTCGGGTCCTTTCATGTCAACACATATGCGACGCACCGGCCAGGATAGCAGCCTGTACACGTCAATATTTGGGCCGGTTCGTTGCACTTGTGCCTGCATTGTTTTGCAGGAAGAAGAGACCAACCCCAATGCCAAGCCCCAACAGCAAACTAAGGACAGCCTGCCAACTGCGCAGGCCCAGCAATTTCTGCCCCAACACAAAATGAGCGCCAAAAAAACCGGCACCGGCAACCGCCACATCGGGCGTCACCGGCGACTCGGCGCCCGGCGTGTTGAAGACAGCATCTTGCATCTTATCGATCTGTCCCTCGGCCCGTCGCCGCGCCCAGGCAAGGAAAAGCTGGATCGCAGCAGCGGTGACGAGGGTGGATGTGAGGAATTTGAACAAACTATTAAAACCCTCCTGCAAATGTATCGATCATCAATTTCACGTCGCCCAACGGGTAGAGGATAGGGCAGGTTGCGCCATTTTCCATGTACTCGCGGACTTTCTTTTTTACGTCTTCGGGGGTGCCGCTGGCGGTGATGCGCTCCACCAAGTCGTCGGGGACAAAGTGCATGGCTTCGCGCACCTGTTCCTTGGTGGCGGGCCAGCCCAGAGTTGCTTGGATCTGCGCCACTACTTCCTTTTTCACGCCGCTGGCCTGAGCAATATGGGGCTGCTGCGCCAGATATTGGGTGAGCAGTTCGCGTGAACCGTCCAGCGCCGTCTGCCTGTCTTCGTGGACGGAGCAGACGATCAACTGTGGGCGATCCACATCGTCGAGGGTGCGGCCTGCCTTCTTCGCCCCTGCTTCAAGACGTTCCAACGCCATGTGGTTATAATCCGGCGGCACACAGTAGTTGAGCACACAGCCGTCGGAGATCTCGCCTGTCATCTCCAGCATTTGAGGGCCGGTGGCGCCGATCATAATCGGCACATTGCGCGGCTCACGCCGCCCGTGGACAACATCCAACTCCACGCCGCTGAGTTTGTGGAATTCCCCGTCGTAGGTGACATTCTCCATGTCGAGCAGACGGCGCAGCAGATCGCAGGTCTCGCGCATGGCGGTGAGCGGCTTGCGCCGGTCGATGCCCACATTGCGCGCCAGCGGATCCCACCACGCCCCAATGCCGCAGATCACACGATCGGGGGCCAGATCATCCAGTGTGAGGAAGGTTGCCGCCAGCAGACCGATGTTGCGCGTCCAATTGTTGATGACGCCGGAACCGATCTTGATCCGCTCCGTCACCGCCGCAAAAGCGGCCATGGGCACAATCGCATCGCGCACCAGTCGGCTTTCTGCCTGCCACACGGCTTCAAAACCCTTTTCCTCGGCATAGCGCACATACTCCATCCCCTCGCGAATGGGGTGCTTGTCCTGTAAATAGAGGGCCACACGCCTGTATTTCGGTTCGGTCATGGAGAAGCTCCTTCGGAGAGGGATTGGGGATTGGGGCTGGGGATCGAGAGGAGAACATTGGTTGCATCGCAGGTGAGGCTCTGGGTAAAGTGATGATGAAGATGATGGGATAATCATTATCCCATCATCTTCATCATCTTCATCATCACACCGACAAGCACTTCACCCACACCAACATCCTCTACTCAATCCCCAGTCCCCAGCCCCCCAATCATTGTCTGACAACTCGATGCTGTCATTGTACCCCGCTCCGTTCTGGAGCGTCAAGGTAACCGCAGTTGTCAGGTCTACTTCAACCTTGGGGCGGACAGTGCCAGGCACGGGCCAAACCCGTATGCTTTGACGGGCGCTGCACGGGCCCGTGCCTGGCACTGTGGTGCGCCTCCCCCAATTCGCGTTCGATTTCTAGAAGTTTGGGTGCGTGTACAGGCGTGCTATAATCCACGCATGGACGGGAGAACACTGCTCGAAGAGGATACGTTTGAGCGCATTGACGATGCTTTCCGGCATCTCATTCAAGGACGGCGCTCCATCCGCCGCTACCTGGATCGTCCGGTGGCGCGGGCGCTGATCGAGCAGATCCTTACGGCGGCGACGTGGGCCCCATCGGCGCACAACCGTCAATCGTGGCGCTTCTGCGTCGTCACCGAAGACGCGACGAAGCAGCGGCTGAGCCAACACATGGCAGAACAGTGGCGGCGCGATCTGGGGGGAGACGGCGCTGATCCTGCCTTCATCGAAAAGCGCATCGCCATTAGCCATGCCCGCCTTACCGGCGCAGCGGCGTTGATCATTGCATCGGTGTCGATGGAGGATATGGACGTTTACCCCGATGCCAAGCGCGCCGACGCCGAATGGATCATGGCGGTGCAGAGCACGGCGCTTGCCTGCCAGAACCTGCTGCTGGCTGCGCACCACGCTGGATTAGGCGCTTGCTGGATGTGTGCACCGCTTTTTGTCCCCGATCTGGTGCGCGATGTGCTCGAACTGCCGTCGGCCTGGCATCCCCAAGCCTTGATCACCCTCGGTTACGCCGCCGAAACCAAAGAAAAAGACCGTGTTCCGCTGGATCAAAGGGTTATCTGGCGCTGAAGCGAGAAGGTTCACCGCAAAGACGCCAAGGACGCAAAGGGCAGAAGAGATTCACAGAAGAGATCCACAGATTGCACGGATGAATTCTTCTCTTTTCTCCTCTCTGCGCCCTTTGCGCCTTTGCGGTGAAATCTCTTTTGTTTTGAAATCATTTTGTTTAAAGGATAGGAAATGACCATCTCATCTCCTGATTCGCCCTCTCCTCAATTGTCGCAGATTCGAGTGGTTGCCCTGGCCGGTGGTGTGGGCGGGGCCAAGTTGGCAATGGGTCTCCAGCAGATCCTGGAACCCGGCGCGCTCACCGTCATCGTCAACACCGGCGACGACTTCGAGCACTGGGGCCTGCACATCTGCCCGGATCTCGACACCGTCCTCTACAATTTGGCCGGGATGAACAACCCCGACTATGGCTGGGGTCGCGCCGAAGAGCAGTTCCATGTCCTCGCCGAAATGGAGCGCTTCGGCGGCGAAGAATGGTTCCGCCTTGGCGACAAAGACCTTGCCCTACACCTACGCCGCACTGAATGGCTACGCCAGGGCGTGCCCCTCAGCGAAGTGACAGACCGCCTGCGCCGCATGTTGGGGATACCGTCGCAGATCCTGCCCATGGCCAACGAAGCAATCCGCACCCTCGTCCACACCGACGAAGGCGATCTACCCTTCCAGCATTACTTTGTGCGCCGTCGCTGCGAACCCACCCTCATCGACTTGTCTTTCATCGGTGCGGATCGGGCCAAACTCAGCCCAGACATCAAACGCGCCGTCGACCGCGCCGATCTTATCGTCTTCTGCCCCAGCAACCCCTATGTTAGCATTGATCCCATCCTCGCCGTGCCGGGGCTGCGTGATCGGCTGCGCAACGCCAAAGCGCCCAAAATCGGCGTCAGCCCCATTGTCAGCGGGCAGGCCATCAAAGGCCCCGCCGCCAAAATGATGCAGGAATTGGGTGAACTGATCAGCCCCATCACCGTCGTCGATCACCTGGGCGATCTGCTTGACGGCTTTGTCATTGACCGTCAGGACGCCGATCTGGCCGACGCCGTCATCCTGCCAGCGCTGGTTACCGACACCATCATGCGTGATCTACAAAGCAAAGCCGACCTCGCCCGCGCCGTTGTTGAATTTGGGCTCGTTACACAGTCGAATAGCACTGTCTCTCCCATCGATTCGACCTCTGTCAACTGATGCAACTCTGGCTGATCGTGCCTGTCAAACCCTTTGCATTGGGCAAGAGCCGGTTGGCCCCCCTGCTTTCTGCGGAGGAAAGGAGCACCCTGGCGCGTGATCTGCTGATGCAGACATTGAAGACCGTCGCCGCTGTCAAGCAGCTTGGGGGGATTATCGCCATCTCCCGCGACGAAAGCGTCCTGGCGCTGGCCCGTAGTTGTGGTGCTTCCACGTTGCTAGAAACGACGATCCCGGCACAAGCCGCCTTTGATCCCGAAGCTGGGCTGAACCATGCCCTGCGGCAGGCGCGCAACGTCGCCGTGGAACGGGGCGCCGACGCCGTCCTCGTGCTGCCGGCAGATCTACCGCTGCTCACCCCACACGACATCGAAGATCTGATCGAACTGGGCGCGGATCACAACCCCTGCGTCGTCCTCGCAGGCAGCGGCGACGGCGGCACCAACGCCCTCCTCGTGCGCCCGCCCCACGCCATCGACTTTGCTTACGGTCCACAGAGCCTGCAACGGCATAAGACGCGCGCCAAGGCGGCGGGCGTCGCCGTCCACCTGGTCGATTCCACTACATTGGCGTTGGATTTAGATTCACCTGAGGATTGGGCACAGTGGCGTACAATGGTACATGGTTAGGTCTGGTGGGATCTTAATCCTGTTGCGCGTTTGCCAACTCTTCATCAACCGCTTGATGGCCGATGACCATTGCAATATTGGTTTGATCGGCGCCGAGGTTCCAGCGCCAGCGTCGCAATATTGCATTGCAGCGAGCTAAAAGCACCGGCACAGAACAATGCGCAAACCAAATTGCATCGACACCGGCCAGAAGTGTACTTGCCAATTCACTGCTTGAAAAATGGTTGGTCAGCACCACCAATGGCACGCGACTCTTAAACCGAATGCCAATCACCGCAGCCTGAACCAGTTCTTCAATCTGTTCAAACGCTTCGACCAAAACCAGATCCACATCGTTCAGCCGATGACTGCGCAATTCGCTAATAGAAATTACGTCAATCTGAAAATGCTTTCGCTGCATCTGCTGATACAGCCGCTCTCCACGGAGGTCACGTGGATTTTTGCGACATACCCATAGAATCCGTGCTTGCCTTAAATCGTTCTCAGCCAATGATCTCTCCGTCATGAAACAAGAGTGAAGAAGGAGTCGTGTAAGGGCATGAGCGAGCCGGGAAAGAAAGCTCGCTAGTGAACCGACGTTGGCTTTCGCCCTCACCCGCAAAAACACACAACAATCGATTCCAGAATTCTATACCTTCCGGGAAGGGGGCAGACACGGATCGTACACCTGAAATTTGCCGGCACCCCTTCCCGGAAGGTAACTGCGAATTTGGCGAGAAATCCACTAAGCGCGTCTATCGTGCAAATCATGAATCGTCTCGATGACGGCTGTCACTTCTGAATCTTGCATGCTGGAGCCGGAAGGCAGGCAGAGTCCGCGCTGGAAGAGATGGGCGGCAACGTTTCCCCCCCACCGTTCACAACCCAAAAAGACAGGTTGCAGGTGCATTGGCTTCCAGACGGGGCGGGCCTCGATGTTGCGCGCTGCCAGTGTCACGCGTACGTCTTCGCGATTGGCGCCGAACCCGTTGGGATCGATGGTCAGCGTCGTCAGCCATCGATTGTGACGTCCCCAACTGGCTTCAGGCATAAATTCAATACCGGGCACGCCGCACAACGCCCGGCGATACATCTCAAAAATGCGGCGGCGTGCGTTTACCCGATCTTCGAGCACCTGTAGCTGTGCACGACCAATGCCGGCCAGGACATTGCTCATGCGGTAGTTGTAGCCGATTTCTGAATGTTGATAATGCGCCGCCTGATCCCGCGCCTGGGTGGCGTACTTGCGCGCACGGCGAATGAAATCTTCGTCTTCAGAGACGAGCATACCGCCGCCAGATGTGGTGATGATCTTGTTGCCGTTAAATGAGTAAATGCCGGCCAGGCCATAGGTGCCCGGCGAACCTTGTTTGTAGGTGGTGCCCAACGCCTCGGCTGCATCTTCGATTAGGGCGACATCGTAGCGGTTACACACCTCAAGGATTGGATCGATGTTGGCGCTCTGGCCGTAGAGATGGACGAGCACCACCGCTTTGGGCAGCCGCCCGATGTTGGCGCGGCGCTTCAGCGCTTCGGCCAAAATGTCAGGGTCCATGTTCCACGAACGGCGTTCACTGTCCACAAAAACCGGGCGCGCGCCCAGGTAGATGACAGGATTGACGCTGCCGACGAACGTGAGGGTGGACACAAAAACTTCGTCGTCTTGGCCGACGCCGGCAAGCTGGAGGGCAAGGTGAAGTGCGGCTGTGCCCGAGCTTACCGCCAAGGCATGTCTTGCACCCACTGTGGCACAGAACTCCTCCTCGAACCTATCGATGTGAGGGCCAATCGGCGCGATCCAATTGCTGTCGAAAGCGTCCTGCACGTACTCCTGTTCTCTACCCGACATGTGCGGTGGAGACAGGTAGACCTGCTTGAGCGGTTCTTCGCGGTAAACCGATTTGTTACGATTTGCACGTTCGTCACGCTCGCCTGGCTCGTCCAGGGCTACCAACTCGTCCTGTTGGGCTGGATCTTTGCGGTGTGTGCCGTTGCTGTTTGATAGGACTCGATTGGATATTTTCATGCGCTGAGTGCCACTCTTTCTACGGGTTCAATGTATGTGTTGGCAATGATGCGAGCGGGTACACCAGCAGCGGTTACCCCATCGGCAAGATCTTTGGTCACAAGGGCGCCTGCGCCGACAATACTCTCTCGTCCTACCCTCCGTTGCGGCATCACAGTTGCACTGATGCCAATCAACGCCCCATCGCCGATGTGGACGTCACCGCCAAGGCGAACGCCAGGTGCAATATGAGCATGATCACCAATGACATTGTGGTGATCCACGGAACAGCCTGTATTTAAGATGACGTTGCAGCCAATCTTTGCACCTGGGTTTATGATGGCACCGGCGACAATCACAGTGCCTGCGCCGATGGTGACATCTGGGGCCACCACTGCGGCAGGGTGCCTGGCTGTGGCAAAGACTTCACCCTCTCTGCACAGATACAGGAAAAGACGGCGACGGATATCGTTGCGCCCAATGCCCAGGATCACGGCGTCATGTGCAAAGTCGTGTAATTCATCAATACCCCCGAGGACGGGCACCCCCAGGAGATACGAGCCTCGAACACGGGGACTGTCGTCTAAGAACCCAATCGGGTATGGCTTTTCCCCTGCTTCGTGGGCTCTGGCCAGAATATCGGCAACCACCTGCCCATGCCCACCTGCGCCGATGATCAGTACCCTTGTCATTTATACTTTGCTCCCTTTGAATTCTTCTGCAGTTGCCTGCCCAGGCTGGCTGATCCCGTCGCGCTGAAGAATCTTCAAAAGCGTGCGGGCGATGATCTTCAAATCGAGCGCCAGCGAATAGTTGTCAACGTACCAAACGTCCAGTTCAAACTTCTCTTCCCAGGTAAGACGGTTGCGGCCATTGACCTGTGCCCAGCCGGTAATGCCGGGCAAGACGTCGTGTCGGCGCATCTGCTCCGGCGTGTAGCGAACCAGGTAGTGCATCAGCAGTGGCCGTGGCCCTACCAGGCTCATTTCTCCGCGTAACACGTTGATCAGCTCCGGCAGTTCATCCAGGCTTGATGCGCGCAAGAAACGCCCGAATCGCGTCAAGCGAACTGCGTCCGGCAAGAGATTGCCATCGGCATCGCGTGCACTGTTCATGGTGCGAAACTTGAACATAACGAAGGGTTTGCCCTGTTTGCCGGGTCTTTGCTGTTGAAAGATGATGGGGCGGCCATGCTTGAAGTAGACCAGCACCCCGACAACGATGAATACGGGTGAGAGCAAGAAGAGGGAAAGGGTGGCGACAATTAGATCAAAGGAGCGTTTGCCGAAATCTCTGTACATCATCTGATTTCCTTGAGGACGATCTAGATCGAGCCGAGCAAGAGTTGCCCCCAGGATATCGTTGTCTACGCGTTTACTCATGTGTTATATGTGACAGGTTTATCACTGTCTACCGATGAAAAAACCGTGCACCCCATGTGAAATCATGGAAAAGTGTCATATACTTGCACGTTCGTATGCATTTTTGTTGTAAGCGCGTTGCGTATGTGTGTAGCATGGGGTGCGTATGTATTTAGAATGTGGAATATAGTTGAAATACTCCTCATAAGCGATATGCTCATATCGTACAAATATTCTATCGCTTTAAACCCGACAGGCAATATAGGAGCAGGCGTGGAGAGGAAGGACATGTCGATTCAATGATGAGCTTTCTTCCTGCTCTACGCGTCCCCTTACGACTACAGAAAGAAGAGTCTCATGTCCTTTAAAGATCATGTCATCATCGCCGTGGCTGCGCTGCTCGTGACGCTCGGCGTGATCACATCGACGCAACTGGCCGAGCCGTCGGCGGCGGCGGTGACGGCGGCGGCAGAATTCAACGTGCTTGTCTTCTCGAAGACGGCCGGCTTCCGTCATGGATCCATCAGCGCAGGCATTACGGCGATTGAGGCACTAGGCGCCGAACATAATTTCAACGTTACAGCGAGTGAAGATGCCGCACTGTTCACCGATGCCACATTGGCTGCCTACGACGTTATTGTCTTCCTCAACACAACCGGCAACATTTTAGACGAGGCGCAGCAAACTGCCTTTGAGCGTTTCATCCAGGCCGGCAACGGCTTTGTGGGCGTCCATTCGGCCAGCGACACAGAGTACGATTGGCCATGGTATGGCGCCATGATCGGCTCGTACTTTGCCGATCATCCATCGGTGCAAGAGGCAACAGTGCGCGTGGTGGACGCAACCCATCTGTCTACACAGGGGTTGCCGGCCAACTGGTCGCGCACCGACGAGTGGTACAACTTTCAGGGCAATCCAGGGGATGTTGCCAATGTCCTGTTGAACGTGGACGAGAGCACCTACAGCGGCGGCAAGATGGGTGTGGATCACCCGATTTCGTGGTATCAGAACTACGACGGGGGGCGTGCCTGGTATACGGCAATGGGGCACACTTCGGCGACCTTCAGCGAAGCTGATTTCCGCAGTCACCTGCTCGGTGGCATTCAGTGGGCGGCGCAAGGTGAGCCGCAGGCTGTCACCGGCACGGTGACGGGCAATCTGGTGGCGTGGCAGCCCATCACCGTGAGCTTTGCCGGGCCCAGTGCCAATGAAGGCGATGATGATCCCAACCCCTTCCTCGATTACCGGCTACAGGTGACCTTCACCGGCCCCAGCGGACAAATCTACAACGTGCCCGGCTTCTTCGACGGCGACGGCAACGGTGGCGGCGCAGGCAATGTCTGGCGTGTCCGTTTTCATGCCGATGCACCCGGCGAATGGCGCTACCAGGCCTCTTTCCGTAGCGGCGCAGACGTTGCCGTGTCCCTCGACGCGCAGGCGGGTACGCCCACTTCGTTTGACGGCGCGACCGGCACCTTTAACGTGGCCCCTGTGGATCCAAATGCGCCCGGCTTCCTGCGTTGGGGGCGGCTGTCTTATGTGGGTGGCCACTACTTGAAGTTCTTGGATGGTCCTTACTGGATCAAGGGCGGCACAGACAGCCCCGAAAACCTGCTGGGCTACTGTGGGTTCGACAATACGGTGGATCAAGGAGGCGTAGGGAGTAACTTCATCCATGAGTACGAACCCCACCGTGCCGATTGGAACAGCGGCGATCCCAACTTCCAGGGCGCCGACGCTACCTGTGACGCCAAAGGCATCATCGGGGCGTTGAACTATCTGGGCCAGGAACAGGTCAACTCCGTCTACTTTCTGCCCATGAACCTGGGCGGCGACGGCCAGGAGACCTATCCTTTCGTAGATGCTGCCAAGAACGCCTACAACAAAACCCACTACGATATCAGCAAATTGCACCAGTGGAACATTGTCTTCGAGCACGCGCAGCGTCGTGGGATCGCGCTGCACATTGTCCTGGCGGAGACGGAGGCAGACAACGAAAACTGGCTCGACAACGGCGCATTGGGGGTGGAGCGCAAGCTCTACTTCCGCGAATTGGCCGCCCGTTTTGGGCACATCCTCGCCATCAAGTGGAACCTGAGCGAAGAGAACGACTACAGCGTAGACAACTTGCGCGCCTTTGCCGACTATCTGGGTGCAGTGGATTGGGCCGATCACCCTGTGGCTGTACATACCCATCTCAACAACTTTGACGACTACAACGAGATTGTAGGTGACAGCCGCTTCAGCGCCACCTCCATCCAATACCGCCTTGATCAGGCCGGTGCACACGTAGAGAACTGGCGAAGCAGGTCGCAGGATGCGGGTCGACCCTGGGTGCTCGACATGGATGAAAACAGCCCCGCCAGCAGCGGCCTCACCGATAGCAACGCCGACGATCTACGCAAGCGCGTGCTCTACGATGTCTACTTCAGTGGTGGCAACATTGAGTGGTACGCCGGCTACCATCCACTGCCGTTGGGCGGCGATCTCAAGTTGGAAAACTTCCGCACACGTGAGGCCATGTGGCGGTACATGTGGCATGCCCGCCGCTTTATGCAAGACAACCTGCCCTTTTGGCAGATGTCGCCCAATGACAGCCTGATCACAGGTGAATCAACCACCTTGGGCGGGGCGGAAGTCTTTGCACTTGATGGCGAAGTCTACGCCGTCTACTTCCCCGATGGAAGCGACACCGGCTCGATCAACCTGAGTAGCGCTTCCGCAGACACCAGCTTTGTCAAACGCTGGTACAACCCCAGGACAGGGGAATTTGAAGGCACATCGACGCAAGTGCCGGGTGGTGCTCTCCATGAGATAGGTAACCCACCGGCGGATGCGGCCACTGATTGGGTTTTGCTGCTAAAAAACGACGGCGGTCCGCTGCCCACTACCACGGCAACGCCCACACCGACGGCAACGGTAAATCCAGCCACGCCGACGCAAACCGCAACCCCGCCACCAGGGTCAACGGCGACGGCGACACCAACCACGACGGCGACACCTCAGCCTGGTGAAACATCGACGCCCTCACCGATGCCGACATCTACGGCCACGGCAACAGCCACACCCACCACTGTACTGGGTACCGGCGTGGACAGCCTCACTTTGATCAACGCGGACACAAATCAGCCCATTCCTGGGTTTGATCCGCTACCCCCCGATGCCGTCCTCAATCTGGCGCTCTTGCCGACCCGCAATCTCAATATCGTGGCCAACGCCTCTTGGCCTGAGGTGGCCAGCGTCCGCTTTGAACTGAATGGAGATGTGGACTATCACGTTGAGAATGAAGCCCCGTACGCCCTGGCCGGGGACTCATCCGGCAACTATCGGGCCTGGACGCCGCCGGTTGGTGAATACATCTTGACGGCTGTCCCCTACTCAGGGGCGGAGGCGCAAGGAAGCAGCGGCGCCGCCCATACAGTTCGTTTTGTGGTGATCGATGTGCTTACCGACGAGGATCTCTATCTCCCTTTTGTGCGCAAATAGCAGAGCCTCAATGTCATTCGGTTAAGCGCGGAGAGAGCATCCTCAGATGCGGCTCTACAGGTGTAGAGCCGCATCTGAGGATGCTCTCTCCGCAACGTGACGAGTAGCCGAATCCCTACCCTAATTCTCCACGGTAGGCACGAAGATCTGTACGTCGCCCTCCGTTGAAGATGGCGTTGCAGGCGTCTGCTCCACCTCATCGCTCTGCGGCGTTGTTGACGTGGCTTGTGGGCTCGCCCCAACAATCACAGGCAGGAACAGACCGTGACGGCTCTCTTCACCCGAAGCGCCGTCGCCGATGGTAATCACGACACCGTCGCTTGGTGAAAGCAGATCCTGGCCTGCCCGTAGCAGCCGGCTTTCTGCACTTGCGTCAAACTGCAAGTTGCCCGCCTGAAGTGCCCGCAGGCTGATCGTCACCAGTGTGAAGTCGCCGCTGGGGAAGGGCATGCCCAGCTTACCGGCCTGGTAGACCACCGTCCCCTGGGCGTTGTCGTGGCGATTCTGCAACGGTGTATCCAGGACACCGCCCTCGCGGACAGAGACAACCTCGGCCAGCGTTGCATCAAAGGCGAGTGCCAGGTTCGCCGTGTCTACGCTCTGGCTACCCGCCGTCACCAAGACGGCGATGTCGAAGGTTTCGCCAACCGCTACAGTGGTAGCGGAAGGCTGCATGGTCAACTGTACTGCGACCTCACCTGCGGCGTCGCGGCCCTGCGCGTCTACCAGGCTGCGGGTGACAGCGCCGAGCTCGTCTCCCAACACGTCGAAGTGGTTGGTGAGGAGCGAGAAATCGACGAAGTCGACACAGTCGTCTTCGCTGAAGTCGGCGCGTGCGTCGAATCCTTGGTCGGTGGCGCAGAGCAGGTAGGTGTTGACCAGCGTCGAGAAGTCGAGCAAGCCGACGAAGTTGTCGTTATCGGCGTCTCCTGCGCGCAGGGTGCCCAGATCCTTGTTATTTGAACCGTTGACCAGCGCCACGCTCTCAATCACACTCTGTAGCGAGTGGCTGTGCTTCACCGCAATGTGATAGAGGCCCGGCGGCAAGGCCGAGATGATGAACTGGCCGGCGGCATTGGTGGTGGGTGCGTACTCGCCCACCAGCGACAGGTCGCCGGCGGCATAGACCTTCACCGTGAGCAGCTTCTGCCAGCTTGGGTCGTTGATGGCGTCGTGCTCGAAGGCGACTGAGCCGACGAGATCGGCGCTGCCTGAACCGTCCACATTGACGCTGGCCGGTTGGGTGCTGATGAGCAGATTTTCCCCGCCGAAGGTGACGGCGCTGGCACGTGGCAGTTGGGTGTTGAAGCTGATACCCGTACCCAATGCCGTGCCCACACCGCGGAACTTGACCGTGGCCAGGGTAAAGGTGCCGCTGGGGAACGAGTCGAAGATACCGGCGGCGAAATTGACTTCGCCTGCGCCGTTGTCGAATTCATTGCGCAGCGGCGGGTTGAAGGTGGTGCCAGGTGTAACGGATACCACTTCCAGGTACTGCGGGTTGAAGTTGAGGTAGGCGGCTGCACCGTCGACCTGTAACGATCCGGCCTCGACCACGATGTCAACGTCGAAGGTTGCACCCGGCGTGAGATTGCCTGTGGCCGGGGAGAGCTTGAGCACAGCCCCCTGCGCCGGCGCGTTGACCTGGATGTTGAAGCTTTCTGTGGTCTGCGCCGTCCCGTCACTTGCGGTGACTGTGGCCGTGTAGCTGCCGGCGTCGCCGCTCTGGGTTGTCCACGAGAAGCCGGCGCTGCCGTCACCGTTGTCTACAAAGCTGTACTTGGCGGGATCAACGGGCTGGCTGCTGCCGTCAACCACTACGATGGACAACGTCAGTGTGTCAACCGCATCGAGATCGTTGGCAGAGACGGCCTGATTGATCGTTGCGCCCTCGGCTGCTGTGATATCGTCGATGGCGGTGATGCTGGGCGGTGTGTTGATGTCCACTGTAATGTTGACGGCGTCGGTGGCTTCGGGATTGGTGTAGAGCGTGTGAACGACGTCTGCCACCTGCACCATAATCGTATGCGGGCCCTTGCTCAGGCCGCTGAAGGTGTAGGAACCGTTGAGCGGCTGCCCGCCCACGTAGGGTTCGCTGTCCACCATCACGTGGACATGATCCGTCGGATCCGCGCCGGTAGTCGTCCACGCTACGGTGACGCTGTCGCTCTGGATGACGGCATCCGGCGCGGGTGCCGTGATGGTGATCTCGGGTGTCGGCGTCGGGTTTGACGTGTTCTCGGGAATCACACAGAAGCCGGAGAGTTTGGGCTGGTTGACACTGGCGGCAAAGTTCATCGACAGGCTGCCGTCGCTGACGTTGATGCCGCTGAATGTCTTGATTACGGCTGTAGATGGGCCCACATCGGCGTTGATGTCGTAGTTATCAAGGACGGTGACACCCTCAATGGTCACATCAAAGACGCGTGCGCCTGCGCCGCCTGCCTTTTTGGGGCTAGCCGCTGCGCCCCAATAGATTTCGGCAAAGTGCAGTTCGATGGTATAGCTGCCGCCGCCGACCGGGATCTCATAGGCGAAGGAACCCAGGTTGACGCCTGAACTTCGTTCCGTCTGGTAGAGCAGATCATCGACGGTGTTGGCAATGGCTTCGCCCGTCTTCGGGCTACTCGGCCACGCCTGCCCGCTGGAGAAATATTGATCGGGCAGGAATGTACGTCCTGTGCTGGCAAAAAAGGATGCACCTGTGCCGCCGCTGTTGATACAGACGGTCGGTTCACTTGTAACTGGCGCCACCACCGTCCAGATGAATTGAACGTTGACGCTGTCTTCGCCGTCACTGACGGTGACGGTTACCGCGTAGGGGCTGCCGGCAGCAGCGCCGGTGTTGATGGTCCCTAGGATCGCGCCATTCGTCGGTTCGATGTCTAATCCGGTCGGCAGGCCGATGGCGCTGTAGCTCAGATTTTCGGGGCCATCGAAGTCGGTGGCGGCGATGCTCAGGGCAGGCGTTTCGCCTTCGAGGTTGCTCTGTGCGCCGGGATTGGTGACAACCGGCGGTTGATTCACACTCACGCCGCCGCTGCCAAAGATAGCGATGGCAGAGACTTTGGCATTGTTGACGATTGTAGCGAAACTGATGTCAAGCGAACCGCCTGTTGAAGAAACCTGCTCGATACATTCAACTACCGCTGTGTCAGGCGCGCCGGCGGCCACGATGATGTCGTAGTTGTCCAACACCAACTGCCCTTCGATGCTCACATCAAAGACACGCTGGTTGGGGTTGGTCCAGTAGATTTCAGCAAAGTGGAGGCAGACCTGATAGGTGCCATCTGCCAGTGGGATGTTATAGCTGAAATTGCCAAAGCGTTCACTCTGGTAGAGTGGATCATTCACGGTATTGGCAATGCCGCCGCTCTCTGAATAGACAGAGCCGCCGCTAAAGTGTTGATCGGCCACCCAGGTCTGCCCCTCGCTGTCCTGGTAGCTGCTGCCGCCGGCGTTGATCAGCGCCACGGCGACAGGCGTCGAATCGGGATCATAGGCCAGCACCACCACGTCGGACGTGAGGCTGGTCATGCCGTCGCTGGGGTCTTCAAAGACGGCCACGAAGATGTTGTAGGTGGCCGTCGCCGCAGGATTGTCGCTGATGGGCGCCAGTGATACGGAGAACGTAGCGCCGCTGGGATCGGTGATGCTGGTCACCTGTTCGCTGATAGCCGTGATGCTGTTCGCCTCGAACGGTTCGATGTCGTTTCCACCGCCGCTTTGTTCGAAGAGCGACGCCGTCAACTGTAGCAGCCGCACCTGTCCGCCCACCGGCCCGCTGACGTTGATGGTTTGAGCGGCTTGCGCCACAGTCGCCGTCTTGGCAAAGCTGTCCGATGTCAACGAGACGCCGGCCACAGTGGCGGTTGGCGCTGCCATCACAGGCGATCTCACCACGTTCTGCGAACCGCTCTGGCTGTCTGCAGTGCGGAAAAGCTCAGCCATGTGGACATCGCCATTGCTGAAGCTGACGGTGATCTGGCTGCCTGTCAATTCCACCCCGGACACACTGCCCGACTCGCCCGGTCCGGGCGAAGCCGTACCAGTGATCGAGGTGGGATCAATATCAATCGAGAATTGAAGCGTCTCACCCGGTGCAAAGTCGTTGAAGTTGAGCGTCAGAATGTGGTAGCCGCCGTCGTTGGGCATGGAAAACGTATGGTCGATGAACCCAACGTTGCCGTTCCCACCCGATTGTGTGTTGATCGTCAGATCTTTGAACGCCAGGTCACCGGCGGCGCCTGTTGGATCGAAGACAATGTCGGGCAGCACCGCGTGGCTGACATCAATCGAGATGCTTGTGATGTTGGCGCTGCTGGATGCCGGGTTCTGGACGATGATCGAGTTGTTGGTGTAGGTGCTGGCATTGATGTCTTGGTTCGGTGTGAACTGGATGTTTGCTCTGGTGCTTGATGCGTCTTGGTTGATGCGGATGAAGTCCCAAATGGCTGCAAACGGTGGCTGATTGTTGTAAGACGTTGCAATCGTCCCAACGGCCAGTTTGGACGGAACGCCATTGATGGTGTAGGTGCCTTGCACAACTTGTAACAGGTTGCCGCCCAACGTCAACGGCGCACCGAGATCGGTTATGACGCCGCCGTCAATGGCGTACTTGGGCTGTATCGTGCCGGCCATTGGGTCGATCGAGAGGAAGAGATCGATGCTATTGGCCGCCAATACCCCACTCACTGCGTGGCTACCACCGCCGACAACACTACCATTCTGTTCTTGCAACACGGCAAGACCACCATTGCCACCATGGGCACTTAGCACAACCTTGACATAGTTGTCTTGGTCGCCTGTGCCGATCTGGAGACCCTGAGATTGGGCGTCGGACGGGGTTTGCCCGTTGAAGAAGGGTGCGTTGATGCGCGCATGCACTGTGAAAGGACCGGTGCTGCCGGCAACATTGACGCCAAACTGCATGGCGTTGATCTGTTGGTTGTTGTGTTGCGCGTCGCCACTGGTGACGCCGTCCACGGTAAAGAGGCCAGCCGTACCACCGGCGATAATGGTGTTGTCGTCCCACAGATCCAGGTAGTCGTCTGTGCCGTTGGACATGAGCCCGGTGAAGCCAAGACCGTAGAAGCCTGTGCCGGGATCGTTGTTGAAGAAGTTATAGTTGATGGGCAGATTGGTATTGGCGCCGTTTGCCGCGTCAATTGGGAACGGATCCAACGTGTCGGGCAGTGTGTCGTTGTCGTCATCTGGATCGTTGAGATCAGAGACGCCGTCGTTGTCGTTGTCGGGTGGTTGCGATGCACCTGAGCAGGGATTGCTGCCGCTGTCGATTTCATCTGCATTGCTGTAGCCGTCGCCGTCTTCGTCGAGGTTGAGGTCATAGGTGCCGGTGCACTGCGCGCCAGTGACGCCGTCGTAGTCTGTGGGCTCGAAGACGGCGACACCGTCGGTGCCGCTGTAGACGGTGGCCCAAATTGTACCGGGGAAGGGGCCGTTGGGGCCCTGCGCCACCAGGTCGAGCGGCGCGCCGTTAAAGTTCGACGCAAAGGTGGTGACGGCTGTCACCGCGTCGCCGGTTGCATTCAACTGGATGCGGTAGATTTGGCCGTTCCAGCTTGCGGCAAGCAGGTTGCCTTGCATAGCGCCGCCAAAGTTTGCTGCCGTATATTCGGTGAGACCATTGGTTGAGGCCGGCCATGTGTGGAGCGCGCCACTGGCCGACCCAGGGTTGCGGAAGTCGCACTCGATGGGGTTGGCCAGTTCCACGGGCACGGGCGGCCAATCGCTGGGCAGCGGATGGGTGGGATCGCTGATCGATGTGCGCCATACGCCGATGGTGCCATTGTGTGTGTAGATGCCGGCCCCGGCAGGGTTGCCGCGGATCGGTGTCGGGTGCCCCGCATAGTAGCCAGGGCCGGTGATGTAGTGTAAGCCGTCTTGGTTGTTGACTTTGGCATCACCACCAGGCCCCGGTCCTGTGGAACCAGGCTCACCGGGTAGGTACTCATTCGTGCAGGTGCCGGGGATGCCGCCGTTGCTGTCTGTTGGATAATCGGCCTCGCCGGCGGGGTGACCGCCCCAGCCGCCATTGGCCCCGTTGTCTACCGAGTACATCTTGCCCGATTCGGTGATGATGACATCATAGGGGTTGCGGAAGCCGGGCGCATAAATCTGTACGGGGCCGTTGGGATCCAATTTGGCCTGGTTAAGGCCGTCGTTGCCGCCGAAGGGATCGCCTGGATCCGGGTTGCCCGGGCGTGTAGGATCGTCCAACGTGGGCAGATCGTACTTGTACGCCTGCCCCTGGCTGTCAGTTTGGGTGGGCAGTGCTTCAATTGCAGCGAGATCGATGGACAGGATCGCCGCTGCATAGACATACTCTGTAAGGAAGGCAAAGTTGTTCGATGGGGCACCAGCATTGGTGTTGCCACCCTGCGCCAAGTAAAGGACGTTGGCCGCTGCGTCCAATGCCATGCCGTTGGGCGAGTGATTTTCCTCGGAGCGGGGCAACCCGCGCACCAGATCAACCTTCTGCCACGAGCCGCTGCTATCTGTGCGCGACGAACCCACCCAGGTTAGCTTTGAGATGATGCCTGAGTTGGTATCCAGGTTCAGATCGCCGCCACCGCCACCTGCGCCGATGCGGGGATCACTGGAGGAGACATAGAGCACAGGATTGTTCGCTGTGCCTGTCACGTAGATCCCTGTGATCTGTCGATTGTTGATTCCTGTGTTTAGTGTGCCGTTGTCATTGTAATTGGGGATCTGTTTGACCAGCGTGATGGTTTGCACGCTGGTCGTTGTGTAGTTGTTTGCCCCGTTGCGTACAACTTGCATCACCAGAATGTCGCCGTCCTGTTCAGACAGGTAGAGATAGCCGTCCGGCCCAAATTGGAGCGACGTAGGGTTGTTGATTGAGACCCCTTGCAGGCGACTGTAGTCGAAACCGATTGTCGGCTCCTGGGCTTGCGCCGGTTCTCCCCCAACAATCGAGAATGCAGACAAAATCACGAGCAGCATCAAGGCGCGCAGAGATGCTGTCAGTAAATGTCCCGCTGTTCTGTGTTTACCCATCATTTTTGGCCTTCCATGTTAATTTGTACTGTTACACTTCAAGGGTGTAGGAGGGGCACAATCTATTGCGTCCCTACAGGAGCTATGGAATCTCTGAATCAAATGGCGCAGCACAGGGGTGAGCATCCTCCGCACACCACAAAAGACGAACCGGTGTGGCTTCTGCCGGCATATCAAAGGTGACAAAGCCATAAATGCTTTCATCCGTAGCCAATTCAAACCCGGGCAGCGCCGGCTGTGTTGTCCCTTCGGGGGGATTGGCAACGTAGGTGGCGCCGCCATCGTCAACCAAAACAAGCGAATCCAGCCCAACGGTGATGCCCGTTTCTGCACTTGTGCCGATGGTTGCCACCACCGAAATGCGTTTGTCGCCGCTAGCGACATCGTCGGCTGCGATCTCGTTGGCGTAGCTCACAATGAAGTAGTGTGGACGCGCTTCACCGCCACCCGTTACCAGAGGGGTAGGGGTGACGGTGGGTGTCGCTTTGGGGGGGATGGCCGTTTGCACAGGGGCCGTCAAAGCGTCTTCTAGTTGCTCGGGTTGACATGCAGAGAGAATCAACAAGAGCACGAGTGTCATTAGCGGACGAATTACCAGCGGCGCTTTGTGTGGCGACGCCGATGGTGCACCTAATCTGTGCTTTATGAACATGCTTTACTCCTGAAACTCGTACACTGTGACTTTGTGGATCCATAAAATTCTGGAATTTTGTTTAATCGGCGCTGACCTGCGAAAGCTGTGCCGCTTCAGGCACAGCGATCCCTTTGGCTTGCAGTAGACGGCTGTACTCTGCTTTCACCCTGGCGAAGACATGACGTTCATCAAAGCGTGCCAGCGCCATCTGTCTGCCTGCGGCAGACATCTTGGCGGCCAACTCAGGATTGCGCAGGATGGTGAGCATGGCATCGGCCAGCGATTGCACGTCACCCAGGGGTGTCAGCAGCCCGTTTTCACCGTGGGTAACCGCTTCGCGACAGCCGCGAATGTCTGTCACCACACAGGGGACGCCCATGCTCGATGCTTCCATGGGCGAGCGGGGGAATCCTTCGCGGTGGGAAGGCAGCACAAAAAGATCCATGAGCGCGTAGAGATCGGGCATATCCTGGCGTATGCCGGTGAAGATGCAGGCATGGCTGAGGCCATATTGCGCGGCGATTTCGGGCGTCAACGCATCGGGTTTTTCGCGGTCGATGGGTCCTACGATTAGGAATCGTGTGGTGGGCATCTGGCTATGCACAATGCGCGCCGCCTCAAGCAACTCCGGCAGCCCCTTTTCGGCGACCAGCCGCCCTACAAATCCAACCAAACGTGCATCTTTTGGAATGCCCAGGTGAAGCCGCTTTTCGGCCAGTTTGGCCGCATTTAGTTGTCCACGGTCAAAGCGGCGAACATCAATGCCATTGCCAAGCTGCTTGATCTGCTCGGGGCGACAGATCCCCTCGGCAATTGCCGTTTGAATGTCTTCGCTATTCTGCGAAAGGATGATGTCTGAACAGCGGGCGGCGATCTTTTCTGTCGTGATGTAGAAGCGACGCCGGCGGGGCGGCATGTGATCGTGGAAGTAAAAGCCGTGAAGTGTGTTGATCACAATCGGCACACCGGCCATACGCGCGGCCAACTGTCCCAGCAACCCTGGTTTGGGATTATGGGTGTGGACAATTGTGGGTCTCTCCTGGCGGAGGACGCGTACCAGTTTCCCTAAAGCCGTGAGATCGGCGAAGGGGGTAAAGTTGCGCGTCATTTTCACAGGGATGTGGCGAATCCCGGCGGCGGTGAGCGACGGCACATCCGGCCCCGGCGTAGAAATGCCGACGACTTCGTAGTCTGCTTGCTCAATGCTTTTCAATTGATTGAGCAGTAGATACCGTAGTGAAAGATCGATGGTGGTGATGTGCGCGACTTTGGGGCGTTCGTGTACAGGGGAATGAATCATTTGGATCGCACCTATCGACAAGTGAATACGCTGTGGTTATCTCATCAGTGGCCTGATGTTGATAACATCATGGGCCACATATAGCGTATCCTGTTATGCGTAGGTGGATCAGGTGACAATCATAATGGTTTTGTCATGGTTTGCGTAGTGTAAATCGTGCATTCATCGTATGTTAGATGTATGTGTTTCGTAAGTAGGGGTTTGCGTGGGGCGGAAGAGATGCGGACGCTGCGTCTGCATCTCTTCCGCCCCACGCAAACCCCTACCCGCGCAGACGGTGCAAATTGGCATAGAACGCCTCTTCGTTCTGAAGACGCCCTTGCAGTTTCAGCCGAAAGAAAAACCAGCCGTCGCTGCGACGGATGGGCAATCGCGCGATGCGATGGGGGGAAAATGTCTCTGAAGTGACGGGTCGCCCGCCACTGATGACGGCTGTTTCGTAGTGGCGGGCGACTTTTACCTCTACTTGTGCATCCCAGCGTGCACGTGGATAGCAGAAATGGCGGGCCTGGATACCCAGCCGCCGCTCAATGATCTCGATGGGGCGAGTGAGTTCGTCTTCAAGCTGCGCGTCGGGTACCCCCGATAGATCGGGATGTGTGTGTGTATGCGCGCCAATGGTGACCAACCCGGACGCGTGCATCTCGTGCAGCATCTCCCAGGTGACGGGATGTACGTCGGTTGGGTTGTGGCGGCGAATGGGGTAGGGGATGCCGTCCTCAAGGAAGCCGGTTGTTATGTAGAGAATGGCGGGGAGATTCAACGCTTTGAGGAGCGGGAAGACGTGGGTGTAGAAATCAAGGTAGCCATCGTCGAAAGTGAGGACGAAGCGAGGTGTGGCGGTCTTTGTCCCCGCGCGCAGATCCGTGAGCGCGTCCTCGAACGAGGTGACCTGATGCCGCTGCGCCAGGTGCTCCATCTGGCGGCGGAAGAGTGGGAAATCTAGATCCAATTCCATGGGCAGCCGACCTGTCACCGCATGGTAGATCAAGAAAGTGTAACCAGTCGGGGGCTTGGGCGTAAACAAGCCGCCAACCAGCATAGGCGCTTTGAGTAGACGTCGGACAAGTTGGCTCATGCAAACAACATCCAAAAGAGTGGCAGGAACATGACACGTTGGCGCGCCACGATCCCAAAATTGCCGGAAACAGTAAGGCTGAGCGCCAGGATCACGGTGTAAACCAGGGCAAAGGCCAGAAAGGGAGATTGGGGAATCGAGCGTAACCGCTCCAGGAGGGTGCGACGGCGCAGCCAGAGCAGCACCAGCCAACCAAGGCTCTCAAAAGCGGTGATCAGCATCTGAGGGTTGTTCGCCTCAAAGGGAAAAGGACGAAACAAAATGGTGACAAAACCAGACAACGCCCCAATCGGATTTAAGACATTTGGCGGCGTAAATGCCGAACCGCCACCCAGATCGCGTGCTTGCAACTCCGTATATTCCGCCTGAACGGACTGAATCGACAGATCTTCCATGCCCAGAAATTGAGCACCAAACTGTAGCATCACCACCGCCAGCACAACGATGAGCACCCCGCCAATCGCCACCACTAGAGGAGACTGCCTACCGCCCCCGATACGTATCAAAAAGGCAGCGCCTAACGCCAGGGCAAGGAAAGCGGCAATGTGAGGGCGAATCGGTGCCACCAATCCCACGCCAAGCACCACAATCATCAGCCCAGGTAGACTATTACGCTTCACATACTGCACCCACCCCCAGGCGACAATGCCTGTACAAAAAACGACCCATGAATCTTTCCCCAAACTGGAGGGCCAGAACAGCATGGAGGGCGAGAGGAAGATCAGGAGCAAATACCAAAAGCGCGAAGAATCGGGAAAGAGCACGCGGTGCGCCATATAAAAGAAGGTGCAACCGGCAAACGCCAACGCAGCGAAGAAGAAAAAGCTCCCCGGAAAACTGACCGGGAAAAATGTATATACAAGTCCTGTCAGGTGTACCATCCATGTGGTGCCTGCACCACGGAAGCGGTAACTCTCAAGCACCGAGAAATCAAACGATTGAAAGTAGCCTGCGATGTACGCACCCTGTTCATAGTAGGCCGTGGCATCTGCCGCCCCTCCATACAGATCGACCACCGTCCAATAACGCACGAGGCTGCCCACAAGTTTTGCAATGATCACCAACGCAAACAGCGCCGCCGGAAATTTTGGATCGGTCGGCAGAACGCCGACACGATGTAACAGTGTGGCCAACAAGAAGATGACCGACAGGTAGGGCAACATGAACAGCCATTCGCTTGACGGCAAAAGCAGAAAGAGTAGGAACAACAAAAAAAGGCTGCCCGATACGGCCAGCGGCAGGTAACTGCGTTCCAGGTTCCAGCGCAAGGCGGCGTTCTCAGGTAACAAACGGCGGGTTGTACTCATATTAAAAGATTTCCAAATCGCCTAAGCTTAGATCCCAGGTGGACGGCTGTGTGAAATCTGCTGTGTTTTCTTGTAGCGGCCTCACGGTAAACGAAATACCCTGGCGAGGCGCTGCCAGGTAGCCCGCAGCCCGCAACAGTGCATGTTCGATGGTTTTTGGGCCGAAGTGTGCGATGAGGTAGTCGCTCTTCATCTCCTTTGCGAGCAAACGTAGGAAACCACCTGTTTCTTTTGAACCCAGCTTGCCTAAGAAGATCTCGGCCAATACCACCTCCTGCCATTTGCTGCGGATGTTGGGCCGCAGAATGGCAAAGCCCGCCAGTTGTGACGGTTGTTCTGGGTGACCCAGTGCATAGACGCCGTACTGAATGTGTGGGTGTTCCCCATAGCGCCACTGTAGATAGCCCCAGTCTCTAACCGTCCGCAGCCCGACGTGACGACGTTGTGCTTCCCACTGGTCGATCAGCGTAGCGGCTTGAGCCCCGTAACGCTCTGCAAAGACGGACCAGGGCATCACAGCCGGACGAAAGAAGTCGGCGAAGGTCACTTCTTGTGGTGTAGAGGCAAGCCCGAATCGCCGCGCCGCCATGCGAATTGGGCGTAGCGGACGGATGTAGAGTGGCCATTTTGCCACCGATTGCCACCCCATTTTCAGGTAGCCGGGCATGCTCTTAGTGTTCGGTGTGTTGAAGATCAGGTCTGTGCCGTCTTTTGTTAGATCCTGGACGGCACGTTTGGTGAGCGCAGAGAAGATGCCCTGCCGTTGGTAGTTGGGGTGGGTGGCTGTGTCTACGGCGCGTGCGCCACGGAATTGGTTGCCTGCGTCATCGGCAAAGCGCCAGCGCATGAGCACACGTAGGCCGGCCATCTGCGCCGCCGCTTCATCCCATGCATAGAGACCGGACGACGATCCAAAGGGATTCTGTTCGTGCTTCCAATGCCAGAACGCTTCCGTCTTGCGCACAGCGCCACTGTCGCCCAGCGTGGTACGCGTCAGTTCCAGCACAGCCGGGATGGCGCTTGTGTCGTAAGCGCGTATTGCGTACGGGGTGGTAGGGAGAGCGTTCTTCGTTTCTGTGGTCACTGAGACTATCCTTTGTCCATACAGGCATTTCAAATCTGCCGGAGATAGAACGCGGATTGAGCGGATTGAGCAGATCAAAGCGGATAACACTGTTGAAAATCGGCTCAAATCCGCCCAATCCGCTCAGTCCGCGTTCTATTCTTCTCTGTACTTTGTGTGCTTTCGCTGATCAATCCAATTCTGAAATCTCCTTGGCCGCACCCGCCAGGATCTTGGCATAGCGCGCTTCAATGGTCTGGACTCGGTATTTGAGGTGAAAGGCCGCGTCCACCCGCTTGCGCCCCGCCTGGCCCATGACAGTTCGTTGCTGTGGATCGTCAAGCAAGTGGTGCACCCAACGGGCCAGTTCGTCCAGTTGCCCCACCTTGGTCAGGTAGGCTTCTTCTGCATGGGTCACCGCTTCGGGGATACCGCCTACATCTGTCGCCACCACCGGCTTGGCCAGCGCCATGGCTTCGAGCAGGGCAATCGGCAAGCCTTCAAACTCCGATGTCATCAAATAGATGTCCATCAGGCCGATTAAGCGACGGCCATCGGCGCGGAAGCCGGGCAGGCGAATACGCTCGCGCAGGCCAAGATCGTCTACCTGTTTGCGCACAGAGGCCATCTCGGGGCCGTCACCGGCGAGCAGGAAGGTGACGTCTTGGCGCGTGGACGCGATTTTTGCCGCCACCGCCACCCAATCCAACAGGCGTTTCTGTTTGCGAAAGACGGCCACCGTGCCGACGATGGTGTGCTCTTTGGGGATCTGTAGCTCCTGGCGTAGCGCATCCAGATCCACCGCTTCGGCGTTGACCTGCTCAACGGGGATGCCGTTGAGCAGCGTCTCCACGGTGGTGTTGCGGTCCATACCAGCCTGGCGGATGGAAGCGGCCACTTCTTCGGAAACGGCAAAGACATGATCATTCCAGCCATAGGTGACGCGGTTACTCCACGCCGTGAGTGGATGGTAGCGGGCTTGCAGGTTGTGCTCGGTGTAGAGGACGGGGACACCTGTCATCTGCCTAATCATACGCGCAGCAAGCCCGGAAATTGGGAGATCGGCGTGAATGAGATCAAAGCGTTGGCGTTGGTGCAACTGGTATAACGCTGCAATCGAGAGGGGTAAGGTCAATCTGCTGGGTCTCGAAGATGTCCAAATCGCCTCATTGGGCGTGGCGCGGTTACGTGTACCGAGACTGTGAACCGGGATGTCTGCATCCACAAAGTGGGGTACCAATAGATTTTTCCAGGGAAGCATGTAGGCAAGGTGATACTCAAACTGCTGCCGATCCAGGTAGAGAAGCGAATCGACAAGCAGCCTTTCTGCGCCACCCAGCCCCAAGCTTTTTACCAACAACAGAATCTTAAATGACATGGTACCCTTTAGGATAGATGCTTAGATTCTATCCTGAAATTCACAGCAGCCCAACGAATCACGCCAATATCAAGCGGGCGTCTTGCTGCGCACTGTAATTTCAGGATAGAGACTTAGGTCGACAGGTGTTGCACGCTGGTCGGGTCTTGCGCTGATTGTGTTTCGTCTGCCAGCTTTCGATAGAGATCCACCATGCGCTCAGAGATTGTTTCGAGCCGGAACCGATCCTGGAAAATGCTCTGACTGCGGCTACTGAACTGTTGGACGCGCTGCGGATCGTTGAGCAAGCGAGAGATTGCGATAGCCAGAGCCGAAGCAGAGGCTGGCTCGACCAGCATCGCGTTGCCGTCCGCCTCTACAACCTCTCGAAGAACCGGGATATCGGACGCCACAATCGGCAGGCCGAGCGCCATTGCCTCTAGTAGCGCACCGCCCAGCCCTTCCCATAAGGACGGAAAGACAAAGAGATCGGCTGCACTGAGAATGTCAGGAACATCGTCTCGGTGCCCTAGGAAACGTACACGATCCCCCAGGTTCAACCTGGCGTGCTGTGCCTGTAACGCATCAGATACTGCGCCATTTCTGCCGATGATCAACAACGTCAGGCGTGGGTGTGTTTCCTGTAACTGAGAGAGGGCGTCCAGCAAGTAACTTTGGCCCTTCTGGTATTCCTGTCGCGCCACATTGACCAGGATTTGATCCCCCTCATCGAAGCCCAGTTTTCGCCGGGCTGCCATCCTCCGTTCCGGTGAGGGGGTGCCCAGCCGCTCCACATTGCGCCCCCGCTCAACGACGTCGATACGATCTGCGGGGATCTTCAGCGTCTCGACGGCATCCCATTTCACGGCTTCGGTGATGGCGTGAAAATGCGCACCCAGGTAACGCGCTGTGATGGCATCGATCCAGCGAACCAACATCAACTTCTGAGACGCGATATTGTTGGCGCGGCGCGCCGTGTACGGTGTGTTGACCAGACTGTTCAGCAGTTTTACGTCGAGGCCAATGCATGCGAGCCGACCTACTAGATTGGCTTCGAAGAGTGCCGTGTGCACGATATTGGGTTTTTCTTGCTGGATTAGCCGGCGCAGCGTCGCTACACGTTGCCACAAACGATGATCCGCGCAAAAGCGAACGTCGTATCCTTGCGCCATCACCGCGTCCTCTACGCCTTCGGCGCGGTGGTAGAAGCAGAGCAGAATCGGGTGAATGCCGGCTTGTACAAAGCGCGGCAACATCTCGGCAAGCGAGCGTTCAGCGCCACCCGTACCCAACCCATTGATGACAAAAATAACCTTTAGAGGATTGCTCAATTGCAGACTCCTTCGTTTCTACCCGTCGAATACACCTGTGGACTTGAGCGCGCCGCAGTCATAACGTTGAGATCGATTGCGGCGGACGGTCACAAATCTCAGGGTAGAAACTCATAGGTCGTACCCAAGCGCTTTGGCTGTGCGACAATGTTGCCGGATCAGTTCAATTTCCTCTGGCGGCAGATCGAGTGTTTCGCTCTTGGGCGCGCGGATACGGGCGAGACCGCTGTGCAGCGTGACACCCAGAAAGCCACCAATCTCGCTGAGCATCCGTTCGGGATCGGTGAACCACTCTTCGTAGCGCACCACGAAGACGTTTGCTCTGTCGAGATGGCGCAACACCTGTTCGTTGATGGTATCGTACAGGTAGATGCGGCGAAGCCGTTCGTCATCTGTTCGACGACGCAGATCCTGGTTGAGTGTCTGGTTGAAGCGGGTGGTATATTGCAGCCCTCTGGCGACCTGGCCCCCCGCCTTTTTGAATGAGTGAATCGTATCGATTGGGTTTCGCACGCAGACAAGAAAACGTGTCTCGGGCAGTAGATCGAGGTACTGCCAATAGGCAGGCCACTTGACGCCGAGAATGTAATCCGGCGCCACTGTGAGCGAATGAGATGCAGCTTCTTCCTGCGTCCACTTGACTTTGCCTTCGTTCTGAAGCGTCGTCAGATCAAGTTTGCCACGGCTTAGTGATTGGTTGGACGTGATCTCCTGGCGGAGCGATGCAAAGAGTTCCGCCGGTGGAAGCCGCATGCCGTCCCACGGCTCCATGACAGTGACAACTTGGGGTGGCTGGAAGAGTTGTGCACAGACCAGGGTTGTCCCCGTGCGCGGTGAACCGCAGATGATAAAGTCATTTTGCGGTGGGGCGGCCAGAGGGCGCTGTAATTGGGCAGGATCGAGCGGCAACTCACGCAGGAAGCGTTCCCACCGGCGCCTGCGCGGTGAAAACTGAGCCAGTAGGTTTCGCACAGGCTGCCATGCTTTTTGTATTGCCACGCTGTCTATCCTCTTGAAAATATCTTAAGTTCAGATGCTAAACGGGTTACGGGCGGCCAAACATGTGGTGAATTGACGCATGCAACCCACTGGTCAGGATGCGGTAGCGATCCAGGTCGGTGGTCGAGTTGACGCGGATGCGCGAAATCTGAAACCGCTTTTCCTGTGACAGGACGCTTAGCCGGTGATCGAACAGGAAGGCGCACTGATATCCCATCTCCGCCAGCACCACGGCCGCCTGCTCATGGACATCCCCGTTCGGGTAAGCGAAGGTGGTTGGGGCTTCACCCAGAGCCGCCGTCAAAACATCGTGTGCACGTGTGATTTCACGGCGCACTTCGTCGTGGTTGCACTGGTTCAGGCAGGGATGGGAATGGGTATGGTTGCCAATGGCAATACCGGCTTTCTGCAAAATGCGTAACTCATTGGGGGTCAACTGCTCAACCGGCGGCATTTCGGCATCTGTCGCCGCACGCAATTCATCCAAAACGGCCAAACGGACTGAGTTCGGCACCTGCTTCAAGGTGCGTACCGCCTGTCGTGGTGTTTGCTTCTCGACAAGCGGCGCAGTAGCGCCCAACTCGATCCGCATTTCTACTTCGCGCCACCAAAAAGGGTGATGCGTCCCCATTACACCGGATACCACATAGGCAACACCGGGAATGCCATACGATTTCATCAACGGCATCCCTACGTCAAAAAGGGTTCGTTCTCCATCGTCAAAGGTGAGCAGGACAGCGCGCTCAGGCAGCCCTTTGCGGCCGGCCAGGGCGTCGAGCAGCTCGTCCACTGTGATGGGATGGGCGACTGTGCGCAACAGGCGCAATTGCTTCTCGAACGTCTCTGGATCGTCAATGCCGTGGTAGGCCAACACCGTCAAACTGTGCGCCGCGCGCCGGTGAAAATAGTATTGGAGGGGCGAATACGCCAGGGCCTTGTCCAGCGTACGACTTAAGAAAGTGTGCATGGTTCGCTTAGGCGCCATTGTGCTGTACGTGCATAAACTGTTTGTAGAACGAAAGATATTGCTGCGAGATTTGGTCCATTGAGAAATTTTGTGTGATCCAGTGGCGTGCTGCTTCTCCCATAGCCTGGCGACGTTCCCGATCCTGGAGCAGACCCACAAGCGATGTGGCAAATTCGTCTTCGTGGTTCGGTTCAATCAGTAGCGCGGTTTCCCCGTGTTTTACACATTCATGGACGCCGCCGACATTGGTAGCAATCACGGCTCTGCCCAAAAATCCAGCCTCAAGGACAACGCCGGGAATGCCTTCGGTGTCGCTGGTGAGGGCCAACACGTCGGCGGCGTTGATAAAATCAGCCACGTTTTCTTGTACGCCACAAAAATGCACGCATTCTTCCAACTGCATGGCCTTGACTGTGGCTTCAAGGGTTGGCCGCATCCCGCCGTCACCTACGATCCACAAGCGGAGGTTTGGGCACGCTTTGTGTGCTTGCTGTGTAATGCGTAGCAGACGATCCAGCCGTTTCTCGTGGGAAAGGCTCCCCACATAGAGGACAACCGGATCTGTGCTGCACGCCCCAAGTTGGGCGCGTACTGTCTGTGCATCTCTGCTTGGCTGTAACACCGTCGGGTCGACCGCTCTGGGAATGTACTGAGCGGGAATCGAAAGTCCATAGAAGTCGTTGGCAACGCCCAGTGTCGTCTTGCTGACACCGACAATGCCACCGACATTGGGCATTAGGACATGACGGTAGAACAAAGAACGGAATGGTCCTTGCACCCAGTCTTTCGGGTGGCCGATATTGCGGTAGACAAGCGTCCACGGCTGGTTTCGGCGAAAGAGGTGCGCCAGCGCGCCATACTTTACCGTGCGTCCACCGTTCACCTGGACAACATCAGGCTGGAAGGTGTCGATGATCTTCAGGAGTTTGTGGAATTTTGCCGGCTGCACCGAAGGGATGACTTCGAAGATGCTCTGATCTGGCTCGGTAAGCACTACATCGTCGGCGCCGATGGGCAGGGCGCCGGGTTTGTTGTGTGGATAGAGATAAACGATGCGTACCTCAACGCCTTTGCGGCGGAGTGTCTGGCTAAGTTGGTAGGCGAAGACTTCTGCCCCACGGCGTTGTGGCTTCTGAAGGATCTGTAGCAGTTTCATAGCATTCCTAGCTGGCTACGGCGTCAGTACTTCTGCTGACGGAAGAACGTGCGTTAAATTCTCTAACCAAACATCTGCTCTTTTTGCTGTGAAATCTGCCGATGTACCTGGGGTGCCTCCGTGCCAAAGGTCTCGAACAGAATCAACGCAGACCATGCTTTGAAGAAAAATGGTCTGCGCGATAGGGCCTTTAGCAGATACGCTCGCCCTTGGGCGCGATTCTTGGCATGGTAGAACAACCATCCGGTTTTGTAGTGAAGCGCAGCCCACAGGCTAGGGTGCTGTTGAATCGTTTCTAAATGCTTGGCGATAATCCGGGCATAGGCGTCTGCGCCGGCTGCGGCGTTCTTCCTGACACGGGGGCCGGCATGATCGTGGATTTTGACCTGAATGCTGGGGACCACGACAAAATCATAATTGCGCACCAGGCGAATCAGCATGTCTGTATCCACCGCTTTGCGCAGCGACTCATCAAACAGACCCACCACGTCGAAACAACTGCGCTTGACCACAAGGCCACAATCTGTGCCGACGCGGCGTGAGCGAAGAAACGATACGTAGGCATCTTCTCGATTGCGATAAGTCGGCATCCAGATGCGTTCTTCAACAACAACTTCTTTCTCGTTCTCTTCTTTTACCTTTTGAATGCCACTCCAGCTAAAGCCTACAGAATCGGGTTGAGACTGAAGGACGCGGGCGCTTTCTTCAAGAAAGTGCGGCATGTACTCGTCGTCGTCATCGAGGAACGCGATGTATCTACCCTTCGCCGCGGTGACGCCGGTATTGCGCGCTGCTGCGTTCCCGCCGTTCTCCTGGCGACGAACATAGACGATCC
The DNA here is from genome assembly GCA_016124945.1 of bacterium. Classification (GTDB taxonomy): domain Bacteria; phylum Chloroflexota; class Anaerolineae; order Caldilineales; family Caldilineaceae; genus RI-153. The sequence goes on along the minus strand of WGMT01000079.1, from coordinate 25,412 downwards.
GGCTGTCTAATTGTGATAGTTCTGTTGCATCAATGCCGTCGGTGGAGGCATCGTCCGCAATAACGATTTCAAAATCCTGAAACGTCTGATTGAGGACACTGTGAACCGCGCGCAGCAATAACTGGGCTCGATTGTATGTTGGTATAACGACACTAAATGTCGGTGAACTTAGGGCCATGAAATGAATCCCTTCACAATTTGCTCAACCCACGCTTGCGCAAGCATTCGGTCTACTCACTGTGCTGTAGCGAAGCGTTTGTCGGAACTGGATGGCTTGGTCGAAGTGAGCTACGAATTTGTCCTGTTCTGAACCAAATACCGACAAGTGCATCGGCTGTTTCGAATTTCTTCAGGAACAAGCCGTTTACAGCCAGTAAGAAAAACTGCTTTACAAAGCCACGTATCACTATGAGGCGAAAGAGTGTACTGTTTTGCTTTTCAGTACCCCGAACCCCACTTGCCAACCCATGTCGATAGGCTCTCTGCAGCATCCATTTTAGTGTGCTACGTTCTTTTGGCACATAGTGCCAGACAACCGATCCGAATACAGCACGAGGCTGAACACCTGCCGCGATGAGTCGGCGCTGCATTTCAGTTTCATCATCGACGGTTACATTGATGGGTGATCCAGGACCCAACATAGAATCAAAGCCGTTGACCATTTTTAAGTCTTCGACAAAAGCAGCCCAGTTGAAACCCAAGAACCAGAGTTTTTCCGTGTTTGACAGCCGTGCTGCATCAAGCCCTCTGGCTGAGGGTGGGAACAAGGGGATCAACCATTCTGGTGGTGTCTGTTCATAATCGACGCGGGTTGGCCCGCCGTAGAACTGTCCACGACGAAGGCCTTCCGCTGCCTTGGCGTAGTCGGCGAGGGTTCCGGCCTCAATCCGAACGTCATCGTCTGTAAAAAAGACAAGCCCACTCTCTAGTGTTTCCAGCGCAAGGTTGAGGGCGTTGCTCTTGTTGGCTTGGGCACTGTGTAAATAGCGGGCACTGAGCGTCTTTTCATGAAGACGAACAATGGCTTCAGCCCCGAGTTTCGGCCCATTTTCTACAACAATAGTAGACCTATAGATGGCTGGCTTGTCACAAGCAGCCAGTGATTCCAGTGTCCGAGCAAGCCGTGTGGACTGTCCGGCCGTAGCGATCACGACGTAGAGAGCATCGGCCATTGAGCAACTCCTGTTGGTTTTCTAACTAATCCGATACTGTGATTTCTGTTCAATTGCACTGCGTCAAGCCAGGACCTTGGCGTCTTGCCGTTGATGGACAATGGTTTCTAGTACCTGACGCACCTTCTTGTTTGTCTGATCCCAATTCATTTCCATTTCCACTCGTTTCTTGCCGTTTCGACCTAAATCTTGGGCATAGTTCGGATCGGTTAGTAACGTAATAATGGCCTGTGCTATCTCATCAACATTTGTTGGGTCGACAAGCAAGCCTGTGACACCATCGACAATTGCATCTGGAATTCCTCCTGAACGCCCACCAATAACGGGTTTGGCCCATGCATTGGCTTCAAGGAAAACGAGACCAAATCCTTCGATTCGCCTTTGGTGCGATAGATCGAGGCTTGTCTGGATAAAACTATTACAAAGTTGATAATAGAGTGGAAGTTCGTTTGTCGGCACATACCCAAGAAACTGAACATGTTGCTCTAGTTGCAGTTCCTGCACGAGTCTTTTAAGCGACCCCTCTGAGGGCCCCCTTCCAACAATCAGGTAAACAAGATTTGGAACCCTTTTGATGACTTGGGGCAATGCTCGAACGACTTGTTCATGCCCTTTGTGTTGGACTAACCGGGAGACACTCAGAAGAATAGATTTGTTTTCTATGCCTAATGTCCGGGCGAGTTGGAATGCTTCCGGCTGAACAGTGGCCTCCTCTACCAAATCTGCCCCGGCAGGAATACGGATTACTCGATCTTTTTCTATTGGCCATTGCAGCATGAGTTGCTTTGTGAATTCACTAATGGCAAAAATGGCGTCGCTGTTGTTCAGGACTGGATTGCGGAGCAGCCTGTCTCCGATTTTTGTTCTCCAGTGCTCACCCATTAGGATTTCATCGCCATGAATATAAATCGTGTAAGGGACACCCGTGGTCATCTTAATCAAGCATGCTACGAAAGCCATTCTTAACGTTCCACACTGGATAATATCGAATTTTTCCTGCTGTAAGAGCGCGTGTACAGGCTTAAAGTAGTGCCATGTTTTTAACAGGGTAGGTGACAATACACGATGAATCAATTGCTGAAATATATTGGCGTTTTGAGGCTTAGAATGCTCAACGCGGACAATACGGTAAGGGCATGCTGCATCAAATGCAGTGCTGTTTTTTGCTGACGATGTCACAACCGTAATCTCACTCGCAGTGAAACGCTCTGCAATACGTTGCATCATTGTCTCAACACCGCCTACCATCGGTGGGTAGGAATCAGATAGTAGTAACGTCTTCATGCAGATTTCCCCTGGAGTTATCTATACGACGCATCGGCTACGCCTTTTCCATCTTTTTATTCGCAGATCGCCCCGTACACTTGTTCCGTACACTTGTACTGGCAGTCTTCTATCTTCGAGTTGGATAACTCGGCTCTCGTACCTAATTTTTGAATTGGTACTTTGGTCTAGGCGATATAGTGCGCCCCATCCGATCTTGATATCCATCGACAACTCCCTGCAACTGTAGTTGACCAAATTCAAGGCCATAGCGCGGTCCTTTGCCCCATGCTGTGACTGTTCGTGCCATAGCTTTCAACGCTTCTCTGCGCGCTAAATCAGGTCGATGGAATGTCCGTCGCATCATGTGAATGTAATTTCGGGTTCGATAGTAACGTTGCCACATGTTGTTGAAGTTGTAGGGCGGAATGAGTGAACGTTTGGGGGTTGAATTCTCTCGTCCTGCTACTGTCCGATGCTGTAGCATGAATTCTCCATCAACGATTAAGCGAAAACCGGATCGGCGTATACGCAAACAGTACTCGGGTTCATACAGACCAAAGAAGAGGTTGGGGTTGGCCACGCCTACTTCTTTGATCATCTTGCTGGACAGGATGAGTTGTTGGTTGCCACCGATAATGTCGACGTCAAGCGTGCCGTGCAGTGCATTGCTCGGAATGCGCTTCATTTCACCGATGCTCCAATCAAATCGAGAGCCTACAGCACCGGTGCCACCAATTTTTTCGTCTTTCTCAGATGAAACCAGATCCAACAACCTTTCCAGGGTTGTGCTGGTCAATGGCGGATCATCGTCATCAACCCAGTAGATCCATTCGTAACCTTCATCAACTAACCTTGCCAGGGCATACGCGGTCGCCCCTGCTGGTCCAACGTTGTCGCCCATATCATGATAGACAACGTTGTGCGCTGAAAAGCTGTTTACAACCTCTTGTGTCTCCTTATCGCTCCCGTTGTCAACGACCAAGATCTTACTGGGCGGGGTTGACTGACTGAGTATGAAACTAAGCGTATTCTGCAAAATTGCCGGACGGTTGAATGTCATGACAAAAGCCCCAAAACTCATCTATAACCTCTCTGTCTGGGTTGTATTGATAATGAAGGAATCAAGGGTGAGTACGATGGAAATCGCAAGCAGTACCGTGTCAATGACGAGCTGCTACAGCAAGAATGCACGTTGGCAACGGAGGGTTCGGCTAACTGGCCGTAGATTGAATCTGCCAGAATCGTGCGTAGGTTCCACTGGTTTCCAGCAATTCAGCATGTGTCCCCTGTTCCACCAATTTTCCCTGACTCAACACTAAAATTGAGTCGGCCATAGAAACTGTTGAGAGCCTGTGCGCAATCACCAGCAACGTGTGCTCCTGCCTCAATTCGTGTATTGCTGCTTGAATTAGCATCTCTGACTGGCTGTCTAGATCACTTGTTGCTTCATCGAATAGAAGCAGCTCCGGATCGCGGAGGATTGCCCGTGCAATAGAGATGCGCTGACGCTGCCCACCTGAAAGTCGAATGCCACGATCTCCGACCTTTGTGTCGTATCCGTGATTCAGGTCCATAATGAACTCATGTGCATTGGCTGCCTGCGCCGCACGAATAATGGCGTCTTCATCTGCATCTGGCTTGCCGAAAGCGATGTTTTCGCGAATGGTAGCATTCAAAAGAAAGGGATCCTGGTCAACAATGCCGATATGATTGAGCCAATCACTTCGCTTTAGGTTCGATAGGTCGACACCATCGACCATAATTTGCCCACTGGAAGGCTCATACAGTCGTAGAAGTAAATTCATAATCGATGATTTGCCGGCTCCGGATTCACCGACCAGAGCAACCATGCTGCCACGCGGGATAATTGCATTGAACTCATCTAGCGCACTCCGTTCGCCACCTTCGTAACTCAATGATACATCTTTAAATTCAATCTTCTGTTGAAGTTGGGTGAACGGCAGTTTGCCCTGGTTCAGATATTCCTTGTCGTCGGAGCGTAACATGGCCGCTATTCTTTCAAGTGCAGGCAGATATTGCATCTGACGCGCCATACTTGTGTTGACGGTTCCGATCCGCGGCATCAGGCGATAGAGAATCAGTAGGAACACAGCTGTTTGTGCAAGCGGTTGTGCCCCAAATACGTTGACGGCGAAATAACTGGCCAGTAGGAAGCAGGCGATTCCAATCACCAATACAGATTGAAATACTGGGGATACTAGACTGCTCCAAACCAGACCCTGTCGTTTTGCCGTTCGGCTTTTCTGCAAATGATCTTCGACTTTCTGAAGGGCGACATTTTCTTGTGCAAATGTACGCACCAAGCGCATGCCGCTAATATATTCATTAATGTGCTCATTGACTCGGACGCTCTCATTCAGCTCCGTTCTAGATATTGATCTTACCTTCAAAATAATCTTTCTGACCGATATCGAGACCAAACCGAGGACCAATGCCGCAACAAGTGTCATTGACCATGAGAACCATAGAAGCAGCCCAACATAGACGATAATTGTGAAGAGTGTCGTTATGAAGGTGTTCGTATGAAGAATAAATAGACCGAACTGATTTACTTGAGAAATGTAGCTGATTAAATCACCAGTTTTGTATTTACTAATCTGTGCGTAGCTGATGCTGAGGAACTGATCGAATAGGCGACGCGAAATAGAAGTTTCGAGATTGGCTTGCAAGTATGCAACCGCCGAGTTCCCCCCGAATGACAAACCGGCAGACAACAACTGCGTAACGATAATTAAGCCAACAAGAATCAAAAAGATGGTTGCTGGTGAAAAGTTGTTGTTGAGGTAGTCGACAACGAACGCAATTTGGCCGGTTGACTCGGCACCGATGTTGCCTGACTGAAAAAGACTGTCAATCGCGATTGCCATAATGGCAAATGTACTACCATCGAATAGGGCAGCAAGCAGGTTGCACAGAATGGCCAGTGCACTGTATTTGCGGTTCTCATTGAGCGCATGCAAAAAAAATCGAATTGCATACTTGTGTTCGGCATAGTTCTGTGAGATCCAGCGCCAGCCAGATTGGCGAATCTTCCGATTTAGTCTGGAGTGGGTGTTGGGCGTTCTTTTATTTACATCAGACAGCAATGCTTTTGAATCCATGCAAATATCCTTATCACTCAAGGTGTCTTGGGCAGTGAATAGTAAGTCTGATTCCGACTCGATTTATCAGGTCAAGGAATCGCTCTACCTTCAATCACCGCTTTTGTTTGACGGTGACGTACATTTCGAAAACTTTAGACGATAGACGTGCACCGCCAAAGGTAGACAAGTAGTGGACCCATCTGTTGATGTTCCAGGGCTGAGCAAAAGATGCCTTCGCAAGGTGATGTCTCTCTTGCGCCGCGTCCTTGATCAACCGATACTCTCGTGCAATCTTGGCGTGGTAATATGAACGTAGCTTGGCGCGTTGTTGAAGGAGCGAATCATACTTGTGAATGATTGTGTTTAGCGCCGCAATTCTATTGAGGGCACTGTGTACTCTAGAGCCACCATGATGGTGATAAATGTAGAGCGCTTCTGGCACAACGCCGAATCGATACTCTTTTAGTAGTCTGAGAATTAATTCCCAATCGTCATAGGTTTTGAGTGAACTGTCCCATCCGCCAACAGCCTCTATGCATTCTCGGCGCGCCATCAACTGCGCTGTGTTGACAATTTCGCGGAACCACAACACGTTTTCGTATGTTGTATCCCGCTGCGAAGGGATGATGACTTCTTTGGTTCGATTCGTTTGCTTGTAACCGCACAATACGCAATCCAACTGGCTGCCTTCTAAAGACTCAAGCTTCTGTACCTGTTTCTCTAGTTTTGTGGGCAGATACTCGTCATCTGAATCTAGATACGTAATATATTTGCTACTTGCGGCTCTGAACCCACTGTTACGCGAACCGGCTGCACCCTGGTTGATCGTGTTTTTTACATAGTGAATTCTATCGTCTTGAAACGACGCAACAACCTCGGCTGTGTCATCTGAAGAAGCATCGTCGACGATGACAAGTTCAAAATTGGTAAATGTTTGACCGAGTACACTCTTCACCGCCGGCTGAATCAAATGACCGCGATTGTACGTAGGCATGATGACACTAACGAGTGGTCTACTGGATGTATCTGTATTGCCGCCACCACGATCGGTGCTCATTCGTATACTCTCCTCAAATGTTTGTCTGCGCAGTGCAGTCGACGATTTTTGCTCGACTTTGCACTTACTTGCTCGTCACACTCAGCCCGTATAGATACCAGAGCGGCAAATAGTCCAAACTGCCAATCGATACTGCGTCAAGTGTTCCCCAGATTAAGAATGCAGAAAGGGAACTTAAGCTTGCCACATAAAAATAACGATATTGGCTATGATGTCCGCTTTGAATTAACTGTCGCCAGAAATTTTTTACGATGATCAATGTAAGTACCACCAATGCCAAGAGCCCAGGAACGCCTAAATCCACCCCCGCTTGCAACCAAATATTGTGCGCGTACCCAATGTCTGGATCCGGTTGAAAGTTCGCCAACTTCGGGTAAGGCTGTTCGGCAACATAGCCAAAAGCGCCCAATCCGACCCCTGTCAACGGGTTGTCTGCGATGGCGTGGACGGCCCGTTCCCAGATCATAAAACGGCCTTGCAGGTTGCGATCAGTCAGAACTGCCTCTACCACCGTGGTGGCGGGTGCTGCATCCCGCCCAAGGACGGCCACCGAGTTCACCAGCCGCAACGGCCCAATCCACAAGATCACCCCCACGCCGATGACGCCGATGATCACCGCCAGAATCCGTGTGCGGCGGCTGAGCAGTAAAGGCACAATACCCAAAGCCAAAATCGTGGCAATCTGCCCACCGCGTGACCCACTGAGCAGCAAAACAGACAAAAAGTAGATAAGCGACACCCCACAAAATGCCCGGAACCACTCCACCGGCGGCGGTGCAACGGGTTCAAATGCTCCTCTTGTGTTGCGTGCAGTTGTATTACGTACAGCCGGCGCAAACAACATTGTGAGCAGTAGGGGAATGTAAAGAATTGCCACACCCGCCAGTTGGTTCTCGTTTAGCTGGTGAACCACAGCCTCGGCTAATCGAGAACCAAACCACCCAAGCCGATTGCCATTCAGGTCGGCAACGCCGGGAATGCGATACGGCAGGTAGAGGATAAACGAATCAATCGCCGTCACCACCACACCCAACCCCACATAGACAACTGTGAGTTGCTGCAAATGTCTTGGCAACGCGCCGCCGTCTTCCAGCTCTCGCTCGCCCCGCGGCCAGTTGACCACGGCAAAGAAGAGCGCACCGCCCCACAACAAGCGCACGAGAAAGGGCCACGTCGTCTCCGGCACAGGGGAGACCCAAACCGAGACGGGCGTCATCACAAAGAGGATGAAGGCCACCGGCCAGTTGGCTGCACTGGCTGCGGTAAATCGGCCCAGCAACAGTTTGCGCAAAATCACCGGCACCAGCAGCAGCGCCAGGCCGATCACAACCGCTGCCGGCGGGAATTGCATCGGAAAGAGCACGAAGATCGACGTCACCGCCAAGACGGTCAGGTTCAGCGTGTGGATCAGGCGGATGTGCTGCGTTTTTTTCAGGACGACATCGTCGTCCATCGAAAGGCCACCATCCACTTGAACCGATTGCGCCGTACGCGTCACACGCCTGTTGACCATCGTGATCAGCCCTTCGCTTTGACAGGGTCGATTTGCGTTTGGTCGGTCTGCTTGTGGCTGCCATTCGTGTACTGCGTTGCTCTGTGAGTCTTCACCTTTTTGGCGTCTTTCACCGCAGATCCATCTGGGTTGCGTACAGGGTACGAGTACGAGTAGTAGCCTAAATTCACCAACTCTACCCCGTTGAGCACAGGCCCCAACAAGCGTACCTGCGTCTGTTCCAGCAGTTCCTTTGCTCGTCGCATGAGATCCGCACGGGTTTTGCCTGCTCGCACCACCTGAATCGCCGCGTCCACACTCACCGCCAGGAGTTGCGCATCGGTGACGGTGGCAACAGGCGCAGTGTCAAAAATAACCAGGTGCGACTGTTGCACCAGTTGATTGAGGATCTCGCCTGTGCGCAGCGAACTTAACAGCTCCGCAGGGTTGCTAGGACGAGTGCCGCAGGTGAGGATCTGCAACGTCGGGATCTCTGTCTGTTGCAGGTATTGGCTTGCCGGCGCATGGATGTCGACGATGAGGTCGCTAAACCCAGGGCTAAGGGGCAGGCCGAAAACACGGTGAATCTGAGGGTTGCGTAGATCAGCGTCCACCAGAATCACATGACGGCCTGCCAGCGCAAAACTCGCCGCCAAATTAGACGAGACAAAGGTTTTGCCTTCGCCCGGGGAGGCACTTGACACGAGCAGGGAGCGAATCGGCCTCTTCGTATCGGCGATTTGAATACTTGTGCGCAACGAGCGAAATGCCTCCGCCGTCGGCGTATGGGGCTGGTCGAAGACGACAAGGGGCGCGCCTTCTTTGGCTGAACCGTCATTGATGACGCCGATGGCTGCCTGAATCGGCATCTTGTATGCCTCAATCACCGATTCGGGTGTCTTCATCGACTGATCCAGATAATCCCACAACCACGCCAGCGTTACGCCCAGTGCCAACGCGCCCACAATCGCCGCCACCAGGATGCGCAATGTGTTCTGGGGGAGGGGTGTCATGGGCACCGGGGCAACATCAATAAATTCGGCCGGCGCGGTTTGATTGTTGCCCGCCGCTTGAGGAGAGAGTCGACTGAGCGCCGTTTGAATGTCTGAGAGCCGGGTAAGGATCTCAACACGGGCTGAGCGCAGGCTAAACTGTTCCGACCGTAGATCGGCAATCTGGCGATCTGTGTCTTGTGTACGCAACCCCTGTTGCAGGGTCAGAATCTGGCTTTCGATTTCTGAAACGCGGCCATCGGTGCTTTCAAGTTCTTCTTCAAGCAGTGCCTGCATTTCGGTGAGCCGTTGGCGCTCAAGTGCACGCTGCGCTTCCGCTTCATCTTGGTTCTGGCGGCTGGTTGCCAGCAGTGCGGCTGCTGTGTTCGCCATCGTTTGCGCCACCACCGGATCAGGGTGCGTCGCCGTCACACGAAAGAATGGTGTGCCGCGCACCGGGCGCGGCGATATTGAAGCCACTACTGTCTGCGGAGTCACAGTACCGTTCATCTGGGCAACCACCAGATTCGCAAATGCTTGCGTGCCCATAAATTCCACGTAGCTACTTACCAGGGCGTCACCACTTTGTGGCACAGCCCCCGGCAGCAGCGCGCTGGGCACACTTGGGTTCAAAGCCAATGTCGCCGTGGTACGGTAGAGCGGCGTCTGCTGGCGCAGATACAAGAGCGCAGCCAGCACAGCTAGCACCACCAGGGCCAGGATCAGCCAGATACGTTTTTGTAGAATGCGTAAATACTCGTTTAATTCCATATCACTTGATCCAGACTGGATATAGGTCTTCGCCTTCGCCAAAGCTTACCTGGCGCACATTCGATCCGTCGGCAGACATAATGTATAGCTTACTCTGGCCTGTGCGGTTCGAGAAGAAGACAATCTCGCGGCCGTCCGGCGACCAACTTGGGTGTTTGTCCCACTGCCATTCGTTGTTCGTCAATTGTTTGAGATCGTCGCCGTTGAACCAGACGCTGTAAATCTCGTCGTTGCCCGACTGCGGCGAGACGAAGAGGATTCTGTCTTCTACCGGCGACCACACAGGATCATAGCTCACGTCGTTGAAGTGGGTGAGCTGCTGCCTGCCGTCGCTGCTCAGGACAAATATCTGATCGATGGTGACTTGCTCACGTTGAACCGCCACCCAACGTGAGCCGTCGGGAGACTGAATTTCACGTTCTTTCGCGGTGCGGTAGACCCAATCGTCCCCCTGCCAGAGTGAGACATCGCTGCCGTCCGGGTTCATAAACATCAGGCGACTGGAGCCGGTGCGACTGGAATAGAAGAAGATCTTGCCGCGCAGGAAATCTGGGATGGCGCCGGGTGTCGGCGTCATCGTAGGCGTCGGCGTCCATTCATTTTGAGGAATAAACAACGGTGTTGCCGTGGCGGTGGGTGTGGGGGTTGCTGTCCACACATTGGGCGGCGTCGCCGTGGGTGTGCCGTAGACAATCTCCTGTGCCGCGGCCACTTCAATTAGCCAGACCGCGGTTGCCTGGTTTTCAGGGACGGCCGTTGGTACAACGATGATGGGCGTCACCCAGTTGGGCGGCAATGGTGTGTGCGTAGGCGTCGCGGCGCCGGCCTGTGCTACCTGCTGTGGCGCCTGTGCGATGGCTGTCATGCGTTCGGCGGCCAATGCCACAACATCCACCGGGGTCACAATCACATAGTTGGGTGTTGGTGTGGGCGGCGGCACGCTGGGTGCTTCTCCGGCCACAATGCGCAAGATTGGGGCAGGCCCCCGTGCGCCGCTGCTCCAGCCGAACAGGTTGTCGGCGTCGCCGGTTGGGCCGGTGACACGAAACGAGACTTTGCCGGTAAAGAGGCGATCTTGCAGCAACGGAATCATCTGCGATGGGATGAGTACCGTATTGGCCTTGCCCACTGCCAATTCTGCGGCGCTCAAAGCGGGCGTCAGCGCAGCAGATTCACTTTCGGCCCGGGTCAACCAGTGGAAGCTCCGTGTGATCCAGTTGCTGTCCATCCACGGTTCGAGCACTGAAATCGTCCAGTTTCCATCAGAACCAAGCCACTGGTCGTTGATCCCGGTGAAGGTAATGTCTGCGTGGACGATGGGTGAACCGATGGGGATTGCCGAGAGATCAAATTGTACGGCGCCGACGTGTCTCTGTCCTTGATAGGTGCCGGCAAAGATATTGAAATCGCCGAACTCATTGCCGTTGTCGTTGTCCTGGCGCGCCCAGCCCACCAAATCGGGCGAGGTGGGTCTCAGTTCGTAGAGTGTGGCACCGGCAGGCATGGGCACGTCGGGCAGGGGCTGGGGTGTCATGAGCACAGTTGGCTCTGCCGCAGTTGATCCACCGGCCTGACGTTCTGCAATTGTTGTGGCCAGCGCGTTGCGCACGGCTGCTTCGGCGTTCTGCGCTTCTGTAGGAACCGGGGTACTGTCGGCGGTGAGGCTTTGGGCGGATTCTGGTATTGCCGGAGCAACTGTGGGTAAAACAATAGTGGGCAGAACAATCTGTGTGGGCAGCGCAATGTTGATCGCCGATGACGGGATCTCTTGTACACCGGAAGCCGGCGGCAATGCCGTCGTTTGGGGCGGGTTGAGGGTAAGGAAGATAATCGCCGCGATGCCGGTTACGATTACCATCATTGCAACGATGGATATAATGCTGTCGCGATTCATCTCTTAACCGTGCCTGCCCATAGAACGTCCCATTGGGGGGGATATGTGCTGTGCAACTGAATGCTACTGTTGGCCTGCTGCAAGAGGCTAAACTGTTACCAGTTGACTCGCCCACGACCGATTGGTGGCGTACCAATCAACGAGCCGCTCAACACCTTCGATAAAGGGCATCTGTGGTTGCCATCCCAAAAGCCGGTTTGCCTTTTCGATGTTGGCCCAGGATGCTCTCACGTCGGTAGACTGGGTCTCGGCGTGTTGGATCTTCGCCTGTTTGCCGGTGAGTTCCTCGATCATGTGGATGGCGTCCATCAAGACGATGGGTTTGTCGGATCCCAGGTTCACGATTTCGTAGCCCACCCGCTTCAAACCGGCAATCGTGCCACGGGCGATGTCGTCGATGTAGGTAAAGTCGCGTGATTGCTGTCCATCGCCGTAGACGAGGAGCGGCCTGCCTTCGTTGATCCACTGTACAAAGCGGAAGAGACTCATCTCCGGTCGCCCTGCCGGGCCAAAGACGGTGAAGTAGCGGAAGATGGTCACGTCGATGTTGTACAGGTGGTGATAGGTGTAGCAAAGCGTTTCGGCGGCCTTTTTGGACGCAGAATAAGGTGAAAGTGCCAGGTCTGTGTTGGCTTCTTCGCTGTAGGGCATTGGGTTGCCTTTGCCGTACAGGCTTGAAGTGGAGGCCAACACGAATTTGGAAACGCCATACTCTTTACAGAGATCCAATAGGTTGAGTGTGCCCGTGGTGTTGGTGGCAAAGTAGATCCACGGATTGGCCACCGACTGCGGCACACCGGCGCGGGCGGCCAGGTTGATGATGCCTTCAGGCAGTCTGTCTGCTTTGGCCGCCTCATTGAAGACAACATCCAGTGCCAGTCGGTCACCTATGTCAATGTGGTGAAAGTCAAACGCTTCGTGGTTGGCGAACTGCGATAGACGCCAATCCTTTAAGCGCACGTCGTACGCATCATTGAGGTTGTCTATCCCAATGACGTGATGACCGTCTGCCAGGAGCGATTGGGTGACATGTGAACCGACAAAACCGGCGACACCGGTAACGAGGTAAGTTGCCATAGTAAAATCTATCCTTAACCGTTGTTGCGAACCATTACCGGCAAAGAACCGTTTTCGGTTGCCGGCAACTGTGGTAGCTGATTTGTTGCTACGGCATGCCGGGTGTCGACAATCAGTTTTGCGCTTTGGGCGATCTCCGGCCAATCATAGTCTGAGTGATCGGTGACGATCATCACACAATCTGCATGGCGAACCGCCTCCTCAAGCTTCGGCACACAGACCATCTCCAGCCCGTCGGCGCGGAAGGCCGGTACATATGGATCGTGGTATGAAATCTGCGCCCCTTTTTCGGCAAGCAGGTGCAGAATGTCCAATGCTGGCGATTCGCGTAGATCCCCCACGTCTTTTTTGTAGGCCACGCCCAGCACCAACACCCCACTGCCGTTGACAGCCTTGCCTGCTCGGTTCAGTTCATCTTGTACACGTTGCACCCAGTAGCGCGGCATCGATGTGTTGATCTCACTGGCCAGATCGATGAAGCGCGCATTGTAGTTGAGGGTGCGCAGCTTCCAGGCGAGGTAGTGCGGATCAATCGGGATACAGTGCCCGCCCAAACCGGGGCCCGGTGTGAATTTCATAAAGCCAAAGGGCTTGGTGGCCGCCGCTTCGATCACCTCCCACGCATCCAACCCCAGCTTGTCGCACATGAGCAGCACTTCGTTGACCAATCCGATGTTGACGGCGCGGAAGGTGTTTTCGAGCAACTTCACCATCTCGGCGGCCTCGGTGGACGAAACAGACACAATGGTGTCGATGGCTGTTTCGTAAAGGGCTATGCCCAACTGTAGACAGGCAGGCGTCACCCCACCCATCACCTTTGGCGTGTTGGTTGTGGTCCAATCTTTTCGACCGGGATCGACGCGCTCAGGTGAGAACGCCAAGAAAAAATCCTCGCCGACTGCAAGTTGCTCATCTGTTGCAGGTGCTGTGTGCGAAGGATGCAAACCCTCTCCATCAAACTCCACGCGCTTTTGAAGCACCGGCAACACGACTTCGGTGGTGGTGCCGGGGTAGGTTGTGCTCTCTAATACGATGAGCATGCCAGGGTGGAGATAGCGAGAAATTTCGCTTGCCGCACTGACGATGTAAGAGATGTCCGGGTCGCCGGTCTTACGCAACGGCGTGGGGACGCAGATGGAAACGGCATCACATTGGGTGAGTACAGAGAAATCTGTCGTCGCGCAGAGTGTGCCTGCGCCCCCCAGATTATTTTCGTGGCTGGAGGAGACAGGCGTATGTTCCGCCACGCCTTTGTGAAAGAGCGCCTGTGCGTCCTCCGTCGCCACGAGAGACTGTAGGAGTGAATCTGCTATATCTTCGATATAGGATTCGCCCCGGTTGATGGCATCTACTTTGCGGCCGTCTACATCAATGCCGACGACACGATGACCTGCCTGTGCAAAAGAAACGGCCAATGGTAGCCCGACATACCCCAAGCCAATCACGGCAACAGTTGCTTTACGTGTATGGAACTTCGCTATAAGTTCTTGGATGTGTTTCGCCACCATGCTGTTCCTTATCAAATTATTACTCTATCCTGAAATTACAGTGCGCAGCATGACGTCTGCTCTACATTGGCATGATTCGCCGGGCTGCTGTGAATTTCAGGATAGAAGCTATGTGAATTTCAACTCTTCTACGGCCATTGCTAGGCAAAGTCTAGTTGAAAGCATTGTGAATGATACGTGCGTATTGTCATGGTTCTGTCACGACTTTCTTTGCTGATTCCGTGGTGAAATCGATACGTTTGTGTAGCACAGATTGCATAAAGTTCGTAGGTATGGCGTGGGTTTTGATGTATTCTCCGTTGTTTAATTGTTCTCTTTTGGGTAAGTAAAGGTTTATGGTGTGGTTGGTAGCAGGTAGCAGGTAGCAGGTAGCAGGTAGTAAACGTAGTCGCTTCCGTCGTCTGTCGTCCGTCGTCCGTCGTCTGTCGTCTGTCGTCGTCTTTATGCAAACACAGTAGGGGGGAATATGTTTCAATTTCGCGCGGCTTGGATGCCGATCAAATATGCGCGTCGGTATTCTTTGGGAATTGTCGGTGCGCTTGTGTTGACTTTGTCGGCGTTGGGGATTTTGCTGGCATCGGGGACTTTGCAGGCCAACGTTGTTCAATCCACGGGATCGGGGCGCTGGTCTGATCCACAGGTATGGAGTACGGGACGTGTCCCACAGGCAGGTGAATCTGTCACCGTCGCCAAAGGACACAATGTGATCTACGATGTACGATCACAGGCGGTGCTGGGCGAAATTATGGTTGAAGGCACCCTCTATTTTGACCGGGATGTTGATACGCAACTGTACGTCAACGACCACATCATGGTCTCCGATGGGGGCTTTCTGAACATGGGCACGGCTGGGGATCACATCCCTGTGGGTGTCAATGCGGAGCTCCGCTTTGTGCTGACCCAGGCACAGGCAGATGCATACCACGGTGGGCAACACTTTCACTCGCCGGACATTGGGTTGTGGGTAATGTCGGGAGGGCGCTGGGACGTACACGGTGCGCCATTGCTGCGAACGTGGAGCAAGTTGGCACAGGACGGTGTGGTGGGTGCAAGGACGGTTGTGGTTGAGAACAACGTCAGCGACTGGTATGTCGGTGGTTTGGTGGTTGTCACCTCGACACGGAATCCAATTGAATTCTACATCCGTGAGAGTGATCAGCGGGAGATGCGCCGCCGGCACACCGAGCATGAGATCCATGTGATTGCGGCGCTGTCACCGGCAGAGGACGGTCGAACCATCATCGAGTTGGAGAGTCCACTGGCTTTTGAGCACAGCGGTACATCGCCTTTTCAGGGCGAAGTGGCGTTGCTAACCCGCAACGTCCGTGTGCTCACCGAGATCACGGGGAAAGATGAAGCCGCCTACGACGATGTGCGCGAGCGCGCCTTTGCCCACACCATGTACATGAAGGGTGCGCAGGGTAATCTTGCGTATGTTGAGTTCTACCGCATGGGGCATTATGGCAAATTAGGACGCTATCCCATCCACCATCACATGATGGAAGAGACGTCCTATGGCATGGTGGTGCGTGGCACTTCAGGCTGGGAAAATGGATTCCGCTGTGTCAATCTGCATATTTCGCACGGCGTCCTGATCGAAGACAACGTCTGCTACGGTTCGTCGTCGACGGCCTACTTTGTCGAGCAGGACGACGAAGGCGTTAACCGCGATCATGTATTTGTCCACAATATTGCAATAGACACACTCACCAAACACTTTGAGGATCGGAACAACAGCGCTGTTCACGGTGAATATCGTCGTGTTTCCAGCTTCTGGCCAGGCGCTGGCACAGTGAATGAAGTGCATCTAGGCAATGTTGTGGCGGGAGGACGCGGCAGTGGCGATGCCAGCGGTTTTAACTTTCCTGAAAGCGGGAATGCGCTGGACGATGGTGGCAGATTGCCCTTTACCTTTGTGGCCAACGAAGTCCACAGCCTCGAAGATCATGGCATCTTTACGTGGCAGAACACAGGTAAAGAAAGAGACATGGTGGGCACCAAGCTCTGGCGCAATGGGAGTTCGGGTATCGACTGGGGCGCTTATCGTGCACCCTTTCGCTACTTCAATGCAGAACTCCTGGAAAACGGCGAATACGGCGTCTCCACCCTTTCGGTCGGCACCTTTCTACAGGACAGTACAATCACGGGCTCAACGGCGGATGGTTCGTCAACAGATATTGGCTACTACTTACATGAATACATCGCGCCTGAGTATCCAAATCCGCCAACCTGGTTGGTGCGGAATCGGTTTGCCGATTTCAAGAACTACGGCATTACTCAGTTTGCCAAGAAACCTGTTGATGAATCGGGCTGCTCTACCAAAGACTTCCACCCTGGCGCCGCCAATCTAAAGCAACGCCCTGTCTTTCCCGGCAACTGCTCGGCCGTCTATATTGTGCAGATGGGCAACCACTTCGAAAACGTGGGCGAACCGCTCCGTTTCGGTGACCAGGCCAATCCCAATTCCTGGTGGAAGGTGATCGATCACACCGTCGACGGAACACCCACTGCCGATCATGTCCTTGTGCGCAAGGATCAGGATGCCGCAGGCAACCGCGGGGTGATCACCGAGAAGCTTGTGACAAATGCAGCGGAATTCAGCGCCGCAGCCGATGCGCTGCGAATCCCAATGGCTTCATTACCGGCGTCCATCGAATTCACTGGGCTGTTGAACCATCGTGCGCAAGATCAACAGAACCGCAGCCCAGCGGCAGATTTCACCTTCTCCACAAAAGCCGACTACCCGCCGGAAATCGAGATCGAGGTGACGCAAAATGGTTCGACGGCCACCATCACCGCCGACGTAAGCGATGACAACGGCGTCCAACGTGTCGAATTCCTGCTCAACTGGACGGTTGTGGCCACTGTCACCCAAGCGCCCTACACGGTGACCATCGATCTGACGCAACGAGGCGAGTTGGCGCCACAAAAGTACGCATACATCTATGCCCGCGCCTTTGATGGCGTCCGTCCTTTTGACGAGGGCGAGGATCGCAATGGCAGCGATTACGAGCAGCGTGCCTACTCAAACGTTGTGGAGATCGGTCCTGAGACATTGCTGTCGTTGACGCCGTTGGCGCCGACACAGCCCGCTGTACAGATTTTTCTGCCCCAACTTTCCAGAGAGCTACCTTGAGAGGGGAAGTAGCTTCACCGTCCCACGTTGAGTGGTTCTCTGGTGAAATACCGAAACCTTCCTGGAAGGGGGCAGATAAGTATCTGAGCCCCGAACTTTACTGGTGCCCCCTTCCTGGAAGGTGAACGAGAACTTCGCCGGACGACTATTTAGACACAGCAGGGGAATCTTTCTGTAAGGTTGCCCCTGCTGTGTCTACTTTTTCTTTTTCCTGTTTGGTACGTGCGTAATCGTCTGGGACGTCGAATTCACTTTTGAAAGTCATACCACCTGGTGAAACAGCCGTGTACAGGGTGGACATGCTGCTACTACATACACTCGGTTCAGCATAAATACTTAGTTTCTGATCATGCCAAAACCATGCGGAAAGCATGACAAATTGGACATCTCTTTTTTTCTATTCTCCATTAAATTCTACTTACAGTTTGGTGATTCTTAATAAGGCCTTGGCTTAATGTAGCAAAGTCTTTCTATCTAAGTTAGGAGCGTGAAAGAGTTGAATGTGATTGAGCACTACTCGCATTCCGAAACATTGATTGCCGACCACATGATAGTTGTGGCAACCCGCAAACAGGTTTCAAGCAAATTGGGGGAAGAAGCAGCGATTCTTCATTTAGAAGACGGAATTTACTACGGCCTGAATTCGGTAGGTGCTCGCGTCTGGCAGCTTGCTCAATCACCGATTGCCGTTGAACAGATTCTTGCTGTACTGCTTGAGGAATACGAGGTTGAGATCGAACAGTGTCGCCGGGATCTCTATGCCCTGTTGCGTTTACTCGCTGAGAAAAAGCTGATAGAAATCTCGAATGAAGCCCAATCTTCCGCGTAAAGGCCACACAGTTTTGTCTTCGTCGGCGCAGGATCTGCTGTGAGTGCAATCTTTGGCGTTCATTCGCTGGATAGGCGACCTGTGGATGCAACCCTAGTTGCTCGCATGGGGGAAACCCTCGCCCATCGAGGCCCCGATGGCGCCGATCTCTGGTGCAACGGACACGTGGGCCTCGGACATCGCCTGCTTTCTACTGCGCCACATGCCCATCGCAACCAGATTGTGTCACTTCGAGCTGAATCACTGGTCATCACGGCCGATGCCCGGCTAGACAACAGAGCACAACTGTGCGATCTGCTCCACATTTCTCCCGCGGAACGCTCTGTAACGTCTGACAGCCATCTGATTTTGCTCGCCTACGAACGATGGGGGGAAGGTTGTGTAGAGAAGTTACTCGGCGACTTTGCCTTTGTCCTTTGGGACGCGCAGCAGCAGGTGCTCTTCTGTGCTCGCGATCACATGGGTGTGAAACCGTTCTACTACACAGTGTGTGATGGTGCCTTTTACTGGGCGTCGGAGATCAAAGCTTTGCGCGCTGCTGTGCCAGGGCCGCTACGGCCGAACGAAGCGCAGATCGGCCTGTATCTGGCCGGCTTTATGGATGGTGCTGCCACAACCTTCTTTGAGGAAGTCTACCGATTGCCGGCTGCACATGCAATCACTGTCTCGTCCGCTCAGATGCACTGTCGCCCTTACTGGCAGTTAGATTGGCAAACGGAACTCAAACTATCGTCCAATGAAGCTTATGCAGAAGCGTTTCTTGATCTTTTTCGTGAAGCGGTGGAGTGTCGGTTGCCAGGCGCCGCGGACGTGGGTGCATTCCTGAGCGGCGGGCTGGACTCATCTTCTGTTGCCTGCCTCGCCGAGTTGACGTTGCGGGATCGCAACGTCCCCTTGCATACCTTTACAACCGTCTACGAGACAGTGACAGCCTGTGACGAACGGCAGTATAGCAACCTGGTGCTGGCCCAGGGAAACTTCGTAGCGAACTACCTGACGGGCGATGCGCACAGCCCGCTGGCTGATCTGGAACGCATGCTGTACTACGCAGACGAGCCATTCTTTGCACCGGGCCTTTCCGGTGCCTGGCAACGTCTTCGTGCGGTGGGTGAGCAAGGGATCCGCGTGATCTTTGAAGGGCACGGCGGCGATGAGTTACTGTACTGCACGGCCAGAAATCGGTTGCATGAGTCGGCCCGGCATGGTCAGTGGTTGACATTCGGCCAGGAATTGCATGCTGTTGTGCCCTTGAGCCGCGCCAAAGCATGGCAGGTGGCCTGGCCGTACCTCTACCACTATACGCTTGGACGCACCGCTTCGAAACGGGTTTCGGATAAACGTTCGCCGTCTCCCCATCCAAGCAAGCGATCAGAGGAAGGTCTTCGCTCGTCGTCTGCCTTGCTCAACCCAGATTTCGCCCGCCAAATCGGCCTGGCGGATCGCTACAGGGCATGGCAGCAGAGCCGCCCCTTGCCCAACGCCGATGCACGGTTTGAACATTTGTCTGTCCTCTCGGATCCAGGACAGGCAAGCGCGCTTGAACTGTTGAACAAAGTTGCGTCGGCGCACCAGGTTGATCTTGTTTTCCCGTTGTTCGATAAGCGGCTATTGGAATTCTGCCTTTCTTTACCTTCATCTCAGAAGTTTGCGCAGAATTGGGATCGTATTGTCATGCGCCGAGCCATGAAGGGGATCCTGCCGTTAGAAATTCAGTGGCGGCGCGAAAAGACGGAGTTCAGCAAGAGCGTTGCCCAAAGTCTCTTTTCATTTGGCGGCGATAGGTTACAGGCTGTCTTCCGTTCTCCCTGTGCCAGGACTGCACAATATGTCAATCAAGAGAAAGCAGAGGCGATCTATGATGAATTTACCACCAAACAAGGGAACGTAGGCCTCGATCTGCTCTCTACATTGTTGCGAGTGGCGATACTAGATCGCTGGCTAGGCAACGCTTTGCCTGTCTCTTCTGTAGTGGCTTAGATCAGCACCCGCCCTGCTAATTTCAGACCTGTTCTGTTCCGGCTTGAACACTATTTCGCTCTACGTTTATTCAGTTAGAAAGGAGAACGCAAAAAGGAAAATCTAAGAAGTGAACCTTTTTGTTCGTGCTTGATCTGTTTTCCAGCTTTGAAGAAAGGCTATACCCACCATGAAAAGCATTGTTAAGAAGCAGTATGTGGCTCCTCAGCTCACCGTATACGGTGATGTGAAGAAGATTACGCAGGGCAACAGCACCGGTAGCAAACTGGATCAGACCTTCCGTGCCGGTACTGCCTTTGGCGATCTGACCTTTTCCTAGTCTAAAGGTTAAGGAAGTTTACCAGCGTAGGCATCGAAATAGTGGCTCTTGCCTCTGGATAGAACGGTTCTGAAATTAGCGAGATCTTCGATGCCAAACACGTGGATCTCAGGCTTTGCATCGATGAGGCGTAGCCACCCTCATCGATGCAAAGTTATTCCATAGAGGATTCGTATTGTGTATTGCTATAAAGCGTATGGTCTCTTGATTCAATCTGAGTTATGCCTGCCTGAGCTTATTCCTGCCTCTTTTGAGACCTCGGATGTCTGTATTTCTTTGGCAGCACAAGGTGAATCTCTGGCTACTGATTCCAATACCGTGCAAGAGGATACCGTGCAAGAGGATACCGTGCGCGGGATTCGCATCACGCAAGATTCCGTCTCTGCTTTTTGGCCCGGCGTAGGCGAATTCACCGTTCGGCAGGGCAAAGAAATCGTGGTGGTACCCGCCGCAGGTATAGACGACGCAATTCTACGGCTCCCCCTACTCAGTGCTGTGCTGGCGATTCTTCTGCACCAGCGTGGCTTTATGGTGCTCCACGCCAGCGCAGTGGAAGTGGGCAACAAAGCCGTTGCCTTCCTCGGCCCCAAAGGACGGGGAAAATCAAGTATTGCCGCAACGCTCTACACCCGCGGCCATCGAGTAATCACAGACGATGTGCTTGCTGTGCGCATCCAAGACGGCAAAGCAACCGTCTTGCCCGCCTTTCCACATGTGAAGCTCTGGCGCGGTGTTGCTGCGGCGGTGCTGGATGAAGCAAAGCACCGGGACATTTCACCGCTCTACGAAGGGATCGACAAAGGCTTCTGCCTGGTTGGTGATCGCTTTGTCGAAGATCCCATCGAACTTCACCAAATCTACGTCCTCGCGGATGGGGTGCCTTCAGTAACAGACACTCCTGTGGCAGACACCGTTGCGCTCTCGCCACTTGAGAGTCAGCAGACATTGGTGGAATTGATTCGGTACTCGTACTTGGGCGCGCTTAGCGCCGAGTTCATTGAACGATGGCAGGCTGAACATTTCCAGCAGTGCGTCAGTCTGGTTGGCCTGATCACTGGTTTCTATCTTCGCCGTTCGCCGCATCTTTCATCTCTGCTCCCCACAGCTTCGGCGATTGAAGAAAATGCACTTATCCCAGTAAGTGCGCGGTAAACATGTCGACTCAACTCCATCAAAAATTCAAGAAAGTCGCCAGGCAATTTTCATATCTGCCGCGCACGTTGCGCCTGGTATGGGCGGCCACGCGCTGGCGCATGCTACTTTGGCTCGTCTTCTTACTGGTGCAAGCGCTGTTGCCGGTGGGTGCGATCTATTTGACACGTATTTTGGTGGACAACTTGAGCGCCGCACTGGGATCGGGTTTCTCGTGGGATACGCTTTCGCCCGTCTTCTGGCCGGCCGCGTTTATGGCCATGATCTGGATTCTGAATGACGCTTCGCAAAGCCTGCTGCTCTGGATCAACACGGCGCAGGCTGAACGTGTGCAAGATCATGTCAGTCGCCTGATCCACGACAAGGCTGTCTCCATCGATCTGGCCTACTACGAAACCCCCGAATACTTCGACCGGCTTAGCCGCGCCACCGGGGAAGCTATCCAACGTCCGTTGGCTCTGTTACAGAGCTGTGGCGCACTGCTGCAAAACAGCTTGACATTCATTGCCATGGTGGGGCTGTTGCTCCCGTATGGCGTGTTGCTTCCGCTGGCGCTGGTGATCAGCACACTGCCGGCTTTCTACGTTGTCCTCCGCCACAATTTGCGCTACCACAGTTGGTGGCAGGCGGTGACAGCCAACCGGCGCTGGACCGACTACTACAACCGTCTCCTAACCGATAGAGTTGCTGCGCCTGAGATCCGTCTCTTTGACCTGGGGAAACACTTTCAGGCTTCGTATCAAGAGGTGCGCCAACGCCTACGAGAACAACGGATAGAACTGCTGAAACAGTACAGCCTGAATCGCCTGGCCATCGGTGTTGTGGCGTTGCTTGCCGCCGTGGGCGCTTTTGCCTGGGTTGGCATGCGCGCACTCAACGGCGAACTCTCGTTGGGCGATCTAGCGCTTTTCTATCAGGCTTTTGAAAAAGGCCGAGGGCTGATGCGTGTGCTGCTTGGCGATGTCAGCGAGTTGTACGCCAATAGCCTCTACTTAGAAGAGCTGTTCGACTATTTGACGCTGACGCCACAGGTCACCGATCCGCCTGCCCCATCGCAGGTGACATTCAAACTGAATCAATCGATTCAGTTTCGTGACGTCACATTTCGTTATCCTGGCGCCGACGAACCCACGCTTGAACGATTCAATTTGACAATCTCAGCCGGGAAAATGACGGCGATTGTCGGCACAAACGGCGCCGGCAAAAGCACGCTCATCAAATTGCTCTGCCGCTTTTACGATCCCATGCAGGGCGCGGTCGAAGTTGACGGGGTAGACCTTCGACGCTTCGAGTTGGCCGAGTTACGCCGCCAGATCACGGTCCTCTTTCAACAACCAGTTGCCTACACGGCAACAGCCAGGCAAAGCATTACCCTGGGCGACCTAAACGCGCAACACAACGATGAGCGTGTCGCGACGGCGGCGCGCAATGCTGGCGCAGATGAGGTCATCGCGCAACTGCCCCTCGGCTACGAGACATTGCTCGGCAAGGCGTTCGAACAGGGGACGGAACTAAGTGGCGGGGAATGGCAGCGCATGGCATTGGCCCGCGCTTTTTACCGCAGCGCGCCGATCTTGATTTTAGATGAGCCAACCAGCGCCATGGATTCCTGGGCCGAGATCAAGTGGCTGGACCGTCTTGAAAAGCTAGCTGTTGGGCGGACGACATTCATCATCACCCATCGGCTCACAACCGCCATGCGCGCCGACCATATTTACGTCATGGATCAGGGGGTGGTTGTGGAGTCCGGTAGCCATGAAGAACTGCTGGCCCAAGGTGGCCGCTATGCCTTTTCGTGGACGGCCCAAACCCGTTCCGATGCAGCACAAACTCGGTCTATGCATTCTGGTGAATGGTCCAACGGAGCAAAACCGCACAACAGCCTGGGTACGACTGTATCATCCCGGAACCCATCTTGAAATGTTGTATCAAATGAAAAATCACCAAACCGAAAATTTAGCCGGTCGGCCCCATCAGATTGCTTTCCCGTTGTCGCCTGATGTAGAACTGCTGCTCACCAGCATTCAGCACTGTCTGCGCATTCACGCGCCAACATTTAATGACGGGGCAATATTTAATGACGCTCGCCCACTTGATTCAATTGACTGGGCGGCGCTGATTGCCACGGCTGAGCGCCACCGCATGTTGCCCATTCTTTATTGGTGGCTGGAACAGCGTTCATTTGAGGGAGTGCCAGAATCAACTGTAGCAACTGTTCGTCAGGCGCTCTCGGTGCGCGCCATTCACCGCGCCATGATCAGCCTGAAGATCGCCGACATTGCCGACGCCATGCACCGTTCGGGCATTCGAGTCTTCTTTTTCAAGGGGCCTGTGTTGGCTGCGGTGGCCTACCCAGAATCGTGGTTGCGCGAGACACGTGACATCGACATGTTGGTTCACCGCGATGATGTTGACGCCGCCAGGGAGTGTCTTGTTGATCTGGGCTACCGAGAGGTATGGACATCCGGTATTGAAGACTCGATGGGGTTGTGGAATTGTATCAATTTATACGATGGTGTCGCTGCGATTGATCTCCAATGGGATGACAAGGGGCGCTCGTACTTTTCGCCCTTTGACTTTGATCATATCTGGTCGCGCCGAATTTCGTTGACACTAGAGAACGCCACTGTCCAGATGCTCTCCAACGAAGATCTGCTGTTGCTGCTCTGTCTTCACGGCAACAAACACTGTTGGTTTACCTTGAGCCTCATCGCCGATGTGGCCGCCCTTGTAAGCCGCCGTTCAGATCTAGATTGGAACTACGTCTGGTCGCAGGCTCAACAGATGGAGGTGAAACGAACATTGAGCCTGGGGTTGTACCTGGCACAGACCGTACTGGGCCTCTCACTGCCGCATGAGACACAAGCTGAAGTTGCGGCTGATCCCAGCATTTCAGCACTGTCAGCGCAAATCTACGCCTGGCTCTTTCAGCGGGATGATCCTTTGCGCCCCGGAGAAATCTTTCGTTTCAACTTTAAAATGAAGGCATCCTTGCGCCGCCGAATTCACTACTTGCTGCACTATTTCCGTGTCCTAATTACACCCAACAAAGGTGACGAAACTGCACTTGCGCTGCCACCTTCTCTGTCGTTTCTGTACTATGTCCTCCGGCCCTTTCGCCTGCTCAACAAGCATTTGCTACACAGGTAAAAGAGACAGCCGGCACCGTGTTTATTCTTTGATAGGAGATCGTTCGTGTTTACTTACTTTCGTAGGGCCAAACTGTTTGTTGGAATTGCTGTTGTCATGTGGTTTGTTTCTGTCCCCCTGCTGGCCCTGCAAGCGGATCCAATTGACCCAGCAGAGGAGATAACCGTTTTGTTGCCGCTTGTCAGCGGTGGAGGTGGTGGGGGTGGCTCAGGTGGCACCGTTGTCCCTCCATCGACCCCAACGGCAACACCGACCGGCACCTTGCCTGCAACGGCCACGCCGACAGCTACACCGACCGGCACGCTGCCTGCAACAGCCACACCGACGGTCACACCGACCGGTACTTTGCCTGCAACAGCCACGCCGACAGCTACACCGACCGGCACTTTGCCTGCAACAGCCACACCGACAACCACGCCGACCGGTACTTTGCCTGCAACAGCCACGCCGACAACCACGCCGACCGGCACTTTGCCTGCAACAGCCACGCCGACAACCACGCCGACCGGCACTTTG
>WGMT01000039.1 GCA_016124945.1 bacterium | reverse complement strand
CATAAGCGTTAAGATAAGCAGCGTACGAGCAAGTGCCGGGGACTTTTCGCCGCAGCGAGACGGGATATCCACTCTTGGCGACACGTCCAACGTGAAGTCCCCGGCACTTTCGCTCCACCCTAACTTAACGCCTATGGGGGCGGGGGGTGAGGGCCTCCCGCTTATTCCATTCCCCAACCTACGCATGCGCGACCCTGGCCATCCGCGTCGACTCGCGTGCGATCTCCGATTGTACAAACTTGAGCAACAGATCGGACTTGATCGCCGCATAGCCTGGATCTCCCCAGCGGTTGTGACGTTCTTCAGGATCAGATTCCAGGTCGAAGAGTTCGCCGTAGGCTGCACCGCGGTAGACGGTGATCTTGTAACGCGCTGTGACCAACGTACGCAGGTGCACCGAGGTGGGGTTGTGACGATTTTCTATCAGGGCATGGTCACGGGCAGCGGATTGTTCGCCCTGCCACACAGGTAACTGGTTGACGCCCTGCATCTGTCCTGGCGCGTCAATGTCGGCGGCGGCCAGCCAGGTCTGTGGGAAGTCGACCAGACTCTGGATGGCCGAAGAAACTTTGCCCGCCGGGATTGTCCCCGGTTGGCGTACGATCATGGGCACGCGTAGCAGATCCTCGTAGTGGAAGGCGCCCTTGGCGATGAGCCCATGTTGCCCCAGGAAATGACCGTGGTCCGTCGTGAAGACCACCAGCGTATTCTCGGCCAGCCCCGCCTCATCCAAATAATCAAGGATGCGCCCGATCTCTTGATCGATGAAGCTGGTCATACCGTAGTAGGCGGCCATGCTGCGCCGCATCTCTTCTTCGCTGTGCAGATGCGAGTGGAAGCCGTGCAGGCCATGACCACCGGGTTCGTTATAGTCTGAGAAATCGGGGTTGTCCTGGCGCGTGCGGGCGAACTGGGGCGGCATGTCGTCGAACTCGCCTGCCACGTAACGGCCCGGCTCCATCTCCGCCGGATCGTACATGCTCGCCCACGGTTCGGGGACGACGTAGGGCGGGTGTGGATCGAAGAAGCTGGCCCATAGGAAAAAAGGCTTGTCCCGTTCCTGGCAACTACGCATATTGGCAATGGTGCGTTCGCCGATCCAGCGCGTGTGGTGAAACTCTTCGGGGATGTCCCAGGTCAACGCGCCTCGCTGGTAGTAGGGACCGGCGTATTTGTCGTTGGAATTGGGCGGCCATTCCTGGAAGTAGTCGCGCCAGTTGGTCAGCCCCTTTTCTTCCATCCAGATCGCATAGTGCTGCCCGGCGTGGGATTCGTTGGCGTGCATGCGCGCCGTTTCTACATGGTTGAATCCATACCAGGGCCCTTTGAAATTGCGCCAAAAGTCTAGATCGCGCATAAGCGGTTGCCGTTCAATCGATTCACTGCCCGGTGCAGAAGCCAGCGGCTGAAAGTGCGCCTTGCCGATAAGGATCGACTCATAGCCATGTTTCTGAAAGATCTCGCCAACGGTGGGCACGTCTTCGGCCAGTTTCACGCCGATGGCCCAACACCCATGCTGCGAAGGATACATCCCCGTGATCAGGCTGGCGCGGGTGGGCGAGCAGGTAGGATTTGGGCAGTAGGCGCGCTCAAAGCGTGTCCCCTCGCCGGCCAATCGATCCAGAGTGGGCGTCTTGATCTTGGGGTTTGTCACGCCCAGCACGGAATAATGCTGCTGATCCGTGGAAATGAACAGAATATTCGGTCGCTGCGCCGACACGGTAGGCCTCTTTCTGTGGGGGGGGATGGCAGATTGTGAATCGCGAATTGCGGACTGCGTTGATTCGAGTTTAGCACGTCTTGGTGTTGCCGAAAAGCCGTAGTGCGTAGTGCGTGTACCGGTAGAGAAAATGAGTGTTCATTTGGATCTTGTGCTCGTGGCGGAGTTGCTACAACCCGAGCGCCCCCCACAACGCGTTCAGAAGCTCTACCGGTACACGCACTACGCACCACAAAGGCCTTGTCCCCGGCACCTCTTGCCCAAAGTTGCCGTCCGGCGTTGATGTCGCTACAATCTCTAAAGCGCTTCACCCACCTCTAACCAACCCAGAGAGTCTGCTATGTCCCTTCTCGCTGTCACGCCTGCGGTACAACGACGCATTACTGCCACACTCTTCACCGCCCAAAGCCTTTTCAGCGCCGCCACCATTGCCGCCTTCACGATGACACCCATTGTGGCCGCCGCCATCACCGGTAGTGAGGCGCTGGCCGGTGTGCCTTCTACGGTGTTGATGTTGGGGCGGGCTGCTGCATCCTATCCCCTGGGCTGGCTCATGGACAAAACCGGTCGTCGCGTCGGGCTGTCGGTGGGTTTCTTTATCGGCGTGTTGGGGCTACTGGCCAGCACCATTGCCGTACAGTATGGATCGTTCTTGGTCCTCTGCATCGGTTCGATCCTCATCGGTATGGGCCGCGCTGCCAGTGAGCAGACCCGTTTCGCCGCTGCCGACGCCTATGAACCGTCTGCGCGGGCCCGCGCTATCGGCACCGTTGTCTTCGCGGGGACGATTGGCGCCATTGGTGGGCCGCTGCTGGTCGGCCCCGCCAGTGCGTTGATGGGTGGCGCCGGCTACAACCCCGACGCCGGCCCCTATGCCTTTAGCACGCTTATCCTCCTGCTTGCGTTGGGGCTGCTCATAATCTTTCTTCGCCCCGATCCCAAGGACATTGCCGCCCAACTCGATGCCGAAGACGCACGGGTGAACCACAAAACAGTCGTTGATACCGGCGAACGAGGCTTGCGGGTGCTGTGGCCCATCCTGCGCCGAGACATGGTGATGCTGTCGCTGGTGGCGATGGTCATCGGCCAGTTGGTGATGAGTTTGATTATGGTGATTACGCC
The DNA here is from genome assembly GCA_016124945.1 of bacterium. Lineage (GTDB taxonomy): Bacteria > Chloroflexota > Anaerolineae > Caldilineales > Caldilineaceae > RI-153. The sequence continues at coordinate 53,920 of WGMT01000039.1, read as the reverse complement.
GCTGCACATGCGCCACTACGATCACAGCAACGATGCCATCGCCTGGGTGATCGCCGCTCACAACCTGGGCATGTTCGGCCTGTCGAATTTCACCGGCTGGCTCATCGACCGGCTGGGCCGCATTCCCATGATCCTCGTCGGCGGAATCGTGCTCGTTATCGCCAGCGCGATGACGCCCCTCTCGCCCACATTCACTGTCCTGGCGACTGCGCTCTTTTTGTTGGGATTGGGCTGGAATTTCGCCTTCATTGCGGCCTCTTCTCTCCTTTCTGACGCGTTGGAACCTCACGAACGTGGACGGATTCAGGGTGTGAGCGAAACCATGGTCGCCCTGGCCGCCGGCTTGAGCAGTTTGGGCACCGGCGGTGCCTTTGCTCTGGGCGGCATCGTCGCCGTCGCCGCTGTGGGGCTGGCTTTCTCACTTGTCCTCATTGTGGTGGCTTTCTGGTACAACCGCAGTCAATCGCTGGTCGGTGCAGGGAAGTCCACTGGAGACTGATTCTTTGTGTTCTTTGCGGTGAAAAAGGTCTTTTTGCAGTAGAGTCATTGGTGATTAGTGATTAGGCTTGTCAGTTTGTTCGCGAATGGAGGTTCGGCACTCTTTTCGAGCACTTCGACCTATAGATTCATACCCATTGTTCGAGACCTAATCACCAATCACCAATCACAAAATACAAACAAGGAGCCTTGCATGCAAACCTCGCCCAAACTCTTCACCCCCGGCCCTGTAGACGTTTTCCCCGAGACGCAGGCCGCGCTGGGTGGGCCTGTGCCTCACATGTCCGACCCCAACTGGGTGACGCGCTACCATGAGACGGTGGCGATGCTCGGCCAGGTGATGCAAACCGCCGGCGACATTATTGTGATGACGTCGCCCGGATCCGGTGCGATTGAGACCGGTCTCGCCAGCCTCTACAAAGCAGGTGACACGGTGATCGTGGTGCGCAACGGCATGTTTGCCGAGCGGCTGGTGCAGATCCTCACCCAGTATCGCTGCCACATCGTACCCGTGGAAGGGACATGGGGCGAGGCCATCGACCCTGCCGCCGTCGAAGACGCATTGGACAACCATCCCCAGGCTGCCGGTATCGCCGTCGTCGCCAACGAGACAGGCACCGGCGTCTGCAACCCTGTGCAGGCATTGGCCAAGATCGCCCACGCCCGCGGACTCGTCCTCTTTGCCGATGCGGTGTCGGGCATGGGCGGCTATTCGCTCCCCGTCGACGAATGGGAGATCGACGTGCTGGCCACGTCCTCGAATAAGGCGCTGGAGATGGCCCCCGGCCTCGGTATTCTCACCGTCAACGAACGGGCATGGGCCGTCATCGAGCACAATCCCGACGCCGCGCACCGTGGCTGGTACTACAACCTGCTCACCTGGAAGCAGAGCCGCGCCCGCAAGGGATTCCCCTTCCCATCCACGCCGCCGACACTGCTCATCGCCGGCCTGCATGCCAGCCTCACACGCATCCTCACCGTAGAGACGCTCCAGGGCCACTGGGATCGCTACTGCGCCGCCCAACAGCGTGTGCGCCGCGAACTGAGCGCCCTCGGTTTCGCCCCGCTCGCCGCCGACAACGTCGCCTCACCCACCATCACCTGCGTCTACAAGCATCCCGAAATGGAGACCATCGAAGAATTGCGCGACTACCTGCTGGCCGATCACAACATCCTTGTCGCCACCGGTGGCGGACCGCTCACCGGCCAGATCGCTCGTATCGGTCACATGGGTAAGGCGAGCACAGATGAATATGTGGACGCGTTGGTGGATGGGGTGCGCGCGTTCTTGATGAGGTGATAGAGGAGACGACGGACGACAGACAACCGACGACGGACAATGGACGTCACCCCACAAGACGAGGTGGCAACAAACTTAACGTTCGTCGTCTGTCGTCTGTCGTCCGTCGTCTGTCGTCATCTGTGGTACACTACATTGGTTTGCGCGCAACCGACCACTCCCAAGGAGCGATTGTGACTGAACGCCATGAACCTGAATCATTGTCTATGCCAAACATTGTGGCCATTGACGGGCCGGCGGCGTCGGGCAAGAGTACGGTGGGCTTTTCGCTGGCCGAAAGGCTAGGCTACGTTTATTTCGACACAGGAGCGATGTATCGGGCCGTCACCTGGGCGGCCATGCAACGGGAAATGGATCTTGCCGATCACGACGCCGTTGGCGCGCTGGCCGAAGCGCTGGACATTGACATCCTGCCGCCGTCAGATGATCTCTGTGATGGACGGCAGACCACCGTCCTTGTGGATGGGATGGACGTAACCTGGGCCATCCGCGCACCGGATGTGGACCGCAACGTGTCGACGGTGTCGGCAATTCCACGGGTGCGCACCGCATTGACCCAACACCAGCGCCGCATTAGTCGCCGATTTAGCCAAGGCAATGTCGTGGCCGAAGGGCTTGTGATGGTGGGGCGCGACATTGGCACCGTTGTGCTCCCCGACGCGCCGCTGAAAGTCTACCTCGACGCCTCTGCCGAGGAACGGGCCCGCCGCCGCTACGAAGAACTGATGCGCCGCGGCAAAGGAGTCGGCTATGCCGACGTGCTTGCCGACATGCGCCGTCGCGACGAGATCGACACCCACCGCGCCGTCGCACCCCTGCGCGCCGCCGCCGATGCCCACGTCCTCATGACCGATGGCTTCACGCCGGATGGGATCGTTGAACAGATCTTGGCGCTGATGCGCGGAGAGGTGATTGGGGATTGGTGATCGGGGACTGGGGATTCGTGACTGGGAACTCGGCAACCACTTTTGCCTTTTGACTTTTGCCTTCTTCTGGGGAACAGCAATGACCAATAACTCTCTCTCTCTCTCCGATCAGCAACGGTTAGAACTCTACTATTGGATGGTCCTCACGCGCACCTTCGACGAGCGGATGTTGGCCCATTGGAAGCAGGGAAAAGGTGTGGGCGGCACCTACAGCCAGCGTGGTCATGAGGCGATCAGCGTAGCCGCCGGCTACGCACTCGGCCCCGACGACATCGTGGCTCCCATGCACCGTGATCTGGGCTGCTACCTGCAACGTGGGCTCGCCCCACGGCGCATTTTCGCCCAACTCCTGGGCAAGGAGACCGGCGTCAGCCGTGGTCGAGACGCCAATCTACACGGCATGGGTGATCTTGAGCACGGCATCATCGGTTTCATCAGCCACCTGCCGCTTTCGTTGCCTGTTTCAGTGGGCGTCGCCATGAGTTTTAAATTGCGCAAAGAGCCACGCGTCGCCCTCACCTTCGTCGGTGACGGCTCTAGCAGTACCGGCGTCTGGCACGAATCGCTTAACCTGGCCGGTCTGTATCAGGCGCCGCTCGTTACCATCATCGAAAACAACCAGTACGCCTACTCCACACCGGTGACACACCAGATCCCCATCGAACACTTCGCCGACCGTGCCGCCGGCTACGGTATGCCTGGCGTTATTGTCGACGGCAACGACGTCGAATGCGTCTACGCTGTGGTCAAAGAGGCTGTCGAACGCGCTCGTAACGGCGGTGGACCCACCCTGATCGAAGCAAAGACCATGCGCATGTTGGGCCACGCCATCCACGACGGCGCAGAGTACGTCCCCGCCGAGTTGCTGGCCGAGTGGGAGAAGCGTGATCCGATTACACTGTTCGAAGCAACGCTGCTTGAAAGCGGCGTCACCGACAAAGACGAACTCGACGAGATCCGCAACCGCGCCGCCGTCGAAATTGAAGACGCAATTGAATTTGCCGAGGCAAGCCCGTTGCCCAAGGCGGAGAGTGTTTTCGATGGGGTTTATGCGGCATAGTGAGTTGTTTGTCGTTACTTTGTGCCCACCAGGAACTGCCCATGTGGATAGGGTGCATGATGACACCTCCTTGTAGACTGTGCCCAAGGTTTATCCTCCTAAGCAGTTATCTAGATAAAGGCCATTGTGTGTTTGTACGCTGGATTGTCAGAGGACACAAAAACGCCGAGATTGTGAATGTCACCTTTCACGATGCCTACCTCGTTGAGAGCTATCGCGACGAGCAAGGCGAGCCTCGCCAGAGAACGGTTTCGTATCTAGGCAACGTGCGTCAGATCGATCAGGAGTTTCCAGCCATCGAACGTGGCCTGTTTCTGCTGCGTACCCAGTCTATCCTTGCCAGCATTGAGGAACTTACCCCGGCTGATCGTGAACAAGCAATGGCCCAGATTGAAAAACGCATCCCACCCCTCACCCACGACGAGATGATGATTGGCTTTGCCAACACCTTGCGTTGGTATTACCGATGGTGGGAAAACCACGACGGCGTCCCCTCAGATCAAGAAATCTTGCGCATTTTGAAACATTCTCAACGTACCAGCGATGAGATGCTCATCGACAAGTGGGACTAGTCTGCGACGGCTGAGATAAGTCCATGAAATAACGCGGAGGGAGCACGCCCACGTGCGTCCTTTACCGTGTTGACCCGCACGTGGGCGTGCTCCCTCCGCATATCGCCAAATCGCAGCCGCAGATTTTGTCCATGTACGAATCCTCACTCCCCTCCTGATTGGACATAGGCAACGCTCCTGGTTAGGATCTAACTGTCATCTTCCATTCAACCACCAGGAGAACCCATCATGTCCAGCATCAAACTGTTCATCGACAGCGTCAAGCGTATCGACAACGTGATCAAACGGCAAACCGCCGATCTCAACCACGAAGACAGCATGGCACAACTGCCCTTCCCCGGCAACAACATGAATTGGAACCTGGGGCATATTCTCGTCTACCGCATGCGCTGTCTGGGCTTTATCGACGGCGTGAGCAATGCCGATCCCGACGAATTTGCCATCTACGGGGCCGGCTCACCGCCCCTCACCGACAACAGCCAGGCCATCCCCCTGGAGACGTTGCTCGAACGCTTGGACGGAGCGTCTGCGCAGGTGATCGCCGCCCTGGAAGCTATGCCCGCCGAACGTCTCAGCGAAATTTATGATCAGGAAAGGGGCCAAACCGTCGAAGATCGCCTCGCCTTCTACCTCGTCTTCCACGAAACCTACCACGCCGGTCAGTTGGAGCCGCTGCGCGAGTTGGGGCTGGCAAGGCATTAGGTAATGGGGGCCACCCGCAGTTCTTCGTCTACAAATTCGCCGCGCTCAATCAGTTGGACGCCGTCGAGGTAGAGGCTGTGCTCCAACATGCACAGTCCCAAATGAGCTTTGCTGCGGTTGGCCCCTCGAAAATTGTGATCACAGTTGCTGCCGATCTCGATCTGAACGTTGCCGTAGTAGGCTTCACTGTCTGCGCCACCCGCGCCCGTCTCGGGGAATTGGACGGCCTGCCCGAACCACTGGGCACGCCGATCTGTGCCAAAGGACGTATGCCCCGCCAGCAGCGCGTTGGGATCGTTGAAACTGTGCAAGAAGTTACGCAGTAGGAAGGCATCAAGCTTCCCCGCAATGTCCACCGCCCGCCCCTTCTCGAAGGTGATCGTCACCGGATCATCGACAAATCGCCCCAGGTGAAAGATGATGTCGCCGGTGTTCATCACCAGCGTTCCTTCCACTGTCCCCTCCAGTTGGGCTGTCTCCACCATGGCACCGCCCCAGAAATCCACCTTGCCCGGCGTGTCGGCTACACCACAGTTGGCAAACCCAGGACGGTCGCCCTTGCGCATCACCAGATCGGTGCCTGCAGGCGAGGTGATGCGGATTTCGTCGGCCTGATCGACCCGTTGCGCGGCGGCACGGCTGCGCCGGATTACATCGGGATCGGCGTTGAGCCGCTGCATCACGTGGAGCGGTTGCACCACCATCAGCGCCCGCAGGCCACGCGCCAGTCCTCGGCCCAGGGCTTCGCTGTAGTGGAGGATGTGCGTCGTCGAGTAGACGAGCAGATCGGCGCGTTCCCATGCCTCGCCCAACGACTTCGACGGCAGCGGACGGCTGTGTGGCAAGGTGACCACATAGGCTTCCGCCCCCAAATCCAGCGCCGCGCCCAAGCACGCCGCCGCATAGACCGGATTGAAGGCCGTATCGGTGACGATGACACAGAGTTCGTCTTTTTTTAGCGCGGAATAGGACAACTGATGTTTGAACAGCGGCACCAATTCCGCCGCTGCAATTGGATCCTTGGTTAAGCGTCCGTAGGCCATGCGAGATCTCCTTCAATGGGGGGATTATGAGCGTTGGAGCGTTGGAACGTTGGAGCGTTGGAACGTTGGAGCGTTGGAACGTTGGAGCGTTGGAGCGTTGGAGCGTTGGAGCGTTGGAGCGTTGGAGCGTTGGAACGTTGGAGCGTTGGAACGTTGGAGCGTTGGAGCGTTGGAGCGTTGGAGCGTTGGAGCGTTGGAACGTTGGAGCGTTGGAGCGGTGGAACGTTGGAGCGTTGGAACGTTGAAGCGTTGGAGCGTTGGAGCGGTGGAACGTTGGAACGTTGGAGCGTTGGAGCGTTGGAGCGTTGGAACGTTGGAGCGTTGGAGCGTTGGAACGTTGGAGCGTTGGAGCGTTGGAGCGTTGGAACGTTGAAGCGGTGGAACGTTGGAGCGCTTTCCCGCTTCAACGCTTCAACGCTTTCCCGCTTCAACGCTTTCCCGCTTCAACGTTCCAACGCTTCAACGCTTTCCCGCTTCAACGTTCCAACGCTCCAACGCTTTCCCGCTCCAACGCTTTCCCGCTTCAACGCTTTCCCGCTTCAACGCTTCAACGCTCCAACGCTTTCCCTGTCAACGCCGCACGCGGGTTCTCCACCAACAGAATCTGGATCTCTTCCTGGCTCAGGCCGGCATCCAAGAGAAATGGGACAAAGCCTGTGAGCACAAAGCTGTAGCCCTGCCCGCCGTAGGCTTTGAGCGACGATTTCTCGCAGATGTCTTGCGAGAGGAGGATTTTGCGCAGATGGCCGCGGTCGGCCAGCTCTTTGATGAGGCCGGCGCGACGTACCGTCTCAAATTTTACTTTCCCCTGGATGCGGTCGAACTCTACGTAGGCGCCCCGTTTGGCGATGGCTTCGTGGTAGTCGGGGTAGGGGTACGAGTCGCAATGGCCGATGATGACACGGCGCAGATCGACGCCTTCTTCTTCGAGGATGTCTAATTGGTCGAGGCCGATGGTCGAGCCGACCGCATGGGTGGTGACGGTGAGGCCGGTGCGTTTGTGGGCACGCGCCGCCGCCCGCAATACCCGCTCTTCCGACGGTTGGATGTAGGATCCCAGAGACCCCACTTCACCGATAATGCCCGCTCGCACGTCGGTGCCGTCGGCACCGACTTCAATGTCGTGGATCATGTCGGCGGCCAGTTGGTTGGTGCTCTTTTCGTAGACTTCGGGCGAAAAGTAGCGCTCTTTGTACCAACCACAGCCCATGATCACATTGACGCCGGCCTCCTGCGCCACCCGCCGCAATTCCGCCGGTTTGCGATCCATGCCGCCACTGGTGACATCGACAATCGTCCTGCCGCCGGCCTCGCGAAAATGACCGGCCTCCAAAATCGCCAGCACCGGATCGCGCAGGATGCTGTCATCGTTCATGGAGACCCGATGCAGGTTGATGAAGAGATGTTCATGCATAATCGTCACGCCAATTTGGTCAACCGGCACCGGCCCGGTGACAGTCATCACTTCAGTGGTCATAACGTCGCTCCTTTGCGAAAATTGAGAAAACTGTTGAAGAGGCGGGCGGCATTCCCGTAGAGGATGGCGGCCTGATCATCGGGCGAGAACTCTGCGAGCAACGCACGAAAGGTCGCCATTCGCTGTCCGGCGAGGAACTCGTCGCGGACCCAACCCACATCGGTGCCTACCATCACCCGCTGCCGGTAAGGATGGCCGAGCAAGCGGATCATGTGGGCGTAGAGTGCGGGCGGTTCCACACCACAGAGACAGAGGTAGCAATTTTCATAGCGCTGCACCGCAGCAACGGCCTCCGTCCACAGATCCCAACGCCCGCCATGTCCTAAGATGACGGTGAGATCGGGGTGATCGTCGAGCAGCGAAGCAATCTGTAAGGGCGAGGAATAGGGTGGGGTGCCGTCGTGAAAGAGGATCGGGATGCCCAGCAGCGCCGCTTCGGCGGCAATCGGTTGCATCTCGTCGAGTAAGGGCGAGAAACCCTGCAAGGGTGGATGCAGTTTGAGTCCACGGCAGCCCAGCACCTCAACGGCTCGGCGCAATTCGGCCACCGCGCCGCTGTCGTAGGGATCGACTGTGCAGAAGGGGATGAGACGGTCGGGCGCTTGCCGTGTCTGCGCCACAAGCCGGTCGTTGGCGGTGACGTAGTCGCCGAAAATCCCGTCAACGGTCATCACCACGGCTTGGGCAATGCCTGCCCCATCGAGCATAGACAGGAACTCGTCCGTAGGCCAGGGCGTCGATCCAAAGCGGTGACCGGGCAGGTGGGTGTGTACGTCGAAGGCTGCTTGCATCAGTTGCCTGTCCTCGATTGGGTCTCTTCGGTGGCAACGGCCTTTCCCAGGAGTCGGGCCAGATTCCCGCCCAGGATCAACGACCGAGCCGGTTGGTCGATGTCGTCTAACTTGCTCAACTCCATGCGCAGGACGGTGGTGGGCAGGTCACTGGCAAAGAGGATCCGCTCTGCGCCCAGTTTCTCGGCCATACGCGCAATCCCACCGGGTGAATTGTGCGCTGTCTCAACGTATATGTTCGTCGCCTGACGCGTTGCCCGCGAAAAATCGAGCCAGCCGTAATCGGTGCGCCCGGATCGCCCCATAATCCAAGGGACTTCGGGATAGCGGCGCGCCAGTTCGGCCAATTGTAGCGGCGTAGACATCGCCGATCCCGTCGTCACGTAGACGGGTAGATGCCTCTCCGCCACGAAGTCCCAGATGGGTTTGGCCACCTCGTCCAGCAGACAAAAGCCCTGGCGGGCCGGGTGGAGCTTGACAGCCTCCAGCCCAGCCGCCAGGGCACGGGTTAGTTCGTCTATGGCCCGGCGGTCATACCACGGGTTCACCGTGGCATAGCCACACAGCCGATCTGGGTGACGCTGAACCCAAGCGAGGACGGCGTCGTTGCCCTCGCGATTGTCCACTGCCATCCAGCGGTCGCCGGGGGCTGCCAGCGCAAGATGGACACCCGCTGCATCCATCTGCGCCAACAGCGAATCAAGATCCAATCGGCTGAACGTGCCTTCACCCAAGGTGACGTGTGCATCCCAGATCGGGTGATATGACATGTTCGCATCTGTCTCCTGGATGTGATCTAGCCACACATCACTTTTGTCACTAGACTAGCGACGCCGCGGCCTTGCCGGTTGAGTAGGCGAGTCTGCGAGCGGTAACGAAACCAAGGAGCGTGTCTACAAAGGGGCAGATCTCGTTAACCCGCTTGGTTTCGATACGCTGCGCTACTCAACCGGCGCTAGTCAGCCCGAAAAACCAAAGTGAAGTGTGGCTAGGAATGTGATCGCTATTCTACCGGTGTCAAGTTGTCGCGGAAGGTTAGGAAACCGTCGGCGCGGGGCACGAAGTTGAATTCGCTGCTCACCCCGTAGTTGCGATTGATCTGGTAGACGGTGACGGTTGACGCCTCGTCCAGGTAGATTTCCCACCAGCGTTCCCAGAGCTTCAGCCGTTCCTCGCCGTCTAACGTGGCGAAGATCTGATCGCCCAAGGCCGTCCATTCCTCGTTGCAGATGCGGTAGATGGGTTCGAGCCAGTCGCATTTGTAGAAGAGCGGCGTCAGCCCCACAAAACCGCCGTTAAAGCGGAAATACATCTCGCGGTTGTTGCCCGGCCCTTCGATCTGCTCGCGCAACGCTGCATAGTCCATCACATTGACGGTTGCCTCGAAGCCGGCATCGTTGAGCATGAGGCCGATGGCTTCGGCAACTTCCTTTTCGTTGCCGTGCAATAGTGCAGGTGCATCAAAGTAGACAAGGGGTTTGTTGCCATTGTCTGGATCGTAGCCCGCTTCGATGATCAACTGTTTGGCCAGTTCGGGATCGTACCATTCGTTGGCCACGTCGACACCCACGTACTTTTCGGCGAACGCTTCAGGGAAAGACGCATTGATACGCACCAGCGCGGGGACGGACGATCCCTGGATTTCGGCCAGCAGGGTGCGGTCGAGGGCGTGGCTGATGGCCTGGCGGATCAATTTGTTGGTGGTAGATGGCATATAGCCAGGATAGGTCTCGGCCATCGCGCCGTGATCGTCATAGGCGCGCAACACCAGATTGGCCGAAATGTTGGCTGGGCCAGGGACAATTTGAACACCCTCAGTCGAACTCACTCGTTCCAGTTCGGCAAAGGGCACGTTGCTCATGAAGTCGACCTGACCGGAGATCAGCGCTGCGATCTGCGTCCCCTGTTCAGGCAGCACCTGATAGATCACACGGTCCACGGCGGGGCGACCACCCCAGTATTCGTCCCAGGCCTCGAAGGTGTAGCGATCATTGGCCGTGAACTCGACAAGGCGATAGGGGCCTGATCCTACTGGCGCGCGGCTGAACTCTTCCTCGCCCACCTCTTCCAGGTAGCCCGGCGGCAGAATCTGGCAGCCGTTGCCGCTGATGTTGGATTCGAAGTAGGCTTCGGGCTTGCCCGACTTCACTTCAACCGTCAGATCGTCGATGACCGTCACTTCAGAGATGAACTGCCACTGGGGAAAGACCAGGAAATCGTCGCGTGTGCGCACCCGATCCAGGTTGTACTTGACAGCCTCGGCGTTCAAAACCTCACCGTTGTGGAAGGTGAGATCAGGGCGAATGTAGAAGCGCCAGGTGACGTCGTCGATGGCCTCCCAGCTTTCGGCAATACGGGCATCGTAGCCGGAGCCGTCCACAGTGCGGAAAATCAGGCAGTCGTAGAGCATGTTGTGCAGCCAGACGGTGGGGAAGTCCCACGCTTTGGGCGCGTCCATGGTGCCGATGTTACCGGGATGGGCCACGATAAACTCGTTGGGTTCCGCTGCGCCGGTTGCAGCGACAGACTCGGTTTCTGTTGTGCTGGTTCCTGCTGGGGCAGCCGGTGCTGCACAGGCCCCAAGCGTCAGCAAGAGTAGTAGAAAAAGTAGCCAGGGTGCTTTGAAACGTTGCATCCATCTCTCCTTTTGGTTTTTGTTGTAAACTGTGGTGAGGAAAGTCAACTGTCAACAGTAGGGGTGGCCAACCTGTCACAGCCGAAGTGAACTGTGACGTATGCTCATTGTATATCGAGCATCTATGAGTTTAGCACGAAGCAGTTTTTCGATTGCTGGCTACTCTGCACAAAAAATCCGCCTGTTAAGTCGCGTCTCTGCATGATGCGGCTGCCTTTCCGCGAAGATGTCGGCAGATTGGCGTGAACAGTACAGCAGTTTTAACCCCTTCGCGGAAGGTTGAACCCTGTTCTCCCCCGAAGATTGCCCCTCTACGCGTTATCGACTACGATATTTCTGCACAGTTTGAATCCACCTACCCCACCCAAGGAGTGCCACCGTGGCCGATCCAATGCCCAATTTAACCGTCCTCCGCTACCTCAAAGATGCAGCCGAGTCGCCTGAGCCGCAGAGCATCTACCGCGCCATCGGCATCGAGCCAGTGATCAACTGTCGCGGCACCTTCACCATCATCGGCGGGTCGGTGGAGCGGCCCGAAGTGCTGGCGGCGTACAAGGCGGCGTCGCGCGAGTTTGTGCAATACGATGAACTGGCCGCAGCCGTAGGACGACGGCTGGCCGAGGTGACCGGGGCCGAGTGGGGCCTGGTCTCCGACGGCTGCGCGGCGGGGCTGAAGCATGTCACCGCGGCGTGTGTCACCGGCGGCAACCCCGAAAAGCTGATCCGCATCCCCGATCTCACCGGCATGGACAAGACACAGGTGATCATCCCCGCCTATTCGCGCAACGCCTACGATCATGCCCTGCGCAACATCGGCGTTGAGATCGTCACTGTGGAGACGGCGGACGATCTTGCCCGCTCCATCAACGCGCGGACGGCCATGATCTACGTCAATTCCGGCCCCGGCTCAATGACCGGCGAACCGCTGTCTTTGGAGAGCATCGTCGCTGTCGCTGGGCCGGCGGGTGTCCCCGTGCTCGTAGATGCCGCTGCCGAGAATCTGTCGATTCCCTGTATGCATCTGGAACGGGGCGCGGACGTGGTGGTCTACAGCGGTGGCAAAGCCATGTGCGGTCCGCAAGGTGCGGGGCTGGTGTTGGGGAAGAAATCGATCCTCATGGCGGCGTGGCAGGCCAGTTCGCCCCACCACGGCCCGAACCGCGACAACAAAGTGGGCCGCGAGGAGATTCTGGGCATGCTGGCCGCCGTGGAAGCCTGGGTGACCCGCGACCACCACGCCGAATGGCAGACGTGGCTGGCCCGTCTAGATTTGATTGGGGCGCGGGTGAAGCAGATCGCCGGCGTCGAGGCTGTGATTGAGCAGCCTGCCGGTCTCTCGAACCGTGCTCCGGTGTTGGTCCTCAGTTGGGATCCGTCGTCTCTGCACATCACCGGCGAGGACGTGGCCGAAGATTTCGCCCGCAAGAAACCACGCATCGCCATCGGCAGCGGCGACACGAACGATCGCGCCGGTCTGCGCGTCACCCCCAGCCAGATGCAGCCCGGCGAAGACGAGATTGTGGCCGAGCGCATTTACGCCATCCTCAGCCAGGATCGCCCGCCCCGATCCGAGCAGCCCGCCCCCGCCGCTGTGGACGTCACCGGCCATTGGGATTTCACCATCGAGTACGCCACGAGTGTCAGCCGTCATCGGCTTTATTTGCAGCAGGAAGGGAATTGGATCGTCGGCACCCACCACAGCGACTTCTCACAGCAGGAGATCCTGGGGCAAATTGCGGGGAACGAAGTCAAATTACGTAGCGAAGCACTTAGCCCCGGCGACCGTGTGCTCTTCGTCTTTTCCGGCGAGGCCACCGGCGACGCCATCGCCGGGTCCGTCTTCCTCGGTGAATACCTCACCGCCACGTTCTGCGCCCAGCGCGTCGTCTACACGGCACTGCGCCGTCCTATCACCGTCCCTGGCGGGCCGCCGTTGGCGACATGAGGCGTAGTGCGTAGTGCGTGTACCAGTGGAGTAAGTGGATTCTGCATTGGATTGAATCGGGAGTAGATAACACGTAGCTTTACTGTCCAATATCCCAATAAAGAGTCGCCATCTCCACCGGTACACGCACCACGCACCACGCACTACGCACTACGTTCCCCCGGATAGACCAACCCGATCTCCTGCCGCCAGCGGTCGAGCAGGCGCATGTTGCCTAGCGTATCGTCCCAGGACATGGCCGGGGCCTGGCGGTCGGCGATGTGTGCTGCCACCATGTCGGCTTCGTAGGTGAAGAGATCGCGATCCGTCTCGATGACGATCTCCTCGGGCTGCCCTTTGGCGTAGATGTGCAGCGTCATGCTCGTGGATGGGAAGTGTGTGTCCAGGGGCAGCGGTTGGCGCGCCGAGCGGCACGGCGAAGACGGTAGCCACGGGTTGGGCACACTGATCATGCCTGCGTCGCCGTAGATCGTCGTCTCGGTGGGCATGCGAAGGGTGACACCGGTGATGACCTCAGCGATGATGTCGTTCTCGAACTTGAGCGTGGCGGCGGTGTAGTGGTCTACGCCGCTCGGGCCAAGGACGCCACATCCTTTCACTTCAATGGGATCGAGGAAGGCTTTCCCTGCCGCTGCGCCTGCAATCAGGCGCGACATCGACGCCGGGTAGCAGCCCACATCGAGGATGCCGCCGCCGCCCATTTCGGGCGAAAAGGTACGCCGTGTCGGGTCGAACGACGACTGAAAGCTGAAGACGGAGCGAATCATGCGCACCTGCCCAATGACGCCGCTGTGCACCAGTTCGGCCAGCCGCTGTGTCTGCGGCGCACAGCGATACATGAACGCCTCCATCAAAAAGACGTCGTGACGCCGCGCTGCATCGATCATGGCCTCTGCCTCAGCGCTGTTCATGCCGATGGGCTTTTCCACCAGAATATGCTTGCCCGCCTCGGCCAGCTTGATCACCCATTCCTTGTGCTGCGGGTGAATGTTCCCCACGTAGACGGCCTCCACCGCCGAGTCGGCCAGCATCGCCTCGTAGGACGAATAAGCCTCCTCAATCCCAAAATCAGACGCGAACGCCTCGGCCTTCCCTGCCGTCTGGCTGGCCACAGCCACCACCCGGCTTGTCTTGGAGAAGCGTACAGCATTGGTGAAGACACGGGCAATCCCACCCGCGCCCATGATGCCCCAGTTCAGCATGTTGTGTGATCCTTTGTGTGTGGGTGAACCGACGACCAACGACGGACGACGGACGACGGACGACCGACGACGTTAACTACGGCAAAACGAACCAATCACCAGTTCCCAATTACGCATTACTCTACCCCTCCCACGGGAACGCAAACGTCGGCAAATTCGCATAGCGAAGATTGACGATTGTGAGACGACTGCCGCAGCCTGGCGCAAGGTGGACGGTGAAGTGTGAATCGTCTACCGGGGTCGTGGTCCCGTCCACGGTGACCGACGTAATTTGGTGTTCGGCATAGGCGCCCGCTTGCACGGTGACGGTGCGTTCGTGCAGCGGGCTAAGATTGACAAGCGTCACTGTCACTTCGGTGTCGCTCATAGATTCGACGAGCGTGGCCACGTCCTCGGGCAGGCCGGCGCGCCGCCGTACCGGATCGAAGTAGCGCAGCCGACAATGGAGCGGACAGCCTGAGCGGCCGGTGGGGATGCCACCCAGCATCAACTGGGTCATCGCTTCGGTGGTGGCCGGGTTGATGTGGTTCATGTCGTCGGAGAGGCGGGTGTCGGGCGTGGTGGTGTCGGCATACATCAGGTTGATTTTGTGACGCACCTCGTCCAGCGCCGCCTGCAACGCCTGCACTGGATGATCGGGGTTGTCGCCCTGGAGGTAGCGCACCCACGGGTCATCGGCCACGCGTGAGATGTCTTTGGGGTCCATCGACCAGAAGTAGATTTCCAATGCGCCTGAATCGAAAGGCTTGGGGTGGAAGTCCATCCAATCCGGCTCGCCGAAGTAGTCGCCGTAGCTGTGCGGATACATTAGTTTGCCGTCGATTTCGCGGGCGTTGGCGTTAAATTGGTCGAGCACGCCGCGCCAGCAGTCTACGTACTTCTGGTCGCCGGTGAGCAACAGTCCGTTGCCGAAGCCGTAGAAACCGCGCACGTGCCAGTAGGTGCGGTGTGCAATCGCGCCCGTTTGCGGCACGATGACGGTGAATCCCCAGCCGTAGACACCGCCGAACCAGCGCCCGTCCGCTTCGCTGCCCACCACACCGTCTAGCCCCACATTGGTGGGGGTGACGCCGCCGTTGGCCGCGGTACGATCCACCCAGGCGTCGATGTAGTCGATTGTCCAGTCGCGGTATCTGTCTTCGTGGGCGAGCATAAAGGCGTTGAGCGCCAGCGTGGTGACACACAGATTGAGCGGGTGATCGCCCACCACGTCGTTGTAATCTTTGAAGTGGGCGATCATCTCGTCGTAGGTGCGTTCACCGTGCAGCGGGGAGAAGCGTCCTTCCACCTCAATCGGATCACCCGCCCAATCGACGCCGGTGGCCTTGCGTAGGAGTGGCCCGCGGCTGCCGTTGAACATACTGCGGATGATCTTGTGTTCTGGATCGTAGTTCTGCGCCTGCGGATCGTCGTTCATGTAGAAGCCGGCGTAGCGACGTGTGCGCAATTGATATGTACGCTCGAAAGGATCCGACAGCCCTTGCAGGTAAAAAGGCGAAAGTGCCTCGCTGTGGTGGAACCAGTCGAACATGACCGGGAACTCTTTGTAATACATGCCTTCGCGCGCAAAGGGGACATCCACCGTCTTTGCCTCGGTGTACTGGCGCAGATGACCTTCCCAGCCCAATTTAAAGAGATCGAGGACTTCGTCCGCCCCGCCCATGGCGTGGAGCAGTGTCCAGTTCAGCAGATTTTCGGCGGCGTCGTCGGGGCCGTCGTTGCCACCCCAACGTGGCACACAGAGCAGGTAGCCGCGTTCGTCGAAATAGTGCTCGAAAAAAGCCGCTACGGCGTCGCTCTGCGCTCGCAGCAATTCCCGCTCCAATAGCGCCCAGTGGGGCGCAAGCATCGGCGTGGTGATGCTGATCATCGTCTCGCTCCTCGGTGTGTGGGGTTGTGGTATGTAAAATTGGGGTGTGTGGGGTTGCATTTTGTGTTACAAACTACCTTGCAAGATTGTACCATCATCACCTATAACGACAACCGGCAACATAGGCAGCGTTGCCTTCTTAGCGATCATCTCAATGAATAATCCATCGCCTAAGCCAATACTCTGGATTTTCTACGTGAATGCTTGCTGAAGGTTTGTGCCCTTTTGCAAGATTGTAAATCAACCTTTTTGTACTATCGCAAAAAAAGCTTACTTGGCGTGATAATGAGTCATTAACTTACCCGGGTTTACTAGCGCTGGAGCGAATATTCGTTATGACTCATAAAGTGTTAATTGTGGACGACGCCAAGTTTATGCGTGTGCGTTGTGCAAACATTCTGACCGGTGCAGGCTATCAGGTGATAGAGGCCGAAAACGGTCATCAGGCCGTACTCGTCTATCAGGCAGAATCTCCAGACGCAGTTCTGATGGACATCAGCATGCCCGAAATGGATGGTCTGGAAGCGTTGATGGCGATCAAGGCTTACCATTCAGATGCACGCGTCGCCATGCTCACCGCCATGGGGCAACAGAATGTGATTCTTGAGGCAATTAAGGGCGGCGCCAAAGACTTTATTGTAAAGCCTTTTGAGCCTGACCGTGTCCTGGCGAGTTTGCGCAAGATGTTAGCGCAAAAAAGCGCTTAGATGTTTCACGGACGTAATGCCCAGGAGGTAACATGAGCAGTGTAAATTTTTTGAATCCGTTTCTACGGGCTGTGCAGGAAGTACTGCAAGTGGAAGTCGGCCTTCAGGTCCGGCGTGGTGAATTGTCTCTGCAGAACTCGGCTTACACCACCTCTGCGATTACCACGTTGCTTAGCATCGTTGGCGCAGTACGCGGTGTGGTCCTTTACGGCATGGATCAGCCAATGGCGCTGAAACTTGTCTCAACCATGCTCGGACAAGAACAAGAGGAATTCGACGAACTGGCGCAAAGTGGCATCGCCGAAATGGGTAACGTGATTACAGGAAAGGCCGCAACCTACCTGACAGAAGCCGGTTACGCTTGTAACATCTCGGTACCAACCGTCATCACCGGCAGCGGTACCATGGTTTCGACGCTCGATTTTCGGCGGCTGGTGGTGCCACTCAGTACAGATTTCGGCAATATGAGCATTCACCTTGCCCTGCGCGAAGACTCACAGCACCTGCGCGAGCGACTCGCCGCTGAGGGCGTCCATGCCCCGCAGCCGCCTGCGCCCACGCCTGAGAATATTTTGCAACTGGTATAACCAACCAAATCAGGTGCGAAAACAGTGAGGCCCTTGGCAGGGTAGATCCCTGCCAAGGGCCTTATCGCGTTTCCCCTTCATCTTCCCTCCTCAATCTCCTGCCTCTTTTCCCACAACCTGCCCTTCTTTTATGCCTGCCGCCTGTACCCTGTTATATGTTCTTTGGTGTCAGCAGTCTTTATGCTAGGGAAGCAAATGCATTTGGCTAACTTACTAAACAGGAGACAACCATGTTCTTCCATGATAGTCAACTTCAATACGAAGTTCGGGTGGATAAACCCAACCCGCTCTTTGCCAAGATGCTGCAACAGGCCATTGGCGGTATCGAAGGTGAGATCCGCGTCTGCCTGCAATATCTTTTTCAGGCCTGGGGCGCGCGAGGACCGGCCAAGTATCGCGACATGCTGCTGGAAACCGGCACCGAAGAGATCGGCCACATCGAAATGCTGGCCACTGCCGTTGCCCTGAATCTGGATAATGCACCACTGGAGTTGAAAGAATCGATGGCCAGAGAGGACGGCATGGTCAACGCTGTGCTGGGTGGCATGAATCCCCGCCACATCCTTTCGTCGGGCTTGGCCGCCATGCCCGTGGATGCCAGCGGCGTCCCATTCGACTGTTCCCACGTCTACGCCAGTGGCAACCTGGCCGGTGACATGTACGCCAACGTCACCGCCGAATCTACAGGACGCACCCTGGCGGTGCGCCTTTACAACGCCACCGACGATCCAGGCATGAAGGACATGCTGAGTTATCTTATCGCCCGAGACACCATGCACCAGAATCAGTGGTTGGCCGTGATCGAAGAATTGGGTGGATTGGGCGTGCATCCCATTCCCAACAGCTTCCCGCAAGAGATGGAAAATGGCGACTACAACTACAATTTCATGTCCACCTTGCGTGATGAAAGCAAGCAGCCAACCGAAGGGCGCTGGACGCACGGCGAATCGCTAGATGGGCGCAGCAATTTCAGCACCACACGCCAGCCTGGCGTGCCGATGCCACTCCTCGGCGAGGCGCGACCGAAATCAGGCGCACAGAGGGAGCAGATCAATGGCAATAATTACTGAAATGGTACACCCTTCGCTCTGGTTAGCCACAAGCGATTCAACAAACTATCCGTCGATAACCAACGATGTAACAGTGGACGTCGCCATTGTCGGCGGCGGTATTGCCGGCCTGACGGCGGCGCTGCTGCTCAAACAGATGGGGAAACGTGTGGCCGTAGTCGAAGCGGATCGCATTGTGGAAGGTGTCACCGCCTATACCACCGCCAAGTTGACATCGCTGCACACGCTCATCTACGACAAATTGACGCAGCGGTTTGACGCACAAACCGCGCTCGCCTACGGCGCGGCCAATCAGGCAGCGATTGAATTGGTGGCGCAGTTGGTGGGCAGCTACCGTATCAACTGTGACTTCAACTATGCGTCGGCGTACACATACACAATGCGCCAGGACGAAGTCGCCCAGATCGAGGCCGAGGTGCGGGCCGCACAAAGTGCCGGCCTGCCCGCCCAACTTGTCATCGAGACGCCGTTGCCCTTTGAAGTTGCCGCCGCCGTGCGCTTTGACAACCAGGCCTGGTTCCACCCGCGCAACTATCTACTTGCCCTGGCCAGCGAGATCCACAGTGACGGCAGCTACATCTTCGAAAAGACCCTGGCCAAAGACATTGACAGCGGCGAACCCTGCCAGGTGAAGACAGATCGGGGCACGGTGACGGCTACTGATGTGGTCATTGCTTCGCATTTTCCCTTTTACGACAAGGCGTTTTACTTCGCCCGCCTGGAGCCGCACTTTTCGTATCTCATGTCCATAACGCTCAACGGTCCTGTCCCCGAAGGCATGTTTATCGAGACACAGTCAGAGCACACGTTGCGCCGTCATGTCACCAATGGCCAGGAGATGTTGCTGGTCGGCGGTCAAGGACACAAAACCGGCCAGGGCGGCGATACCACCGAACGCTACCAACGCATCGAGGAATGGGCACGCCGTCACTTTCCCGTGAAGCAGATCCTGCACCGTTGGGCCACCCAGGATTACACCACACCCGATGAGATCCCCTACATTGGTCGGCTTACACCTACATCGCGCCATCTCTACGTTGCAACAGGTTTCAAGGGGTGGGGAATGACCAGCGGCACTGCCGCCGGGCTGATCCTGGCTGATCTAATTGCCGGTCGCCCAAATCCGTGGGCTTCCGTCTTTGATCCGAACCGCTTTGACCTTGACAGCGTGCCCAAACTGACGAAGCAGAATCTGAACGTTGCCAACGAATTTGCCAAGGGCTACCTTCTCTCAGATGAAGACGCTGCGCTGCCGCGCGGACAGGGCAGCGTGGTCGACGGCCCAGACGGCAAAGAGGGGCATTACCACGCCGAAGACGGCACATACTATCGTGTCTCCGCCGTCTGCCCACATATGAAATGCGTCCTTTCGTGGAACCCTGCCGAAAAGACTTGGGACTGCGGCTGTCATGGTTCCCGCTTCGGTGCCGATGGACGGGTGATTCATGGGCCTGCTCTGAGCGATTTAGAATCGGTGGAGAATGGGGATTAGAGAGTGGAGACTGGGCATCCTGAGATGCGGTTTACACCGAGATGACGGCATCTGAGGGTGCTTACTCCGCCTCGAAATCCTGAACTATATTGGCTACGCACCAGGATATCAGGATATAGGGTCATAATCGTATGACAAACCAAGAAGGCTTTGTCGAACAACAAGAAGAAGATGCGCAGCCGCCACAGCCGCCGCCGATCAAGAAGCGCTTTCAGTTCACCAAAGCGCAATTGATCGGCGTGCCGTTGATTCTGCTTATCCCGATCCTGGCCCTGATCGGGGTGTTCGACGCGCATCTTGAGCGCACGACTGCTGTTGCAGGCGACCTCCAAGTAACCGTTGAGTACCCGACTTCCGTCCGCTATAAATTCCGTCCGCTATAAAAAGGTGGAACCGATCTCCATATACGTTCAGAATCTGTCGGCAAGCACCTTCCCTACGGTGACCGTTACCCTTGACGATACCTACCTAAATGGCTTCTCTGCACGGGCCTTCACCCCGGATGTGGATGAAGTGACTGCCGATGCGTTTATCCTTCACCTTAAAGATGAACAACTCAACGAAGCACGTCGCATTGCCGTTGAGGTTCAGGGCGAACAGTACTGGGGCCACGTAGGCGCCGTTACAGCCGAGGCCGGCGACACCCACGCTGATGTGACGATTCGCACATTTGTGTTCCCCTAGCGCACAAAATCGCTACTGCTCACGCAATTTGCATAAGGAGTTGCTCAACGAGTTTGTGCATAAGAGTTCGTGTTTGGGCGCACGGCAAACCGCACGCTGGTAGCGTGCAGCTACGGAACTGGGAGAAGCGCATAAGAAAGAGAAACTAAAATGGAAACTGTTTTGCGCGTCGGAATCATTTACGTGGTGATCGTCATGGGCCTGCGCATTTTGGGGAAACGCGAATTTGCCCAACTCTCCCCTGTGGAACTGGTGTTGCTGCTGCTCATTCCCGAGATTGTCTCCCAATCATTGCTCCGCGAAAGATTTTTCTCTGACCAACGGACTTATCGCCCTCTTTGCCCTGGTCTTCCTTACTTCACTTGCCAGCTACCACAGCCGCAAATTTTCGTTCCTGGTCGAGGGGACGCCATCGGTGCTCATTGATCATGGCCGCCTGGTGACGGGTAGCATGAACCGGCAACGGATCGACGTTGCCGAACTCTTTTCCGAAATGCACAAATCCGGCTTACAGCACCTCTCTGAAGTGGAATAGGCCATTTGGGAGACGGATAGTCGTATCTCCTTCGTGCCGGTGAAATCGGCGTTTACACAGCAGGCCATTGGCAATCACGAAGAACGGACAACTTAGCGAGAAAACTACAAAGACGTCGTCAACCAAATCTACTGTAGTTGCAAATCGGATAGAATTTGGTTAGGCTACTGTTACTACTTTAGGTTGCATTCCACCTGCACCCCTACAGTCAGGAACCCAACATGGACTCCCCTGAAGCACATTCACCTCCTCAAGAGGAAGCAAGAACGCACCCCACCCAAAACGCAGAAGATGAGAATACGCCCACGCCATCCACGCAGATTCCGCTGTCTGTGGTAGGCATCGGCGCGTCTGCCGGCGGATTGGCGGCACTGCGTATCTTCATCACGTCGCTGCCCGACAATACAGGGCTTACCTTCGTGGTGATCGTCCACCTTTCGCCTGAACACGAGAGCGTCCTGGCCCAACTTTTGCAGCCCTACACCAAAATGCCGGTGATGCAGGTGACGCAGCCGATCGAAATGCAGCCGAACCATGTCTATGTGATCCCACCGGCCAAACGCCTCCTGGTGACCGAGGGCAAGCTTGAGTTGGCCGAGTTTGACATGCCCCGTGGCAAACGGCTTCAGATCGATGTTTTCTTCCGCTCGTTGGCCGAGCACCACGGCGACGGCGCCGCAGTGATCCTCTCCGGCGCAGGCAGCGACGGCGCTGTGGGCATCCAGAGCATCAAAGAAGGCGGCGGGCTGATCCTGGTGCAGGACCCCTTGGAAGCCGAGTACAGCGGTATGCCCCAGAGCGCCATTGCTACCGGGTTGGTGGATCTGGTAGCCCCTGTGGCGGAACTGGCCACGAAATTGGTGGCGGCCAAGCGTTCCGGTGCCTTGTTGGAGCTTCCGCTGGACCCCGAGCAGCTTTCCACCGCTGCCGAGGAATCGGTGACGAAGATCCTCACCCACCTGCACGTGCGCACCGGACACGACTTTGGCGGCTACAAACGCAGCACGATCTTGCGCCGCATCGCGCGGCGCATGGGGTTGGTCCAGGTTTCCACGCTCTCTTCCTATTTACACCGTCTGCGCCAAGACGGCGAAGAGGCGGCCGCGCTCTATCGCGATCTGCTGATTCATGTCACCGAATTCTTCCGCGATCCCGAAGCGTGGGAGGCGTTGGCTGAACAGGTAATTCCCGGCATCTTCGCAGGCAAAGGCCCCGACGATCAGATCCGTGTCTGGACGGTGGGCTGCGCCACCGGCGAAGAGGCTTATGGGATCGCCATGTTGCTCATTGAACACGCCACCGGGTTAACGCACCCGCCCCGCATTCAGGTCTTCGCCTCTGATCTGGGCGATCTTGCCTTAGATTTCGCCCGCAAAGGCATCTACCCGGAGGCCATCGCCGCCAGCGTCACCCCGCCGCGACTTGAACGCTTCTTTGTTGAAGACAACAGCCACTACCGGGTGCGCGACGAACTACGCCAGGTGGTGCTCTTTACGCCTCACAATCTGCTCCAGGATCCGCCATTCTCGAAGTTGAGCCTGATCCTGTGTCGCAATTTGTTGATCTACCTGCAACGCGATCTCCAGGAACGTGTCTTCGAATCGTTCCACTATGCGTTGCACCATGAACCGGACGGGCAAGGCTTTCTATTCCTGGGCAGCGCCGAATCGCCCGAAGGCATCAGCGATCTCTTTGTGCCTGTGGACAAACACCACCGCATCTATCGGCGCAACGAAGGACGGCAAGGCGCTCTGGTGCTACCAAGCCTGCCGTTGCGCTCCACGCTGGAGCGGCAACCAACCAAAATTGAAAGTCGCAGCAACGACCGTCCACGATCCGGCAGCAGCGAGCATGCACAACTACTGGAGACAGTCGCACCGCCCAGCCTTCTGGTGGACAGACACTACCGTGTGCATCATATCTCAAAAACGGCGGGGCGTTACCTGCTTCACCCCGGCGGCTATCTCACCGACGACGTGTTCCAACTGGTGCGGCTCGAACTCCAGAGTGAACTGCGCTCCGCCCTCTTTCGCGCCATCGAAGTGGGCAAGGCGACGGTTACCCGTCCTGTGCCGGTACGTTTCAACGGATCGCCCCACCCTGTTTCGCTTATGGTCAAGCCCACCGACACAGAGCAAGCACAGGCGCTGGTCTTCTTCCTCGAAGACGAAACGCCGCTGCCGGTGGATGTCGACGCTGTTGAAGACGCCGTTCAAAGTGCGTCGCTGCGGCAAATGCAGACGGAACTAGGTCAGGCGCAGCAGCACCTACAGTCGCTGCGCGAGGAATATGAGACCACCGTCGAAGAGTTGCGCGCCGCCAACGAGGAGTTACAGAGCACCAACGAAGAGTATCGTTCCACCCTCGAAGAGCTGGAAACCAGCAAAGAAGAACTGCAATCGATCAACGAAGAGTTGCAAACCGTTAATCTCGAACTCAAGAACAAAGTAGACGAGACGGCGCAGGCCCACAACGATCTACAGAATCTGCTCACAGCCACCCAGATCGCCACCATCTTCCTGGATCGCGACCTGCGCATCAAGCGCTACACACCAGCCGCCGTTGATCTCTTTAACCTGATGCCGCCCGATCTGGAACGCCCCATCGGCCATCTGCGCAGCAACCTTCACTATCCTGAGTTGGA
Source organism: bacterium (assembly GCA_016124945.1). Taxonomy (GTDB): domain Bacteria; phylum Chloroflexota; class Anaerolineae; order Caldilineales; family Caldilineaceae; genus RI-153. The sequence continues at coordinate 30,180 of WGMT01000039.1, read as the reverse complement.
AAACGATGTGCGTAAGGTATTGCGCACGTTGACGGCTGTTGCACGCGAGGTGAAGCGCAAAATGCCCAACGGCGACATGCAATGGTTTATGACCAACATCCGCCCCTATCGCACCTACAACGACCGCATTAACGGGGTTGTGATCACCTTTGTCGATATCACGGTGAACAAACGCGCCGAAGAGGAGCTGCGCCGTAGCGAAGAACAGTTCCGTGCATTGGTCGATGCCTCTGCTCAAATGGTGTGGACGACCGACGCCCAAGGCCGTGTCGTGCAGGATTCACTGTCCTGGCGTACCTTTACCGGCCAAACCCACGAAGAGCGCCAAGAGTGGGGGTGGCTCAACGCCATCCACCCCGATGATCGTGCACGCGCCGAGGCGGGCTGGCAGCGATCAATGGAAACCGCAAGGCCCTACACCAACGAGTTTCGCGTCTATCATGTTGCTACAGGCGACTACTGCTGGACTACGGTACGCGCCGTGCCGCTGATGAATAGCGAAGGCTCCGTCCGCGGCTGGGTCGGCATGAATATCGACATCAACGAACGCAAACAGGCCGAAGAAAACCTGCGTGAGTTCAACCGTACCCTTGAACAACAAGTGATTGAACGTACAACGCAGGTTCGCGACTTGATCAAGGAACTGACGTTGAGTGAACAGGCCGAGCGCCGCCGTATTTCGGCCCTACTCCATGACGACCTGCAACAGCGCGTCTTCGGCATCCAGTTTCAGATCAAAACACTGCAAAACGCCCTGGAAACCGAAGAAAGTGCAAAAGCGGTGGCCCAACTTGATGCAATGAACGATGCCTTATTGCAGATCGTCCAGATCATTCGCACGCTCAGCGTGGATCTAAGCCCCCCCGTCCTGTACGATGAAGGGTTGACCGAATCGATCCGTTGGCTGGCCAGCCAAATGTACGAGCAACACGGCCTCGTCGTCCATGTGCAGGCACCCGACGTTGTTCTGATGTCCCACGAGGACCTACGCGTTTTGCTCTTTCAGATCGTGCGAGAATTGTTGTTTAACGTAGTCAAACATGCCAAAGTTCAAGAGGTTTATGTGACACTTTCTCACGTAAACGACCATGTCCGTATTGAAGTACGCGACAATGGCGTCGGGGTTGATGCCGAATCAGTGATGCAGAATACCAGTGGTGCGCATGGGTTGATGCACAGCCGTCGGCGCATTGAATTGATGGGCGGCGCACTAGACGTAGCGTCATCGCCCAAAGGGACACGCGTGGTGGTGCTGTGCCCCATTGATGTCGGCGAGTAACTTTCAGGTGCGACGCATTGGCCTGGAGAGCGACCTGAATTCATGTTGGGGCCAGTGCGTCGCACCTGAGCAGTTACGTCGGCGATTGATTTGGCTATGCGCTGCCCTCTAACAGATCCTCGCCTTCTTCCGGGCTGCGCCCCCGCTCTGCCTGCGCCCGAATCTCCTGTTCGCCGCTACGTAGATCTCCCTCTGCCGCCGAGGTGACAGGTTCTGCCTTGGCAGCTTCCTGGGGCGGTCGCCGCCGTGGTGCGGTCACCTGAACCGGGCGGTGCTCTGTGCCCACTGTCTCCCCTGCTTGCACAATCGGCACGCCTTGCGGAAAGATCACCTCGCGTGATTCGTCGGGCATGGAGATGCCTGCGTCCTGTAGCACCCGCTTAATCAGCCGCAACAGCGAAGACTTGATCTTTATCGGCGCGTACTGAGTAGCGTCGTACCAGAAGTAGACGCGCAGATTCACCGTGGCCGCGGCCAGTTGATCCACCAGAACCAACGGCTCCGGCGTCTGCAACACGGTAGGATGTTCACTCAATACCTGCGCGATGACCTCCTGTGCCTGCAAAATCGAATCATCGTAGCCGATGCCGATTGCAAAATCGGAGCGCCGGTTGGGGTTGGCCGTATAGTTGGTGATTGTATTTTTGAAGATTGTAGCATTGGGGATCTGCACATGGTTGCCGTCCAACGTCATGAGGACGGTGCTACGGGTGTTCATCTGCTGTACAATGCCCACATGGTCGGCCACTTCGATCAGGTCATCTCGTCGGAAGGGCTGGCGAATGCTGAGCAGTAGGCTGGCCAGAAAATTCTCGGCAATGTCGCGAAAGGCAAAACCCACCACGATCCCAACGATCCCTGTGCCGCCAAGGACGGTAATCGCCAGCCGCGTCAGCCCCGCCACCTGCAACACCAGATAGATGCCCAAGAGAAAGACGGGGATCGCCACTGTGCGTGCAGCGACGCCGGCCAGCAGTGGTGAACCGACGCGCCGGATGAAAAAGCCGCGGAAGAAGCGGGCAAGGATGCCCATCAGCCACCACGAAAAGACGATCACCACGATCCCAAAGATGATGATGGGGATCGACAGCACCGTGCTGCGCCACAGCGCCCGCAACTCCTGCCGCGCTGGCGACAGATCCCAGATCGGGCGGGGGATCACTTCGATTCGGTTGACCACGGCCACCACGTCCTGTGTGTTGCGGGCTAAATTGCCCGCCCACTCGCGCTGCTCTTCGGTGTACGAGCGACCATCAAGGAAGCCCACGCCGTCGCGCACGTCCACCACTGGATCGACAAACCAGCCCGTCGCCTCCAAAATGCGGGTCAGTCGTTCTTCGATTTCTTCATCGGCAGCGGTGGGTTCCACATTCACCTGCGCCGGGGCTTGTTGTTCGCCCTCACCGGCGGGTGTTTCGGTTTGCGGTGTTTCGTCCTGTGCGTATAGTGTGGGGGGCAGCGCCGCCAACAGCACAAACAGCGCCGCGATCCACAATCGTCGAAGGGGGGATTTCGGCAATTGAGTTTCTCCTGAGAATAACGCCGGCCGAATGTTGAAGCTTTACAAAATAATCGGGTAAACCAGCGGTTGAAACCGCCGACTGATAGGGAAAACACGATAAATCGTGTTCCCAGAACCGGCTTGAGCCAGTTTCCCGTTTCGGACGCCAAATTCATTCGGCGGGCATGGCTACTATTGACACCCTACCGTACAATGCATCTGTTGTCCGTCCTCAAGATCCCCATCCCTAAAAATGGATCTAGAAATGGATCCCCAAAGCACCCAGAAAGGAAAACCAACATGCAACGCAACCCACAAGATCCCTGGCTCACCTCGGCATGGGCGGCCAGCCGTCACAATTTCGATCCAGCCGTGGCGGTGCCGCCGCGGACGGTGCAACTCCACGATCTCACCATCCGCGATGGCGAGGAATGCGCCGATCTCGCCTTCAATACCGAGGACAAGGTACGCATTGCCGAAATGTTGGCGAGTGTAGGCATCCGCCGCAGCGAGGTATTCCTCACTGTGCCGGGGTGGACGGAAGTGGTGCGCGCCCTGATGGCGCGCAATTTGCCGCTGGATCTCTGGGTCACCTGGCAGCCGGGCCGCGTGGAGCGTGCCCTCGATTTGGGGGTGAAGCATGTGATGGTCTGGTATCGCATCGGCGAAGACTTTCAGCGCCATGTGGCGCGGCGCAGCCGAAACGAACTGATGGACGAGATGCTGGCTTCTGTGCGCGCCGCCCGCGCCGCGGGGACCACTGTGAACCTCTTCTTGCCTGAATCGACCCGCGCCGACCTGGAACACATCACCGCCGCCGCCCAGGCCGCCGAAAAGGAAGGTGCAAGCGCCGTCACCATTGTTGACAGCCAGGGCGTGGCGATCCCGGCAGCAATGCGCTATCTGGTGAGCCACCTTAAGTCTGTCACCAATCTAGAAGTAGAGGTCCACTGTCACAACGATTTTGGGCTGGCGGTGGCGAATGTGCTGGGGGGATACGAGGGCGGCGCAGATGTGCTGCAAGTTTCGGTGAACGGCATCGGCTATCGGGCGGGCAATGCCTCGATGGAATCGGTGATCATGGCGTTAGAGGTCCTCTACGGCGTGGACACCGGCGTACAGTTGAATCGCCTCCCCGAACTCTGCCGCACGGTGGAGGATATCAGCGGCATCCCCAACGGCTACTTCAAGCCAATTGTTGGCGAAGGCGCTTTCCGTTACGAGCAGTGGAGCGCCACCAAAGCCTTTATCGAGGGCGATGCCCGTCCTTTCGCCTTCCCCTTTGAACCAGAGGTGGTGGGGCGCACAGCACAATTGGTCATCGGCAAGTGGAGCGACCGCGGCGCGGTGATCCAAAAACTGGCCGATTACGGCCTCACTGGTTCGCCGGAGCAGATCGAGCGCATCCTCGATCGTTGTCAACGCAAGGGCGCGGCGTTGGGCCGTCCTTTGCGCGATGACGAATTCCTCGCTGTAGCTGAGGACGAAGGCGCGCACTCATCTGAGTAAAAAAAGTGATGATGGGATGATGATCGCCAAGATCATCATCCCATCATTGCCTTAACGAAACAACATCCTCACTACCGAACCAACACCCTCCACCCATTCATCATTCTTCATTCATCCCTTTACATCCCCCGCCGGTGCACAATCCGCCCATCACTCATGGTCAGTGCAATATGTAGATTTTTCACTTCTTCGGGGGCGGTGGCGAAGAGATCGCCGGAGATGACGGCGAGATCGGCCAGCATGCCGGCTTGGATCCGTCCTTTGTGTGCTTCTTGGAATTCGGCGTAGGCTGCGTCGGTGGTGTAGCCCTGGATGAGACGAGCCAACGTCTGCATCTGGAATGGGTCGCCTGCCTGCCACGGCATCCGGTTCAGCCCGGCGTAGAGACCCAGGATCGGATCCTGGCTGACCACGGGCCAGTCGCTGCCGTAGGCCAGGTGCGCGCCGGCCTGACGTAGCGTCTCCCAGGCGAAGCTGTGGCGCCAGCGATTGCGCCCAGCGCGGTGGGTCCATACGTCCGAATCTTTGCTGTGCAGCGGGGCATGCAGCGGTTGCATCGCCGCGATGACACCCAACTCGGCAAAGCGAGGAACGTCATCAGGATGGATCACCTCGATGTGTTCAATGCGATGACGGCTGTCGCGCACACCGTTGACCTGCCGCACATGGGCATAGCCGTTGAGCGCGCGCCGCACGCCACCGTCACCACAGGCGTGGACGACGATCTGTAAACCCAACTTATCGGCGGCGGCGGCCATGCGGTTGAAGTGTTCCGATTCGAAGAGGGCGCTGCCACGGTTGCCGGCGTCGTCGGCGTAGTCATCGATCATCAGCGCCGTGTACGATTCCAGCACACCGTCCATAAAGAACTTGACGCTGCCGGTGCGCAGCAGCCCCTGGTTGAAGGAGCGCGTCCATTCCACGGCCTGGAGGAGTTCGTCTTCCTGGGTGTGGGGTTTTACGTCCAGCGGCATGTAGACGCGCAGCGTCAACTCGCCGGCGTCGGCAGCGGCGGCGTAGATGCGCAACTGTTCGTCGGTGCCGTCCATGTTGTGGACACTGGTGACGCCAAACTCTGCGGCCTGGCGCAGCCCCAGTTTGAGCAGGCTACGTTTGCGTTCCTCGTTGGGTGGCGGGATCAGATCGCGGATCGACTTGGCCGCCGGCGGCTCGCGCAGTTCGCCGGTAGCCAGCCCCGTATACGGATCCATCACGATTTCGCTGTTCGGCCCCACGTTGTCACGCCCGTGCAGAATCTCGCCGCGGCGCAGCGCTTCGGTGTTGGCCCAGTAGGTATGCCCATCAAACGCCGTCAAAAAGACGGGCCGATTGGGCACATAGTGGTCGAGGAAGTGACGATCCAACGGTTGATCGGGCTTGATGATGTTGTAGACTACCTGCCGCCCTAACACCCATTCGCTGTCGGGGTTTTCGGCGGCGTAGCCGTGAAGCTGCTCACCCAGTTCTTGCAGGCTGCGCGCCTCGCGTAGTTGGGCGGCATCAAGCCCCAATGATCCCATGAGCAGGTGATAGTGGGTGTCGATGAAACCGGGCAGCAGCGTGCGTTCTTCCACATCGATCACCGTGGTGTGTGGTCCGCGTAGAGTGGCCACGTCCTCGGCGCTGCCTACGGCAACGATGCGATTCCCCTGTACCGCCACCGCCTCCGCCCAGGGAATGGACGGATCCACAGTGTAGACCTTGGCATTGGTCAGAATTATGTCGGCGTGTTGTGTCATGTTCTCTCAAGTTGCGAGTTGCGGGTTGCAGGTTACAAGTTTGGGATAATGGGATGATGTTTATCGAGATTCATCATCCCATCATCTTTCCCAATCACCAATCACCAATTACTGCTCCAACATCCAATTCTCTGCATCCCACGTCATGCTACCCCAGATGCTTACTTCGTAGCCGCTGATGCGGTCGGAAGCGCCGTAGCCTTCGGTGAAGAGGTAGAGGTGGAGTTGTGGCAGATCGGTGGCGATGAGTTCGGCCAGGGCGCAGTAGGCTTCCTGGCGGGCGTCAATGTCCACTGTGCTACCGGCCGCTTCGATGGCGGCATCGGCGGCGGGATTCACCCAGCGCATGTAATTGGCGCCTGCTGGGTTCTCCGCCGTGGGGATGGCCGACGAGTGGAAGCTATTGGCGACGGTGGCGTGTGGCTCGATGGAGAGGCTGGCATCGTAGACAAGGATGTCGAAGTTGCCTGTCTTGCGCGGCGCTCCGTCGGCAAAGGATCCGAAGATGATCGAGAAATCGTCGTTTTGGATCGAGGCTTCGATGCCTACCTGCCGCCACATTTCTACCAGCGCCTCTTCCAACTGTACCAGCGGCTGGAAGTTAGTGTAGCCTTCCAGTTGCAGGCTCAACTGCGCGCCTTCCTGGGCGTAGAGACAGCCCTGGCACTCGCGGATGCCGTCGCCGTCTACGTCTACGAAGCCGGCTTCTTCGAGTAGTTGGGCCGCCATTTCGGGATCATAGGTGTAGGGGCGCTCTACATCGCACTGATACCAGCCGTACTCAAACGGGCTTACCGCAGGGGACGTGCCTTCGTTGACGTCGGTGGTGATGGTTTCGTAGTCGGTAGCATAGGCGATGGCCTGGCGTACACGCAGATCGCCCAGGAACGGGTGAGGCGGCTCAGCGCCGGGATCGTCGTCGAACGGCTGGCTCAGGTTGAAGCGCAGCGCCATGTTCCACTGACCGGGGATCTCGGCGAGTGAGGCGACACCTTCGGTCTGGGCGTTGTAGTCTTCGAGGGTGGCGCCGGGCCAGAGGTGAATGTCCCCTTCGCCCTGGATCATCATGGCCAACTGTGCGCCGGGATCAGGCACCACGGCGAAGATCAGCCGATCGATGCTGGGTTTGCCTTCTTCGTAGTAGTTGGGGTTGCGTGCCATCACAATGTTTTCGCCTGAATTCCATTCGCTCACTGTGTAGGGGCCGGCGGTGACGGGGTTGCGGTTCCATTCCCAGGTCTCCATCTCTTCGGGCGCGCCGATGGCATGGCAGGGGAAGAGACCGTTGGCAAACTGCACCGGGTAGGCGCTGTTGACTTCGCTGTAGTTGAGCACCGCCGTCAGTTCGTCTGGCGTGTCAATCGACTCGATCAACTCCATCCCCGTCGAGAGGACGGTGCCACTGTCGGGATGGGAGACGGCTTCCCACGTGCAGACAATGTCTTCCGACGTGATGGGCTCACCATCGGACCAAAGGAGGCCGGGGCGCAACGTCCATGTGACGGTGAGGAAGTCTTCAGAGACGCCGCCGTTGGCCACGGTGGGGATCTCCTGCGCCAATTCGGGCTGGAATTCACCATTGGCGTCGACATATGAGAGGCCGACCACTGTGGCATCGGATACCTGGCGCACAATGGCGGCGACGGCCAGGTACGGGTTCAGGTTTGCCGGTTCCTCAGGAATGATGAGCACAGCCTGCCCACCATCGCTGCTCCCCGCGTCGGATGTAGCGCCCGAATCGCCGGTTTGCGGCGCGGCACAGGCCGCCATAGCCAGCACCAACAACAGGGTAAACAATAGACTTCGTTTCATGGTTCTCCTCCGTGAAAGTTAAGAAAGGGGGGTGAATGAATGGAAATAATGGAATAATGGCTGACATGATAGGATGATGAGATGATGGTGATGACCGTTCACTTCGTCATCATCCCATCATCTTCATCATCATGCCGTCACCTTGCCGAGCGAGGATCGAGGGCGTCGCGCAGTCCGTCGCCGATGTGGTTGACGGAGAGCGTAGTGAGAAAGATCATCACGCCGGGGAAGATCATGAGCCAAGGTGCGCGTATTGCGTAGATCTGAGCTGTGGCGAGTAGGTTGCCCCAACTGGGTGTTGGTGGCTGGATGCCGAAGCCCAAGTAGCTCAACCCTGATTCAAGAATAATCGAGTACCCCACCGACAGCGTGCCGTGGACGATGATCACGCCCAGCGCGTTGGGTAGAATGTGGCGTAGAATGATCCGCCCATGCCCAACACCGGTGGCGCGTGCTGCCAGGATGAAATCGTTCTCTTTGAGCGTGAGGAATTCGCCGCGGATCAGCCGCGCCGGCCACATCCACGAAAGCACGGCGATGACGATGATCACGATCCAGACGCTGTTGCGCAGTGGCAGTGCCGGTAGATCACGTAGCAGTGTACTGATCAGGATCAGTACAAAGAGGCTGGGCAGGCTGAGGAAAGCGTCGGTGATGCGCATTAGCACATTGTCTATCCAGCCGCCGAAATAGCCGGCCACGGCACCCACCAATACCCCAAAGGCAAGCGAAATCAGCGTGGCCATCAACCCTACCAGGATCGAAATCCGCCCACCGTAAATGACGCGTGTGAAGACATCGCGTCCTAGATCGTCGGTGCCGAACCAGTGTGCTGCCGTCGGCGGTTGTAAATCGTTGGCAGGGTTTTGTTGGGTAGGCGTGTATGGGCTGAGCGGGGCCAGCAAGGCGCTGAGGATTACCAACAGCAAGACCGCAATCGACAGCAGCGCAATGCGGTGGCGGAAGAAGCGGCGGATCGTGAGCCGGGTGAGGCTTTCGGCGCCGCGACGGGCCGAGGCAGCGGTGAGTGGCGATGCCTGATCGAGGGTGACGCTACTCATATTGCACTCGCGGATCGATCATGGCGTAGAGGAGATCGGCGACAATATTGGCAACCACAATCACGGCGGCATTGATCATAACCACGCCCAAGAGGACAGGGTAATCCCGTCCTCGCGCCGCTTCCCAAAAGAGGCGGCCCATCCCCGGCCAGGAGAAGATTGTCTCAATAAAGAGCGCGCCGGCGAACATGGTAGGGATGTCCAACGCAATCATCGTCACCAGCGGCATCACGGCGTTCCGTAGCGCGTGGACGTAGATCACACTCTGATTCGTCAATCCTTTGGCGCGGGCGGTGCGCACATAGTCGGCGTTTAGGACCTCAAGCATGCTGGCGCGAAAGAAACGTGAATACCAGGCAATCCAGGCCAGGCTCAACGTCCCCACAGGCAATACCAGATGCCAGAGCAGATCGCCGAAGCTCTTGTCTCCACCCAAAGAGTACATCCCCCCCGCCGGCAGCAATGGCCTGCCTGTGAACGGGTTGTCGAGCCAGACATAAAAAATCAGGATCGCCATCAACCCCATCCAGTAGATAGGCACCGACTGCCCGGCAAAAGTAAAAGTAGTGATGGTGTAATCCAGCGCCGAATACTGCTTGCGCGCCGAGATCGCGCCTAAGGGAATGGCAACAATCAGTGTGATGGCAAACGCAATGCCCACCAGCATGAGCGTATTGGGAATCCGTTCTAGAATCATCTCGCTAACGGGACGTCTGCTCTTAATTGATTGCCCCAAATCACCCTCGAAGACAACCGCGCCCATCCACTGAGCATATTGCACCGCCAGCGGCTGATCCAATCCCAGGCGTTGGCGCTGACGCTCGATCTGCTCTTGTGTGATGTTGGGGTTGCGTTCTGCCTGCGCCAAAGGACCACCTGGCGCAGCGCGCACAACCAGGAAGAGCATAACGCTCAAGATGAAAAGCAACGGGATCGCCTGTAACGTGCGGCGAAGGACGTAAGTTTGCATCGGCAATTTGTCTATTAGGTAGGACAAAGTCAGAGGATCGGCGGCAGGTGTAGCGGAAGCCGATACAGCCTGCACTGCTCCATACGGTGGGGCGAAACGCACGTGGTAGATGGTAAGGTCGAGCGGTCTGTGGTCGTCCTCTATTGCGTGGCCTCACCAGGTGGCTTTGTGATAATAATGGTCGATACCCAATTCGTCAAACCTTGATTCCCAAAATATACCTTTTTCTGCCGCGAATTGATGACATGTCCAACCTGCTGTATATTAGATCTGCTTTGCCACCGGTTTCACTTTTTTGCACCCAAGCAGGATTTATGCTGCCGCGGCCTTCATTACATTCTAGACGTACCTTCCTCCGCATGCTTGGGCAGGCCGCCGCCGGCTTGCTGCTAACTGCCTGCACCCTTCCACCGCCACCGCCGTCCTCGCCCAGCGTCGACGATTTCCCGTCCATTCCACAGACGCTGCGCCCAAATCTGAACGAACGTTATCTCTCCCTAAGCGAGAAGATCGGGCAGATGCTGCTCATCGGCTTTAGCGGCACCTGGGTGAACGACAACAGCCGCATTGTGCGCGATATCCTCACCTACGGTGTGGGCGGTGTTGTCCTCTTTCGGCAGAATGTGGGCTGGCCGCAGCAGGTGACAGAACTGACCACGGCGCTACAAGTCGCGTCTTTTCAGGCGACGGGGTTGCCCCTTTTTGTGGCCGCCGACCAGGAAGGTGGACGTGTCAGCCGCATCACCAGCCAGTTTGGCCTGCAAGCGAACTACTCGGCGCAAACCCTAGGCGCACTGGACGACCTTGAGCGGACGTCGGCCTATGCCCGCAATGTGGCGCAGAGCCTCAAACAAGTGGGCATCAACCTGAATCTTGCCCCTGTGGTCGATCTCAACACCAACCCGGCCAACCCTGTCATCGGCGCATTGGCCCGCAGTTTCTCGCCCGATCCCGCCGTGGTGGCGCGCCACGCCGCCGCCTTCATCCATGCTCACACCGACGAAGGGCTTCTGTGCACGCTGAAGCACTTCCCTGGCCACGGCTCCTCGCGCCAGGACTCGCACTACGGTTTCGTAGATGTGACCCAAACCTGGCGCGACGACGAGCTGACACCCTATCGCACGCTCATCCGCGCCGGCCAATCCGAAGCTGTGATGACGGCGCATATCTTCAATGCCAATTTAGATCCGCAACTCCCTGCCACCCTTTCACCTACCGTCATTACCGATCTCCTGCGCGGTGATCTGAACTACGACGGCCTCATCTTCACCGACGATCTGCAAATGGACGCCATCCGCGCCTACTATTCCTTTGAAGACGCCGTGCGCCTCTCCGTGCTGGCCGGTGTGGACGTCCTTTCCATCAGCAACAGTTTCTTGGATCAACGCGACGCCGTCGCCATTGCTGTGGCCGTCATCCATGAGATGGTGGAAAGTGGGCAGATCCCCGAAGCGCGCATTGATGCGTCCTATGGGCGGATTGTGCGCGCCAAAGCGCGGCTGGCCCGTCTTCTCTTCGGCGAAGCATAACCCATACAGTCGGCAATCTGACAGACATCCGCGCTTATTTTGTATAGAGTTGTGTACATGCGACGGACAGGATTGTGGACACGGATTTCAGGAAACACAGCGCGTCTGTGTTCTCTCTAATCTGTGTTCACAAAAGACGCCACTGTAAGAAGCCTTTTTCACCACAGAGAACATAAAGAACACAAAGAAATAGAGTAAAAATCTTTGTGTTCTCTGCGTTCTTTGTGGTTGATTTCTGCTCTTTGCAGTGAACTCACAAAAAAACTTTTGAAAAGAGGAGAGACCACTATGGAAAACAAATCAAACGGCGCAAAGCAGTTGGAAGTCACCACCCTGGGTGGCGGCTGCTTTTGGTGTTTAGAAGCGGTTTATCTTGAGTTGAAAGGCATCGAAAAGGTTGTTTCGGGCTATTCCAACGGCCGCGTGCCCAACCCTACTTACAAGGAAGTCTGTTCCGGGCTTACCGGTCATGCCGAGGTGGTGCAGATCACCTTTGATCCGTCCGTGATCAGCTTTGAGGACATACTCAACGTTTTCTTCACCATTCACGATCCTACCACGTTGAACCGTCAAGGCGCGGATGTGGGGACGCAGTACCGCTCCGGCATCTACTACCACAACGACGATCAGCGCCGCATCGCTGAAGAGAAGATCCGTCAACTTGACGCGGCGGGCCTGTGGGCGGATCCCATTGTCACCGAGGTTGTGACGCTGGAGCGCTACTACCCCGCCGAGGACTACCACCAGAACTACTTCGCCCGTAACCCTGTTCAGCCTTACTGCCAATACGTCGTCGCCCCCAAAGTGGCAAAGGCGCGCAAGGAATTCTTTCAGCGGCTGCGCGCGACCGCGTAGGAGACGACGCCACCGCTGCTGTGTGACGACAGAACGTAGTATAAGCACATGACTCTGGTATACCATTTGTGAATCTGGTATACAATGTTTTGATTAAAATACCAAAGTTAATCCTTGTATACCAAAGAATCAATGGTATACAAGGGTTGACTTTGGTATACAGGCGTGATATTGTAGCTGTTACAAACTACTCACAATCTTCTGCGAGCATATGGCCACTCTCCCAGTTCAGACATTAAATCAACAGGTTTACACGCGGCTTCAAGAAATGATTCGCACAGGTAGTTTCAGGCTTGGCGAACAACTAGATGAACGGACCCTGGCCACAGATCTCGAAGTTAGCCGTACACCGATTCGTGAAGCCATCAGCCAACTTGTCCGCGAGGGGATCGTCGAATATCGCCCTTACCGCGGTAACTTCATTCGCAAGTTCACCGTGAAACAGGTCAATGATCTCTTTCTGGTGCGGGCGTCGCTAGAGGCTTTGGCTGTGCGGCTGGCCATGCCCAAGATATCGCAAGAAGTGGATAGCAAACTGCGTCAGATCCTGGATCGTGTCCACAATGCATTAGAAGTCAACGATATGGCAGCCTATAGCGATGCTGATCGAGAGTTCCACGAGACACTCATCCACCTGACCGGCAACGAAACACTCATCGATTCGCTGGATCGGCTAGGCTTTAAAATCCAGATGATTCGTACCATCGCCAATCGCGATCCCCATGTGGTTGAGCGGACTCACCAAGAACGGCCTAAGATTCTGGCTGCGCTGGAAGCACGCAATGCTGAGTTGGCCGCAAAGTTAATGGAAGAACATATCGACGGTGTTCGCAAAGCCGTCATTGCGCAACTTGAAGAGCTGGATCAATTTGATTGATCCCCTTGCAGTGCCAAAATCCAGCAAATAACCTCGTCCTCTTGGACGGGTTTGCTCACCCATAAAACTTCCCTATCCCAATCGTTCTAGACTCAAGTACACCTGGGCGCGCATCATTTGCGTTGCCTATGTTTTCCCTTTGCCACTTTCTAGCGTAGTAGCGGTCGGTTACCCCATCAGTCGGCTCGCAACTACGCGTTTTATATCTGTTGTAAGCAGCAAAATTCGTCCCCTCTTTACTCTGTAGGCTTGCTTCTACAAACAAAGAACTCAACTCGGTGACGGCGCGTGCGCGCCTGTTGCGGTCTGTGCCTGCATAGCTTGCACAGAAGTGTTTGCTTATTTGCGGTTCGCTCATGCAGCGAGCCTGAGCTTTGCTGTGCCCAGAAAATCGTTTACCCCCCACGCGTCAGAAAGGAAAGAGTTGAGATGAAACAATTTAGAATTGCCATGATCGGCTGTGGTGGCGTCTCCACCATGCATTTTGATGGGTACGTCAATCACCCGGAACGGCTTCATATTGCCGCCGCCTGTGACTTGGATCCCGCTCGCGTAAAGCAGGCCCAAGAGAGATACGGCTTTGATCAAGCCTTCACCTCGGTGGATGAGATGATCGACAACGCCGATTGGGAAGTTGGCGTTGTTTGTACGCCGACGCCGGTGCGTTTGCCTGTGGTGAAGGCGCTAGCTGCCGCGGGGAAACACATCCTCGTGGAAAAGCCCTTCGCCGACACCTACGATGAAGCCGCCGAGATGGTGCAGATCTGCGAAGACGCCGGCGTCACCCTCGCCGTTGATCAAAATTTCCGTTACCACTTTCCCTACCGACATGCTCGCGAACTGGTGGAAGCAGGCAAAATCGGCAAGGTGATCAACCTGATCCACCAGGATCTGATGTTCCGTCAGGATCAGGGATGGCGCACCCAGACCAAACGTCACGCCATGTCGGTGATGGGCGTCCACTGGTTCGACGGGTTCCGCCTGATTTTGCAAGACGAACCCAAGTCCATCGTCTGTGTCACCCAGTCGTCACCGGCCATTGATTGCGCCGGCGAGACCGAAGCCTTCACCCAGATTGTCTTTGAAAAAGGGGCGGTGGTTTCGTACACCGAAAGCTTTTCCACACCCAGACGGCGCGCCGAAACAGTGGTTGTCGGCGAGCTAGGCACCTTGGTCCTCGATTACGACGGCATCGCCCTCTACACCAAAGAAGATCGCAACAACGCCAAAGAGCAGTGGGAAAATCCCTACCGCGGCGCAGCCAAGCCCGAATCGGCCTTCGCCTGCCTCAACGAACTGCTCACCGCCCTCGAAGAAGAACGCGAGCCTTCGAACAGTGGCAAAGATAATTTGAAGACCATCCAACTGCTCGACGCTGCCTACCGCTCTGCCGACGAAGGACGCACGATCCTCTTCCGCGAAGAGGTGCCCGCATGAAGATCGCCTTCTCTCGCCCCACGGCGAACCATTCCGAACAAAGCGAACTGATCGAAAACTATACCGGTGTCGGCTATCAAGGGCTGCAACTCAAGGCCGGCCAATACATGCCCTACATGGATACGCCCCAGCAGTTTTGTGATGAATGGGGCGCACACCCAGGTGTGGCCGCCGGGTTGATTATCGGCGGTGGGCTGGACGACGAAGGTGTCGCACGCCTGCGCAAGCTCTTTGCCTTTGGCGCCGCTGTGGGCACAGAACGAATCATCTTCTGTCATGGCTTGCCGCGTACCGAAGTCAACGACGACGACATCAAGCGCTTTGCACAGATTCTCACCGAGTTGGGCAAAGAGGCGCAGCAGGCAGGCGTGGCCCTCTCGCTTCATCATCACTACAACCAGCCCGTCATGCACCGCAAAGACATTGCCCTCTTCTTCGAGACAGTCGATCCAAACGCCGTGGGGTTGACTATCGACACGGCCCACCTCGTGAAATCGGGCATTGACGACGTGGCCGGGGTAATCCGTGAGTTCGGCCCGGTGATCGACAATTTCCACCTCAAAGATTTCTCCGCCGGCGAGTGGCGTGTCTTGGGGCATGGTGACATCGGTTTCACAACTATTTTCACCGCGATCCATGACATTAATTACACCGGCTGGCTCTGCGCCGACGAAGAGAGCGGCGGCGATATCCTCGGCGGCATGCAGGAGTGCCTGCACTTTATTCAGAGCGGAACAGGCCAAACCTAAAGAGACCCCGCCAACTGCAAACTAGAGACTCAAAGAGAAGGGAGACTGCCGCACAGAGCACGAATTGAATAAGTAATTCTCGCTATCAACGACGCCTTTACCACCATTCCAGGTCATGGGCCGAAAGGAAGAACCCCAATGTTGACAAACAAGCTTTCTCGCCGTGGATTTTTACGCGTTCTGGCTGCTGGGAGTGCCTATGCAGCAGGCGCCGTAGGATTGGCTGCTTGCGCACCGGCTAGCGGCTCCCCCACCGCCGGCCAAAGTGGAGCAGGGGAACCCGCCGCTGAGAAGATTGCCCTGCGCAAAATGGCCTGGGGCAGTCCACTCGAAAAGGGGAATATCGAGAATGGCCTGAACAATTTTATGGAAGCCAACCCCAACATCACCGTTGAGTACATTCACACCCCAGAGCGTTACATGGAAGTGTTGCAGACCATGCTCGCGGCGGACAATGCCCCGGATATTTTCAAAGTTGGCGGTAATTTCTATCCGGATCTGGCGGTCAAAGGTGCGTTGATGGACATTGGCGATCAGATCGCTGGGGATCCGATCTTAGGCGATCCAGAGTACTTCTTCCCACTGGAAGAGAAACGCAGCACTGTCGACGGCAAGTGGTATGGCATTGGCTCGACCTTTCAGTGGCGCATGCTTTACTACAACACCACCGCCCTGGCCGAAGCTGGTGTAGAACCGCCCAGTACGGATCCGGCCCAGGCATGGGGATGGCAGGATCTGCTTTCAACGGCGCGATCGCTAACCCGCGACAGCGCTGGTCGCCATCCTGGTGACGCTGGTTTCGATGTGCAGGACGTTGCACAGTGGGGGCTTTTCATTCCAGACAGCCATTACGACAACTACATCTACTCAAATGGTGGCGCAGTCTTTGGCGATACAAACGAGTACGCCCTAGACACCCCCGAAGCAATTGAAGCGATGCAGACCTTCGCCGATCTCTGGCTCAAGGAGCAGGTTGCGCCACAAGGCTCCGTGCTGCAAGAGACGGGTATGAATGCCTGGCAGATGTTGGCCACTGGTCGTGTCGCCATGATCCAGGACGGCAATTGGGCGCTGCAAGATATTTCGAAGATGGAATTCGACTTCGGCGTAGGCGTGCTGCCCATTATGCAGCAACCCGCCACTGTCGTCGGCTCGTCGTGGACATCGGTTTACGCCGAAACGGCGCACCCCGACGCAGCATGGCAGCTCTTCCAATTTCTCAACCTGGACGACTATCAGTCGCACCTGGTGCGTGTAGGGCTTTGGGGTGTCAGCCACCGCACCCTGCTCACCGAGGAAGGCGTTAAGAGCTGGTGGGATCCGGCCGTCCATCCCGAAAACTGGTTACCCCTTGAAACTGATTACAAACTCAATCACGGCTTTGTCTATCCCAATGTCGTCGGTACGCTGAAGACGACTCCGATGTTGACACAAACATTGACTGAAGTGTGGAGTGGAGCACGCACGGCTGAAGACGCCTTAAAGGAACTCAACCCGCAATTGAATCAGGTCCTGGCTGAAGAACAGGCCAAGATCTAGCGCGAAATGAGTAAGGAGTAAGCAGGTGTCAGCAAGACGACTGGCATGACGCCATCGTGTTCGGCACAGATTACTCCTTACTCATTTTTAGAGGAGACTTCAACATGAAATCGCTCAGCCTGACCGGCTCTCGAAAGCTTTCCTTGGCGCAGCGAGAAGAGATTGTGGGCTGGCTGTTTATTACGCCTGCCGTGTTAGGACTGATCATCTGGCTGGCGGGGCCGATGCTCTACTCGATCTGGTTAAGCCTCACCGAGTGGGACTTAATTCGTGAACCGCGATTTATCGGGACAGCAAACTTTACACGTATGTTTGGCGATAGGCTGTTTTATAAATCGCTTTGGGCCACGCTCTACTACACGGCGTTCCATGTGCCGCTTACTTTGATCCTTGCTTTCTTGGTAGCGATGCTGTTGAACACGAAGACGCGCGGCATTGCCATCTTTCGAACGCTTTACTATCTGCCCAGCATTGTGCCTGCGGTAGCCAACTCGGTTCTCTGGATCTGGATCTTCAACTCTGAGTTTGGGTTGCTCAATCTCTTTTTGCGCAATCTGGGTTTTAACAAGGTCATGTGGTTACAAGACCCGAACACAGCGATGCCTGCGCTGATCCTCATGAGCCTTTGGAGCATGGGCGGCACCATGATCATCTACCTGGCCGGGCTTAACGGGATCCCAGAGCAACTTTACGAGGCTGCTGAAATCGATGGTGCGGGTTCATGGTCGCGGTTTTGGAACATAACCCTCCCCATGATGACTTCGGTGATCTTCTTCAATTTGATTCTGCAGATCATTGGCTCCTTCCAGGTCTTCACGGCCAGCTACTTGATGACACGTGGGGGACCGAACTACGCCACCAATTTCTATGTGCTCTATCTGTTTGACAACGCCTTTTCCTGGTTTGACATGGGATACGCAGCCGCACTGGCCTGGGTGCTCTTTTTCATCATTCTAGCGCTCTCACTGGTGGTCTTTCGTAGTGGTTCGCGTTGGGTCTATTACGAAGAAGGGAACTGAGGCCGTTTATGAGCCAAGCAATCAAGCAACCTGCCATTCCCCAAATGGGGGTCGAGGCACAGCGCGCCAATCGCCTCATGTACCTTCGACAGATCACAGGGCGGTTCCTGGTGTTGACCACGCTTACTGTGGGCGCGTTGGTGATGTCGCTTCCCTTTTACTGGCTTGTTTCCAGTTCGCTAAAAGCACCGAACAAAATCTGGCTCTTTCCGCCCCAGTGGATTCCCGATCCGGTGCTTTGGCAGAACTATGTTGAGGCACTCACAGCAAGCCCATTCCACTTATATTTGTGGAACACCCTGATTATTGTCGTCTTCAACGAAGCGGGTGTACTGCTTACGGCGTCGATGGCAGCCTACGGCTTTGCCCGGCTACGCTTCCGTGGACGGGAGTTTGTCTTCTCGATTCTACTGGCGAGCATGATGTTACCCTGGGCAGTCACGATGATTCCGCGCTATGTCATGTTCAAAAATCTGGGCTGGCTGGATACTTTCCTACCCCTGATTGTGCCGGATTGGTTCGGTGGTGGTGCCTTTAACATCTTCTTGCTACGTCAGTTTTTCCGCACAATCCCGCGTGACTTCACCGATGCGGCGCGCATCGACGGGGCTGGGGAATTTGGGATCTATTGGCGGGTCGTGCTGCCACTGATCAAACCGGCATTGACGGCAGTGGCGATCTTTACATTTCTGCACCACTGGAACGACTTTATGGCCCCACTGATCTACCTTACTTCACCAAGAAACTATACGATCTCGTTGGGGCTTGCCTCATTCAAAGGACTTTACACCACCCAGTGGCACTATTTGATGGCCGCCTCTACGGCAACGATTCTCCCGGTGCTTATCCTCTTTTTCGCCGCTCAGCGCTACTTCATTCAAGGAATTGTTCTATCGGGGATAAAGGGATAAACAGTTTTGACCGATTCGCTGGGCTGCTGTGAATTTCAGGATAGACTCTTAACCAATCCACTTGTTCGTTCTGAGGAGATTAGACGTGACTGACAATCTAGATCGCAGCAACTTGAAGATCCAATACACCAACGCCGTCGATGCCGCCGCCGCCAACCTGTTCGGCTGGGGCAGCATCCAATGGCTTTGCAACGGTGACGTTGCCCCCAACGGCAATTTGACCTTTGGCTATGTTCAGATCGAACCGGGCCACAAGAATCCGCGCCACTATCACCCCAACAGCAGCGAGGTGCTCTTTCTGATTGAAGGAGAACTCGATCACAGCATCGGCGACGAAGTCTTTCACCTGACGGCGGGTATGTCAATCTTCATCCCCACCGGCGTGGCACATGACGCCAGCAACCAGGGCAACGTCACGGCGCGCATGGTCGTAGCCTATCCCACCGAGGATCGCCAGGCTGTCATGCTCGAAGCCGGACGCGACGAGTAAGAGGCATTTACCGCAAAGGCGCAAAGGACGCGAAGAGAAGCGCAGAAATGGACACAGATTTTCAGGATTTTGAGGATTCAGAAAAGACAGCTTGCTTCTGGCATCCGTGTAAATCTGTGCAATCCGTGTCCAAAGGCTCTTTCTCCTCTGCCCTTGAGGTGAATATCAGCGCTAGAACGATTCAGATTTAAGCTCACGAAGGGGAAATCTTATGGCGAAGACGATTCTGATGTTGGGCGCGTTTGACACCAAAGGCGAAGAGTACGCCTTCCTGCGTGAACAGATCCTGGCGCAAGGACACAACGTGCTGGCAATGAACACCGGCGTGCTGGGATCAACCAATCTCTTCCCCGTGGAGATTGCGGCGGAAGCAGTTGCCGCCGCCGGTGGGGGTGATTTGGCGACGTTACGCCAGAAAAAGGACCGGGGCGAAGCCATGAAAGTGATGTCGGCGGGTGCGGCTGCCCTGGTTGCGGCTCGCTACGCCGAAGATCCATTCGACGGCATCATTGGCATGGGCGGCACCGGCGGCTCAAGCGTTGTCACGGCGGCCATGCGTGCTCTGCCCATCGGCGTGCCCAAGGTCTGTGTATCCACAGCAGCATCGGGCGACACCTCGGCCTACGTCGGCAGCAAGGACATCACCATGATCCCCTCGATTGTGGACGTGGCCGGGCTGAACCGCATCTCACGCATCATCTTCACACAGGCCGCCGGCGCGATTTCGGGCATGGTATCGGCCGTCACACCCGCCGCCGGCGCGGGCCAAGCTGACGACAAACCCATCATCACAGCGTCGATGTTCGGCAACACTACCGATGCCGTCAACGCCGCCCGCGCCGCCCTCACCGAAAAGGGATACGAAGTCTTTGTCTTCCACGCCACGGGCACCGGCGGCAAGACCATGGAAGCGTTGGTACGCGAAGGATTGGTCGATGCCGTCCTCGACATGACCACCACCGAATGGGCCGACACCATCTGTGGCGGCGTCTTCGATGCCGGCCCTGAACGGCTGAGCGCAGCCGGGGAAGTGGGGATCCCCCATCTCATCGTCCCCGGCTGCGTGGACATGGCCAACTTTGGCGGCATTGGCACGGTGCCACAGAAGTACAAGGATGCCGGTCGTCTCTTCTACGAGTGGAACCCGTCGGTGACGCTCATGCGTACTAACGTCGACGAAAACCGGCAGATGGGCGAGATCTTCGCCCAGAAGGCCAACGCCGCCAAAGGCCCCGTCGCCTTCCTGATCCCGCTGCGTGGCGTTTCGATCCTCGACGGTGACGGTCAACTCTTTGAAGACCGCGCCGCCGATGCCGCCATGTTCGACGCCATCAAAGCCAATCTGCGCCCCGGCATCCCCGTCGTCGAAATGGACGTGAACATCAATGATCCGTCCTTCGCGGCCAAGGCGGTGGAGATGATGCTGGAACTGATTGGGGATTAGGGACTGGGGATTGGGGATCGGGAAAGGCCCTCACCCCCAGCCCCTCTCCCATCGGGTGGATGCCAAACTGCCGACTGACACGCACCGTTATGTCCGCAGTTTCGCCCTCTGAGCAGCCGGATGGGAGAGGGGAGCCGGAATCGTGTCGACGCTCTGGCTCCCCTCTCCCACCTAGGCGCGATAGACGCAAAACTTGCGTCATCCTGTCATGTTCTTCATCACGGCATTGCCTCAACGTTGTGGGAGAGGGGCGGGGGGGTGAGGGCACAGATGGTCCGTCGTCATCATTCACACACAAGGAGAAGACGCTATGACGCTCACCCGTCAAGACGTTCTAACTCGGTTACGCAAGAACATTGAGGATCGCATCCCCATCATCGGCGGCGGCGCGGGGACAGGCATCAGCGCCAAGTTCGAGGAAGCGGGCGGCGTCGATCTGATTGTCATCTACAACTCGGGGCGCTATCGCATGGCCGGGCGCGGCTCGTTGGCCGGCCTGATGCCCTATGGCGACGCCAATGCCATTGTCATGGAGATGGCCAGCGAGGTGCTCACCGTTGTCAAAGAGAGCACACCAGTTCTGGCCGGCGTCTGTGGCACCGATCCCTTCCGCAAAATGGGACACTTCCTCAAGCAGGTCAAAGAGATCGGCTTCGTCGGCGTCCAGAATTTCCCCACGGTCGGGCTGATCGATGGTTTCTTCCGCCAGAATTTGGAAGAGACGGGCATGAGCTACAAGCAAGAAGTGGAGATGATCCGCCTGGCGCGCAGCATGGATCTGCTGACCACGCCCTATGTCTTTAACGTAGATGAATGCGAACAGATGACCCAAGCCGGCGCGGACATCATCGTCGCCCACATGGGGTTGACCACAGCAGGCTCCATCGGCGCGGAGACGGCGCTGACCCTGGAAGACAGTGTCGCCCGCGTGCAGGAGATCGCCGACACCGCCGCCGCCATTAACCCGGATGTGATTGTCCTCTGTCATGGTGGGCCCATCGCCATGCCCGACGATGCCGAATATGTGTTGCAACGCACCACCGGTGTCCACGGCTTCTACGGTGCCTCCAGCATGGAACGCCTACCCGTTGAAACCGCCATGACCGAGCAGATGCGCAAGTTCAAGGCGATTCGTTTTTCGTGAGATCAGAAAGGAGCAGATTGACACACCAAACACAGACTGACAGGACCATTTCCCTGTGCCACTGCGGTATTTGTGCCATTCCGCAGATCTACCCCACTCGAGGAGAGACTCAATGAAGAAGTTTGTACTATCGTTGGTAATGTCGCTTATGATCGCACTGGTGTTGACGGCCTGTGGCCCGTCTGAACCCGCAGAACCGGCCCCCGCAGCCGAAGTAGCACAGCCCGCCGCCCCCAGTAGCAATGCACCTGCCGCCGCCACTGGGCAGTACAACGAAGCACCCCAACTGGCAACCAAAGTCGCCGCAGGGGAACTGCCACCAGTAGACGAACGACTGCCCCAAGAGCCACTGGTCGTCACCCCGCGCAACGAAGTCGGCCAATATGGCGGCGAACAGCGCGGCGCGGCTTTTGGTCCTCAGATTGGGCAACTCGACACCGAGGCGCTGCGCATGCAAAGTCTGCTCTTCATCGAGCCGGATTTGCAGACGCTCACGCCCAACATCCTCAAAGCCTATGAATGGTCCGACGATTACAAGACGTGGACACTTCACCTGCGCGCAGGCATGAAATGGTCCGACGGGGCGCCTTTCACCGCCGACGATTTCATGTTCTGGTATGAGGACATCCTGCTCAACACCGAGATCACACCGGCCATCCCCGTGGTCTACATCTCGGGCGGTGAACCGATGAAGATGACAAAGATCGACGATGTGACAATCCAGGTCGACTTTGCGGAACCGAACCCGAACTTCGATCTGACCATGTCCAAGAGCCACGCCAACGACCGCATGTATGCGCCCAAGCACTACCTGCAACAGTGGCACATCACCTACAATGATGCGGCTGCCGACCTCGCTAAGTCTGAGAATTTCGAGACCTGGGTGCTGGCCTTCCAGTTCCACGACACCCACACCCAGGCCCAACAGGACACGAACCTGCCTGATGTCACCCCCTGGGTGCTTACCTCTATCGACGAACTGGGCAACAAATACTTCGACCGCAACCCCTACTACTGGGCCGTGGACACCGCGGGCAATCAGCTCCCGTACATTGATCGCCAGATCGCCATCCAGGTGAAAGACGCCGAAGTGCGCACGCTCAAGTTCATCTCACGCGAGCTGGACAACGCCGGCGAAAACCCACTGCCGGTGAAAGACTACCCGCTCTACGTCGAGAACGAAGAGACCGGCGACTACAAGGTCTATCTCTTCGACAACAGCCGCGGCAACGACGTGGGCATCTCCTTCAACCAGACCCACAAAGATCCGGCGCTCAAGGAGATCTTCACCGATGTGCGCTTCCGCCAGGCGCTGTCGCTGGCGATTGACCGCAATCAGATCAACGAGATCCTCTACTTTGGTCGGGCAGTTGTGCGCCAGGCCACCATCCCCGATTCGGTTTCGTTTTACGAAGATTGGATGGGCGACTATTTCGCCGCCTTCGATCTGGATCAGGCCAACGCCCTCCTCGACGAGATGGGCCTGGAGTGGGACGCCGCACAAGAAGTGCGCCTGCGCGCCGACGGCCAGCCGCTGGAGATCGTCCTCGAATGTTGGACGGAATTCTGCCCCCACTCTGAAATGGTGGCCGAAATGTGGACCGACGGCGTCGGCGTGAAGACGAGCATGACCCAGATCGAACGTTCGCTCTGGCTGGAACGCAATCAGGCCAACGAACAAGACGCCTATGCGCATCCCTACGATGCCATCGCCGAGCCGAATCTGCGCGCGGCCAATTGCAGCCGTCTGCGTCCGCTGGACACCAGTTCCTACGCCCCGTTGTGGCGCACCTGGTACAACACCGGTGGCGCTCAAGGCGAAGAACCGACCGACGTGAACAAGCAGATCATGGCGCTGTGTGATCAATACGCCGCCGCCCTGCCCGGCAGCGACGAGTACATGTCCATCGGCAACGAGATGGCCACGATCTACACCGAACAGTTGTACTCGCTGGGCGTCTCAGTGGCGCCGCGTGTGATCATCATCTCGAACCGGCTGGGCAATGCGCCCACCGAAGGCATCTTCGCCGGCGACTACTCGTTCTGGGTCCCCTACCGTGGGGATCAGTGGTATATCAAGTATTAGGTGATTGGTGATTAGTGATTAGTGATTGGTGATTAGTGATTGGGGGATCGTGTTGACTTTCTGAAATCTCCAAATCGCTTAATCGCAAGAGATTAGTAACTATACAGGTGCGACGCACTGGCCAGGAGGACACTCGACATTCGCATCCGGTTTCGGCCAGTGCGTCGCACCTGTACCTGTATAGTTACAGAGATTAAGCGATTGGGCGATTTCAGATCCTATACACGATCCCCCCCAATCACCAATCACTAATCACCAATCCCCTTCTCTGGAGGCACTGCCTGTGAAGTTCTATCTTCTTCGCCGTTTTGTCTATATGGTGATTCTGCTCTTCGCCGTGTCGGCCTTTTCGTTCTTTCTCATCGATCTGCCGCCGGGCGACTATTTGACCTCCTATGTGGCGAGTTTGCGCGACAGCCGCGGCGCCGAAGTGGACATCGCTGAAGTGGAAGCGCTGAAGCAGCAATACGGCCTCGATCAGCCGTTGTTCATGCGCTACCTCAAATGGATGAGCAACATGTTACGCGGGGACTTTGGGCGATCTTTTGCCTGGAATATTGAAGTCTCGGTGATGCTAAGCGAACGGCTGGGCATTACCGTGTTGACAGCGGTGCTCACGCTGATCTTCACCTACGCCATCGCCATCCCCATCGGCATCTATTCGGCGACACATCAGTACTCGCTGGGCGATTACTTTTTTACAATCATCGGCTTTGTGGGGTTGGCCATGCCCACCTTCTTCCTGGCGCTGGTGTTGATGTACTACATCAACCGGACTACAGGCTTCAGCGTGGGTGGCCTCTATTCGCCCGAGTTTATGAATCAGCCCATGAGCTTTCTCAAATTTATTGACATGCTCCAACATATCGCGATCCTCGTGGTGGCGGTGGGCATGGCTGGTATGGCCAGCGTCATCCGTATCATGCGCAGCGGCATCTTAGACGAATTACAGAAGCAGTATGTAATTTCGGCTCGCTCCAAAGGACTCACCGAGGTTCAACTGCTGCTCAAGTATCCGGTGCGGCTGGCGCTCAACCCCATCATCTCGACGATTGGGTGGATCTTGCCCAGCATCGTGTCGGGGGCGACGGTGACCGCCATTGTCATGAATGTGCCCACCATCGGCGCGCTGCTCTATGACGCGCTCCTGGCCCAGGATACTTACGTGGCGGCGGCGTCGATTATGCTGCTCTCGTTTATGACCGTCATCGGCATGTTCATCTCCGACGTGCTGTTGGCCGTGGTGGATCCGCGCATCCGCTTTACTTAATGAACACCTGCAATCCACAGATTTTCCCTCCGGCATTCTGAAAATCTGTGCAATCCGTGGATAGACTTGTTCCCTCCGAAAGAGGTGCAGATGGCAACTGTAGCCCTTGGCAAAGCCCGCAAACGCGACCGCCAGGACGATGTCTTCGTCGCCACACAGTGGACGTTGATGTGGCGCAAGTTTCGTAAACACAAACTGGCGATGTTCGGCACCACCATTGTGGTCCTGTTTTACGTCATCGCCATCTTTTGTGAGTTCATCGCCACGCAGGATCCCATGCGGCGCGACACCGACTATATCCACGTGCCGCCGCAGTCCCTTCACCTGTGGGGGCCGCAAGGCTTTGGCCTCTTTGTCTACGGCCTGAAGATGGAAGAGGACCCGCGCACCTGGCGCAAAATCTACACCGAAGACACCGATGTGATCCACCCTGTCCGCTTTTTCGTTTCGGGTGACCCCTACCGCATGTGGGGAATCATCGAATCGGATCGCCACCTCATCGGCACCGATGACGGCCCATTCTTCCTGCTAGGCACCGACGAATCAGGACGCGATCTATTCTCTCGCATTATGTACGGCATCCGCATCTCCATGTCGATTGGGCTGGTGGGCGTTGCCTTTACCTTTATCCTGGGCAGTATTTTGGGGGCGGTTTCGGGCTACTACGGCGGCGTGGTGGATTTCATCATTCAGCGCGTCATCGAGTTTATCTTGTGTATCCCGGCCATTCCGCTGTGGATGGCGCTGTCGGCGGCTGTGCCCAAAGATTGGCCGCCGACGCAGGTTTACTTTGCCATCACCATCATCCTCTCGTTGATCGGGTGGTGTGGGCTGGCGCGTGTCGTGCGTGGCAAGATGCTCGAACTGCGCGAGCAAGACTTTATCACCGCGTCCAAACTGTCCGGCGCGTCGGATAGCTGGCTGATCTTTGATCACATGCTGCCCGGTTTTATCAGCTACCTGATCGTCTCGCTGAGCCTCTCCATTCCTGGGATGATCCTGGCGGAGACGTCGTTAAGCTTCTTGGGATTGGGGTTGCGGCCACCGGCGATTAGCCTGGGCGTGCTCTTGCAACAGGCACAGAACGTCAAGACAATCTCGCTCTACCCCTGGCTGATGATCCCCGGGCTTGTCATCTTCATTGCCGTGCTTGCCTTCAACTTTCTGGGCGACGGCCTGCGCGATGCCGCGGATCCGTATAAGTAGGGGATTAGGGACTTGGGACTGGGGACAGCGAAAGGCTCTCACCCCCGGCCCTCTCCCATTTGGTGAAGACCGAACTGCCGACTGACATGCACCGTTGTGTCAGCAGTTTCGCCCTCTGATCATTCAGATGGGGGAGGGGAGCCGGAATCGGGTCGATGCTCTGGCTCCCCTCTCCCACCCAGCCACGACAGACGCGAACCTTGCGTCATCGTGTCGTTTTCTTCATCACCGCAGTGCCTCAAAGTTGTGGGAGAGGGGCGGGGGGGTGAGGGCCATCCGGTTGCCAGACGGTAATGAGCGATAAATACGAAGGAGTCGTAATTTTGGAGAATGACGTAATTCTGCAGGTAAGCGATCTGCACACCCACTTTATGCTCGATGAAGGCATCCTCAAGGCGGTGGACGGTGTTGATTTCACCATCCCACGTCGCAAAACCCTGGGGATGATCGGCGAGAGCGGCTCAGGCAAAAGCGTGACAGCCTATTCAATTATGCGTACTGTGTTGCCACCAGGGAAGATCGTGCAGGGTCGCATAGACTTTCAGCGTGAAAGCGGCGAAATCATCGACCTGGCGGCGCTCAAGCCTTTCGGCCACGAGATCCGTGACATCCGCGGCAAAGAGATCGCCATGATCTTTCAGGAGCCGATGGCCAGCCTCTCGCCCGTCCACACCATTGGTGACCAGATCAGCGAAATGGTGCTGCTCCACCGCACGCGCAACAAGCGCGAGGCGAAAGAAATTGTGCTCGACATGCTCGACAAGGTAGGGCTGCCCAATCCCAGCAAGCTGTACAACGAGTACCCGCACCAACATTCGGGGGGGATGTGCCAGCGCAGTATGATCGCGCAGGCGCTGTCCTGCAACCCGTCGCTGCTTATTGCCGACGAGCCTACCACCGCGCTCGACGTGACGGTGCAGGCACAGATCCTTGAGTTGATCCAGAGTCTGCAAGAGGAGATGGGGATGTCGGTGCTCTACATCACCCACGATTTGGGCGTGATCGCCGAAATCGCCGACATTGTGGCGGTGATGTACCTGGGGCGGATTGTGGAATATGCCGACGTTCGCACCATTTTCCATAACCCACTGCACCCGTACACCCAACGGTTGCTCAAAGCTGTGCCCACCCTGACACGCAGCGCCAGCACCTACCTCGAAAACATCGAAGGCAACGTGCCTGTGCCGTTGGGTTTGCCGCGCGAATGTGGCTTTTACTCGCGCTGCCTCATTGCCAAAGAGGGGCTGTGCAATGTAGACGTACCACCCCTGACCCAAGTAGAACCCGGTCACTTTGTCCGCTGCTTGATGGTGGAAAATGGGAGGACGCAATTCTGATGAATGCTGTTGAGCCAGAGCCGATCCTGTTGAGGGTCGAACATTTGAAGAAGTACTTTCCCATTGAAAAGGGATTTCTGAAGACGGTGGTCGGTCATGTGCGGGCGGTGGACGATGTATCGCTCTACATCCGGCGCAACGAAACGCTGGGATTGGTGGGAGAGTCGGGCAGCGGCAAAACGACGCTAGGACGCTGTCTGCTGCGCGCCATCGAGCCCACCAGTGGCAAGATCATGTTCTATCCTAAGAGCGGTGAATCGTTGGACGTCATGTCTCTCGATGCGCGTGGCCTCAAAGAGATGCGCAGTAAGGCCCAGCTTGTCTTCCAAAACCCCTACTCATCCCTCGATCCACGCAAGACGGTGCTGCAAATTGTGGGCGAGCCGCTTACGCTGCACAAGGTTGCCAAAGGCGATGAACTGGTGGAACGGGTCCAGGATCTCATGCAGTTGGTGGGGCTGGAGATCAAACACATGAACCGCTATCCCCACGCCTTCAGCGGAGGACAGCGCCAGCGGATCGGCATTGCCCGCGCCCTGGCCCTCAAGCCCGAATTCATTGTGGCCGACGAGCCGGTGTCGGCGCTGGATGTGTCGATCCAGGCGCAGATTCTCAATCTGCTTCAAGATCTGCGCAGTGAGTTGAACCTTTCGTTCCTCTTCATTGCCCACGGCTTGAGCGTGATCAAACACGTTTCGCACCGAGTGGCGGTGATGTACGTGGGCAAAATGGTGGAAATGGGCACCGTCGGTCAACTCTTCGAGAACCCGCGCCACCCTTACACCGAAGCGCTGCTTTCGGCGATTCCGACGCCTGACCCGGATCGGCGCATGGAACGGATTATCCTGGAAGGCGAGGTCGCCAATCCGGCCAACCCACCCAGCGGCTGCTACTTTCACCCACGCTGCCGCTATGCCGTTGACCTGTGCAAACACGAAACGCCCCCCTGGGTCGAAGATGTGCCCGGCCACTTCGTTGCCTGTCATCGCTCACAGGAACTCAACCTGCGCGGCATTCCGTTGGAGTAGCGCACTGATATAAACTTGCCGGAACAGCCTGAATGGATCCGGCGGATTGAATCAGCGGTGAACAAGCGCTCCGTGGACGTGCGCACGATCCGCCGCGGCTATTCGCCGGCCCAGCGCATGATCGTCTCGTTTGCCGATGGCACTTCGCTCTTTTTTGCCAAGGTGTGCCCAACAGCGCCCACTAGAGAATGGCTGCGCCGGGTTGCAGGCGTTTTGGTCCTCGTCGCTGCCCAATCTACCCTGCCCTGGGCCATTCGCGCACTGGATCTGCCGGCGGTCTCCACGCCTACCCTCTATTCGTAACTTGCAACACGATTTACAATCTGGTACTATGCCCCTTACGCTGGTCATACCATCTGCTGAGCCGACCTAAAAGGAATTTCATGCCGCCATTTAATTTAACCCCACCCCAAAAGACCACTGTTGTTGAGGAAATTGTCCAACAGCTTCTTGAACACATGCAGAGCGGCGCCCTAAAGCCCGGCGACAAGCTCCCCACCGAACGGCAGTTAATGGCCGTTCTTAATGTGAGCCGCGCTTCGGTACGAGAGGCGTTACAGAGCCTGGCAGGCATGGGGGTCATCGAATCGCGGGCCGGTGAGGGTACCTTTATTAAGGCCATGCGGCCACACTGGGCGCTGGAAATGGAACTGCGCCAAATCGCTCGTTCGGTAGACCGGCAAGACAGACTTCACCTCCTCAGTGCCCGAACCGTTGTGGAAAAGGGCAACATCGAGCTGGCTATTGCAGATGCCAGTACCACCCAACTTGTAGAGCTACAAGGTGTGACACAGGCTTGGATCGACGCTTGTCGCCCTGAAGATGTAAAACTCGATCTGCATGACCAGATCCACCTCTCCATTGCCGAAATGACCGGCAACCCGCTACTTGTCCTCGTGTTGCAGACGTTGCTCAAAGCCTTACCCCAGGACGTACGCAACTACGGCATCCAGCATGGCGAAGCCGCCGGCGACGAGACGGCACTCCAAAATGAACTGCGCATCCATACTGAATTGACCGAAGCCATCGTGCAGCGCGATCTCAGTGCGGCACAAGCGGTTTTCGACGCACATCAGGCCCAAGAGGCGACGCTGATCCAGCACTATTACGATGCAAAATAACATCTAACTCATCTGCTACATCTAATTCATTTACAGAAAGCGTAGGGTGCGATGCAGATCTCGAAGATCGAGACGATCCCGGTTCAGGTGCCCATTAACCCGCAACGGGCCATCCGCGGCGGGCGGGGCGTTCACACCGTTTCCCCTTTCCTGCTGGTTAAGATTCACACCGACGAAGACATCATCGGCCTGGGCGAAGTCTCGTGTACGCCGGTGTGGAGCGGCGAGGATCAGATGACCTCGGCCCATTTCATCCACACGATCCTT
>WGMT01000014.1 GCA_016124945.1 bacterium | reverse complement strand
TACGCACTCTTGCCTTGTTCGTACTCCGACACCACGTGTCGTTTGAATGCAACACTGTACTTCTTCAACACCTGTTTTGTCATCTCTTCAGAGTCTCCTTTGCTCGGCTGACTCTGTCAATCTATATCAGGATCGTACAACAAGCCACCTGCCACCTACTACCTGCTCAATGTCCTTAAGT
The DNA here is from genome assembly GCA_016124945.1 of bacterium. GTDB lineage: Bacteria > Chloroflexota > Anaerolineae > Caldilineales > Caldilineaceae > RI-153. The sequence continues at coordinate 91,394 of WGMT01000014.1, read as the reverse complement.
TAAGCGACCGACACTCGAATATCCGCGGAGTGAGCACGCCCTCGTGCGGCTTTACACCAGAAGAGCCGCACGAGGGCGTGCTCACTCTGCGCTTAACTTAGTGACATTGACTACCTGCTACCTGCCACCTGCTCTCCCTCACTTCAACCCAGACAGCCCCGCCATGCCCTGAAGGAAACGCTGCTGAATGGAGAGGAAGACGATCACCACCGGCGCGGCAGAGACGACGGAGCCGGCCATCATTAGCTCGAAGCGGGTGGTGTACTGTTCCACAAACTTGGCCAGGCCGATGGGCAGGGTGCGCAGATTGTCACCCGTGGTGACCACCAACATCCACAGGAATTCGTCCCAGATGGCCACGAAGACGATGATGGCCAGGGTGATGAGGGCGGGTTGCAGCAGGGGTAGCACAATCTGAAAGTAGATGCGATATTCGCTGGCACCGTCGATACGGGCGGCGTCGAGATAGTCGTCGGGTACGGCCAGGGCGAACTGGCGCATGAGGAAGATGCCGAACGCCGACATAGCGAAAGGCAGGATCAGCGCCTGGTAGGTGTTCACCCAATCCAGGCTGCGGATGATCAAAAAGAGCGGGATGAGGATGGCCGTAAATGGCACCATCACAGTGGCCAGGATAAAGAAAAAGAGAATGTTCTTGCCGGGAAAATCGAATTTAGCCAGGCTATAGCCCACCATCGGCGAAAAGATGAGGTTGAGTAGCACCACAGCCCCGGTGACAATGACACTGTTGCCCAAATAGCGCCCAAAGTTAAAGCGGCCAAAGACCTCGGCAAAGTTGGTCCATTGAAAAGTCGACGGAAAGAGTTGCGCCGACGTCGAAAAGAGTTCCTCCGCGCTCATCAGCGACGCCGAAACCATGTAGATGATGGGCATCGAAAAGAGGATCGCCCCGGCCAGCAGTACCGCCTGCCGCACAATTCTCCACACAACCTGCACTGTTTTACCCGACATAGTTCATCCCCAATGGCTGCTTGTTGCGCAGTTTCATATATTCCATTACGAATCCGATGAGCCCAGCCGCAGCACGCGGAATTGGAAGAGGCTGATGCTCAACAAAATGAACAGGAAGAGCACCGATGCTGCGCTGGCATAGCCCATCTTCAAGAACTGGAAGCCGTTCTGAAAGATGAACATGGAAAGCACACGCGTCGCCGATCCTGGGCCGCCGTTGGTGAGGATGTACATCGGCGTAAAGACCTTAAACGCTTCGATAATCGAGATCACCATGACGTACAAAAAGACAGGACGCAACATCGGTAGGGTGATGTACCAGAGCCGCGCCCACGCTTCCGCTCCGTCTACCTTGGCGGCTTCGTAGTAATCACCGGGGATCGAACGCAGCCCGGCCAGCAGAATCAACATGTAGACCGGCGTCCCCTTCCAGACGCTGAGGATGAGCATGGCGGGCATGGCGGTCTGGGCGTCGTTGAGCATGCGTGTGCCGCGGATGCCAAACAATTCTAGAAAGGCAGTAAAGAGGCCGAAGCTGGGGTTGTACATGAGCAGCCAGATCAGCGACCAGACCGTCAACGAGATCACGGCGGGCAGATAATAGATGGTGAGATACCCTTGACGAAAGCCGAATTGCTGGTTGAAAGCCAGCGCCAGCACCAGGGCGAGAATCCAGATCGGCACCACCACGCCAAGGGCATAGTAGAAACTCACCCATACCGAATTGATGAACTCACGATCCGAAAAAAGGCGGGTGTAATTGTTCAAACCCAAGAATTCAGGCGTCGACAACAGGCTCCACGAATAGAGACTCACCTGAAAGGTGCTGAACAACGGGTAAATGTAGAAAAAGCCGAAGAACAGAAACGCAGGCAGCGCAAAGATTAGGCCGGAACGGCGTTTTTGCGCTGCCAACGTCCTATCCCAGATGCGACTCTTGCGCGCCGTCCTACGCACAGCCGGCGGTGGATTGATGCTGCTTTTACCAAGCATGATCACCTCGGAATGATGGGGGGATTGGGGGACTGGGGATTTGGGACTGGGGATCGTGTAGACAATCGCTAGTCTCCAATCGCTAATCTCTTGGTTACAGCGATTAGGCGATTTCAGAAACTCGCCCCGATCCCCAGTCCCCGATCCTCAGTCCCTGATCTCTACGGCTGCATCGCCGATTCGGCTTGGGCCTGTGCTTCCTCCAGGACAGTCATAATGTCCTCACCGGTCCAGACGCGAGAGAGGGCGCGGGTCCAGATGTCGGAGAGTTCAAAATACTTCGACGATTGGAACTGGAATTTGCCGTACTGGTAATCGTTGAAGATCACCGACAGGCGCTCGTCCGATTGGGCGTAGTACTCGGGCAGAGACATGCCGTCGATGTCGCCCTTGCGCGCCTGTACGTAGCCAACGGTGTCCCACCAATTTTGCTGTTTGCTGGTGAGTAGGTTGACGAATTCCCACGCCATCTTCTGTTCTTCGGGTGTGGACTGCGAGCCTACGAACCAGGCCCAAGAATAGAGGGTGGTGACGCGGTTTTCGGCGGCGTTGAACTGCGGCAGCGGCGCCGTCTCCCAGTTCAGATCGGGGTTCATGTCGCCCAACGGCTTAGCGGCCCAAGGACCACCGATGATCATGGCGGAGCGACCGGCGGCAAAATCCTGGAGCAGATTGGTGTAGGTGGCCGGATCAATGGCGTTGGTGCTGCGCAGTTCGGCCATGTAATTCATCACCTGCACCATGGGCTCTTGCGTGAAGTCGGGCATGCCGGTTTCGGCGTTGATCAGTTCACCACCCAGTTGACGCAGCATCGGCTCCGCAATCAGCACCGTCCAGATCGGCGTGTTGGGCGGCCAGGTGATGCCGGTGCGCACGATTTTGCCGTCTTCTTCCACCACCAGCGCGGCGGCAATGTCGGCCAACTCTTCCCAGGTCATCGGCTCATCCTTGGAAGGCAGTTCGATGCCGGCTTCGGTGAAAGCGTCGACGTTGTAGATCAGGCTGAAGGTGTTGTACTCGGAGACGCCGCCGGTGTAGATGCGACCGTCCACGGTGAAGGCATCCAACGAACCCGCCTCGAAGAGTTCCACGAACTCTGCGTCGCTGTTGACGCCGAAGGCAGTGGGATCGACCGGCGCGATGATCCCGGCGTCGACAAACTGAGGCACCATCCAGTCACCTGCCCAGAAGATGTCCGGTCCTTGACCACCGGCGAAGGCGGTGAGGATCTTCTGCTCGAAGTTGTCGTGCGGTGAGTTGTCGAAGGTGATCTTGACGTTGGGGTACATCTCTTGGAACTCGGCGATAATCGACTCGTTAAGCGGGATCGAAGGCGCATGGTTGTGCGTCATGTAGAGCAGTTCGATCTGTTGCGCTTCGGCGCTTGCGCCGCTGGCGCTTTCGCCGCCGCTGCTCTCCCCGCTCGGTGCGGGTGCCGCCGGCATCACACAGGCGCTGATCAACATCAACAGCGCCATCAAGAAAGACAAACGTGCTAACTGTTTCATCTTCATCCTTTCCCTCCTCTTGAAAATCAACATGATGGGTCAACGAAGAAATCGTTATCAAACGTCAGATGGGGGTGCTGACCGGATAACCGTACCTACATTGTGAATCGTCCTTGCAGGCTTATTTCGGCCTGCCAGGGAAAGCTGACCACGCCCGCCCCGCTCACGGTGACACCTGCGCCGTCCACTGTTGCGCCAGGGGGCAGGTGAAGCGACACCGCCGCCGGTTTGCGCTGCCAACCGGGATCGGTGACGACGTTGATCTCGAAGCGCCCGTCCTCGTGGACGTGCAGCCGCAGCGTCAGTGGGCCGAAGCGGGTGGGTGTCTTTTCCAGGGTGAGTACCGCGCCAGGATAGATCCACTCGGCGGGCAGGCCAGGCAGCAGCGCCAGCGTTTCGCCCCGTTCCATCACCAGCAGGTTGCGCACCAGCCGGATGAATTCGGCGGACGCCCAGTTGTGGGGCATGTCGCCGCAGATCTGGCGGTTGTCTGTATCCGTAATCGACTGTTCCTCGCGCCAAACTCGAGTAGGGGAGGCATGGTTGGCGAAGGCGTAGAGATAGTCCACCGCCTTATCAGGCCGACCGGCGTAGAGCCAGGCGTGGGCCGAAAAAGAGGCGTCGTAGCCCCACAGGCAGTTGTAGGGGAGCCAACCGGTTTCGGCGGGCGTGCCTTCGGCGTCGTCGATCTTATCGTAGAGCGCCAACTGCTCGCGCACGATGGGATCGTCGGGGCCGAAGATTTCGCCAGGATAGATGGCGTTGTTGATCGCCCATGTCCCCGACTGCGGGCGCAGGTGATGGTGACGGGCAACTTCAAGCGGGTAATCGGTGATCCAGTGGTGCGCGCCGCTGCCCGACATCCACATTGGGCTGTAAGGCGTACCGTCTTCGAGGACGCGGCGGTCGCGGGCAAAACAGCGGCGGAAGTCGGCCATGAGATCGTTGAAGGCGACCTGCGCGCGGTCCGCATCTGCACTTTGACCCAGGCGACGGGCAGAGTCGGCGATCCACTTCAGCCCCACCAGCGTCCAGAAGACGGTGGTATATTCGGCGCGTTTGCCGCCGATGCCGCCGTCGGCGTAGGTGTCGGGCAGGAGCCGGTAGTTGGGCGCGTCCTCGGGCAGGGTGGCGGCTTCCTCGCGCATAGACTCGATGTAAGCGATGGCGTTCTGAATCGTAGGCCAGAGTTCGTGCAGGTGATCCTCACGGCCCATCAACTCGCACTGGCGCACCAGGGTGGCGAGGGCGATGCCCGTCTCTTTGCGGTGGAATTCCATCTGGGCGATGGCCCCATTCGGGCGCACACGGCGCAACAGCGCATCCAGCCCGGCGAAGGCTTCGTCGGCATAGCCCAGGTATTGGGCGCACTCCAACAGAAAATGACCGTCCACCACAAAAAGATTGCGATAAATGGTGGGGCCGACCTGAAATTCGGGGACGCCGTTCTTGATCTCCCGCGCCTGAAGGATGTTGCGGGCGCAGGCGACGATCATGTCGGTCACCGCGGCGTCGGGCACCTGGATCGTCAGCGCGGGGACGGGCAGATCCTGCCAGTAACGGCGCGTCTCGGTCAACGACTGCTGTGCCCAGGCGTAATCCAGCTTGGTGTACGCTTCGTGATCCACAGGCACGATGACCGCGCCGCCGATCTCCTGGCCGCCGCGCAGGATCACCGGTTCGATGCCCAGTGACGAGCAGGGGCGGAATCCCTCAGGGTGCGCCGAAATGAGTGGCTGCGGGCTGGAGACAAAGGCAATCGGCCCCGGCGGCGACACGTTGGGATCTTCCACCTGATAGGTGCTCTGCTTCTCAAAGAAATCGCCTGCGGGGATGTCCCGATCATGGGGCGCTGCAAAAATGGCATTGGCCGGCGCATAGGATCGCCCCGTGAAGACGGTTGCCAGTTCGTAGGCGTCGATCTTAAAGAGCGTAAGGAATTCGTCCACGTCGTCGTGAACCTTCGCCGTCCACAACACCACATCGGTGCGCCGTCCCTGTTCGTCGCGGTGACCAAAGGCGTGTAGCGTCAACGTGGCTTTGGGGTAGGTGAGGGTGGTCACCACCACGGGGATTTTGGCGCTTTCCGTCTGCTGGTCAATCGAGATAGGTCCTTGTGCGGAGCGCAGACGGAACTCCAACACACGGCCAAAACGCCAGCTATCGAAGGTGCGGTCGTGAAAACCGTAGAGCAGCGCCCCGTCCTCGCGCACCAGCGACTTGTGCGGATCGTCTGGGAAGCAGATCGCCGTCCAGCGGTCGGGCGGCGCGTAGCGGAAGTCAATTGTGCGGGAAGTTGGCATGGTTCCTCGGCAAAGTGCGATGTGTACCTAGAATCGTCAATCGACAGTAGGGGTTACAATCGAAAATCGTCAATCGAAAATCGTCAATCGAAAATCGTCAATCGAAAATCGTCAATCGAAAATCGTCAATCGAAAATCGTCAATCGAAAATCGTCAATCGAAAATCGTCAATCGAAAATCGTCAATCTCTTCAGTGTCTCCGCCGACGGCCTCACACCGATCATCTCCAGCGCCAGGACGCCCGCGCCCAGGGTCGGCGAAAGTTCGGGCCAGAACAGGCGAAAGGATGGCAGATGTTTGGCGACGGCCTCGGCAAAGGGCTTGACGAAGAGATCTCCCGCCTGAAAGAGTCCGCCCACAAGGACGATCTCGACGGTGTCGGCGTCCATGCGCAGACGGTGGGCCACGGCGGCCACACAGTCGGCCAGCAGATCGACGCCACGCGCCAACAGTTGCAACGCCACGGCGTCGCCTTCCTCGGCGGCGTGTAACACCAGTGGAGCCAGTCGGGCAATCTCATGCTTCTCCAACGGGTTCACGTAGAGTGGCTGGAAGATGTCGTTCATCTCTTTGAGTTGGAGGAAGTCGAGCACACTTTTTTCCAACAGCGTGGCAGGCAGGCGACCGTCATAGGCGGCGACGGCGGCCTGCATCGCCTGGATGCCCAACCAGTAGCCGCTGCCTTCGTCTGAGATCAGGTGCCCCCAACCGCCGCTGCGCCAGCCTTCGCCCTGGGCATTGACGCCGAAGGTGGAAGAGCCTGTCCCCGCGATTTGGACGATGCCGGGGCGTCCACTGAGGCCGCCGGCCAGGGCGATACGACAATCGTGATCAACGCCGGTACGCTCCGCCGACGCCAGATTCAGGTTGACGGCAATCGAACGAATCCGCTCATGGTCTAGCGGCGAAACAACGCCGGCCATGCCGAAAAAGGCGGCATCGAATGGGCGTTGATCCAATCCAGCCTGACGGCGGGCGGCGTCTACGGCTTCGGCCACATGGAGCTGCGCCTGGGCCAACCCAACAGAGTTGTAGTTGGACGGGCCACCCTGTCCACTGCCAAGCAGGTTGCCCTCACCGTCGAGGATCACGGCGCGGGTGCTGCTGCCGCCGCCGTCGATGCCGAGTACAATTTGCATAGCGGCTCCGCGCTTACAACACAAATGACGATTTCACGAACGCCTTTATCACCATCGCCCTGCCTTCGCCCTCGTTGATCAGCCGGTAACGCCCCGCCGCCGCAGGGACGACAAAGGTTTCGGCATAGTTGAAGCGCTGACGCATGCCCTCTGCCGTCTCCAAAAGAATCGACGTCCCCTCGACCAGGCTCATCACATGACACGAGCCACCGGTTTCAGCTTCGACGCGACTGTCGAACTCGAAACGGTGCACGTCGTAGAAGTGGTCGGCATGGGTGGGCAGGTGGACGAGCTGCCAGTCGTCGCCGTGGGCAATGACGGTAGGCTTCGAGATCAGTTCGTCCTCAACGCGGGGGCCCTGACGGCTGAAATTGAGGTTGGCAAAGGCACGGTCGATGTTGATGGGCCGCGGCTTGCCGTCCAGATCCAGGCGCATCCAGTCGTACATTTTGAAGGTGAAGATGTAGGGCGTGGCGCTGATTTCCAGCACCATTACGTCTTTCCCCGAACAGTGGACGGTGCCATGCGGGATCAGGAAGAGCCCATGTTTGTTCGCCGGAAAATCTTGTACATAGCGCTCTATCTCAATGGCCTGCGCCCTGGCCTGGCTTTCCTCCAACGCCTGCCGAAATGCGACAGTATCGATGCCCTCCTGAAAACCCAGGTAGATCCGTGCATCGGGCGTTGCATCGAGGATGTAGTAGGTCTCGTCCTGGGTGAAGGTTTCGCCGAACTCACGGCGAATGAAGTCGGGCCGCGGATGACATTGCACCGACAGGTTGCCGCCGTCGAAAGTGTCGAGAAAGTCGAAGCGGATGGGGAATTCGTACTTGAACGCCTTGGCGCTCTCACCCAGCACTGCCCGGTGATCATGAAACATGAGCATGTCGAACGAAACTTCCAGCAGCCGTCCATCGCTCTCGAACATCAACCCGTTCTCGGGGACGATCAACTCAAACGACCAGGCGTAGTTGACGGCGTTTTGGGGCAGTTGGGGGATCTTCTCTTTGATCCACTGGCCGCCCCACGCGCCCGGCTCAAACCAGGGGCGCACACGAAAAAAGTTGCGGCTCATCAGCGTCAATGCGGCGCGCAGATCGTGGCCGGCCATCCATAGCGGTTCTTCGGGGCGCTGTCCGTCTACCAGGATGTCGACTTTGGGCAGCAGCGTTGCTTTATGTGCGTTGAGGACAGGCCAATCGACAAAGTAATAGCGTTTGTACATCGCCTTTGCCGAGAAGGGTTGCAGAGCGCCCAAATTGGTGACGCTCTCTGCGCGCGCGCGGAACTGAAGCTCATTCTTGGGCAAGTCCACGTAGACAAGCGTTCCGTGCCAGCCGGCCACTGCTGCGCCACAGCCGTAGAGGACGGTCAACTGCCCCGGTGACGGTTGCAGCGTTGCCAGCTTTTCGGCGTCGAAGAAGTCGCGCAGTGTCCCGGTGTAGCGCGTGCCGAAAATCGGATCATCGCCGCCCAGAAATGGGGTGATCATCTCTTCAATTGATGTGGGCGACATCATGGCGTCGGCGACGTTCACCCAATCAGGCGAAACGCCCACAGCCTTCAACGCAGAATCAAATTCAGCGCGAAATTGCTCCCAAAAGACGCCGATGAAGCCATCTACAACCACAACCTGCTCACTGCACAGCCGTTCGGCCAGGGATTGGAAACCGGCGTGGATCTTACCGTCGCCGACCGAAAAGCCGGGATAAAGATCATAAGCGCCTGTCTCCGTTGCCGTATGGACGGACGGGGCCAGATCTTGTGTGGTCTTGCGCCAGGTGTTGGGCAGCATCATTCTCCCTCCGCCGAGCGGGCGTAATCATCGTCGTAGCGAGTGATGTCGGCCTGTTGCCAGTTGCCGAAGGCCACTTCGAGCACACGCACGGTCGGCCCGGTGCTGCTGAGGCGATGGCGACTGTTGGCCGGGATCCAGATTTCGTCACCGGCAGCGGGGTGGAGGATTTCATCGCCCACCTGCACGGCGGCCCCGTCGTCGAGGACGATCCACAGTTCGGCGCGTCCTGTGTGGGATTGCAGACTCAATCGCTGATCCGCGGTGACGATCATCAGGCTCACCGTCACCTCTTGATTGTGAGCGTACTGCTTAAACGATCCCCACGGGCGCACGACGTAGTCAACCTCGGGCTTCTCGGCGGGGATAGGTTTGGTGACATAGTTGGTCATGGCACAACCTTTGGGGTGGGCGGGTGACGAGTTGGTTTGCGGCGGGTCAGCGGATCAGGCACTGACGGGGCCACCGATTAGAACATGCCTGAACCCATATACGCTTCACGCGCCATCATCACAGGTTTGCCGTCAACGTCTACCACCACATGACGGAAGTTGCGCTCGGCAATGGCACCGTAATCATGGCCGGCCTGGGCAGGATAGATTCCCAGGTAGATCAGGGGGACGTCCCCGGTGTTGATGGTGCGGTGGGCCGTATAGCCCGGCACGTAGACGGCGGCATTGGCGGTCAAAGGTAGCAGTAGGCTCTCGGTGCCGTCTTCACTTTCCAGCAGCATCACGCCTTCGCCGCTAAGGCCGATGTAGTATTCGCCGGCGGCGCGCCAGGCGTGGAAATGGCCTTTGGTCATGAAGTATTCGCGCCCGACTCGTCCTGGCAGCAGGTTGCCGATGGCGTAGTGCAGGGCACCCTCACCTTCTGCCGGCGCAACAGCGGAGACGGCATAATGGAGTGCGTCTCCTTGGGCAAGCAGCGAATCGAATGCCTTTGTATCGGCATAGTAGCCGGACATATCGCTCAGGCGACGTTCTGTTGGCGAACCACCGGAAAGGGTCCCCATAACAGGATCGAAAGCTGAGTGCAGACTTGCAGCATTTGGGATCATGATAGGTTTAATTGTAAGGAAAGAAGAAAGGATAAATGTTGGGATTTGCATCAAGATACTGCATAAAATAGCAGATGTCAACCACAAAAACACCATAACACAACACAAAAATGTTAAAATATGTTATATTCGTTGACACGCAATGGTATGGCTGATAAACTTGTCAGGCTCAAATAGATCAGGTTTTCCAGCAACAAATGGTTAAAGAGGATGTATGAAGGCAAATGAATATGAAGGCAAATGAAATAGAGAACAGGTCTAAGATTTTGCCCGAGCAAAGACGGACATTGATCCGTCAGATGATTCGGCAAGAAGGAGTCGTCAACACAGAAGAATTGGCTGCACGCTTCGACGTCTCTTATATGACAATCTGGCGCGATATTGCGTTGCTGGAAGAGGATGGGAAGGTGCAACGTGTGCGGGGTGGGGCAATTCAGCCGGAAGCGGCAGCGGAACCGGAACCTGCTTACTTTAGCAAACAGAGAGTGCGTAGCCGCCAAAAAGAGGCCATCGCCTGTTATGCCGCCCGCCAACTCGTCCACGACAATGAGATCCTCATTTTAGACGCCGGTACAACTGTGGCGGCCATCACGAAGTACCTCACCCAACGCAATCTAACAATTGTTACCAATGGGGTGCAGACGATTCTAGAAACGATGAATCGCCTCTCGACCATGACGGTGATGAGTTGCGGTGGGATTTTACGTGAACCGGCCCATACGTTTGTGGGACCACAGGCGGAGCGTTTTTTTGATAATTTGAATGCTCACACCTTCTTTCTCGGCGCGACAGGTCTTAGTTTCCCTGAAGGGATTACAGATCCCAGCCCGCTGGAGATTCAAGTGAAGCGAGCCATGGCGGCCAGCGCGGCGCGCATCGTCCTCTTGCTCGACAGCAGTAAGTTTGGCGTCCGTTCGTTGCTGCCGGTTGTGCCCCTGTCCGCCGTACACGAAGTTGTCACCGATGATCAGATTCCGCAGGACGATCTGAGCCATCTGCGCGCTTTAGGAATTCATGTTCATGTCGTTCCCCCATCCAGCACACATTGTACGTAGCTGTTCAACTTCAGGTGAGACAATACCATTGAAAGAGAGTGCGCTGTTCCACCTCAATGTCATTAAGTTCAGCGCGTAGTGAGCACGTCCTCGTGCGGATCCACACCGAAAGAGCCGCACATGGACGTACTCACTACGCGGATATTCGAGCGTTGGTCGCTGAACTTAATAACATTGAGTAAGCGCTTCACAGCAATTGCGTGCGCCTATGGGCAATCTGCAAAAATCTGACGTATAGCCCGGTAAAAAAATAGCAGCCCGGAAAAAATGAGTTGACACGTCCAGCAAAGCGTGATAAACTCGAAAAATCTGTCTGACAGGTAGGTAGCATAACAAGCAAACAGAATTGCCCCCTCATGTAGTACAGAGCCTGCTGCAATGCCCGCAGCAGCCTGCGTCCCACCGCAACCAACTTCATATCTATGCTGCCGTACAACGCAATACACCTCGGTTATTGTGCGTACGCAGCATTAGCGTCCCGTGCCTGCCCTCGGCCACACAGGACGACTCCACCCCTTGTTCGCTTTTCGGAAGCAGCCATCAAGATGAGATAGGGAGGCATTGTATGAACTCAGAAACGACACAGAACGAAACTGGTATGGATTCGGGCAAGAAAGTTCCGCAAATGAGGGGGCGGACTGGTCTTGATCGCCGCACCTTTTTGCGCGGTATGATGCTGACCATTGCAGGCGGGGCGCTCAGCGGTTGTGTAGCCCCCGCACCAGCTTCTGCGCCAGCCGCAACACCCGCCCCAGAAGGAGAAGTAATCGGGAAGCGTGTAATCTTTGGCGCTGCAGGCGAGCCCACTACGTTCGATCCCCACGTGCAGTTGACAGGGATCGACGAAGGCTTCTTGCGCAACGTCTACGACGGCTTGATCGATTGGACAGGTCGCCCTGGTGAATACGAACCGGCGCTGGCTACCGAATGGAGCGTGGCCGAAGACGAGATGACCTGGACCTTCAAACTGCGCGAGGGGGTCACTTTCCACGATGGTTCTACGTTCAACGCGGAAGTGGTAAAATTCAACATCGACCGTGGTATGGAAAACGTACGCTGGCGCTGGGAACCATTTGTTGAATCGGTGACCGTCGTCGATGAGTACACCGTGGCAATCAAGACACCCAAGCCCCACAGCGGTTTCCTCGATCATATCTCGTGGGGCAGCACCGTCTTCCACAGTATCCCAGCCTTTGAAGAGTACGGTGAGGATCTGCGGCGTAACCCGGTAGGCACCGGCCCGTTCATCTTCGAATCATGGGAGAGCGGACAAGCCGTCGTGCTCCGCCGCAACCCCGACTATTGGCGCACACCACCGTCTATCGAAGGGCTGGAATATCGCCCCATCCCTGAGTACAGCGCACGCGTCCTGGCATTGGAGGCGGGCGACGTCGACCAGATCGTCAACATCAATGTGGCGGATATCGAACGCTTGCGCCAGAATAGCGATCTGCGCGTCGACATCTTCCCCAGCGTGCGCAACATGTTCCTCCTGCCCAATCTAAGCGGCGACCTGATTGCCAAGCGCGAGGTGCGCCAGGCGCTCAACTACGCCGTGGATCGAGAATCGCTTGCCAACAACCTCATGGCCGGGATCACCAAGCCGTCGTACAGCGCCTTCAACAGCGCCAACTTTGGCTTTATCGAACCCAACACCAAGTATGTCTACGATCCTGATAAGGCGAGAGAACTGCTGGCAGAAGCAGGCGTCGAACCGGGCACCAAGCTCGTGCTCATGCACACCGAAGGGCGCTACTACGGCGACCGCCAGGTGGCCGAAGCCGTACAAGCCATGTACAACGCCGTCGGTTTCGATACCGAATTGTGGCAATTGGATTGGCCGACCTACGCTGAACACATGTGGACCGTCGGACCGGGCGACGCCAATGTAGACCGCCGCAACATGGCCCTCACCGATTACGGCGCACAGGATCCAAACTTTGCCATGTTCTCTGATTTCTACTCCGCAGGCGGGCAAACCTGGGCGCCCAACGGCGGCAACTCCTACTTCAACGACACGCCGGAACTCGACGCCCTGATCGACGAAGCCTGGCTCACCCTCGACCTAGACCGGCGCAAGGAAATCTTTGCCGATATCCAGAACTACATCGCGGATGAGGCCCTACGCGTAACCCTGATGGAATCGAGCCAGACCTTCGCCGCCAAGGTCGGTTTGGACGGGTTCATCGCCCTGCCCAATCAGGCCTGGAACTGGCGACTCTGCACCTTCACTGCCTAGTGCACGACGGCGTAAATCGGTCGCTGAATTCTGAAGAGATGCGGAGGGAGCACGCCCACGTGCGGCTCTACGCGCGTAGAGCCGCACGTGGGCGTGCTCCCTCCGCGTTATTTCAAGGGCTGATTTCAGCCATCGTGTACTAGTTCGTAGGATGGGTTACGACTGCATGAACCTACAAGGGCGTCCCACCAAGTTTGGCGGTCGTAACCCATCCTACAAGAACATTTAGAGACGAGATCGAAAGCATGACAGGCTATTTTGCCCAGCGACTCATACAGGCGTTGATCACGGCGCTGATGACAAGCATTTTCATCTTCGCCTTGCTGCACCTTGCACCGGGTGACCCCATCGCGGCGTTGACCACCCCCGGCATGAAGGCTGAAGACCGGGATTTACTGGCGCGCCAATACGGCTTCGACCAGCCTATAACAACTCAATACATGCGCTGGTTGGGGAACACGCTGCAGGGAGATTTCGGCAAGTCGATTCGCACCAACGAGCCGGTCACCGAACTATTGGGCAAGCGATTTTGGAATACCTTCCAGGTAGCTGTGTTGGCCGCGCTGATCAATCTGATTTTTGGCGTAGGCATTGGTGTGCTGGCGGCCGTTCGCCACCGCACGCTGACAGACAAAGGCTGCATGCTCTTTGCGACGCTAGGGCTGGCCGTCCCCGCTTTTTGGAGCGCGGTGCTGCTGTCGCTGGTCTTCGCGGCCTGGTTACGCTGGCTGCCGGCCAATGGCGCAGGCACCTGGCGTCACCTGGTGCTGCCGTCGCTGGCTTTGGGGATCGCCACGGCATCGCTTACGGCGCGCATGACACGGTCGGCCATGCTGGATGTGTTAGGGACAGCCTATATCAGCGCCGCCCGAGGACGCGGACTCAGCCCGCGCTCGGTCGTTCTGCACCACGCCTTACGCAACGCGCTGATACCCGTTTTGACTGCCACCGGTCAGGTCCTCGGCATGCTCATCGCCGGCGCAGTTGTCACCGAAACCGTCTTTAACTACCCCGGCATGGGCTTCACCCTGGTGCGCGCCATCACAGAACGCGATTACCCGGTGATCCAGGGAGTACTGCTCATCGTCTCCCTCAGCTATCTGACCATCAATCTCCTCATCGACACGCTGTATGTTGCGGCAGATCCGCGCATCCGCCTCACCTGAGGCTCTGAAGGTATGGGTAGACCATGGCAAAGACACTCGCCGCGCCACAACCTATCACCGCTGAAACCCGCCGCTCCCCTTTTTTAAGCCCCCTGCTGCGGCATCGGTCGCTCACAGTGGAGTTGACCCTGCTTGCCGGTTTTCTGCTTATGGCATTGATCGGTCCACTGCTCGTCACGGCGGATCCGACGATCCAAGATCTGGCGCGTATCCGCGAAGCACCCAACGCCACGGCGTGGTTTGGCCGCGACGAAGTCGGCCGCGACATCCTGGCGCGCGTGGTCGTCGGCTCGCGCTACACACTGTTAATCGGTGCAGTCACCGTCTTTCTAGGTCTCACCATCGGGCTGGTGCTTGGGCTGCTCGCCGGGTACGTCGGATCATGGGTGGATGCGGTGATCATGCGCGTCATGGACATGTTCCTGGTATTCCCCAGTATTCTGCTGGCGCTGGTCATGATCTCGATCCTCGGCGTCGGGCTGATCAACGTGGTGCTGGCGGTGACGATCTACAACATCCCCATTTTCGCCCGCTTGGTGCGTGGGCAGACGCTACGTCTGCGCGAGGAACAGTTCGTCGAGTCGGCGCGTGCCATCGGCGTGCCCGACGCGCAGATCGTCCGCCGTCACATTCTGCCCAACATGCTCTCCCCGCTGTTGGTGCAGACCACCTATGCCTTTGGCGAAGCCATCATCTTCGTCACCGGCCTGGGCTTTTTGGGATTGGGCATTCAACCGCCCACACCGGAGTGGGGTGCAATGCTCAACCGTGGCCGCGAGGTCATGTTTGTGTCGCCCCATGTGGTGCTCATCCCCGGCACAGCGTTGGTCATCCTGTTATTGGTGATCAATTTACTGGGAGATTCGTTGCGCGATCTGCTTGATCCACGGCAGCGTGCTTAGGTTTGTATCAAACTTGATTTGCAGGATGCGGAGTAGGCATCCTCAGATGCCGTCCCAGTCGCATTTGAGAATGCTCCCTCTGCGGTCTGACCACACTTTACAATTGACTCAGCACTGGTCGGCAAGCGTCGAAATGATGATCTACCCCCACCATTTTCTTCATGACAAGGAGTTACGCTGATGTCGTCTACCCCAACTGAGACGGCGGGTACATTGTTATTGGCAGGTTATGTAGTCACCGATCCACGGCAGCGGACGGCAAGCCTGATCCCCAACGGCGCGATCTACATCCAAAGCGGAGAGATCATGGACGTGGGCGAAGCGGCGCGGCTCACGGCGCAATACCCAGAAGCGGTGGTCGTGAACGCGCAGGACTGCATCGCCATCCCCGGCTTCATCGACGCCCACAACCACGGCCAGGGCATGACCACCTTCTGCCTGGGCACCGAAGACGACATGCTGGAAGCGTGGGGACACTACTGGCCCGGTCGGTCGCCCCGCCCTGCCGAGCAGATGTACTGGGACACACTGGTGGCGGCGGCGCGCCAGATCCGCAGCGGTGTCACCACCAGTATGCGCCATGACACGCCTTCTCTCTCCTTTGCCTCTTACCAATCCGAGGCCGAAGCGATCCTCAAAGCGTATGCCACGTCTGGTCTGCGCGCCGCCTACGCGCTGGGCATCACCGATCAATTTCGGCTGGTCTACGACGAGAACGAGAAGTTCATTGCCACACTGACACCGGCACTCAAAGAAGCCGCGCTCCGTCTACTGGAACCTGGCGAACGCATCGAACCGGCCCAATATTTCGAGTACATCACAGGGCTGGTGACCCAATATCAGCACAGTGAACGGGTGCGCATCCTCCTGGGCACCATTGGCCCCCAATGGGACAGCGACGCCATGCTCATCGCCCTGCGCGACAAGGCGCACGAACTGGGCACCGGCATGCACGGTCCGCTACAGGAGACGCTCTACCAGAAACTCTACGCCGAGCGCGCCTTCGGCCATTCGGGGGGCGAACATTTTTATCGCCTGGGGCTGCTTTCGCCCAACTACTCCTGCGCCCACGGCGTCTGGCTCACCGACGGCGACATGGACCGTTTCGCCGAAACCGGGGCGACTGTCGTCCATTGTCCTAGCTCAAACCTGCGCCTTTACAGCGGCACCGCGCCCATCCCTGTCATGTTAGAACGGGGCGTCAACGTGGCGCTGGGGGTCGATTCCGAGAGCATCAACGACAACGACGACACCTTCCAGGAGATGCGGCTGGCCATGATGCTGCACCGCCAACCAGGACGCCCGGGACGCACCATAGACGAATGGGACGCGCTGACGATGGCGACCGTCAACGGGGCGCGGGCGGTGCTGCAAGAGGGACGGCTCGGAGCGCTCCTGCCCGGCTACGCTGCGGACATCACCTGTGTACGGCTGGCCGGTCTGGCCGAACCCCACCTTATGGCAGGGATCAGCCCGGTGGCGGCGCTGGTCTATCACGGTACACCGGCAGATGTGCAGACGGTGATGGTCAACGGGGAGATCGTCTACCGCGACGGCCAACATACCCGCTTCGACGCCGCCGAAGCCCGCCGCCGTCTACAAGAGATTATGGAGCACATCGACCGCCCCGAGGAGCGCGCCGCCGACGCGCTGCGCGCCCAGTTGATCCCCTCGATCAAGGCGTACTACGAAGATTGGGATCTATCGAGCCTTGACCCCTACTACATCTTGAACAGCAGACGCTAACGCCATGATTATCGACTTTCACACCCACATCTGGCGCTATCCCGACGGCAGCTTTGCCAGGGGACGTCGCCAATCGTCCGCCGAACAGTTGATCGAGAGCATGGATCGCGCCGGGGTCGCGCGCGCCGGCATCGTTCCACTGGCCTACGTGCAAGCGCCGCCGCCCCGACCGTTGATGCTCGACAACGATTACATGCTAGAGTCGGTGCGCCGCTATCCTGACCGTCTCTTTGGCTTCGTGGAGGTCAACCCCTACCACGAGGACGCCGCCGCCACGGTGGCGCAATTCCTGACCGAGGGGTTGACGGGACTCAAACTTGTGCCCAATCTCCACGGCTACCAGATGAGCGACCACGCGCTGCTCGATCCCCTACTGGCGATCTGCGCAGACGCCCACGCGCCCGTCTTTGTGCGCGCCAACGACGACATCACCAGCACGCCGCTGCAAATCGAAGAGATGGCGCGCACCTTCCCCGAAATCCCGGCCTTTGTGATCGGGCAGATGGGGCGCAAATGGCTCTTTCGCGAAGCGCTGATGGTGGCCAAACGTACCGACAACGTCTACCTCGAAACCAGCGACACCAACGAAGACGACATCTTCGACGCCGTCACCGGCAGCGGCGCGCCCAAAGTGCTCTACGCCAGCCACTGGTTCCCCGACGAGATGACCGTTCACCTCAGCCGTCACCGCGCCGCCATTGCCGATCCGGGGGATCTGGTGCGCGTCCTTGGCCTCAACGCCCAAAAAATCCTTGATGCACGGTCAGGAAAGCAACCATGAAACGACTTACCCGAGACCACGTCATACAGGATTTTGACCCCGCGGCAGCACCCGCCATTACCCTAGAACCGGGCGAGCGCGTCGTGGTGGAAAGCCACGTTGGTGCGCGCCCGGCCACCGGCCCGATTGCCATCGCCGGCGCGCAGCCGGGTGACACCCTGGTCATCGACATCCACGAAATCCGCATCACCGAAGCGTGGTGGTGGTGGCGCGCCGTGGAACCCAACCGCTTCCGCCAGGGGATCTACCGTGCCCTGGGGGATCATCTGGCAAGCTATCCGCGCACCCAGCACCCGCGCCTGGGCGAAACCGTCTACCTTTCCATCCCAATCGAAGACGATGTGCTGATCTTCAGCGAACGGATGCGCGTGCCCATACAACCGGTGATCGGCTGCATCGGGGTTGCGCCTGCAGGCGCGGCGCGGCCCACCAACCTGGGCGGATCCTACGGCGGCAACATCGACTGCCGTGAAATCGCGCCCGGCGCGCGGCTTTATCTGCCGGTCAACGCGCTGGGTGGGCTGATCGGCCTGTGCGATGTCCACGGCGCACAAGGTGACAGCGAACTGTTGCCCTGCGCCGAATGCGCGGCGGACGTCACCCTGTCCGCCACCGTCCGCCCCAACTGGCAGTTGCCCACGCCCCTGGTAGAGACGCCAACCGCGCTGCACACCGTTGGCTACGGCCAGAGCGTCGAGGACGCGGTGGACGATGCCGCCACGGGCATGTTGACCCTGCTGACGACGCAGTCGGATCTGACCCACGTCGAAGCGGCGCAGTTGTTGGGCACCTGCGCCGATCTACGCGTCTGCCAACTGGTCAACGCCCACGTCAACCTTCGCCTATCCCTGCCCAAAGCCGTCCTACCCAGCGGTTTCGGATTGGATAGCCATTAAAAACATCTCAGAATTTTTATGATCCACGAAGGCACACGAAGATGCACGAAGGCAGAGAAAGACACAAATGATCCACAGATGATCCCTCTGCAAAAAGCAGAAATGCTACCACGGAGGACACGGAGATCACTGAGGTAAGAAGGAGGGAGAGCAGGGAATTCAGGAGAAAATGCTCTGCAATTCTTCTCTTTCTGTTCTCTGTGTCCTCTGTGTCCTCTGTGGTAGCATTTCTGCTTTTTGCAGTAGAGTCACGGCTTTTTAGGATTCAGAGGGCAAACGTGAAATCCTTCTGAAAATCCTTTTAATCTGTGAAATCTGTGGATCAATTCTCTCCTCTGCCTTCGTGGATTGTAACTTTTTGAAAATGGCCTAAGGAGCCAACCATGCGTTTTCGTGAACGAGTTGTTCTAATCACCGGCGGCGCGTCGGGCATTGGGCTGGCTGCGGCCAAACTCTTTGCCCAGGAAGGCGCAAGCGTCGTCCTGGCCGACATCAACCAGGCCGCTGGTGAAGCGGCGCTGTCCCAGGTGCAGGAGAGCGGCGCGCCCGCCCGTTTTGTGTCGGTGGACATCACCAACGCCGCCTCGGTGGCGGCAATGGTCGAGACGACGCTGGCCGAGTTTGGCCGTATCGACAGCCTCTTTCACAGCGCGGGGATCTTTGAGCCGGGGCGGCTCACCGACGTGGACGAACGCCACTGGGATCGGCAGATCAACATCAACCTCAAGGGCACCTTTCTTGTGCTCAAGGGTGTGATTCCCGTCATGGTGGCCCACGGCGGCGGTTCGATTGTCACCACCGCATCGACAGCCGGGCTAACGGCATTCCCCGACAACCCGGTCTACATCGCCTCCAAAGCGGGCGTGCTCATGCTCTCCAAAGCGTTGGCGCGCGACTATGGCGAACAGAGTGTGCGCATCAACGTCATCTGCCCCGGCCCTGTGGACAGCCCAATGCTGATGCAAGCGCTGGCAAAGTCGAGCGACGCCGCGCAGGCACGCCAGATGTTGGAAGACCGTACGCTGCTCAAGCGATTGGCCACACCCGAGGAGATCGCGCGCGTTGTCCTCTTTCTGGCAAGCGACGATGCGAGCTACGTCAACGGCGAGCACATTTTGATCGATGCCGGCAAACTCACCATGAACAAATGACTGCCATCAGGAGGAATTTCCATGGATACGCAGATTCAGTCGGCTGCGCCGCCAACCGCAGCGGACTTGCTTCACCTCTACCGGCAAATGGTCAGCATCCGCCAATTTGAAGAACGAGTGTTGGATCTCTTCGCCCGCGCCCTGATTCCCGGCTTTGCCCACGTTTCGATTGGTCAAGAGGCGGTGGCGGTGGGCGTCTGCGCCGCGCTCAACGCCGACGACTTCATCACCAGCACCCACCGCGGTCATGGACACTGCCTGGCCAAGGGAGCCGCGCCCGATCGCATGTTTGCCGAACTCTTCGGCCGCGTGGACGGCTACTGCCGCGGCAAAGGTGGCTCTATGCACATTGCTGACCCCGACACCGGCAACCTGGGGGCCAATGCCATTGTGGGCGGCAGCATTGCCATCGCCGCCGGGGCTGCGTTGACAGCCAAACGTCGTGGCCGCGGCCAGGTGGCCGTCTGCTTCTTCGGCGACGGTGCGCTCAACCAGGGTCAACTGCTGGAATCCATGAACATGGCGTCCATCTGGAAATTGCCTGTGATCTACGTGTGCGAGAACAACCAATACGGCGAGTACACTGCCGCCGACGCCGTCACCGCCGGGGATCCAGCAGACCGTGGCCGCGCATTGAACATCTCCTCCGCGACGGTAGACGGCATGGACGTCCAGGCGGTTTGGGCAGCCACCCGTGCCGCCGTCGCCCGCGCCCGCGCCGGTGACGGTCCAAGTTTGCTGATCTGCATGACCTACCGCTATTTCGGGCACGGCATGGGCGACCGCGAGCGCGCCTACCGCACGCGTGAAGAAGAGGCCGAATGGCGTCGGCGCGATCCAGTGGAACGGCTGACCCAGCAGCTCACCGAAGACAAAATTGTCACCGTCGAAGAGTTGGCCGCCGTGCGCGCCGAAATTACCCGCATCATGGACGCAGCCGTGGCGTTCGGGCTGGCCTCTCCTCTCCCTAGCGCCGATGAGGTAGCCAAACATGTCTACAGCGACTGATCGCACCATCACCTATGCCCAGGCCGTGCGCGAGGCACTACACGAAGAAATGCTGCGCGACGAAGACGTCATCGTCATCGGTGAAGACGTGGGGCGCGTCGGCGGCGTCTACAAACTCACCGAAGGTCTCTACCAGGAGTTTGGGCCGGATCGGCTGATGGATTCGCCCATTTCTGAAGCGGGCATCACCGGTATCGGCGTCGGCGCTGCCATGAGCGGCCTCCGCCCCGTCGTCGAGATCATGTTCGGCGACTTTGTGACGCTGGTCATGGATCAGATCGTCAACCAGGCCGCTAAGACCCACTACATGTCGGGCGGCAAACTGCGTGTGCCCATGGTGGTGCGGGCGTCTCTGGGAGCGGGGCGGCGCATGGCGGCGCAGCATTCGCAGAGTTTGCACGCCTGGTTTGCCCACATCCCCGGCCTCAAGGTGGTCATGCCTTCGTCGCCGTATGAAGGCAAGGGACTGCTCAAGGCCGCTATCCGCGACAACAACCCGGTCATCTTCTTCGAGGACAAGCTGCTCTACAACACCACCGGCCCCGTCCCCACCGGCGAGTACATCCTGCCTCTGGGTGTGGCCGCGGTCAAACGCACAGGGGACGATCTCACCCTGATCGCCACTTCCAGCATGGTTGCCGTGGCCATGGACGCCGCCGAGCAACTGGCGGCAGTCGGCATCAGCAGCGAAGTCATCGATCCGCGCTCCCTCGTTCCTTTGGACGAAGCCACCCTGGTGCGCTCGGTGCAAAAGACCGGGCGTTGTATCGTCATCGACGAGGGGCATCGACGCTTTGGCGCAGGCGCAGAGCTTGCCGCCCTGGTGGCCGAGGAAGCGTTCTACGATCTCGACGCGCCGGTGGAGCGTATCGGCGCCATGGACGTGCCCGTCCCCTTCAGCCCGGGGCTGGAGGATCTGACCATCCCCACCGTTCAGCAAGTCGTTGACGCCGGACGGCGATTGGTGGGACGGTAGGCAAGTTCGTAAAGGGGTGGCAGCCAGCCAATGAAAAATGAGTAACGAGTAAGCGCGGAGTAAGCACCGCAAGGTGCGGGTCTACACGGGAATAGCCGCACGAGGGCGTGCTTACTCCGCGGATGTTCGAGTGTTGGTCGCTAATGACATTGAGTAATGAGTAGGTCAATGTGAGTCTACTCGTTACTCATTCCGTTGCCCCAAAACATTGTGTTACTTGCGCCTTTGCGAAAGAGGGAGGATCGTGTGCCAACAGAAGTCGTGATGCCGGCGATGGAGATGGACCAGACCACCGGGCGCTTGCTCTCCTGGCTGAAGCAGGAAGGCGAGCACGTGCGCAAAGGCGAGCCGCTCCTGGAAATCGAAACCGACAAAGTGACCGTGGAAATAGAGTCACCGGCCGAGGGGTGGCTGGCGGGTGTACAGGCCGACGAGGGTACGGACGTGCCGGTGGGCAAGGTAATCGCCTGGATTTTGGCTGAGGGCGAGACGCTACCCACAAAAAACGTCCCGTCCGCTACCGTGCCGACGGATCTACCCGCGATGGGAAAACAGCCGTCCGCCACACCGGTAGCGCAGCGGGTGGCATCGATCCACGGCGTAGACATCCGCGCCGTGACCGCACAAGGATCGAAGATCATGCGCGCTGATGTGGACGCTTACCTGGCCACGCAAAACCGCGCCAAAACCAAACGGCCACGCAGTTCACCCAGAGCACGTCGACTGGCCGCGGCGGAAGGGCTGGAATTGAGTGCAATCCGCGGCAGCGGTCCACTGGGCGCGATTGTCGTCAACGATGTACTGTCCACCGTGAGGTTGCGCGACACAGATCAACCGGCGGTTGATCCAGCGGTGGTCAAACAAGTCATCGCCGCCGAGGACGTGCGCAGCGTCAAACGCGAACCACTCAGCGTCATCCGCAAGGTGATCGCTCAGCGCATGACCAGCAGCGCCGCCGCGCCGCACATTGCGCTGACGCTGTCGGTGGATGCCGGGCCGTTACGTCAACTGCTCGACGAATTGGAGCCGGCGATGGTGGCGCAGGGCGGTCGTCGGCCCAGCCTGACCACGGGCATTGTACGCGTCCTGGCGGCGCTGTTGCCCCGTCATCCCTATCTCAACGCCCACTTTGTCGACGATGAAATTCATCTGTTCAGTGATGGACACATTGGCATTGCCGTGGCTCGTGAACAAGGGTTGATCGTCCCCGTTTTGCGCCATGTGGAGCGGAAGGGCATCGCCGCGCTGCAAGCCGAACTCTCGGATCTGAGCAGGCGCGCCCAGGACGGCACACTCAAACCCGACGAAGTGCGCGGCAGCACCTTCACCCTCTCGAATTTGGGGATGTTCGGCATCGAGTCGTTTACGGCCATCCTCAACCCGCCGGAGGTGGCGATTTTGTCGGTGGGCGCGGTGGTGGACATGCCGGTCGGGCGCAACGGACAGGTTGTGCTGCGCCCCATGATGCAGGTGACGCTCAACGCTGATCACCGTGTCATCGATGGCGCGGTGGCGGCGGCCTTTTTGCGCGACTTCAAGGAACTGGTTGAGCACCCGGCGCGCCTGCTGTTATGACGTTTCACACCGAAGAGGCTGCTGCAAATAGTAGAAATCAACCACACAGAACGCAGAGAACACAAAGGTTTCCACTCTGATTCTTTGTGATCTTTGTGTTCTCTGTGGTTAAGAAGTCTTTTTGTAGTAGAGTCACCGAAGGAGACAACCATGTATGATCTCCTCCTGAGCGGCGGAGAGGTGGTACTGCCCACAGGCATCGCCCGCGTCGATGTGGCCGTGACCGGCGGCATCATTGCCGAGATCGGTGATCTGCGCGGCGAGTCGGCGCGGCGCACCGTTGACGTTGACGGCACATGGGTGGTGCCGGGGCTGATCGACCCCCATCTCCACATCGCAGACGTAGCCACGGCCACCGGCGCACGTGCCGTCGACGACTTCACCAGTGCCACCATCGCCGCCGCCCTGAGCGGGGTGACCACGGTGATCGACTTCGCCTATCCCGTGGCCGGTCAACTGCCCCCAGCGTATCTGGCCGAACGCCGCGCCGAAGCGGACGGGCGCACGGTGCTCGACTATAACTTGCACGTCGTAGTGGATATGCTGGATGAGGGGACGCTGGCGGCGCTGGGCGCATTGCCGGCATTGGGCTGCCGTTCGTTCAAAGCGTTTATGCACCGTGGCGGCATGGCCAATCCCGCCACGCTCTACCAACTCATGCGCCGCGCCGCCGAGCTGGACATGCTGGTGATGGTACATGCCGAAAACAAGGAGATGCTCGAAGCGTCACGCGGCGCGGACACGCTGACGGCGGCCACCTTTGCCGCCAGCCGCCCACCGATCAGCGAATCCCTTGCCACGGTGCAGGCGATTCACCTGGCCAAGGCGGCGCGGTGTCCGCTCTATGTTGTGCATGTCACCGAGCAGGGATCGCTGACGGCAATCCGTGAGGCGCGGCAACGAGGTCAAGCCGTTTGGGGCGAGGCAACCAGCCATCACCTGGGGCTGACAGAGGCGGCTTACCAGCGAGAGGATGGCGCGCTTTTCCTCTGCGCGCCGCCCCTACGTTCCGCGGCAGACCAGACCGCGCTGTGGGCCGCGCTGGCCGACGGCACGTTACAAAGCGTCTGCTCCGATCACTGTGGTTATGGCCGCGATCTGAAACAGGCGCAACCAGACCAATCGATAGAGCAAATTCCACCTGGAATCGCCGGACTCCAGACCTCTATGTCGTTGATCCTGAGTGATGGGGTGCTCCAGGGGCGTATGCCGTTGACGCGCTTTGTGGAGATCGCCAGCACCAACCCGGCGCGCATCTTTGGCCTCTATCCGCAGAAAGGGGTAATCGCCCCCGGCAGCGACGCCGATCTGTGCGTCATCGCCCCGCATGCACAGTGGGTGGTAGATCCCGCTGATCTTTACGTGCCGTGGGGGTGGAATCCTTTTGCCGGCCGCGTACTACAGGCGCGGCCGGTTCTGGTTATAGCGCGGGGAGAGGTGCTGGTCGAGGCAGGGCGATTTGTGGGCGCATCAGGTGGAGGACGCTACCTCCACTGTGGCGCGCCGCGTGCGCCACTCTTCCAAGGCAAGGTTCACGCGCCGGTGATACAATGAGGCGCTGAGATCCGTGTCCGAGGAGAAAGCAGAGAAAAAACGATCCACGAAGGAACACGAAGGAACACCAAGAGCAGAAAGGAGATTTCTCTTCTTCGTAAATCTTCATGTGGCTTCGTGGATCAATAAAATTCTGAAATCGCCCTACCAATTTAAAAAGGAGAGAACATGCTGCCACCTAGCATTCTATCGCGCAGTCGCGCCAAGCTCACACCCTACTACGCCCTCCTGCCAGCGGAGGGAATTGTCAAAAGCACGCTGCCGGCCTGGGCCAAGACGGTCGCGCGCGTCCAGGCAGCGCCGCAGATCGGCGCACGCTTTGTGCAGATGCTGTTGGAGATCGAAGAAGGCGGCGGCACGCGTGGGCCGATCTCCGACGGTTTGGAGCATTTCTTTTACGTCCTCCACGGTGCGGTGGATCTGCGCGTGGACGATCAACGCGCGCAACTCAGCCAGGAAGGCTACGCCTATGTCCCCGCCGGGGTGCCGTTCGAGGTACAGGCCGCCACGGCTGCCCGTCTCATTTGGCTCAAACGGCGTTATGAGCAGATTGACGTGCCTGCGCCTGCGCCGTTGTTCGGTCAGCGCGCAGACGTGACGCCGCGACCGGGTGATGTCGAAGGGGCGTTTACCCAGCACCTACTACCGCTCGATGACGTAGCCTTCGACATGGCCGTCAACATCCTCAGCTTTCGCCCTGGCATCTATTTTGATTTTGTGGAAACGCACATCATGGAGCATGGCCTCTACATGTTGGAGGGGCAGGGCATCTACTACCTGGCCGGTGATCAGCATGAAGTGCAGTCCACAGACTTTATCTGGATGGCACCCTACTGCCCCCAATTTTTCTTTTGTACGGGTTGGGGAGAGACTGCTTATCTCCTCTACAAAGACGTTAACCGAGACGTTCAACCCTAGGCGTTGCAGGGGGTGTTGTCCGTAACTTGGTGGGGTGGAAGGGTGCATTCCCATTTCGGGGCGCGCGGCGACAGTGCCAGGCACTGTCTGCCCCCCAGACTGAACTGCACCTGGTTCTGGACATACAATTGACAACACAATACAGTAATGTTATTCTCCATCTGTCTGACAACCCGGCAATTAGACAATTTCTCACTTCTAGCGTCGCTGCGCTTGGTCTGCCCCACACATACCAAAGCAGCGCCGATTACCCGATTGGACAGGAGTATCATGTCTACACTCAGACTCCAACCTGCGCGCCATGTACGTCTTTTTGAACAAGCCGTTGACCAGATCAAAGAATTGATTATGGAAGGCGAACTTCAACCAGGCGACAAGTTGCCCAGTGAAACTCACCTCAGCCGCGAACTCGACGTAAGTCGATCCTCGATTCGTGAAGCACTACGCGCACTGGAATCTCAGGGCATTATTGAAGTGCGTTCCGGCGCCGGTGCTTATGTGACCTTGCAGCCCTTCTCATTTAACTCCGTACGCGAGGCTGTCATCTGGCTGTCAAAACGCCGTGACTTGCTGTTGCCGATACTTCAGGTTCGCGAGGCGCTTGAGGTATTGGCAGTTAGAATGGCAGCGACCCATGCCGGCCCCGACGTACATGCCGAATTGACGCGTCTGGTTGACGCGCAAGAAAGATTGTCCGACCAGTCTGCCGACCCCACTGTCGATATCCTCAACGAGGACGATATTCAACGGCTGGCTGAGTTGGATGTACAGTTTCACCAGGTGATTGCGGCTGCCTCTGGGAATCCTGTCGCCAATGAGCTGATTGCAACCATTGTGGCCTCCTTCTCGCAGAGCAACAAAGCCATTATTTACGCAGGTAAGGGCGCGCGACGCACCATCGCCGATCATCGTGCCATTGTGGCAGCCATCTGTGCAGCGGACGAGTCTCTGGCAGAAAAAGCCATGCGTGATCACCTGGGGCGGGTCGCCCGCGAATTGGACGAATTGCAGGATTGATCAGCGAACAGCTCACGTACACCCAATTGCCATCCAATTCAGACAGGTTTCCCACCATGCTTCCCATGCATCGGTCAGTAAACGGCGACCGACTACAACACACACTTGAGCAACTGGCCTACTACTCCGACACGCCGGCCCCGGCGATGACGCGTGTACTTTTTTCTCCTGTAGATATGGCGGCGCGTAGGTATATACGCGACCTTTGTGAAGCTGTAGAGATGCAGATACGGATGGATGCAGTGGGGAATCTCTTTGCGCGGTGGGAAGGCGTAGCCCCAGACCTTGCAGCCATTGCAATAGGATCGCACATTGATGCGATTCCCTATTCTGGGCAATTCGATGGAACGGTGGGTGTGCTGGGTGCGATAGAGGCAATCCGCACTCTACAGGGGACGGGCGAACGCCCTTTGCGCAGCATCGAACTGCTGCTCTTTACGGCGGAAGAGCCGACTCGTTTTGGCATCGGCTGTTTGGGAAGCCGCGCCCTTGCCGGCGTACTCAGCCCGGCAGAGCTGCGACTGCTGAGCGACGAGACAGGCGAGGACTTCGATACGGTACGATTGGCGGCAGGGATGACCGGCGAACTGGAAGATGTACGCCTACCTGAAGACTATTATCACGCTTTCATTGAATTGCACATTGAACAAGGCCCGATCTTAGAGCGTGAAGGGATCCCCATCGGCGTAGTGACGGCGATTGCCGCACCGGCGACCTTGCATCTGACGGTGGAAGGCGAGGGCGGTCATGCCGGCACCGTCTTGATGCCTGACCGCAAGGATGCACTGACAGCCGCCGCAGCGATGGTCTTAGCGGTGGAACAGATTGCGGCCACCAACCCCAGCCCAGATGCCGTGGCGACAGTGGGGCGGCTGCAAGTCTTTCCTGGCGCAGTCAACAGTATCCCAAGCAGCGTGCAGTTGGATGTCGATGTGCGCGACATTCAAGGCCCAAACCGGGACGCAATACTAGACGAGATACGCAGGCGCGTCCATGAAATCGCGGAAGAACGGGGTGTAAAGCTCGAAGCCGTATTGGTGAACTGCGATCCACCAGCCACATGTGATCCCCGCTTAATCCACGTAATCGAGCAAGCTGCGGAAGAGCTTCGGTTGCCCACACAACCGATGGTTAGCCGGGCCTATCATGACGCGCTGTTTATGGCTACCCTCTGCCCTACAGCAATGGTCTTTATACCCAGTCATGGCGGCATCAGTCACCGGCCGGATGAGTATACTTCGCTTGAATCCATTGTACAGGGCGTCGAGGTGTTGGTTGGTGCACTGAAGCGGCTCGCCTGGTAGACAAAAGTATTCTTCATCCTGAACGGGTTCTGCCGCGTGCCTTATCGCAGTATCAATTCATTTCTGAAGCACATAATATTTGTAGAGCATCTGCCGACTGCGGAACCCTTCGTAGATTTTTGACCCTTTCACCGCTGCGAAATCTTGAAAGGAACGTAGAAGCCACTTGGGAAAGTAGCGTTGAATCAAGGCCTGTTTCCGTTCGTTGTCGAGTTCGAGAGAGCGGACGACGTTGGCCGTCACGTCCTGTTCCTGGAGAAGGGTCATGCCTGAATGGTGGAGTTGGTGGTGGAGCAGTGTGGCATCTTCCTTGCCGCGAAAATCGGCGTAGAGGAAGTACCCGCCCGGCCGCAGTACACGCTGAACCTCTCTAAAAAAGGTCTCTATCGACGCATAGCAATGAGAAGATTCAACGTTGATCACAACATCAACGTGAGCGTCATCCAGCGACAGATTCTCTGCATCTCCTTGAGAAAAGGATAGGCCGGCCACCCTGTGTTGCCTGTTGGAAAAGCGCACCGCCTGCTCAGAAAAGTCAATACCGAGCATTGTCTTCGGCTTCAAGTAGCGGGCTACATAGGAAGCGCCCCCACCCCGTCCACTGCCCACCTCGACCACATCCAAACCAGCTAGATCCGCGCCACTCGCCACATGGTGGTAGAGTTGAATAAAGTAACGATCGGCTTCATCTTGCGGCGAGAGCGCAAGGCGCGCCGCTTGACTATCTAGCGGCGCATAGCCGTAGTTCATAAACGTCCACTCTTGTATGGGGTAACGACCGGCAAGAAACTGATACCACTGTCGCCAGAGTTCCCGCTTTATGTTTGGAGAGAGCTGGTTTAGGGCCAGAAAGAGTTTGGTGAGCATCGCGTTTCCCATAGATGATGAATGCAGACGGTTACCGTGCTTTGCGTTGATAGAGACGTGTCAATCGGCGCTCTTTATCAGTGCTGTTTGCAACGCTGTTTGCAACGCCTTTTGCAAGAAGGCTAGACTGCGCGCCGCCTCCGCCGCCGACTGTACACGTTCGAGGATCAGCCAACTGTCTGCGGGCAAGTGCGGCAAGGACAAACGCAAAAAGTGCGCCCAGTCCGTTGGTCCGTCGCCCAGGGGCAAAAGACCGGCGTGCAGGTGGAAGCCTTCGGCCAACCCCACTTCTTTGACATGGATCAACCCGTAGTGACCGGCCAACCTGGCGCATAAATCCTCGATCAAGGGTGACGGCTCGACCATGTCACCAAAGTCGTAGAGGCTGCTGGGATCGATGTTGACACAGAGCGCCGACGACTGCAAGCGCCCCCCACAGGTCGAGGAAGCGTGGAGATGATGGAGGCGCTATAGCCCGCACCGAAGATGAGGTTACCTTCAGTGCCGAAGATCTGCAAACTGCCGCCGCCTGATCCAGGGAGCACAGGATGGTAGATGCGCCCCACATGACACGCGCCCACCACGCCGCCGTCCATTTCGTAGAGCGAGTAGGCGTTGTCCACGGCTTCCATGCGTACACGCTGCGTACGCGGCAGATCGACCACCACGTCCCAATAGTTGGCGGCGTCGGGGTCGGTGGCGGCGGCGAGGAATTTGTCGTACTCAGCTTCGGGGACAATGTGGTGTTCGCCCACAGAGATCGAGGCGTAGGCCATCACGCTCTGGCACCCGCCCAACACCGAGACGATGTTGGCGGGCGCGTAGGGCAGATCAAAGAGGAAGCCGCCGCTGTCCTCGGCGTAGAAGGCGGCCTGACCGTAGGGGTTCATGCCCAGCGCCGGACCGTAGGTGGTGGGGCCAGTCACACCCAGCGAGAACCAAAGGATGTCCCCCAGAACGCCGGCGCGTACCAGTTGGCGCAGTTGGGCCACGTCGGGGTCGAGGGGCGAATTGGAGCTGGGTTCGATGATGCACTTCACCCCGGCGACACGCACGGCGGCAGCAATGGTGCGGGCGTCGTCCATGTTGGTGGCCATGGGTTTCTGCAAAAGGACATGCTTGCCCATCGCCAACGCCTTGAGCGTGAAGGGCACATGTGTCCCCGGCGCGGTGAGGATGAAAACGGCGTCGAGCTCGGCCTTTTCCAACATTTCGCAATAGTCGGTGTAGGCAGACTTGGCCCCGAAGAGACGCATACACGCCTCCGTGCGCGCGCGGACGAGATCACAGACGGCTGTGATCTCCGCCGTCTGCATGCGCATGAGGTAGTTGTACTGGCCGTCGAAGCCGTAGGCGTAGTTCTCGCCGGTGTGCGCGTCCTCGAAGCGGGTGATGGAGATGCCGTCTCCGTTGTGCAGGTAACCGCCGCCGTATTGATAGGTGAGCCGTCCATTGCTGACGCGCCGCGCCGCCTGATCGACAGTATACCAGGGAGAAGAGGGGAAGGGCGACGAAGACAAAAGCATGATCTCACTCCTTCGCTGCGCCGACGTTGACGGCATCGATCTCTTCGACAAAGGCGACGCTAAAGATGGCAGGCGTCTGCTGTAAGTGGGCGTGTGGTCCCTGGTGATCGTGGCGGCCAAAGCCCCAAACTGTCATGCCGCCTTCGCCGCCCATGGGCCAATAAATGTCCACGGTGGGTTCAGGGGTCAACGCCGACAGGCGCAAGCAGCGGCGCGTGGACGGGTCCACAAAGCAGACATGGCGCGCTGTTTTGGCCGGCGCGGCATAGCGCTGAGCACAGGGCAGGATCGTCCCGTCCGACAGCAACGCGTACTGGCTATCGGGGCGAAAGTGACCGCCGGGCGTGCCTTCGTAAAGCCACCAATAGAGGCCGCCCACCGTTTCGATCACCTGCACCATGCGATCGGGGAAGAAGTCCCAGGTGGTGCGCCACGCCCCATCCGCCGATTCAGAGAGCAGAGGGATAGCAGCCGGCCCCGCGGACAACACCGTGGTTCGCGCGCCGAAGGCATAGCCAGGATGGCCGAAGCTGTTGTAGCCCATGTTGGGGATGCCGCGGTAGTGTCCGTACTCGCCGCCGGTAGGGCGATAGGTGATCCAATCGTTGCCGTCGCGATCCCACAGCCCGACAAAACCGCATCCTTCGCGGTGATAGACGGCGCTGTATCCAGGCGCGGTGATGGTGATTGGGTCTCGAAATATGCTTGTGAAAGTACGCATCTATGTTGTCGATAAGACGACCGAACGCTCGTTCGCTAGCCCATCGACAAGCCCAATCACAAATCACCAATCCCTAATCTTCACGCGAACTGCGGCAGATAGGACGCGTTCGGCGTTGCCGATGTGATCGACCACCGGGTCCAGCAGCATGGCCTGGAGGACGAGGTTGCGGTTGCCGGTGACGGCGGCCTCGACGATCAGCTCCATTTGGTCCACATCGCGGCGGATCAGCGCGGCCAACGGGTGGCGCAGCGGCCCCATGCGCACAGGGTAGATGCCGGAACCGTCCACGACGCTGGGGGTTTCCACAAAGATGTCGGCGGGCAGGTTGTCGATAGCGCCGTGGTTGAGCAGGTTGAGCGCAGGCATGTGCAGCCGCTTGTGATTCACCTGCGCGTCGATCAACGGGATCGCCAGGGTGTCGGCCCAACTGCGCGGCGCGAAGAACTCGTCCAGGCGCAGATCTTCGGAAAGGGCGGATTGATCGCCGTGGTGCGACTCGTACTGATCCCAGCCCGCTTCGTTTTCGGCCACCGACTTGAGATAGGACCAGCGCTTGTGTTCCTGCTCCAGGTAGGCGTCGAAGTTGAGGCCGTGCAGGCCGAACTCGTAGGCGTAGGCGATGTACTCGCCCACGTGGCTGTCCGATCTGCCTGGGAAGTAGCCGAAGACCTCCAATAGTTTGCGCGACAACCCCTGTTTGTCCTCTTGGATGGCGGCCAGGGTGCGGCGCATGAGCGGGTAGAGATCCTCACCGGTGGACTTGCGGCGCAGGTCCAAAATCCAGGTAAAGTGGTTGACGCCTGCGGCCACGGCTTCCATGTCATCGCCGTCGATGCCCAACACCTTGTTGAGGTAGAGGTAGAGCGCCATCTCCACGCCGTGACAAAGCCCCACAATCTGCCCCACGCCGCTGTGCCGTTGCATGGCCAGGCAGATGCGGTTGAGCGGGTTCGACGCCGCCAGCACCTTGGCGTTAGGACAGTGCTGGGCGATGTTGGCGGCGATGTCCAGGTGCAGCGGGATCTGGCGTAACGAGTGGAAGATACCCCCCGGCCCGCCCAGTTCGCCGTAGATCTGGCGGATGCCGTGCTTGATCGGCGTCTCAAAGTCCTGTCGCCAGGTGCTGTAGTGGCCGGTATCCACCGAGAGGATGACGTAGTCGCTGCCAGGCAGTAATTCGTTGCGGTCGGTAGACGAGCGGATCGTCACCGGTGTGTCGGTGAAGTGGTTGAAGCGCCGCGCCAGCTTGTCGTAGACGGCAAGGCGTTCTTCGTTGATGTCGACAAAGTGGAAGGTGCTGCCACCCATGCCGGGATGGTTGCGGATGTCGCGCAGCACTTTGGGGCCAAAGGTGGTGCTGGCCGCGCCGATGATGGTGTTGAGGCGCGCCTGTCGCCCGTCCCCGATTTTGGGGATGGAGTGGAGCAGGGCGCGGGTGCACGGGTGTTTGGGCGCGTAGAAGATCGTCTCCACATCGGCCTGTTCGACGATGCGCCCCAGGTACATGACGGCCACGCGGTCGGCCACTTCGGCGATGACACCCAGATCGTGGGGGATGTAGATAATCGACATGCCGAACTCCGCCTGCAAGTCGCGCATCAGGTCGTTGATCTGCGCCTGCGTGGTGACGTCGAGGGCGGTGGTGGGTTCGTCGCCGGTGACGATGACGTGGCTCAGCGTGCCCGGGATGAGGTGACGAAACAGGATGGCGCGGTCACCTACGCCGAAGCTGCGCGCCGCCAGCACGTATTCGCGCTCACGCAGCGAAAGGACGAGGCCGCGCACCTGCCGCGTCGTGCCGCCCCACCGCACAAAGGCCAGCAGCAGCGTGCGGATCTCGGCGACGACCTCTTCGGGTTCGCCGTTGCCGCGGTAGCTCTGGTTCACCATCCAGTTGGGTTCGGCGCCGTTGCCCTGGGCGTAGTTGATCACCCGGAAGTCGCCCGCTTCGGCGCTTTCGAGCAGGAAGGGGATGTCGGTAAAGTTCTCGACGCCG
Organism: bacterium; assembly: GCA_016124945.1. Lineage (GTDB taxonomy): Bacteria > Chloroflexota > Anaerolineae > Caldilineales > Caldilineaceae > RI-153. The sequence continues at coordinate 58,223 of WGMT01000014.1, read as the reverse complement.
CGGAAGGTGGCGTCGTACTGTCCTTGTGACGTGTTGAGCAGGCGCACTTCGCTGTCTTCCACCAGTTCAAATTCCAGGTAGTCGATGTAGGGCAGTTGGTTGCCTTTGGGGTCCGTCTTCCAGTAGTAGGGGTTGCGCTCGAACTTCCACGTCTGGCTGGGCGTGAATTCACTGAGATGCCAGGCGAAGATGGTGGGGAAGTCGGGGTTCTCGAACCAGACGCTGTTCTCTTCCAACACGGCGTAGCCGCCGTCGGCGCTGTACGTGGGGTGGAACTGGCTCAGGTAGTGTTCGGGATACATGAAGCGTTCCCATTCCCAGTAGCCCTGCGCCATGATGGTGTGGGCCAGCCACTGCGGCTTGTCCCATTGGACGACCATGGTGTAGTCATCTGGGAAGGTGACGTCGGCAGGGCTGCCGTCGTCGTTGCGCAGGTAGCCGGGCGGGGTGAGGGCGCTGTATTCCTCATTGGTCATCAGATCTTCCCAGGCGAACTGAAGATCTGCCGTGGTGAAAGGTTCACCGTCGGACCATTTGATGCCCTGACGCCAGTTGAGCGTGAGTTGAATGCCGTCTTCGTTGTATTCCCACGAGCGCAACGAGCCGGGAATGTAGGCAGAGTAGTCGGGCGCCCAGCGCACAGGTGGATCGTACATGATCGGCGGATGGCGCCGGCCCAGGAGTACTGGGAGACGTTGCGCCAGGTGCCGCCGTATTCGCCGATCTCTTCGACGACGTCGACGACGTAGATGTCCTCGGTGCGGGGGAGGCGTTCTTCCACCGGCGGCAGTTCGCCGGCGGCGGCAGTTCGCCGTAAGCCGAATCAGAGGGCGCGGCGGGTGCGCTTTCCTCGGCGGCAGGCGCAGTGGCTTCGGCCTGTCCGCTCTCGGCGGGGGCAGGTGCAGTGGGCGCACAGGCGGCCAGCACAAACAGCATTGTTATCATCCACAAAGCAAGCAGTGTTCTCTTCATGGTTTGTCTCCTCGGGCATGGGATAGGGTTGAAAAGGTCTCGGATCTGGGACACGAGGACGCTACCGAAAACAATAGTGCGTGGTGCGCGTACCGGTCGAGAGCGTGATGCAACATTGGGATGCCTGGGGGTTGAGCCACAGTTTCATAGGCAGTGAACTTAGGTGCAAAGAAATCGTGCGGCGCAAATCCTGGCGAATGGAGCGTTACATAAATCCTCCTTTGGCCGATTCAAGGCAAGGCAAAGCCCAGGTCTTGCGAACAGGGAGCAGCAAGACAAGCTCATGGCGGTATCGATTCAGGTCGTGGTAAAACGCGTGGAACCTACAGGCAAGGCGTGTGCCTCACCTGAGAAGAGCGACCAGGGGGATGGTCGATTTTCGTCGAGAAAACTGGGTTGTTGTGATTGGGGATAGATGATTGGTGACTGGTAATTGGGGCAGAATTGTGCTTGAGCGAATCTATCCCAATTACCAGTCACCAATCATCTATCCAAGTTCAAACTGTAGGGCATAACGATCTCCACGGTAGAAGATGCGGGAAAATTCTACGGGCTGGTTGTGCTGCGAATAGACGATACGTTCCACCACCAGCAGTGGATCCTCGGGCGCTGTCTGTAGCAGGAGGGCGTACTCTTCGCCGGCCTGCTGCGCCCATACAGTCTGCCCAGCACGGGTGAGGACGACGTCGTACTCGCGACGCAACGTCTCCATCAGCGGCTCGTTGACCACGTCATGTTGCAGGAGATTGGGGCAGGCGCTGTGCAGGATGCTTGCCCGCTCGACGCAGAGTGGTTCACCGTCGGCGTAGTGGAGCAGCGACACGTAGACGACTTCGTCACCGACGGCGACGTTGAGCGCCCGCGCTGTATGCTGTGAGACAGGCGCTGTGCCGCTGTCGAGCAGTTCGGCGCGATGGGTGAGACCACGCTGTCGCATATCCTCTGCGATGCTAAAAACCGGACGCAGCACGCTGGTGATGGCCGGTTTGGTGACAAAGGTGCCTTTGCCCTTGCGTCGGTCGATCAGGCCCGCGTCTACGAGCATGTTGAGCGACTGACGAATGGTGATCTGGCTGATGCCGTACAATTCACAGAATTCAGCTTCGGTGGGGAGTTTGTCCCCTGGCTGGTAGACGCCGGATTCAAGTTGAGCGCGCAAGAGTTCGTAGAGCTGATGGTAGAGCGGCACGAAGCTGTTGCGGTCAAGTTGAGCTGTGGGTAAGGTATGTACGCCTTCATGCACAACTTCGTTCATAGACAAGTTGGAATGGGCCATTGGACTTCCTATATTTCAAATAAGATATTTTATATTATTATAATATACATCATTGTTCGTCAAAAGGCAGTTTTCGCTCGGGTGCATTTCACGCTGGGGACGAAAGTGCCAGAGACGTGTATAATCCCTCTGCCTGTGTAGCTTTTGGCAGATGTCGGTAGCCACAGGACGGAAGGTAGACACAGCAGATTGACCAACAAACAACAGGAGATGCAGGCGTGACCACACGCTATCGATTGGGATTGGACATTGGCGGCACCTTCACCGATTTTGTGTTGACAGAGGTCAGATCCGGTGAGATTCATCGCTACAAACACCTCACCAGCTATCCCGACCCGGCAGACGGCGTGATTGAGGGGCTGAATGCCTTGCTTTCGGATCTGAAGATCTCCGTTGCGCAGATCGATGAGATCGTCCACAGCACCACGCTCGTCACCAACGCCATCATCGACCGCCGCGGGGCGCGCACCGGTCTGCTCACCACTGCCGGTTTTCGACATGTCCTCGATCTGGGCAAGGAACAGCGCTACGACGCCTATGATCTCTTCATCACCTACCCCGATCCGCTGATCCGCGACAGCCTGCGCCGCGAGATTCCCGAACGCACGCTGGCCGATGGCGAGATCCTCACGGCGGTGGATCTGTCCGCCGTCGTCGCCGCCACCGAGGATCTGATCGGCCAGGGCATTGAAGCGCTGGCCGTTGTCTTTTTGCACGCCTACGCCAACCCGGCCAACGAACGGGCGGCGGCACAGGCCATTGCCCAGCACTTCCCTGCGCTGCCGATCTCGTTATCCTCCCAGGTCGCGCCCGTGGCCGGCGAATGGGATCGCACCTCCACCACCGCAGCCGACGCCTACGTGCGTCCCCTGCTCAGCCGCTACTTGGACCGACTGCAAACTGCGCTGGCCGCGCTCAATTTTCGTGGACGTTTCGCCGTCATGCTTTCCAATGGCGGGGCCGGTTCCGTCGAGACGGCGCGGCGCTTCCCCATCCGTCTATTGGAATCAGGACCGTCCGCCGGCGCCCTGGCTGCGCGTGAAGTGGGCCGCGTCCTTGATCTACCCGATCTTGTCGGCTTCGACATGGGCGGCACCACAGCCAAAGCCTGTCTCATTGAAGGGGGATCGCTCTACCTGAGTGGAAATTTCGAGGCGGGCCGCGTCAATCGCTTCAAACGGGGTAGCGGCCTGCCCATTGCCGTACCCAGTGTAGACCTGATCGAAATCGGCGCGGGCGGTGGCAGCATCGCCTGGCGCAACGATCTCGGCCTGCTCCAGGTTGGCCCATACAGCGCCGCCGCCGATCCAGGACCGGCCTGCTACGCCCTCGGCGGTGAGCAGCCAACCGTCACCGATGCCAACCTGCTGCTTGGCTACCTCGACGCCGATTTCTTCCTCGGTGGGCGTATGAAACTGGATCGCGCCCGCGCCGAACAAGCCATCACGCCCCTGGCCGATTCGCTGGGCATGGACATGTTGGCCTGCGCCTGGGGCATCCATCAGGTGGTCAACGAGAACATGGCGGCGGCGGCGCGCATGCACATCATCGAGCGCGGACACGATCCACGGCGCTTCACCCTCGTCGCCTCAGGCGGGGCAGGGCCGGCGCATGTCTCCGCTGTGGCGAAGTTGCTGGCCGCCCACCGTTTCGTATTGCCCAACGGCGCGGGGACGCTTTCCAGCGTGGGCTGCCTGGCCGCGCCCTACGCCTTCGCCCTGGAACGCACCGCCGCCGTCCGCCTCGACGCGCTTCAGGCCGAAAAAATCGCCTTCCTTTTCGCCGAGATGGAAGGCGAATCGCGCGCCGTCCTCGCCGATGCTGACATCGCCGAAAGCGACATCTCCCTGGCCCGCGCCGTGGACATGCGCATGGTCGGCCAGATCCACACGATCCGCGTGCCGCTCGACGGCGGCGACATGACCCATGCGTCTGCGCTCACCGACCGCTTCCACCGGCGCTACGAACAGCTTTTCGCCCGCACCAACCGCGCCATGCCGCTGGAATGTGTCCATTGGCATCTGTCGGCGCAGAGCAGCCCACCATCCTACATCTTCCCCAACCTGCCTACCGCGGCGGACACTGACCCGTCCTCCGCGCAAAAGCGGACGCGGCCGGCTTACTTCCCCGCCTGCGCCGGCTTCGTGGAGACGCCGGTCTATGATCGCTATCGCCTGGCCGCGGGGATGACGATCCTCGGCCCAGCCATCATCGAAGATCAAGAATCCACCGCCGTCCTCACCCCCGAAGACAGCGCGCTCATCGACGCCGCTGGTCATTTGCTCGTGAGTTGTGATTGGTGATTAGGTCTTGAAATATGCTTATGAATCGAAGAGGCGAAGTGGTCGATAAGGTTACGATTTGTCCATTCCTTCGCCAATAGGCAAGCCTAATCACCAATCACCAATCACTAATCACCCACCCAGAAAAGAAAGTTTATGGACCCAATCCGCGACCCCGCCACGCTGCAAGTGATCTGGAGCCGGTTGATCAGCATCAGTGAGGAGATGTTCACCACGGTCTGGCGCACGGCTTTTTCGCCGGTGGTGGCTGTGATCCAGGATCACGGCTGCGAACTGCTCGACGCCGAGGGCAATTGCCTGGCCCATGCGCCGTCGTCGATGCCCGCCTTCAACTTGACCATGCCGATTGTCACCCGCGCCGTGTTGGCCGGCCACCCTGCCGAGACAATGCGCCCTGGCGACGTCTTTATTACCAACGATCCGTGGCTCTCCGCCGGTCACCTGCCCGATATCTGCGTGGTGACGCCTGTCTTTGCCGGGGATCGGGTGGTGGCCTTCTGCGCCACGATTGCCCATGCCAACGACATCGGTGGCACCAACGACGACCGTCGCCCGCGCACCGTCTACGAGGAAGGGTTGCAGATCCCGATCCTGAAGCTCTACGACAGTGGCGAACGCAACGAGACGCTCTACGCCATCCTGCGCGCCAACGTGCGTGGGCCAGAGGAGGTGATCGGCGATCTGGACGCGCTGGTGGCGGCGAACGAAGTGGGTGCGCGCCGCATGCAGCAGCTCATGCACGAGTACCATCTGGCCGATCTTTGTGCGCTCTCTGCCGCCATTCAGGAACGCACCGAGTCGGCGGTGCGCGCCGCCATCACCGCCATCCCCGATGGCATCTATACGGCGCAGACCCAGTTCGACGCCTTGCAGACGCCGCTCACCATCGCCGTCTCCATCCGCGTGGACGGTTCGGATCTGCATGTGGACTACAGCGGCAGCGCCGACGAAGTCAGCCCCGGCGGCATCAACGCTACGCTTTCGTACACCAGCGCCCAAACTTTCTACACGCTGATGTGTGTCCTTGCGCCGCATTTGCCTCACAACGAAGGATCGCTGCGTCCATTCCAAATTAGCGCGCCGCTGGGATCGATCCTCAACTGTCGCTTCCCTGCGCCGGTGAACCTGCGTCTGCGCAGCGGTTGGCACCTGAACACGGTGATCTTCGCCGCCCTGTCCGCCGTGTTGCCGGATCGGGTGATGGCCGGATCGGGCTTTCTGGCCGCCTTCCAGGCGCGCGGACGTCGTCCTGATGGCTCCAATTTCAACGTTCCTTTCTTCGCGGGGGGCGGACAGGGGGCGAGCTACGGTCATGACGGTCGCGCTGGCTACATTTACCCGTCCACGGCGGCGGGGATGGCGGTGGAGATCTTCGAAAGCCGCGCCCCGTTGCTGATCCGATCCAAGGCGATCTTGCCCGAATCGGGTGGGTCCGGCCGCTGGCGCGGTGGACCAGGGCAACGTGTCCTCGTCACCACACGCCCTGGCTGGCCCGAGCCGGTGGAGTTCCTCATCACCCAGGACCGCATGATCTGTCCTGCGCCGGGGTTGAACGGTGGCGGCGACGGCGCGCCTGTGCGATTGCTCCTCAACGGCGAACCGCCCGTGCCCGATTCCACTTTCTACAGCGCGGGCTATCTCACCCTCTCCTCAGATCAAGATGTGCTGCTGTGGGATTTCGCCGGCGGCGGTGGGTGGGGGGAGGAGGAGATTGGGGATTAGGGACTGGGGATTGGGATGAGGGCGTTGGGGGATTTGGCGCGAAGCGGCCCGCCGAGGACGTCTCCTTAGCGGGCCGATTGGGGTTAGTTGGGTGAGTCATCGGGCGGTGGGGACGTGAGGAGGGCGTTGAGTTCGTCCTCGGTGAGGCCGGTCACCTCGGCGATAAGGACGGGATCAATGCCGCGGGCGAGCATGGCTAGGGCGGTTTGGTGAAGGGCGTCCTCTCTGCCTTTCTCAATGCCTTTCTCGATGCCTTTCTCGATGCCTTTCTCAATGCCTTTCTCGATGCCTTTCTCGATGCCTTTCTCAATGCCTTGTTCAATACCTTTCTCGATACCTTCTTCAAAACCATCCTGATACCATCGTTCTTGTTGTTTCTTGAATGTGGTCTGCAACATGCCTTTGACCTCCTCGACAGAACGGTATACCTCGGCAAGCGAAGCATAGTCTTCGGGTTTCACACGCCCGTGGATCGCCAATTGTCGAAACCAGTTGACCAAGGTGGAACTGGCCAGCTTGTCTTCTCCCTGTTCAAATACCACCAGGAATTGCTCCATGAGCAGTTCGACGTCGGGCTTGGACTCGGCCAGGAAGAGCGTAGAAACGATGTTGCCGATGCCAATCAACTGCTCCTGGCTGAATTCGTTGGCCGCCAGTTTGAAGTAACGGAAGCCGATGGCGTACTCGCGCAGGGCCGGCTCAGGTTCGACCAATTCCGCCATTGTCTGTGCGGCGGACCAACGGGCGTCTCCATTATACAATAACAGCGGGAAGATGGGTGGCACTTTTTGCGCGCCTGTATGCGCCTTGACCCAATCCAGGTAGAAGTTGCAGATGTAGTTGAGCATGCGCAGCGCCATCCACCGGTCTACGGTAGACTGGAACTCTATGAGCACGTAGACGTAAAGTTCATCATCGCCCCAGGGCAGCCGGTAGATGAGATCGCTTTCTGTCTTCTGATAGTCTGCGGAGACAAAGGACTTGTCCACCGTCTCGGCGCGGTCGAAATCGAGTTGGGCCACCCACGGCTGGGCAACGAAGCTCTCCATCAACTGCCGAAAGATGGTGCGATTTGAGAAGAGGATCTTGTAGCCGCTGTCGTGGACGTTGGTCATGCTTAGTCCGGAGTGGTGATTGGTGACTGGGGCGGAGCGCAAGGACGATCACTTCGTGTATGAAGTTAGTCTAACGGAACAGGCGTTCTTGTCAAGGGGAGTATGTAGCATTTCGGTGAAACGCTTACTTATGCCGCTGGCGCTATGCAAACCGTCTACAAAAAAGATAGCAGAACTGAGAATTGACAGCTTGAATGCATCGTCCACAATAGAGATACGTCCTCAACGGACACCCCCACGCTAGGACCAGTTCCTCTCGCCCGACACACTGGTACCGGACGCGGGGCTGGTCTCCGGTTACTGTTGTCAAATTGATGTATGTGGAAACCTGTTCAAATCCACCCACTCAGTGGGTACGAATCGTGTTCTAGCAGATGATGGCAGTGGAGGATATGGGTCATGGAAAATCTATTTCCTATCGTTTTTCTTGCCCTGCCCTTATTCATGTTCTCATATTGGAACTACATAGCTCTGTTTGAACCTGAACGATTTCGCCGTACTTTACAGGAATGGACCAGGCAGAATGAGCAGATTCGACAAGTGGTGGGGAAGCGTTGGTGGCCACTTGAACTACAGGATGACGTCATTCGGGGTACACTCTTTGTGGGACTGCTAGTAAACCTGCTGTTGCTTGCAGAAAGCATTTTGCAGTTATGACATAGTTGCCATTTACTCTCTTACCAAAACCAACCCGCCGAGTGAGCATTAGCGTTGCTTGCATCGCGGTGACGGCATCTGAGGATGCCTACTCCTCGCCTAAACCTTGGGTGTAACCAAGTAACAGGACAAGCGATATGTTCTATGGTTTGATTGCGTTGCTGGCATCCATAGTTATCTTGATTATGGCAGAAAGATGTAGACGTATGCCCTGCACCTGTAAAGATGCCTTTATGGGTGAGAACGGGTCTACAAGATCATTTGTTGCGTTGCGTTTTCTAGGTAAGGCTGCACAAGCACGAGATGCAATTGTCAATGATCCATTACTTCGAAAGCAATATCTTTGGGAGCGGCACCTACTTGCTGCGGTTGGAATGATAGTTGGAATCCTACTCATCGTGTTCTCATAGCTGAGGCAAAGTGTGAACAACTGCGGGCAGTGGTTTGTAGTTATCCCGCACGGAGATCACACCTTCACCAACCAAAAACAGGACAGCACCGGCTATGACAACGAATAAAAGGATGAGACGAATGGCTGCTTCGTCAGCGGGATTGATTCGTGTTATCCCACGATTCGTTGTCAATGGACAGATCATCGCCACAAAGAAGGGGAGCGCAATTACGCCCCGCACCAGGACACTTCCTTTTGCCGGACACGCTGGTACCGGATGCGGGGATGTTGCGTAGCAGAAAGTTAAAGCGGTCGTGCGTTTTGGGCTGCGTTGATGACTTCCTGCAACAGTGCTTTGGTGATGTGTAACGTGGACGTAACAGGGAGATTCTTCAAGATAGAAACTACTTCTTGCTGAGAACGTTGTCGTCTGTCAAGAAAATAGCATGGGCATCGCAGACGATACTCTGATCATGCGAACTCATGACGTGTTATTCCTGTCCGTATAGTCCCCACTCAACATCTTCGCGAATCTGCTCGGTAAGCAGCTCCGTGCGGTGGACGGACAGAAAGCGACGAAGGGCATCCAGGATCAACTCATTTTCGTCTGTGTACCACCCAGCGTGGACGAGTTGCTGCATTTCTTTGCGCAACTGGATCGGCACTTGTGTTTCTACAGTCACCACTCGTTCAGCTTCCATGTGATGCTCCTGCTCCTTACTTGTGTGCTACACTAAACCAATCTTACCTGAATCTTCCCACACAGTAGAGCCCATTACAAGAACAAGCACCCCGCCGAGGACATGGTCCTCGGCGGGGTGCTTGCATGAAACCACCAACATTCTGTCCCCAATCCCCAATCCCCAGTCCCTACTCCCCCATCCCCACCACCAAATTCCCCCAGCGATCCACCGTCAGTGTCTGGCCGCGGCGGACGATGGTGGTGGAGGTCGCTTCTTCCACAATGCAAGGACCCGTCAACGTGACGCCCGCGGCGAGGCGGTCGCGGTCGTAGACGGGGGTGGGGCGGAAGCCTTCGTCCACTTCGAGTAGGGCAGGACGTTCGCCCTTGAACGCGTCTTCGGCGCGGCCGCGCACGGTCCATTCCTGGATCTGCGGGGTAGGCTGCACGCCGATGGCGTCGACGCGCACGTTGGTGATGACGACGGGTTCGCCGCGCAGTTCATAGGTGTAAAGCTGCTTGTGCGCGGCGTGGAAGCCGTCGATCAACGCGGACAGGCTCTCATCGCTGAACAGATCCGGCGCGGGGACATTGACATTGTGCTCCTGGCCCAGGTAGCGCATGTCCATCGACACGGCGAACGAGGTGTCGTGCGCGCCGACGCCGTCCGCCGCCAGTTGGGCCGCGCCTTGACTGCGCAGATCATCGACGATGCCGCCTAACTGCGCCGCATCTACCTCGTCACTGCGCCGGTTGACGGTCTGCGTGTAGGCGTGGCGCAGGTTCGCCGCCAGGATGCCCCACGCCGAAAAGAGCGACGGGTAGCGGGGGACGATGCCCTGGCGGATGCCCAGTTCCCGCGCCAGCGACCCCAGGTGCAGCGCGCCCGCGCCGCCGAAGGCCATCAACGCGAAATCACGTGGATCGTGTCCCCGTTCCACCGACACCACACGCAGCGCCGCCGTCATGGCATGATCGAGGATGGTCAACGTGCCGTGGGCGCAGGTGTGCAGATCCATCTCCACCGCCGCCGCCAGTTTAGCGAAGACAGCCTCGGCCCGGTCCCGGCGCAGCGGCATCTGCCCGCCCAGGAAGGCATCCGGATCAATCATCCCCAGCAGAACGTAGGCATCGGTGACGGTGGGGAAATCGCCGCCACGGTCATAGCAGGACGGCCCTGGCTGCGCGCCCGCACTGTGCGGACCCACGCGCAGCATGGACGCGTTGTCGGCCCAGGCGATGGTGCCGCCGCCCGCACCAATCGAATAGATGTCGATGAAGGGGGCCAGCACGGGGTAGCCTTCCACCAGGCGGTCGCGCACGCGCAGCGGTTCGCCGTCCTTGATCAGGCTGACGTCGCAGGTGGTGCCGCCGATGTCGAAGGTGATCAGGTTAGGGAAGCCTGTCACCCGTCCATATTCGGCTGCCCCCAGCACGCCCCCCGCCGGGCCGGACATGAGCATGGTGGCCGGTTGCTCGGCGGCGCTGCGGCTGAGCGTCAACCCGCCGTCGGAGCGGGTGATGAGGACGTGATGGCCGTAGCCGACGCTGCCCATCTCCTCGTCGAGACGGGAGAGGTAGGTACGCACCGACGGCGTGAGGTAGGCGTTGAGCGCCACCGTGGACGTGCGCTCATACTCCCGCCACTCCCGCGCGATCTCGGTGGAAACGCTCACCGCCAGCGCCGGGAAGTGCGCCCGTACGTAGGCGGCGGCGGCGTCCTCGTGGGCGGGGTTGATGTAGGAATTGAGGAAGCAGATCGCCAGCGCCGTGATGCCCTCGGCGCACAGCGTCTCCACCGCCTGATGTAGCGCAGCGAGATCGAGCGGCGTCTGCACCGTCCCATCGGCCAGGATGCGCTCGGTCACTTCCAGGCGCAGATTGCGCGGGACGAGCGGGGCCGGTTTGCGGTAGAAGAGGTTGTACATGTCGGGGCGGTTGGTGCGCTGGATCTCCAGCACGTCACGGAAGCCGGGTGTGGTGATCAGCCCCGTCTTCACGCCCTTGCGCTGTACGAGCGTGTTGATGGCAACCGTGGTGCCGTGGCCGAGGAAGGTGATCTCATGCAGCGGCGCGCCCAGCGCCAGCACGCCCTCCACCACCGCCTGATCCGGATTCTGCGGCGTAGACGGCACCTTCACCGTCTGAATCCGCCCGGTCGAAGGTTCCAATAACATCACATCGGTAAACGTACCGCCGGTATCGACGGCGACTCGGTAGGTCATGGTTGTGTTCGCTTTCGGATGAGGGAGTGATGGGTGATTGGGCGATTAGGCGATTTCAGATCCTGTACACAACCCCCAATCACCAATCACCAGTCACCAATCCCCATGTTTCACGCGCTGCCTGCTCCGTCACATACCCCTGTTCGATGTCATGGCGCAGACGTTCGGGATCGCGCTTGCTGGGATCGCCCCAGCCGCCGCCCCCGCCCGCGATGACGGTGATTTCGTCGCCCACTTTAAGGGGCAGACCGGCGGCCTGACAGGTGCAAGGACCGGCCACGCCGTCACGCGTGATGAAGATGGCGCTGCGCTGTCCTTCCTCGCCGTCGAAGAGGCCAAAGGCGGGAAACTTGCAGCGCCCGCTCACAAAGACGGCGCTGAGTGCGTCACCGCGCAGCATGCGGTAGACCACTTCCAGCCCCAGCCCGCCGCGGAATTCGCCCGCGCCACCTGAATCGGGGATCAGCGCATAACGTAGCACCTGGATCGGGTACTTGGCCTCGATCACCTCCATCGGCGTGTTGCGCGTGTCGCCGTCGCCCAGGCAGATGAGGGCATTTTCGCCGTCCCAATCCTTGCCCGCACCCCAGCCACCACCGTTGGGTCCCCCAAACATAAAAAACGAGGCCGGCGATATAGCCGTGTCATACCCAGCGAAGCCCTGCGCCGCTACAGTACCGTAATGACCGGCGGGCAGTTTGTTGGGCAGGACCGGGGCCAGCGCCTTCCAGATGGCGTCCATTACGTGCATGCCCAGTTCGCCGTACATACAGACCGGGCTGGGGCGTTTGACGTTGAGGCAACAGCCCTCCGGCGCGATGACGTGCATGGCGCGGAAGGAGCCGTCGTTGGTGGGGTCCTGGGGCGTGGTGATGCACTTGAGCATGGCGCGGCAGCACGAAAGCAGCGCGCCCCAGCCCTGGTTGAACGACGACGCCGTCGCCGCGTCGGTGCCGGTGAAGTCGAAGGTAATCTCGTCGCCGTGGACGCGCACTGCCACGGCAATGCGGATGGGATCCCCACCCGGCCCGGCGGCGTCGGCGAAGTCTTCCCCGGTGTAGACGCCGTCGGGGATGGTGCGGATCGCTTCACGGATCTGCACCTCCGAGTTGGCGAGGACCTGTGCCACGGCGGCGTCGAAGGTCTCCACGCCGTACTTGTCCAAGAGTTCGCTGATGCGCCGCTCGGCAATGCGACAGGCGGCCACCTGCGATTGCAGATCGCCACCCACACTGGCGGGGATGCGCACGTTGCTCAGGATTACGTCGTAGAGCGCTTCGTTGAGCACGCCTTGGTTGTACAGCTTCACCACAGGGAAGACCAGCCCTTCCTGGAAGATCTCGGTGGCGTCGGACATCTGGCTGAAGGGCACTTTGCCGCCCAGGTCGATCCAATGGGCGCGCACGGCGCTGAAGGCGGCCAGCTTGCCCTGGTAGAAGATCGGGCTGATCGTCACCACGTCGTTGAGGTGGGTGCCGCCGCCATCGTAGGGATCATTGGTGATGATCAGATCGCCGGGGTGTAGACCGTCCACGCCGAATTTGCGCAGCGTCGCCTCCACCGCCAGATCCAACGTGCCGAGGAACATGGTCAGCCCGGCCGCCTGGCCGATCAGCTTTGAATCGCGGGTAAAGACGCCGGTGCTAAAGTCGAGCACTTCGTAGATGATCGGGCTCATCGACGTGCGCTCGATCACCTTCTTCATCTCGTCGGCGATGGTGATCAAATAATTGCGGATCACCTCAACGGTGATCTTGTCAACAGGGTCACGCATGGGGTTCCCTTTCTTGGATTCGAGAATGAACAAGATTCACCGCAAAGGCGCAAAGAACGCAAAGGGCAGAAAGAGAAAGAAATGATCCACAGATTAAAAGGATTAAAGGGATTGCAGAGATTTGAGCAAAATCCTCTGGAAATCCTGAAAATCTGTGTAATCTGTGGATCTCTGCTGTTCTCTTTTCTCCTCTGCCCTTTGCGCTCTTTGCGCCTTTGCGGTGAATTTCTGCGGTTTCATGTCCGCGTCACGATCTGGCAGGCGACGGTGTGATTGGTCCCCACCGGCGCGAGGGCCTGCGGTGTCTCCGCGCAGTGTGCCTCCGCCAGTGGACAGCGCGGGGCCAGCGCGCAGCCGCGGCCGATGTCGCCGGGGTTGCCCACTTCGCCGCGCAGGATCAGCCGGTCGGCGCGGGGGAGGGCGTGCAGGCGGGGCGCGGAGGTGAGCAGCGCGCGCGTGTACGGGTGTTGCGGGTTGTCGAAGATGGCCGCCACTGGTCCCTGCTCCACCACGCGCCCCAGATAAAGGACGATCACTTCCTGGGCCAGATAGCGCACGGTGGCCAGATCGTGGGAAATCAGCAGATAGGTCATCTGGTGTTGCTGTTGCAGATCCACCAGCAGGTTGAGGATCTGCGCCTGCACCGACACATCCAGCGCCGACGTCGGCTCGTCGAGGACGATGACATCGGGTTGGGCGGCCAGGGCGCGGGCGATGCCGACGCGCTGCTGCTGCCCGCCCGATAGATGGTGTGGATGATAGCCCAGCAGGCGCGGCGAAAGCTGCACCTGATCCAGCAACTCGGCAGTGCGGCGGTGCAGTGCGTCCCCGCGCAGACGGTGCCAGCGGCGCAGCGGTTCGTGCAGCGTGTCGGCAATGGACATGCGCGGGTTGAGCGACTCGTCGGGGTCCTGAAAGACCATCTGGATGCGCCGTCGGAACTCTTTGGCCTGGGGCGCCGGCAGCGTGGACGGGTTGATCTGATCGATTTCGATTGTCCCCGCGGTGGATGGCAACAGGCCGACGATGCAGCGGCCCAGCGTCGTCTTGCCCGATCCGCTTTCTCCTACCACGGCGATGGTTTTTCCACGCGCCACGGCAAACGAGACGTCGTCCACGGCCACGAGGACGCGCCGATCAAACCAGCCGTGGCGCAGATAAAACTCCCGGCGCAACTTCGTCACCGACAGCATCAACGCGCCTCCCCGGTGGTGGTTTCCGCGTAAAGGTGACAGGCGACCTCTTGCCCGTTCAGTGCCCGCAGTTGTGGACGCTCGACGCGGCAGCGATCAAAGGCGCGTGGACAGCGATCCACGAACGGGCAGAAGTGTGGCGGTTGGCGGAAGCGCGGCACCACACCGGGGATCGCCTCTGGGCGGCGTCCTGCTTCCAGCCCCGCCACGGCTTCGATCAAGCCTACGGTGTACGGGTGCTTGGGGCGGCTGAGGATTTCGTCGGTCGGTCCGCTTTCCACCACTTCGCCGGCGTACATCACCGCCACCCGTTGACAGGTCTGCGCCACCACGGCCAGGTCATGCGTAATCAAAAGGACAGCCATGCCCGCCGCCTGCGACAGATTCGTAATCAGTCGCAAAATTTGGTCTTGCAAGGTCACATCGAGGCCGGTGGTCGGCTCGTCGGCCAGCAGCAGGCGCGGACCAGCGGCAATCGCCATCGCCACCATCACACGCTGGCACATGCCGCCTGAAAGCTGATGTGGGTACTGCTTCCCCCGCACTCGTGGATCAGGGATACCCACCTGCCGTAACTGCTCGAAAGCTGCGTCCAATGCGGCACGGCGTCCCAGGCCGAGCAGATCGGCGTAGCGATCCGCCACTTGATCCACCACCGGACGCGTTGGGTTGAGCGCGGCGCGTGGCTGTTGGAAGATGGCGCCGATGGCGCGTCCGCGCAGTTGGTGGATCTGTTCAGCGTCGGCGCGGCAAATGTCCACACCGTCGAAGTGAATTACGCCCGCCGTGAAGCGCGCCCCCGACGGCAACAAATTGAGGATCGACATGGCCGTCAACGTCTTGCCCGAACCGGTCTCGCCGACCAGCCCAACGATTTCCCCGGCGTCCACGTGCAGGTTGACGCCGTGCAGCACCGACACGTGGCTGCCGGGGCGGCTGATTTCCAGATGCAGATCTTGAATCGAAAGAAGCGGCATGGGTCAGGTCACCAGGAACGTGGGTCGAGTAGTTTTTGCACGCCGTCGCCAAGCAGATTGCAGCCCAACACAAAGACAAAGAGCGCCATGCCGGGGAAGAACGACGTCCACCAGATGCCGCGCACCAGTTCTTCGCTGCCGGTGGCGATCATCTGTCCCCATTCGGCGGTGGGCGGGCGCACGCCGATGCCCAGGAACGAAAGCCCGGCGGTGGTGAGGATGGCCCAGCCGAAGTTAAGTGACGCAATCGCCAAGAGCGGCGTCACGCTGTTGGGCAGCAGGTGGCGGAAGACGATCCTTGTGTGCGAGTTGCCTACCATACGCGCGGCGTCGGCGTATTGGCGTTCCCGATTCGAGAGAAACTCGGTACGGATCAACCGTGCGTACGACGGAATGTTGATGAACGCCACCACCACGAGAATGTTGAATAGCCCCTGCCCCAGCGCGGCCACGACGCCTAACGCCAGGATGAAGGCCGGGAACGACTGCAAAATGTCCATCGAGCGCATGATCACCTCGTCGAGCCAGCCGCCGGCGTAGCCCGCCGCCATGCCCAACAGCGTCCCCAGCGTGATCGAGAGGATCACCGCGCCCAGGGCGAGGCCGATGTCGATGCGCGCTGCTACTAGTGTGCGCGAGAAGATGTCGCGCCCCACGCTGTCGGTGCCGAAGGGATGGGCGGGTGTGGGCGGCGAGAGCATCACATTGAGGTTGATGGCGTTGGGATCGACGGGCGCGATCCACGGCGCGATCAGCGCCAGAATCAGGTAGATCGCCAAGATCAACGCGCCGAGCAAGGTCAGCTTTTCTTGCCAGAGCACCAACCGCAGCCGCCGCCAGCCGGTGGCGTCCACGGCTTCGAGGGGTGTCGATTCCATATTGTGCACGGATTGGGTCATTGTCTCCCTGCAAGAGAACTTGTGGACACGGATCGAAGAGAACACGGATCAAATTTCAATTGATTCACCACGTGTGCCTCCGTGGATCACTCTCCCGGTGGTAGCGTCTCCGCTCAGTACCTGATCCGCGGGTCCATCACTGCCAGCAGCAGATCGGCCAGCAGGTAGACGAGTACGTAAAAAGTCGCCGCCAACAGGACAAACGCCTGCACCACCGGATAGTCCTGGGTGACGATGGCGTTGGCCGCCCACTGCCCCAACCCCGGCCACGAGAAGACCTTTTCGATCAGCACCGCGCCGCCGAGCAGGTAGCCGTAGATGATCGCCACCAGCGTCACCACCGAAAGCAGGGCATTGCGCAGGACGTAGGTGACGAGCAGGCGACGGCGGCTCAGTCCATGCGCGCGGGCGCAGCGGACGTAGGGCGCGTTGAGCACTTCGAGCACATTGGCGCGCACGGTGCGCATGATCGGGGCCATCACCACGAAGGCGAGGGTGATCACCGGCAGTGCCATCTGCGCCAGTGCTGAGCCGAACGCACGCCAGTCGGCTGTGAGGACAGCGTCGATCAGGTAGAGGTTAGTAACGGCGGCAGGCGGCGTAATCCCGCTGGCGATGCGTCCTATAGGCGGGGGCGCCCAGCCCAATTGAAAGTAGAAGACGAAGACAAAGATCAGCCCCAGCCAGAATTCGGGCAGGGAGTTGCCTACCAGCGCCAGCAGCCGCGCCGCCACATCGGGACCGCGCCCGTAGTTGAGCGCGGCCACCGTTCCCAGCACGAGGGCGACGAACAACGCCAGCAGCAGCGCCAGCGTCGTCAGTTCCAAGGTGGCAGGCAGCCGCACCAGCATCTCATCAATCACAGGTCGGCCACTGCGGATCGACGTGCCCAGGTCCCCTTGCAGCAGGTTGCCCATGTAGCGAAGGTATTGGGTAGACAGCGGCTGATCCAGCCCATAGCGCTTGATCGTCTCATCTACCAACTTCTGATCGGCAAAAGTGCCCACCAGCGCATAAACCGGATTGCGCGGCACAACGTGAGTCAAGGCGAAGGCTACCACCGTAATGCCCAATAACACCGGCACCAACAGCAGCGTCCTTCGCAGCGCATAACGCCAGAGAGACATGGCATGTCCTAGGGATTGGTGATTGGTGACTGGTGATTGGGATCTTGCATAGAAGGTTGACTGGGGGTGGGGCGTTTTCGGGTGGGGAGATGATGGGATGGTGGGATGATAGTTATCATCACGATAACTGCATCATCCCATCATCAACTCTTTACAGCATCATCTCCCCGCCCAACCAACAACCTCCACGCGATCCCAATCACCAATCACCAATCACTACTTATGCATCGTCCAGAACCGGTAGACCTGATCGCTGGCGTAGGTGTAGCCCTGCACGTTGTCGCGCATGGCGACGACGTAGTTGGGCTGGGCCAGGGGGATGAAGGGCAGTTCGTCCATGGCGATTTCCTGGGCTTCGGCGTAGGCGGCGAAGCGTTCGGCAGCGTCGACGATCTGTGACGACTCAGCCACAATCTCGGCGATGCGTTCGTTGTTGTAGTCGCCAAAGTTGAGGAAACCGGTGGGCACCAGCGAGAGGTTGAAGTGATATTCAGGATCGTTGATCCAGGCGATGCCTTGATGCAGCAGGAAGGGCAGGCCGCGCTGCGCCCGCTGCTCGGCAATCGTGGTGGAATCCAACTCTTGAATCGTCACGGTGACGCCGATCTGGCTGAGGGCGTTCTGCACGAGCAGGGCAATCTGCGAATGTTCGCTGATGCCCGCTTCCACCGTCAACTCAATGGACGGGTTGGTGACGCCCGAAGCGGCCAGCAGTTCGCGCGCCATGTCGAGGTTGGTGTCGTAGACGAAGTATTCGTCGGTGTAGCCGGGCATGCCGTTGGGCATGACGGAGCGCATGGGTGTGGCGTTGCCACCGTAGACAGCGCTAAGAATGTCTTCGTAGGGGACGGCGTAGGCCAGCGCCTTGCGGAAGTCGGCGTTGTCGAAGGGCGGCATGCTGTGGTTCATCACCAGCATCACGGCGTCTGTGGTGGGGATGGAGAGCACCTTGATGCCTGGTTCACTTTCCAGCGCCAGCACGTCCTTGCGGCCCAGGCCGAAGGCGATGTCGATGTCACCGCGCCGGAGCATGAGCACACGGTTGGCCTCAGACGGCACGATCTGCACTTCCACGCGCTCGTTCATCACTTCCCCGGGCCAGTTGGGGTTCTTCTCCAGCACAATGCGCTGACCGGCGACCTGTTCGGCCACGGTGTACGGCCCACCCGAACCGGGATTCTTGCTCTTCCAATCCGTGGCCCACGGATCTTCGGTGCTGCCGTTTTCGGCCCAGGTGGCCGGAGCGTAGAAGAACGAACCGATGGCGTGCATGTAGGGCTGGAGCGACGAGAAGAAATCGTGCTGAATCGTAATCGTATTGCCGTCCACCGTCAGGTGATCGGTGGTGGGCACACCGATGGTGCCGAAGACAAAGCCCACATTGGCCTGGAAGTTCAGCCCGCGTTCCTTGGAGGCTCGGTAGGCTTCGGCGTCTGCCGCTGCGCCGCTGGGGAAGGTAAGGCCGTCCTTCATGGTGATGGTCCAGGTGAGGCCGTCTTCGGAGACGGTGTACGAATCAGCGTAGACGCCCACGAGTTGGGTGGTGTCCAGCGTCAAATAGCCGTTGCCCGAATCGACCACAGGGTGATCGAGCAAGAAGGGATCGACATTCTTCACCATCGACAGGCCCACCAAATCGCCCTGGACGAAGTCATAGTCCCAGGTGGAGGGTTCGTTGGGCACGGCGGCGACGATGGTGTCCGCCGGGGTCTGTGACGGGGCGGCGGCTTCTTCGGCGGGTGGCGCGCTCGGTTGGGGAGCAGCAGGTGCGGCGCAGGCCGAGAGCAGCGCGGTCAACAGGATCAAAAGCAAGGCGACTCTTCGAAGCATGGTCCTATCCTTTTATTGATGGATGTGATTTCGATGACAGAAAAGACCAGAACTAAGATACAGTTTGACAAATTGGAAGTAGCGGAGAGTGGCTACAGGGGAGATAAATAATCGTAGAGCAACAGTGGGCCTAAGTTCGAAAGTATAAGGAGACATTGATCGCTTGTCAAAACCTTGAAGTAGATGAGAAAGAAACGCCGAGATCGAACATCTGCGCAAACAGGAGAAAACAAAGAGCATTCTCTCTAACATCGATGATAGGAACAGAAAAGTGGGGATGCAGCTCGATTTTCAGCCGACCACAGGCATGTAGCCTGCTCGTATCACCTGCAGCGTGGATAGCGGCGTCAGGAGCGTAAACGTGCCAGGTGTTGTCAAGGGAAACGTGGTGCTATATCCAAACGGCGTCCACAGATGGAGCTGGCGTTGCCAGATCAGCAGCGCTGCGGCGTTCTCGTTCTGGACAAAGACGCCGTTGGGCAGATCATCGAGAGTTGTGTAGGTCGGCTTTGATTCAGCAGTGCGTTCTTGATGCAATTGACGGTCCAACTCGTCCGCCTTACCTGTTCCGCCGTAGACGGAGCGCCAGAGCGCGGCAAAATGATCGAAGTCGCGGCGACGACACTCCCGGCAAGGACGGTGCCCTGCCGCCAGCGCTGTGGCTTCGTCTAAGAAGAAGAGTTCGGTGTAGCGGCCCGGTGTCATTATGGGCCGACGGCGTCCTTTGAACTCAAGTAGACAGGTAATCCAGCGCTTGCCCTGGAAGACGCGCACGATTTCGCCCTCTGGGTTGTGCAGCACGCCCCGGTTACCCATGAAGGTGCCACGGGCAGGCGTGGCGATGATTTGTCCGGTTGGGGTGACACGGTTTTGATAGGACAAAGTAGGCCTTGTATGTTGGAAGTTAGGCGGTTTGTCGAGCGATTTCGGCGCGCACTACCGGCGCGACCATTGTGCCCAGCAGTTCAATGGCGTGCATCACCTGGGCATGGGGCATGGTGCCGATGCTGATTTGCAGCAGCAAGCGTTGGTGGCCGAAGAGTTCATGCTGGTGGAGGATTTTCTCGATCACCTCGTTGGGGCTGCCCACAAAATTGGCTCCGCGCAGCGCACAAGACGCCTCAAACTGTCCCCGCGACATGGGTGGCCAGCCGCGCTCGCGCCCGATCTTGTTCATCACCTGCGCAAAGGACGGAAACGCTTCGTCCACGGCCTGTTGGGCACCGTCGGCCAGGTAGCCGTGACTGTTGATGCTCACGCGCAACCGCGTCGGGTCATGTCCGGCCTGTCTGCCCGTTTCGTGGTAGAGATCCACAAACGGGGCAAACTGGGCCGGGTTGCCACCGATGATGGCCAGCGCCATCGGCAACCCCAACGTGGCGGCGCGCACCACTGATTGCGGCGTGCCACCCACCACCACCCAGACCGGCAGCGGACTCTGCACGGGGCGCGGGTAAACACCCTGTCCGCTCAGCGGCGGGCGAAACCGGCCCGACCAGGTGACCTGTTCCGGCTCTCTAAGTTGCAGCAGCAGGTCTAGCTTTTCGCTGAACAGCGCATCGTAGTCCTTCAAATCATAGCCGAAGAGGGGAAACGACTCGATGAACGATCCCCGTCCGGCCATGATCTCAGCCCAGCCCAAAGACATCCAGCCCCACCTCTTCGGCCAGGACAATGCTCTCCAGCAAATTCTCCAGCCTGTGCGCAGGGCTGATCATCGCGCCGGTGCGCAGGTCGGGCGTCAGTCCGCAAATGAATACAGCCCGATTTCAAAATCGGGTGCAGGCACAGGTGTTGTCTCTGTCAATGGTCACCTCGCAATCACTCTCTTGGTCGCACAGCGATGATACATTGCACATGTTGTATCACGCGTCTTCCCGTCTGACCAGAATGGACATTGGGTGAAAATCGGATGTTTATATCTTGCTGACGTTAGCGCTGTTACAGTGTGAACCTCGTTTTAACCTCTAGCATACACCTCACCCATACACACATCCTCCACGCCGACCGCCGACGTGACGATCCCAAACGCATCGTCTCAACCTAGCTCTCATGACAACGCTAACCTGATAGGGGGACGCGCACAAAGGCGTGCGTGTCCCCCGCACAATATCTTTTGCAGGCCTGTAGGCAGATTTTCATCGGTTGCCCCCTCTTTTATTGCTATGCTATACTGTTTTCCACCTCTAGACAATCGTTTTCAGAATATCCTACCGCCAACTAAACCGATTCACTCGCACCAGCCTGTAGATTGAGTGGCTACAAACAGAATCCCCCGTTTGTAGTGGCACGTGATACGACATCCATACAAACTCACCAACACTGAGAAGAGGCTTTACGCCTCTGCATGCGTATTTCACATCCATTCATAACGAAGTAAGGAAAGGGGATCAGAAATGGTGAATTATCTCAATATACACCAACTGATGCGGCAGAAATCCACAGGGCAATTGAACAGGCGTGAGTTTATGAAACGGGCCTTTGCACTTGGGTTAACAGCGCCGGCCGTGGCCAGCATGCTAAGCGCCTGTGCTACAGTTGAACCAGGGGCAACAACCACAGCGCCGGCAGGTTCTGATGCGGCACCAGTGGCGCAGACAGGATCTGAAAGCGCACAACGTTTTGATAAATTAATCGTTGCGCTGAACAGCGACCTTGCCTCACTAGACCTGATGTGGGGGACGCCGAACATCAACCGCGATGTAATGGGCCATGTCTATGAATACCTTTTCACCATGGGCGAAGGGAATATCTACATTCCCGATTTGGCCGAAGGTATGGACGTTTCCGAAGACGGTACAGTCTTCACAATTCAGTTGCGGCAGGGTGTCAATTTCCACAATGGCAAGGTCATGACGTCAGAAGACGTACTGGCTTCGATGCTACGTTGGCAACGTATGACACAGCGTGGTTCGTCTTTGCTGGCGGCGAGTGAAAGCATTACAGCCCTGGACGATCACACGATCGAGATCGTCTTTTCTGAGCCGAACGGCGGCTTCTTGTACGGGATCGGTCATTATGGTGGCCTCTTCGGGGTTCTGCCTTCAGAAATCGTTGAGAAGTACTACGATGAGTCCGTAGAAGAGAATCCCGATAGCCAGATTACAGAAATTGCCGATGCCATCGGTACCGGGCCCTATAAGGTCACTGAATGGGTGCTCGATCGCTCTGTGGTGATGGAACGATTCGAGGATTATTCCGCCCGCGACGAACCCATTGACGGTCGCGGTGGACGGCGTCATGCTTATGCCGGCGTCATTGAGTTCATCCCAGTTCCCGATGCAACCACACGCCTAAACGGCCTCATTGCAGGCGAATATCACATCGCCTACGACCTCTCTCCGGCTCAGTACGAGCAGGTTGTAAGCGATCAAAACCTGATCCCGTTTGTGATCAAGCCCGGCTCCAAAGCGGTTGGTGTGTTCAACAAGCAGAAAGGTCCATTCGCCGATCAGAAGTTACGTCAGGCGGCGTTGGCAGCAACAGACGCGTTTGAGGTCATGGCCGGCACAGTGGACAATCCCGAATTCTACGGCGCCTTTGCTTCTTTGGCCGGCCCAGAGTGGGCCTTCTGGTACACAGAAGAAGGCAAAGAGCTATACGAAACACGTGATCTTGAAAAAGCGCGCCAACTGATTGCGGAAACCGACTACGATGGTGAACCATTGCGGTGGATCACAACACGCGACTTCGATTACATGTATCGTAGCGCCCTAATCGCCACCCAGCAGTGGGCAGAAGCAGGGCTTAACGTAGAGTTAGTCGTCTCCGACTGGCCCACAGTCGTAACAAATCGTAGCGACCCCGATGCCTATGAAATTTTCAGCACGGGCATCGGCTTTGCAGGCGATCCGCTTGGCACCTCCGCCTATACCTCTAACTGGCCCGGTTGGACAACATCGCCCGGTGTCACTGGTGCTTACGCAAGCCTCATTACCGAAACCGATCAAGACAAACGCAAGGAGCTTTGGGTCGATCTCCAGCGCGCATTCTACGAGGAGGTTCCCTACATTCAGTTTGGGGAACGCTACGCATTCCGCGCCGTTCGGGCCGAAGTTCAGGGATTTACGGACCGCCCAGATTTCATGGTGTGGAACGTCTGGCTCGCCAGTTAAGCCTCTGTGCAAACTTGGTAGACCATTCCAGACACGGAACCGTGTCTGGGATGGTCTTTGCCCCCACTCACATCTCCAACTCTTCGGCCAATCGATACGAGGTGGACGTTGAACCGATATCTTGTACGTCGCTTGGTGTCTTTATTGCCACTGGTCTTTCTGATTGCGTTGATCGCCTTCACACTAGTTCGGCTGACACCTGGCGATCCGGCGGCTGTGGTGGCCGGACCCGACGCAACGCCGGAAGAAGTCGCGCGTATTCGAGCGTCTATGGGCCTGGATGACCCGATACCGCTTCAGTTCTTGCGCTGGGCAGGGCAGGTCTTCTTGCAGGGCAACTTGGGCAATTCGATTGTACAGGGTCAGCCTGTTCTAGAAATGATTTTGCAGCGGGCGCAGCCTACGCTGCTGCTCGCTGCGGTGGGTGGTTTCTTGTCGATCCTGATGGGCATTCCATTGGGTGTGATTGCGGCAGTGAAACACAATAGTTGGTTTGACCGCACGCTGATGTCCCTGGCTATTGTCGGCCTCTCAATCCCCAATTTCTGGCTGGGTGTGCTGCTGGTTATGGCCTTGTCGATCTACTTCCCCCTGTTTCCGCCATCGGGTTTTGTCAGCATACAGAACGGCGGATTCTCGGCCCTTCGCTACCTGATTCTACCTGGTATCGCCATCGGTGCATCAAACGCCGCCTTCCTTGCCAGGATGGTACGGTCAAGCATGCTAGATGTGTTAAATCAAGATTATGTGCGCACAGCCCGATCCAAAGGATTAGGCGAGCGACGCGTCATCTACAGTCATGCTTTGCGCAATGCTATGATCGCGCCACTGACCGTCATCGGGTTGCTCATCGCCAATTTGACGAGTGGCACAGTGATTATTGAGATTGTCTTCAATGTCCCTGGCGCAGGGAGGCTGCTGATCAACTCCGTTGCCCGGCGCGACTACCCAGTCATGCAGGGGATCATCTTGATCACGGCCCTCATCTACATTTTTGCCAATCTCATCGTCGATCTGTTCTACGGTGTCCTCGATCCAAGGGTACGATATGAATAGGCAAGCAACCCTTAAGCCAACGGCCGCCTCACCCGATGTCGTAAATTCCTCTCAAGCCCGCCGCAAACACCGTCATTGGATCTGGTTACTCTTCCAGAATCGGACGGCGGTTGTGGGTGCCCTCTTCGTTTTGGTATTCTTCTTGATCGCACTGGCTGCACCGCTGATTTCGCCACGTGATCCATTAAAGCTGGATGTGAGAAATAGTTTAGAAGCACCTTCGGTGGAGTTCCCGCTGGGCAGCGATCAATTTGGCCGCGATGTGGCTTCTCGTGTCTTCTACGGGGCGCGGCTTTCGCTTGGGGTGGGCATGTCGGTGGGGTTGTTCTCAATCGCCATCGGCCTCTTCCTGGGCCTGATCAGCGGATACTATCGGCGGCTCGATGCAGTAATCATGCGTGTCATGGACGCGCTAATGGCCTTCCCGTCGATTATTTTCGCAATTGTGCTCATGGGCATTCTCGGCCCTTCTGTGCAGAACGTGATCATTGCCCTCACCATTGTCTTTTCGCCACGAGTTGCACGTGTGGCGCGCAGTTCGGTATTGGTGGCGCGTGAAGAAATGTACATTGAAGCCGCCCGTGCCATTGGTTCCAGCGACAGCCGTATCCTCAGCCGTCACATTTTTCCCAACATCGTTTCACCGCTGATCACCCAAGCTTCATACATCTTCGCGCTGGCGGTGCTGGCCGAAGCGGCGCTCTCGTTTGTGGGTGTGGGTGGCAATCCACAATGGCCCAGTTGGGGAAACATGCTGGCCGAAGGACAGATCGTCGTTCGGCAGGCGTGGTGGATCACCATCTTCCCCGGTCTGGCCATTGTGCTGGTGGTCTTCGGCGCCAACCTGTTTGGCGACGGGCTACGCGATGCACTCGATCCACGGCTTCGAGGACGATAGAGAGACTTCTTCAGACAACCGCAAAGCTTCACACAAAGGATCACAAGAGGATGGCACACCACGATCTGCTCATCAGAGGGGCGCGGGTGATCGACCCGGCCCAAAATATCGACGGCATCCACGACATCGCCGTCAAGGACGGACGAATTGTCGGCGTGAGCGACTATGCCAGTGACACTGCCGACCGCATCATCGACGCCCAAGGATTGACAGCAAGCCCAGGCTGGATTGATCTGCATGTGCATGTCTTTGACGGAGCAGTCACTTCAGGCGGTGTCGACGCCGATACGCAGGCAGGCATTGCCACCGGCGTCACCACTGTCGTCGATGCCGGCTCATCCGGCGCGGGCACGTGGAAGGCGTTTCGCCAGTACGTGGTTGAACGCTCTCAGACCCGCGTGTATGCCTATCTCAACGTTTCCCTCATGCCCAGTCGAGGTCCACGCCACGGCAGTTGGGACAATTTCAGCCAGGGCACAACGATCCAACTGGCCGAAGCGGAAGCGGCAAGAGGACTTTGCCTCGGCATCAAGGTGCTGGCAAGCCAGCGTCACTGTGGCAACCTGGGCATCATCCCCATGCAACTGGCGCGCCAGGCATCCCGCCTGTCGGGGACGGGCCTGATGGTCCACCTGGGGGAAGCGCCACCGATTATCGAAGACGTACTGGAACTTATGGACGAGGGCGACATCCTGACACACTGCTGGAAGGGCGTCTACGGCGGTCTGCTAGGACGCGACAAGAAGCCGCTGCCCGAAACCTGGGCTGCCGTCGAACGTGGCGTCAAGTTCGACATTGCCCACGGACAATCCAGTTTCGCCTACGATACTGCACGCTATGCCATGGACGCCGGTCTGCCTGTACATGCCATTTCCACAGACATTCACGGCGGCAACGTCAAGGGACCTGTCTATAACATGGCCACTACCATGGCCAAGTTCTTGCACCTGGGCTTCGATCTGCCTGAAGTGATCCGGCTGAGCACGCTGTCGCCGGCCCAACTGATGCACAAAGATCACGAAGTCGGTTCACTGGAACCTGGGCGCCGCGCCGACATTACCCTCTTTCACTTAGTCGAAGGCCAATTCCCATTGACCGATGCAGAACGCAAGACGGAGATCGCCGACCGCAACTTTGTGGTCGACTACACCGTTTTAGGTGGCGCAGTTGTCCTGGAACCGACAGACGATGAGGAGACCATGCCCCATGTCTCTCTATGACCTGGTCATTCGCAACGCACGTGTCATTGATCCAGCCCAACAGATGGACAAGATCGCCGACATTCTTGTACATGAAGGCAAGATTGTGGGCATCGGTGACTACGCAGCCGTAGAAAGCACCGAGATCATCGACGCCACAGGCTGTGTGGCAAGTCCTGGATGGATCGACCTACATACTCATGTCTTCGCCGGTGCAGGTCTTGCCGGCGTCGATCCGGATGACGATGCAGGCATTGCCACAGGCGTCACCACAGTGGTCGATGCCGGCACTTCAGGGGCCATCACCTGGCGAACCTTCCGCGAAGAAGTGATCAAGGTGGCCACAACGCGGGTATTGGCCTTCTTGAACGTGTCGCTGATGCCCGCTGTCGGCCCGCGGCATGGCGATTGGGACAACTTCAGCCAGGGCATCACCATTCCATTAGCAGAGAAGGAAGCTGCGGCCGGTTACTGCGTGGGAATCAAAGTGCTGGCCAGCCAAACACACTGTGGCAACCTGGGCATCACACCAGTTAAGCTGGCGCGTCAGGCGGCGCGCCTTTCGGGCACGGGCTTGATGGTCCACATCGGCAACGCGCCACCGGTGGTCGATGAAGTCCTAAATCTGCTTGGTGAAGGGGACATTGTCACCCATTGCTGGCATGGCAAGTTTGGCGGCTTGCTGGGGCGCGATCAGAAACCACTTCCCGAAACGCGGGCTGCGGTGGATCGGGGGGTGAAATTCGACATCGGACATGGTTCCGCCAGCTTTTCGTTTGAGACGGCGCGCCATGCGCTGGACGCCGGCCTACCGCTGCATGCCATTTCCACCGACATTCACGCCAAAAACCTGAAAAGCCCAGTCTGCAATATGGCAACGACCATGGCCAAGTTCTTGCACCTTGGGCTCGATCTAGGCGAAGTCATTCGCTTGAGCACGCTGTCACCGGCGCAACTGATCCACCGCGAGCATGCGTTAGGCTCATTGGCCGCCAACCGAGACGCAGACATCACAATCTTCCGTGTCATCGAGGGCGAGTTTGACTTTATCGACAGTGAGCGGCGCAAAGAGATTGGCCGCCGACATCTCGACGTGCGCTATACGATTCGGGCAGGTCGCATTGTCAAACAGCCGAGCCATGCGTGAGTATGTCCTTGCAGTTGATATGGGTTCGACGTGGTGCAAAGCAGCCTACCTGAATCGGCAAGGCCGGATTATTGCCGAGGGTAGGTCCTTTACGCGCGACATTCAGCCGACCGAACATCAAACGCTTGAAGCGTTTTGGGGAGCCTTCTGCGATGCCGTCTGTGCAGCCGGTCGTAATTTGGACTGTCCTATGCAGCCTGCTGCGATTGCCATTTCTTGCCGGAATCTGGTTGGCGTCGCCATCAACCACGATGGGCAAGAGAGTTTACCGGCTTGGGATTATGGCGCGCTGAAGCATTCGCCGGAAGTGATTCGCGCGTATAGCACAGACGTATGGGGAAAGCAGGATCCCTTTGCGTATGGTTACGCCGTACGGTTTGGCGGCCTGCTACACAGGCTGAAAGAGGAACGACCGACCGCCTGGCGCAACATTCGCTTGACGGGCGCGCTGCGCGACTATCTCGTCTACCGCATGACAGGCGAGTGGGTCACCGATCCGACGACAGGCCCCGGTTTGAACGAGTGGCCACCGGAAATTGTGACATTGTCAGGATTGCCACATAGTGCCTTCCCGAAAGTGGACGAACCCTGGCAGATTGCCGGCGGGCTGACAGCCACGGCCGCATCTGCTTTGGCATTCGAGCCGGGCATACCGGTGGCCGTCGGCCTACACGACGGCGCCGCTGCCAACCTGGGGCTGCGGGCTGTCGATACCGGTGACGCTTGCTTAACGCTGGGCACAAATTTCGTCTTCCGCGCCGTGACAGGAGCAAGACTCACCTCCGGCTGCTTCTCCTATCTCATTGTCCCAGAGCAGTGGGCCTGGGTAAACAATGTGCCTACGGCTGCGCCACAGTTGGACCTTGTTGCCGAAATCCTTTATGCCGAAGGGACCGACATTGGCCAACGCCATCACCAACTTGGCTTACTGGCCGATACCGTCCCAGCGGGCGCAGATGGGTTGACGATTTCTCGGGTCATCCTGCCGCAACAGGCAGAAGCGTTAACGCAGTCAGTGCAAGAGGCACAAAATGCAGGCTATGCCAAAGGCGCTATCTATCGCGCCATGTTAGAATCCATCGCGTTCGGCGTATTGGCATTGGTGGAACGAGCAAAGCAAGATGGGGCAAAGCCGCGCCGTTTTGTGGCAACAGGTGGGGCGTCTCACAATCGTTCACTGCTTAAGGTATTGGCTTCTGTACTTAATCAACCTATTGAAATCGGCTATGCCGAAGCAGGCGTGATGGGGGCCGGGATCACGGCGGCTGTGGCCGCACGTTGGTATATCAGCGTGGATGATGCCATGAACGCCATGACGTTATCAGGGCCAGTTGTGCAGCCGGACGAAGAAGCGGCTGCGTTCTATCGGGGCCTTGTTTCACAAAGGGAGTGATTCGGTGGATCTTCTTGAACAATTAGAAGTGCAACGGGTGATCAACGCCAGCGGGCGAATGACGGCACTGGGTGTCAGTACCCTCGATGAAGATGTAATCGCCGCCATGGCGTTGGCAGCCCGCAGTTATGTGGACATCGACCAACTACAACGCCAGGTTGGCACGAAGATTGCACAGTTGATCGGTGCGGAAGATTCCATGATCACCACCGGCGCGGCAGCCGGGGTCGCTTTGATGGTCGCCGCCTCGATCACGGGCGCGGACCTCACCCGCATTCAGGCGCTGCCCGATGCAATGGGCTATCCCAACACAATCCTGATCCAGGCCGGTCATCAGGTCAGCTACGGTGCCGACATTACACAGCTTATTCGGATTGCCGGCGGCAAGCCACATCCAATTGGTTCTGTCAACAGTGTCAGCGAAGCACACCTCACCGGCGCAATCGGCCCAAACGTTGCCGCATTTCTCTTCGTGCAATCCCACCATACGGTGCAAAAGGGGATGTTGTCGCTGAAGCAGGTGATTTCGCTCTGCCAGACGCACAACGTGCCTGTGTTGATCGACGCCGCGGCCGAAGAAGATCTCGTACGCTTTACGGGCAGTGGCGCAGACCTGGTGGCATTTAGCGGCGGCAAAGCCATCGGCGGCCCCACAACTGGGATTGTGGCAGGACGCCGAGATCTGGTTGAAGCGTGTCGTGCCCAAAATGCCGGCATTGGGCGCCCCATGAAGATTGGCAAAGAGGCGCTGGTTGGTCTCTACACCGCCACAGCGAAGTATATGCAGCGGAATGTTGAGGCCGAACAGGCGCGATGTACACAATTAGTAGATGAGATGCTGGCAGGCTTTGACCAAGTGGTGAAGACAGAACGTCTGGCTGATGAAGCAGGACGAGGGATCGAGCGGGCCGGCGTTGTCACCGATGCGGGCAAGGCGGCTGAACTGGTTGCATTCCTACGCAAGGGGAATCCACCAATCTATCCTCGCACCCACCTTGTCAACCTGGGCATTGTCGCGTTCGATCCACGCCCACTTGGCGATGGAGATGTGGCGGTGATCATTGAGCGTGTCCACGCGTTTTTTGCCCGCTAAGTGCTTTTCTCGCTAAATACGCAAACCTTCCGGGAAGGGGTCAGATGCATATCGCGCACCTGAAAGTTGCTGATGCCCCTTCCCGGAAGGTGCTTACCCCTGAGTAGCTTGCATAGATTCAATACCCCAATCAGAAAGGGCGATACATCATGCGCATTCTACACGAGAAATACAACCTCACGCCCGTCATTAACCTGTCGGGGCCACTTACAATGTATGGGACGTCCATCAGCAGTGAGGGTGTCGCCATGGCTGCGGCAGAAGGTTTGCGTCATCACTGGGATATGGATGAACTCTTTGCGTGCGCCGGGAAGTTGGTGGCTGAATGGAGTGGCGCCGAAGCAGGCACACTTACGGCCTGTTCCGCTGCGGGTGTCACCCTAACCGTCGCCGCCTGTATGACAGGTGCAAACATTGGTCGCGTCCATCAACTGCCCGACGCCGGCGGCATGAAACACGAGGTGGTGATTCAGAAGGGCCATGTGGTCAACTTCGGTGCGCCGTTGGAGCAGATGATTCGACTTGCCGGCGCAACTGTACGCGAGGTTGGCACGGTCAATAAAACCACCACCGCCCAAATTGAACATGCGCTCAGCCCCAATACGGCTGCTGCAATGTTTGTTGTCTCGCATCATACGTCTCAATTTGGGTTCGTTCGGCTCAACGAGTTTGTTGCCCTTTGTCACCGTTACGATGTGCCGGTGATCGTGGACGCAGCGGCACAGGATCACCAAATCGACCGCTTGGTAGCCAGTGGCGCCGATTTGATTGTGCTCAGCGTGCAGAAGTATCTGTCCGGACCGACAGGCGGCATTGTGTGTGGCCGCCGCGATCTAGTTGACGCGGTGTACCTGCAAAATCAGGGTATTGGTCGCGGCATGAAGATCGGCAAAGAGGGCGTCTTCGGCACAATGATCTGCCTTGAAGAACGGATGTCCACGGATCTGGCGACATGGTCTTCGGAGCAGCGGCGTAAGGCTGAATTCCTTGCCGACAAGCTGACGGGCCTCCCCGGCATTGCCATCTCAACAGTGTTGGACAAAGTCGGGCAACCTGTTACGCGCGTAAGGCTGGAAGTGGATCCGGCGCGCGCCAATCTCAACGCCGCCGAACTCTGCGCCCAACTACAACAAGGCAGCCCCTCGATTAAACCGCGTGCGCATCATACCGACGAAGGATGGTTCTACCTGGAGCCGAACCATGTGACAGAAGCGGAATTGACACTCACGGCAGATCGTATCCATGCGATCGTGCAGTCGGCCTTTGGGGTTGTCGTGGGCGAGGGAAGTGTGATGTAGATTCAGAGGTTCTCAAGAAAGCCATTGACCCGAGCGGGCGAAAGCTGACCAACAACCACTTTCCCCCCACTTGCCCCGTCCCCTTCCCTACGCTAGACTCTCCCTTAACAGAACAGGGCCCCGGAGTGCCATCTTCCCGCCTCCACCAACAACGAACCCATCTACGCATGGCCCACCAATAAAAAAAGCGCCGACCCTGGCCGGTCGACGCTTTAAGCATTCCTGGTAGCGGCCCAGGAACGTAGAACAATCGTACCACAAAACAATCCGTCACACCAACGAGCCGCACGCAGACCTTCCCCACCAGGAAATTGCTGCGGCTCGTTTTTCGTTATGCACCAAGCAAGGACCCGTACCGGCATGCAGCCTCAGCTCCCGCTCTACCCGGCCCTCACCCTCCGTGAACTCGAATCCCATCTCTGGGAAGCCGCCAACATCCTGCGCGGCAGCCCCGCCGATCGCAGCGACTGGAAGAGCTACATCCTGCCCATGCTCTTCTTCAAATGCATCGTCGACGCCGCCTCCCTTTTCCGCAAAGGACGCGCCCAGAATTTCCTTGATCCTGAACACGCCGACACCATCCTGCGCTGGGTACAGGAATTCGCCGCCGTCGCAGACAGCGCTGCCGTCGAAGACCGCGCCGCCGTCGTCACCGTCGAAGAGATCGCCGCCGAAGATTGGACACTCAACATTTCACGCTACGTGCTGCCGCCCATCGGGGCTGACATCCCCCCGCTCGACGAGGCCATCGCCAACTTCAAAACCGCCCTGGCCCGCTGCCGTGACGCCGAAGAGGAATTGCGCCGGGTGATGGTGGATGGGGGATGGTTGGGGGACAATTCACTATGACAGCCACCGAATGAATTCGGCGTCTGATACGGGACACAAGGGAACCATGCGCATAACCATCGAAGAACTCGAATCCTACCTTTGGGGCGCCGCCACCATCCTGCGCGGACTCGTTGAGGCCGGCGACTAACAAACAGTACATCTTCCCGCTCCTCTTCTACAAGCGCCTCTCCGACGTCTGGGACGAAGAGTACGCCACCGCCCTGGCCGACACTGGACGACACCGACTACGCCCGCGCCACCGCCGATGACCGCTTCGTCATCCCCGACGGCGCACACTGGAACGACGTGCGCACCACCGTCAAGGACGTCGGCCAGACCATTCGCGACGCCATGCGCGCCCTCGAAACCGCCAACCCCGACCGCCTCGACGGCATCTTCGGCGGCGCGCCGTGGACCAACAAATCGCGCCTGCCCGACGCCACCCTGCGCAATCTGCTCGAACACTTCTCCAAACACACTCTTTCCCTGGCCCACGTCCCCGAAGACGAATTGGGCGTGGGCTACGAGTTCCTGATCAAGAAGTTCGCCGACGACAGCGGACACACCGCCCAGGAGTTCTACACCAACCGCACCGTCGTCCACCTCATGGTGCAAATGCTCGACCCCCAGGCCGGTGACAGCGTCTACGATCCCACCTGTGGCACCGGTGGCATGCTCATCTCCACCATCGACCAGGTCAAACGCAACGGTTGCGAATACCGCACCCTGCGCCTCTACGGCCAGGAACGCAACCACATGACCGCCGCCATCGCCCGTATGAACCTTGTTCTCCACGGCCTCGAAGACTTCGCCATCGCCCGCGGTGACACCCTGGATCGCCCCGCCTTCACCGACCGCGACAGCCTGCGCACCTTCGACATTGTGCTGGCCAACCCGCCCTATTCCATCAAACAGTGGAACCGCGATGCCTGGCAGAGCGACGCCTGGGGCCGCAACTTTCTCGGCACCCCGCCCCAAGGACGCGCCGACTACGCCTTCTTTCAACACATCCTGCGCAGCATGCACCCGCAAACCGGCCGCTGTGCCATCCTCTTCCCCCACGGCGTCCTCTTCCGCAAAGAAGAAGCCGACATGCGCCGCAGCCTCGTCGAATCCGATCTGGTGGAGTGTGTGCTGGGGTTAGGCTCCAACCTTTTCTACAACTCACCCATGGAAGCCTGCGTCGTCATCTGCCGGAGCCGCAAAGTAGAGGCGCGTCAGGGGCGTGTGCTTTTCATCGACGCTGTGAATGAGGTGGCGCGTGAGCGGGCACAGAGTTTTTTGAAACCAGCGCATCAGGCGCGCATTCTGAATGCCTATCATACCTTTGCCGATGACATAGGCTTTGCCCACAGCGCCAGCCTGGAGGAGATCGCCGCTCAGGATTATAGCCTTTCTATTCGGCTCTTTGTAAAACACACTCTTAACGGCAACGGCCAGCCCACTGCCGACCGTGTATCCCTGCCAACGTTGTGGGCAGAGTGGGAGCAAAGCGGGCGGGCCTTTTGGCAAGAGATGGATGATTTGGTGGAAATGCTGGATGGATTGGTGGAAGAGGAGGCAAGCAATGAGTGAGCAGTCGTTAAAACCGGGGTGGAAATGGGTCAAGTTTGCTGATGTCATCATCAATTCTACGAAGGCAACGAAGGACTACGAAGCGGACGGATTTACCCGGTATATCATCGGCAAACACATACCCCAAGACGGACGAATTACCGAGTGGAACCCCGTTGGCGACGGGGAGTTCGGCTTGAGGATACGTACCAAGGTCAGTGCTGGGGATGTTATCTGTACAACACGGGGCCTAAACTTCGGGTTGCCGTTGCCGAGTTCGACTGTCTCTCTGCTCACACCAACTTTATTCTCCGCCCGAAGGACACGGCTACCATTCTGCCGAGCATCGTCGAGGCCATCACCAGTTCTGATGACTTTCAGGAACATCTTCGACGAAATTTTCGAGGTTCGACAAATTTGTTTGTCAACTGGTCTGACGCTGCCGACTATGAATTCGCCCTGCCGCCGCTGGATGAGCAGCGTACGTGACAGGCATGTACCAAAAAAATCACCAAGACAGACTGTATGGCTATACCTGTTGTCTGTCCCCCTATAGATGAACAACAAGAGATAGCAGAGGTATTTCGTTCACTCAGCCTCGCTCATCAGTCCCTCGTGTCTCGTCTTTCGGCAACAGCTCAATTCGGCAAGTTGATCCTTAGTAACGCACTAGATTAGGAAGATCAGGACATCTTTGCACTTTCAACTCTATACGCGTAGCTGTTATGCGATGTCAAAGACAATCTTTCGCTTGGTACAGAAAGTTCGAGATTCTTTCCTGTGAGGACACACCATGTTCAATGAATCAACCACCGTCGAAGCCTACCTGCGTAACATCCTGATCGGCCGCATTTGCCCCTAATTGAGCAGATCTTCCAGCGCCGCGATCTTCGTGTCCAACTCAGCACTGCGCGCCGTCAGCGTCGCGTGTTGGTCCGCTGCCCGGCTGATGGCAGCCCGCAACGTACGCAGATAAAGAACCGTGTCGCCCTCAACGGGTTCGGTCTGGCTGTCCAAATCACCCAAACCCGCCTGATAGGCTTGCGCTTCCTGCGCCAACAGGGTTTCGCCCTTCGCCACACGCAGCTGGAGCGACCACCAAGCTTCATAGTCAAAATCGGGCACAGTCGCCTTCCTTTACAAAGGTTGCCGGTACAGTGCGCGTATCTTATCACCAACGCAACAAGCCCGTCAACGAAACGGCGAGGACTGTCGAACAGGCAATCGTGTTCGCAGAACCGGATTTTGAAGATTGACAAAATAATCCGGTAACCCTGCGGTTGAAACCGCCGGCTGAAATGGGAAACCGGCTGAAGCCGGTTCTGGGAACACGATTCATCGTGTTTCCCGTTTCAAACGCCGAATTCATTCGGCGGGCTGCCGGGGACTTTCTCGACCCAGGCACTCGTTACCTACAAAAACAAGCCCCAGGGCGTCCCTGGGGCTTGCTAATTTGCACTGAACCGAACCAAGTTTTGCAGCAGTCACATAGATACCCTGGATCTGCCTACTGAATCTCTAGCCGCTACTTCAAGCAGATCCAGGGCATCCTGTGAAACAGGAACGTTCCCTAGTCGGCAGCGGCCATGGCAGCACGCTGTTGAATGCTTTCCCCGGCTGCTTCGCGATCTTCTTCGCTCTTTGCACGAGCGATGGCATAGATCATCAGGCCGTAACCACATTTCGCCAAAACATCGGCGATGCTATAGCCCACCTGAATCGAAACTGCGGCCGATGCACTTGTGATACCGAACATAGGCAGCATGTAAACGATGGGATAGAAGCCCCAAGTAGCCAACAGCAGCAAGCGTGTGTTGCGGAACAAGACGCGCACTCGCTCAGACTGATGTTCAGTGGCTCGGCCTAGTTCAGACCAAAGCACCCACACTCGTCGCTAGTTGTACTTCGGCTTCGAGACTTCTTCGCTCTAACCTTTCGCCAACAGAATCATCCCTGATTACAAACTCGGCACATTCCCGTTCGTAAAGAGCCAGATATTGTAGGCCACATAGATCGCCAACATTACGGCGCCGTTCCAGCGGTTCATTACATGCGGGCGCGGCCAGACGAGGATCATGGGCAGGATGGCGACGACCATCATAAGTGGGAAGTCAACCACGCGCATGGACAGCGGCGCGGGCAGATCACGCACTATTGAGGTAATGCCGATGATGGCGAGGACGTTGAAGATGTTGCTGCCAATCAGGTTGCCCAGGGCAATGTCCCCTTCTTTGCGCACAATGGCCACAACCGATGTTGCCAATTCAGGCAGGCTTGTGCCCAGAGCAACCAGCGTCAGGCCGATCACCAGTTCACTAATACCAAAGTAACGGGCCAGAAACGTAGCAGACTCCACCAGCCAATTTGCACCGATCAACAGACCAACGATGCCAAGGACGATGAAGCCAATATCACGCACAAGGATCAGCGTCGACGTCTTTTCCTGACCGTCGATGACATCTTCGACAAACTCAATCGCCTCCATCTGCTCCGACTCGGGCAGGCTACGGCTCGACGTGTAGCTGTAAATTGTGAAACCAATGAGCCCCACAAAGAGGATAATCCCCTCAATGCGGTTGATGTTGCCGTCCCACGCCATGCCAAAGAAGACGGCAAGCACAACCAACATCAGTGGATATTCTCGATAGAGCAATTGCCGTTCCACACTCATAGGACGCAGCACCGCCACCACACCCAGAATCAACGCCAGGTTGGCAATGTTGCTACCCACAACATTGCCAATGGCGATATTGGCCGTCTCGCCACCTTGCATGTTGGCCAGTAACGTCACCATCAACTCGGGCAGGCTCGTCCCAAAAGCGACGATGGTCAAACCAATCACAACCAACGGCACTTTAAACCGAATGGCGAGGCGGCTGGCGCCACGCACCAGAAATTCAGCGCCGCCTGTCAAAAAGACAAAGCCTGCCAGGAAGAGAAGAATATTGAGCAACAACGGGTTCATGGGTCATTCTTTCGATGGGGATTGGGGGCTGGGGATTGGGGACTGGGGACTGGGGACTGGCGATTAGGGAGTGATCATGGAGTGACGTGCCCATCATCAACCTAGACTCGATGACACCCAGTCCCCAGTTCCTAGTCGCAGATCCCTAGCCCCCAACCAACGGGATTACATCTGAATAGGTTACCTTAGGCACTTCGATACGCTCTCCGGTTGGGGAGATGTCGCGCACGAAGCGTGCTTGCATACTCCAGGGGCCTGTCCACGTGATTTGGGCTTCGACGAGGCGACCCCGTAGATCCAGATCACTCTCTACGAAGACAAGTTTGTTCTGCGGTGTGCGGCCGCGCCACTTGCCTTTGTGCCGGCTTTCCACAAGGACTTCGACGGTTTCGCCCAGGAGCCTGGCGTTGATCTCGGCACAAACTTCTTCTTGCAACTGTTCCAACGCCTGATGACGGCGCACCTTTTCGTCTTCAGGCACATCGTCGAGCATGCGGCGCTCGCTCACCGTCCCGGCGCGGGGGCTGTACCGAGCCAGATGCACCTTGTCCACTTTGAGTTCGGCCAGGATCTGGTAGGTATCCTCGAACTGTTGCGCGGTTTCGCCACAGAAACCGACGATGATGTCGGTGTTGATGGCCACGTCGGGGATGATCTGGCGGATGCGCTGCACCAGGGCGCGGTAGTCTGCGTTGGTGTAGCCACGCTTCATGCGTTCCAGCACCTCGTCGTTCCCTGCCTGCACCGGCACTTCGATATGGGGGCAGACCTTGGGCAGATCACGCACCGTCTCCAAAATGCGGTCCGTCATGTAGTTGGGGTGGCTGGTGAGGAAACGAATACGCCAGAGGCCTTCGATATCGTGGACAGCGCGCAGCAGGTCGGCGAGATCGATGTGCGAGTTGCGAGTTGCGAGTTGCGAATTGTCTGGGTTCAACGCCGTCGGCTCGTCCTTCGCGCCCTGGTAGGCGGCGACTGTGGCGCTGTTGCCACGGCCGTTTTCCATCCAGTCGTAGCCGTAGCGATCCACGATCTGGCCCAGGAGAGTCACTTCGCGCACACCTTGCGCCACAAGCCCCTTGATCTCGTTGACGATTTCGTCTATTGGGCGGCTGCGTTCCACGCCACGGCGAAAGGGGATAATACAGAAAGTGCAGGCATGGCTACAGCCGTAGACGATGGGCACATGCGCGGCCACCGGCGCTTCGCCGCTAAGGGCCAGGTGCTTAATCGACTGCACGGTGCCGATGGGTTGGGTTTCGTCTTGTACCTGGTAGCGCCGCGCCAGTTGTTCGCGCTCCATGTGCGAAACTTCCGCCGCGATTTCGGCCTCGCGCAGGTGACCGATCAACGGCGCGGCCTCGCTGGGCGCCATGAAAACGTCCACATGGGGGAAGGCTTCCATCAGTTGTGGGCTGGGCTTGACGCCGACCATGCAGCCCATGAGGGCGAGGGTACGGTCGGGGCGGGCTTCTTTCCACGGCTTGAGGCTGCCGGTTTTGCCCACGCCCTTGTTTTCGGCGCTCTGGCGCACTACACAGGTGTTGAGCACCACCACATCAGCGGCGTCAATGTCTTCGGTGGGGTTGAAGCCGATCTTTTCCAGTTCGGCGGCCACGTGGTTGCTGTCGGCCACGTTCATCTGGCAGCCGATGGTCCAAATGTGATACTTGCGGTTGCTGTTGGTGGGGGCGGGCAGATCCGTCACCCGTTCGCGCGTGGTGGTAATCTCCGTGATCTCGGGTTCGAGATCGGGGTTGCGTAAGCTCATGGTCTTCCTTCCTGTGGTCCGGTGTATTCCGGGCAGGGTCAAGGTGAATGATAGGTTATGTAGCGGCATAGATTGAGGCGGAATCAAACGACAGTTCAATGGTGACTAGTCTTCCTGCCTCAAGCTGTGCCCGAATTTTAGCCGTGGGCGGGGGTTGTGTCAAAGAAGAAGAGGGAACTTTCAGCGTCTATTTCTCGTTGGAGAGGAGAAATTCTCACCCTATGCGGTACGCTCAACCATAAATTAAGCTTACATGGAGGCAACCAATGATTCGTATGTCTCGATTGCTGACCAGCATGGCCGCGCTCCTGCTGGGGATGTTTCTATTTGGGGCGGGGCAGGCAACTGCAACCGCTGCGCCGCCCGCTTCACCGGTGTTTACACAACAGGCACAGGAGACTACCACCTATGTGGTGCAACGCGGCGACACGCTATTCTCGATTGCTCGCCGCTTTGGCACTACGGTAGCAGAATTGTCCCGATTGAACGGGATCACAAACCCCAATCTCATTCGCGTGGGTCAGCGCCTGCGCATCCCAACCCGGCCCACCACGCCCACACCGACACCAACGCCAACACCGGCAGCGCCGTGGTCGCCGCCAAGCGACCAAATCGAAGTTTTGTCGCCTGTGGCCGAGGCTGTCTACCGCAGCCCTATTGAGGTGATTGGCTTTTCGCAGACCTTTGAAGCCCAGGTCAATCTCCGTCTGCGCGATGAGGCAGGTGAACCGATTGCGGAGCGTTTTACAATGGGTGGTGCGGGGGACGGTTTCGATTTCTTCCAAAGCTCTCTGCGGTTTGTCACAGACCGCCGCCAGAACGCAACGTTGGAAGTTTTTGAAATCAGCGCCAAAGATGGCAGCGAGATCCACAAGGTGACGATTCCGTTGGTGATCCTGCCCGGTCAACGCTCAATTGACATCGACTGGCCTACCGTCGGCGCCAATGTCTGCAGCCCGGTTTCGATCTCAGGCTACTCAGACACCTTTGAAGCCAATGTGATCGTCAGCCTGCGCCAGCGCGACGGGACGATTCTTGTCGAGGATTTTGCGATGGGGGGCACACTGAACTTCTATCAATGGTTCAACACCTCTCTGTCTCACACAGTCAGCGCGCCCCAGGCGATTTTGGTGGGTGCAGAAGGGGAAGAAGCGGGCGACGCCACCCGCATTCCCGTCACCCTCTACCCGGCAGGAAGCGCGCAGTGCCCGTAGTTTGACCCTCCCTGTAGGGCGGATTGGGTGTCCGTCCTACAGGAGATTCCACTGCAAAGATGCGAGCTTAAGCCCAATCCCCCCTACTCCCCCGTCAGTTCGCGGATCAGCCGATCCTTTAAATCCCACAGTTTCTGCGACACCGAAACATGATAGACGTGCGGGTTGAGCAGACGGCGCACACCAGGATCGAGCCGTTCGACGTCTTGGCGGCGAAGGGTGCGCATTTCTTCCAGCGAAGGGCGATCATAGACGAGTCTGCCGTCGGCGAAGACGTCCACGAGCAGCGGTTCGACGCGAGAGATCTGCCCCGGCTCAAGGACGCGTTTCTTGACACGTGTAAATGGGTGGCGCAACACCAGCGGCGACTGTGTGGACGGCGTCTCGTCTTCGAGGGTGACAAGGTCGGCGGTGGCGTGGCCGCGTTCGTCGTAGACACGCCAGACGCGCTTGTTGCCGGGGTTGGGTGTCTTTTCGCGCGATTCCGAAATTTTGATGGCCGGTTGCCACGCGCCGTTCTCCTGAATCCCCACCAGCTTGTAAACCCCACCTAGCGACGGATCACCTTCTGACGTAATCAGCCGCGTGCCCACACCGTAGACAAGCCGCTTGATCACACGGTTGGCATCTACGCCGTAGCGGTGCGCTTCTTCGACAATCTGCGTGGTGATCTGCCAGATCACCAGTTCGTCGAGGTTGTTGGAGAGCACGATAGAGGCGTCGGGGAAACCGGCGTCGTCGAGGAGTTTGGCGGTGCGAATGCTCAGGTAGGCAAGATCACCCGAATCGAGGCGCACGCCCACGGGTTGGTGTCCTTTGCGGCGTAGCTCTTCGAAGACGGTGATGGCGTTGGGGACGCCGCTCTCCAGCGTGTTGATGGTGTCCACCAGCAACAGACATTCGTCGGGGTAGACGTCGGCATAGGCGCGGAAGGCGTCGACCTCGTCCATGCCCAGGGCCAGGAAGGCCTGCACCATGGAGTGGGCGTGTGTCCCCTTGGGTGGCAGCCCGAGGACGTGGGAGATCCCGGCGTTGGAGGAGAAGTCTGCGCCGCCGATGAGCGCCGCACGCGTCCCGGCATTGGCCCCACGTTCATGGGCGCGGCGCATGCCAAATTCCAACAGCAACTGACCCCGTCCACTTTCACGGATGCGGGCGGCTTTGGTGGCAATCAAAATCTGGTAGTTGAGGAAGTTCAACAACGCGGTTTCCAACAACTGCGCCTGTACGATGGGGCCGCGCACCACAGTGAGTGGCATATTGGGGTGCACCACCCGTCCTTCGGGGATGGCCATGAGCGAGATGCCCGAAAAGTCGCCATTGGCCTGCAACCAGTCGAGGAAATCGTCGGCGAAGAGACGGCCACCGCTGCGTGTGGTCTGTGCGCGCATGTAGGCGATGTCCTCGGGCCGGAAGTGTACGCGCTGCATCCAATCGATGAGCCAATCCAACCCGGCATTGACACAAAACCCGGCCTGATGCGCCCCATAATCAGGATAATCGCGGAAATAGTGATCAAACTGAGCGGCCCGCTCATGCAACCCCATGCGGAAATAGAGCTGCGCCATGGTCAATTGATATTGATCGGTAAAGAGGATGCCTTCAGCGGTGGCGCGGTCGGAGGGGTTCATAGTTTCGTCCAGAGTGTGAAGTGATTGGTGATTGGAGACTGGTGATTGGGCTTGTCGATTGGCCAGTGACAGGGCGACCCATGGTCCCGTAGAGCACATTGATGTGTTGATTCACACCTATGTCTCAGGACCTAATCACCAATCACTAATCACCATTCTCCTGCATTATCGACCCAACTGGTCGGTTGTTGGCTCTGCTCAACAG
The DNA here is from genome assembly GCA_016124945.1 of bacterium. Lineage (GTDB taxonomy): Bacteria > Chloroflexota > Anaerolineae > Caldilineales > Caldilineaceae > RI-153. The sequence continues at coordinate 16,710 of WGMT01000014.1, read as the reverse complement.
AACCAGTGCTCGCTGAGTTGAGGCGGTTGGATGATGAACCGGGGCGCGTGGACAGCCTCGGGCGCGGGCAGACCGGCCTGGGCGTAGGCGGCGCGTTCCACAGCGGCAAAGGCGCTGTAGGCATCGTCGTCGGCGTAGGCTTCGGCGATGCGGGTGACCTGGCGCTGGAGTTCGTCTACGCACGGGTCGGCGTGATCCCAGCGATAGGTGAAGTTGGCGGCGTCAAGAGGACCCAGCCATTCGTCCACATCGGGGTGATCGAGCAAGGCGCTGCCCGGCGGCACCAACATGCGGATCGACAACTGCACCACCGGCACGTAGGGGATCAGATCCTGGCTGCGGATCCAGGCGAGCAGATGCAGATAATCGTCCAACGTGGTCCACGGCGTAAAGGGCATCCACGTGGGTTGGGGGGCGAGGCCCGCACTGTGCAGGACGGCCAACGCCGCTCCCATCTCGGCGACGGTGTGTCCTTTGTTGAGGCGATCCAGCACGCGCTCACTCGTCGACTCAAAAGCGGAAATCACGAAGGTGGCCCCACACTCGGCCAGTTCGCCGATGAGATCCTTGTGTTCGAGGATGTGCTCAACCTTGGTCGTAAAATTAAAGGTGACGTGGGGATGTTCGGCGTGGAGTGCCTGAGCAATCTTGCGGGCGTGGCCCGGTCCGTTCAAGAAATCAGGATCGCCAAAAGAGATGTGTTGCGCGCCTGCTGACACCTGCTGGCGAATGTCGGCCAAAACCGTCTGCACGGGGACGGCAAAGAAGCGCCCATTGTAAATGGGCACTACAGGGCAGTGGCGGCAGGTGTGCAGGCAGCCGCGGGTCGATTCGACGTAGCCCGACAACTGCGCATCACCGTTGGCCATGTAACGGGCGTAGCGATCCAGGCTGGGCAGGGCGGAACGGGCGGGCAGCGGCAGATCCAGGCGCGTCAACAGTGGATCGGCTGTCCGTTGCGCTGTGGTCACACCGGGCAGCGCAGCAAGATCACCTCCAGCCAAGAGCGTCTGCGCCAGCGTGCGCAACTCGGCCTCAGCTTCACCCGCCAATACCGAATCGGCCAATGGTTCGTCGCCGCGTAGCAGATAGTCTGCATTCATCCACGCATAGAGGCCGAAAAAGCAGATGTGGACAGACGAATTGACGGCGCGCACACGACGGGCGGCATCGACGCCGATACGCAACGCCGTCAACATGGGTGCAGCAATCGCCACCAGTTGCGCGTCTGCCGCCGCCTGCGCGGGGAAATCGTCCACAGCCAGATCGGCGGCGGCCACGTCGAAACCGTCCTCGTGCAGCACAGCCAGCGGCCAGGCCAGGCTCAACGGCTGATGTCCAAGTTCATAGCAAGAGAGAAGTAGAATTTGAGGCATAAAGATAGAGTAACGAAAGATCGGTATGATGTCCAGTTACGACGAAGGGTAGGTGCAATTCAATCTTCGGGCGAGATTGACCTTCCGGGAAGGGGTCAAGACAGCGACGCCTTTCACTTCATCTCGCTAACCCCTTCCTGGGAGGTTGTTGCCCCCAGCTAGAAGTAGACCCAGCGAAAAAAAGAGGATTGGCAAAGTTACAGGGGTTGGTGTATCTTCTGAATAGCTTTGGTCAACCCCAAAGTGTGCCAATGATGATATAATCGCAACAGTAAATCATCTTGACATCAACAGGTAGGGTCGCCCAACATCAACCTTGTTCAACCTTGTAGATAGCCTCGGTATCCAAGTAGGTATCTAAATGGGTATCCAACTAGATCAGGACTGAGCTCACATGACTTTGTCTGCATCTTCTGACCTCGCATCCCGGTTTGATACTTTTTGTGAAAGTTTAGAAGAGGCACGCATTCGTTACGGCGTCCCCGGCGTCGGTGTCGGCGTACTCCACGCCGGCCAGGAACGCATCGCCGGCTTCGGCGTCACCAACTTGTCGCACCCGCTATCTGTCGACAGCGACACCCTCTTCCAAATCGGTTCCACCACCAAGACCTACACCGCCACCGTCGCTATGATGTTGGCGGAAGCGGGTAAACTCGACCTCGACGTCCCCATCCGCACCTACTTACCCACCTTCCGCCTGGCCGATGAACAGGCCGCCGCCGCTGTCACGCTACGCCATCTTTTTACGCACTGCGCAGGCTGGGTCGGCGACTTCTTCATCAACACCGGCCGCGGTGAGGACGCCCTCCAACGCTACGCCGACCGCATGGTCGAATTGCCTCAGGAGTTTCCCTTGGGCGAAGCGTGGGCCTACAACAACGCCGGCTTTAGCCTCGCCGGGTTGGTGATCCAAGAAGTCAGCGGTAAAGCCTATGAAGAGGTCGTGCGCGAACTGCTCCTGGCGCCGTTGGGCATGGAAATGTCCTTCTTCTTCCCGGAAGACGTCATTGTCCACCGCACTGTATCGGGCCACTACACCCCGGAAGAGGGCGAAGCCAAAATCGCGCAGCCCTGGGCCTTGAATCGCTCGGCCTATCCCGCAGGCGGGATTGTTGCCAACGCAAAGGACCAACTCCGCTACGCCCGTTTCCATCTTGGCGACGGCAGCGCACCCGACGGCAAGCGTCTGCTCTCCACCGCAGCCATGCGCGCCATGCAAGAGACCCAGCGCAAGGGCGCCAGCCTGGCCCAAGAAGTCGGCATCAGTTGGCTCATCCACTACATGGGGGGGCTACGCACTGTCGGCCACGGTGGCGCAACCACCGGTCAGTTCTCCGCCTTCGAGATGGTTCCCAACCACGACTTCGCCTTGATCCTCACCACCAATGGCAGCCGTGGCCGCATCTTTAACAGCGCCATGGTCAAGCATGCGCTAGAGGTCTTCCTCGACGTCCAAATGCCCGCGCCCCCAGTAATGAAACTGGACGCAGCCGCGCTGGCACCGTATCCCGGGGAATACCGCGCCGCCCTCTCAAACCTTACCGTCACCGCCAAGGATGGCGGCCTGGTCCTGGCCTCGCAGCCCAAAGGCGGCTTCCCGGAAAAGGAAACCCCGGCTCCTCCAACCCCGCCGCCTGCGCCCTTTGTCTTCACCGGGGCCCATCACATCCAGGCCCTGGAAGGCTCCATGCAAGGCAGCATCGGCGAGTTCCTTACCAACCCAGACGGCACCATTCGTGGTCTACATCTGGGCGGGCGTATCTATCACCGGGTGTAACTTCTTCTCTGTGTAGAGTGGATGCCCTGGCGCATCCTGCTTTCGTGTTTTCGGTATAGCGTGTTTTCGGTATAGCGTGCAAACGCTATCACACAAAGAGGAGACATTTCATGTACAAGACTCGAACCCTACAGACCTGGGCAGTTCTACTCCTGACCCTCCTACTGTTCGCAGCCTGCGCACCTGCGCCCGCCGCGCCCGCGCCTGCTGCACCCGCAGATCCCGACGCAGAACCCGCAATGGTGGGCGGCGAATTACTTGTGGTGGAGACCGGCGGCTATTACAGCACAGATCCCTTCGTCACCCCCTGGTTCACCACTGTGCACAGTTCGCTCTATGACGCGCTGGTCACCACCGACGTGGAGCGCAAGTTCGTGCCGCACCTGGCCGAGAGCTTCAGCTTCTCTGACGACGGACTCACCGTCACCTTCCAACTGCGGCAAGACGTCACCTTCCACGACGGCACTCCCTTCGACGCCGCAGCCGCCAAGTGGAACTTTGACCGCTACTTCGATCCTGAATCCGGCGCTCAAGTCGGCAGCAATTTACGTCGCCAGGTGGAATCTGTCGAAGCACCCGACGACTACACCCTTGTCTTCAACTTGCTCAACCCGTACGCGCCCATCCTCAGCGACATCTTCATCATCTACATGGTCTCCCCCACCGCCTATGAAGAACTGGGTCGCGACAACTTCGGCATGAGCCCTGTCGGCACCGGCAAGTTCCGCGCCGTCGAGGTCGTCCCTGACAGCCATGTGACCATGGTTCGCAACGAAGACTACACCTGGTCGCCTGCCTTCGCCGACAATCCCGGCGCCGTCCCCGCCGAGGGCATGCGCGTCGGCTACTTGACCGATGAAGCTGTCATCTTCTCGGCGTTGGAAACCGGTGAACTCAACGTCGTCCCTGTTGTCCCCGCGCAGTACATTGCCGCCGCCGAGGCCAACGATGAGATCGCCATCAACCAGGGCATCGGCGCAGGCGTCTGGTACATGGGCATGAACTGGGGCAAGGCGCCCTTCACCGACGAGGCCGTTCGGTTGGCCATCTCCTATGCCATCGACCGTGAAGAGATCGTCCTCGCCGGCTTTGACGGCGAGGCCTACCCGCTCGCCGGCCCGCTCAGCCCCTCCATTGCCGGCTTCAACCCCGACATGGAAGCCTACGGCCAGGAAAAGTCCAACAACGTGGAACTGGCCCGCCAACTCCTGGCTGAAGCCGGCTACACAGCGGGCGACGACGGCGTCCTCGCTAAGGACGACGCCCGCCTTGCCTTTAGCCTTATCTATCCAGACTCGGCAGCTCTGCAGCGTGTCGCCGAGACCATCCAATCCCAACTGGTCGACATCGGCATAGAGATGGACATCAGCCCCCTGGAAGCTGCCGCCATCGCTGATCTTACCAATCGCTGTGAGCAAGAGGCCTTCCTGCGCACCTTCGGCTATCCTGATGCGACGATCCTTGCTCACATCAAGGGACCCAACATTGGCACCGGCAACCGTCTCTGCCTGAACAGCGACGAATACGACGAGCTGATGACCATTGCAGACAGCACCATGGATCCAGTCGCGCGCCAATCAGCCATCGACGCCGTCGCCACCTGGCTCATCGACAACCGCCCGTTGATCCCCCTGTACGCGCCCATCAACAATGCCGGGGCACGCACCGAAGTTGTCGGCATAGAGTTTGACGTCGCCGGTAACCCCATCTACTTCAACGCCGGCATCGGTAACTAGTACAGCCCGACGGAATGGGTAATGAGTAATGAGTAAGAAAGTGGCATCGTGCGCCCTGCTTACTCATTACTCATTACTCATTACTCCTTACTCATTACTCCTTACTCGTTAACAATGCTGCTATTTACGCCGCTAGACTGAATCACGACGAACCCATACCATGCTTGCATTCGTAGCACGCCGCCTTCTGATCTCCATCCCGCTTATGATTGGCCTTGTGGCCATTGTCTTTGTTGTGTTGCGCACCGCCGTGCCCGGCGACGTGGCCGCGCTCTTGGCCGGCGACCAGGCGACGCCCGAAATGATCGAGTCTATCCGCCGCGACATGGGTCTCGACCGGCCCATCCCCGTCCAGTTCGGTATCTTTTTGGCCAATCTTGCCCAGGGTGATCTAGGACGTTCCGCCATCACACGCCAACCGGTCACAGCGCGCATCTTGCAGGCCATGCCCATTACCCTCACCTTAGCCGTACTGACTGCGATCATCGCGACCCTATTAGGGCTACTCTTGGGCGTCATCACTGCGTACTACGCGAATTCATGGCTTGATAATCTTCTACGCGTGTTGGTCGTCTTCGGTGCGTCCATGCCCTCTTTCTGGATCGGGCCGATGCTGATTCTGATCTTTGCCGTATGGCTGCGCACCTTGCCCGTACAAGGCTCCATGACCGGCGCCGGGCTCGTCTTGCCCATTGCCACATTGGGCATCGGCGCCATGGCCGGCCTAAGCCGTATTACCCGCGCCGGTATGTTGGAGGTCCTCAACAGCGACTACATCCGTACGGCGCGCGCCAAAGGCCTGCGCGAGCGGACCGTGATCTTGGGCCATGCCTTCCGCAATGCACTTATTCCGGCCATCACCCTCATCGGCGTCCAGTTTGGCGGACTCCTGGGCGGCTCGGTTATCACCGAAAAGATTTTTGGGCTGCCCGGCATGGGCACTCTCGCCATCAATGCCATCCACAACCGCGACTATCCTGTCGTCCAGGGGGTGGTGCTGGTGATTGCGGCAATCTACCTGCTCGTCAACCTCCTAGTGGACATCGCCTATGCCTTCGTCAATCCACGCATCCGCTACGGCTGAGCGCAACGTGCTCACCCGCACCACAGCCACGCGCAGCCCGTGGGTTATGGCCATGCGTCGTTTCCTGCGCAACCGCATGGTTGTCTTGGCCCTAACCGTGCTGACCCTCCTGGCGCTCTCGGCAGTCTTCGCCCCATTCCTGACCGAGTTCGACCCTTTGGGCCGCGACGTGCCTAATCGTCTCTCGCCGCCCACCGCCCAAAACTGGCTGGGCACCGACGCTCTGGGCCGCGACCTTTACACGCGCATGCTCTATGGCGGGCGCATGTCCCTTTACTTGGGTTTGGCGTCGGTAGCACTGAGCCTAAGTTTGGGTGTCACTTTCGGCCTGATTGCAGGCTATCTGGGCGGCATCGTCGACGCCACCATCATGCGCTTGATCGACCTGATCCTTGCCTTTCCCGGCATCCTCTTCGCCATCTGGCTCGTGGCAATGTTGGGGCCAGGCGTTAATCAAGTGATCTTTGCCAATGCCATCTTCGGTCTGCCTGCCTTTGCGCGGGTTGTGCGCGGCAGTGTCCTTGCCATCAAAAACGCAGACTATGTCCAAGCGGCGCGCAGCACCGGCGCGCCGGGCGGGCGCATCATCGTGAGCCACATGCTGCCCAATGTCCTCGCGCCTATCGTGGTCATGGCCAGCTTCAACACCTCCCAAGCGATCCTTGTGGCCGCCAGCCTCAGTTTCCTGGGTCTCGGTCCGCAGCCGCCCATGCCCGAATGGGGCTCCCTGCTGGCCGACGGCATGACCTATATCCGCAACGCCTGGTGGCTGACCGTCTTCCCTGGGGCTGCGCTCACCTTGACCGTCCTCTCCAGTAACCTGGTGGGCGACGGCCTGCGCGATGCCCTCGATCCGCAGATGGTGCTCAAATAGCAGATGTCCTCGCACAGCCAAACAAGACAATGCGGGTGGCCCGCCCAGTCAAGCGGATCACCCGCATTGACGAGTTACACACTACGCATTGCTGCCACTCCCTCCGCCTCTATCGCCCGAATCGTTATCAACTGCTCGGCAATCCCTTCCCGGTGTGCTTCCGCCTCCGCCTGGGTGAGCGGGAATTCCGTCTCCATACGGCGGCGCAGTTCAGCCAGTTGCGCGTCGATCCGGCGCATCTCGTCCAGGGCGTCTTCGCCTGCCTGAAGGAAGCGAAGGTGTCGCCGCGTCATCAATGATCGCGCCTCGCCGAGTGGCTCGATTTCGTCGGGCAACAGGGTCGTCCCAAGTGATCGCCACGCTTGGGCCGCCCGCCGGAACGACGTTGCGGCATCGCGCAGCGCCGGTTTGTCGAGGATCACGGCGGCTTCGTCGAGGAAGTCGGCATAAAGTGAACGTTCGGCGTCGAGGGCTTCGTCTTTGCCGAAGAGGAAGGCGAAGTTGTAGGCGCTGGTCAGCCCGGCGTACATCTTCGGCCCCGGCGCAAAGATCTTTTCCCAGCTCAGGCGCTGTTTGGGTTTGGCCAGCAGTTTCGCCCAGTTCTCGTAGGCGCGCAGACCGAAATTGTCGGCGCTGCCTTTGGGCGGCTTCTCGGTGAAGAGCTTAATACAGTCCCAGATGCCGGCATTGACGGCAGAGGCCAGCTTGTCGGGATCGGGCACGTCGACAGTGAGCAGGCGGTGTTTGTCTTTCTTGATGCGTCCACGTGCAGCGGCCAACTGCGCGGTGGACACCGTCAACGGCACACGGGCGCGGTCCGCGATGCAGACACAATCGGCGTCAACGTCGTAGCCGTAGACAACGATGGGCATCATCCCCCACATCTGCTCGTCTTCGCCCAGCCCGTTGTAGGGCAGCGACCAGTGATCGGCCCACACAATCGCCGGCGAACCGTCGGCCAGCGCATCAACCAACAGATCCACTGCCTTGTCGGCTTTGGCTGTCTGCTGCACCGTCTGTACGATCCCCAGCCGCGCCATCATTGTCTCGAACGGGTCGAAGGTGTTGCGTGTGAGGATGTTGCACTGTGGGTCAAAGCCTTCGTAGGCAAAGCTGAAATAGCCCATCACAATGCCGCCACTCACGCCCAGCAGTAGCGCCTCGCTGTACGGCTCTCCTGTGTGCGGCGCTTTCACGCCCAGGTAGGCATAGACATTGTGCAGCGTGCCGCTCTCCCAGTGAGAACCGGCGAAGTGGTGGTAGTTGGGTAGTGTAGGCATGGTTGGCTCCTTTGGGGGGAAGAAGGCCCTCACCCCCCCGCCCCTCTCCCACGACGTTGAGGCGTTGTCACGATGAAGGCAAGCGATACGATGACGCGGATTTCACTCCTATCGCGGCTGGGTGGGAGAGGGGAGCCGGAACCGTATTGGCGATCCGGCTCCCCTCTTCCATCCGGCGTCTCAGGCGGCGAAATAGCCAACACAGAGCTGCGTGTCAGCCGAAAAGTTGGCCTCTACCAGATGGGAGAGGGGCGGGGGGGTGAGGGCCTTAAAAATCTGCCTCTACTCTACCCGGGATCAGCGATGTTGTGGAAAAGGAGCGACATAGTATGCAAAAATTCGAGGTTACGCCGCAGGCAGGGCGACGGTGAAGGTAGTGCCGACGCCCACGGTGCTATCAACGCTGATGCGCCCGCCATGGGCTTCCACCAACGACCGGGCAATCGCCAAACCCAACCCAGATTCGCCCGTCATCTGCGAACGGGACGAATCGGCGCGGTAGAAGCGGTCGAAAATGAAGGGCAGATCGTCTGCGGCGATGCCGGAACCGGTATCGGCCACATGTAGTCGCACCTCGCCGTCCGTCTCTGTGGCCGAAAGGACAACCTGCCCGTTGTGCGGCGTGTGGCGGATGGCATTGCTCACCAGATTGCCAAAGACCTGGGCCAGCCGCTCGGGGTCGGCAGAAAATGGCGGCAGATTGTCGGGCGCGTCAAGGCGTAGATCGATGGACTTGTCCAGTGCGCGCACAGCATGGGCGATGACAGCCCGCTCCAGCACGCTGTACGCCGTGAGTGTTTGCCGATTGAGCGAGAGTTCACCGGCGTCGGCCAACGAGAGCAGGCGCAGATCTTCGATGAGCCGTTGCAGGTGCTGCGCCTCGCCGTGGACCACCTGGTAGATTTCCGGCGAACCGGGGATCTTGCCGTCGCTGAGCGCTTCGGTGTAGCCCAGGATCACACTGAGCGGTGTACGCAGATCGTGGGCAATGTCCGCCGTCATCTGGCGGCGCTGACGCACCGACGCCGCCAGGTCGGCGCTCATGTGGTTAAACGAGTTGGCCAGTTCGCCCAACTCATCGTTGGAGCGCACAGGCACCTGCCGTCCCAGGCCACCTTGGGCCAGGGCGCGGGTCGCATCCGTCAACTCGCGCAGTGGACGGGTCAACGTGCGCGCCAACAGGACACCCACCAGTAGCGCCACCAACAAAGCTACCCCTGATCCGATCAGGATCGACCAGCGCATACTGGCCAGGAAGGCGGCTTCTTCTGAATCGGGCCGGATGCCCGGCGTCTCGATGCGGTTGATCAGCACCCAGCCCACGGTTTCGCCGCCCACGGCAACGGGGATGCCGGTGCGCCGCTCCTGCGCCGGCAGCGGCTCTCCTGCCCTGTACTGGCGGCTGTAGATCACCACACGCTCGGCATCGAGCAGGGTGATGGGTGCAGGATAGAACTCGTTGGGCCGCCTTCCCCGCACAGCCACCGTGCCGATTTCGTCCCAACTGCCGTGGGTGCGGTAGTGGGTCTCCAATTGCTGGATCAGATCCTCGCTGTAGCGGTCGTAGACAAATTGATCAAACTGGCGGGCGGTACGCTGGTTGAAAAAGAGCGCAGCCACCAACGTCCCAATCACGGCGATCAGAAGGAAGGCCAGGGTCAGACGAATGGCTAAGGATCTGTGCACAGGATTGGTCTCCGAGATCGTAGTGCGTAGTGCGTGTACCATTAGATGTGTTGGTCGTTTTGTTTGAAACTGAATGCTCGTATCTTCAGAGTCATTTGTCGAACCCTTCCAATGTAAGGTCGTGTGTCTACTGGTACACGCACTACGCACTACGCACTACGCACTACGTTATTAAACCGATACCCCACCCCATACACCGTCTCCACATAACGCGGGTTGCGCGGATCTTGTTCGATCTTGGTGCGCAGGTTGCGGATGTGCACGTCGATGGTGCGTTCGTAGCCTTCGTAGGTGTCGCCCTGGATGCGTTCGAGCAGTTCGAGCCGCGAGAAGACGCGGCCTGGGTTGCCCATGAGCGCGGCCAGCAGGCCAAATTCCGAGGGGGTCAACTCTACGTTGACACCGGCCACGCTCACCAGCCGTGTCTCTTGATCGAGGATGAGGTCGCCGATCTGGATGCGGCGGGCGTCGGCGGGTTCTTTGTCCACGCGGCGCAGGACGGCGCGCACACGGGCGGTCAACTCGCGCATGCTGAAGGGTTTGGTCACGTAGTCGTCCGCGCCCAGTTCCAGGCCGAGCACCCGATCCGTCTCTTCCACCTTGGCGGTGAGCATGATCACTGGCGTCTCCCGTTCACGGCGGTGGGCATTGAGGAAGTCGTAGCCGTTCATCTCAGGCATCATCAGATCGAGGATGATGAGATCGGGCTTTTCGTCGCGCGCCACAAAGAGCGCCTCGCGCCCGTCCGCCGCGGTGACCACACGGAATCCTTCGGCGCTGAGGTAGGTCTTCACCAGCGTGCGCAACTGCTCTTTGTCGTCCACCACCATGATTGTTTTGGACATGGCAAGCTCCGTCCTGTGACACGGGTTTTTGTCGTTGTGGTTATGCTACCACAAGATTGTTTAGAAATTTTGAAGATTAGACACAGAAGTTGTGGGGGATGGGCTGGACACGGAATTCAGGATCAACAGGAGGCAGAAACAGAAGTGGAACACAGATTTCACAGATTGCAGAGGATTTGGACACGGATTGCACGGATAGGCAGGAAGCAGAAAGGGAACACAGATTTCACGGATTGACACAGATTGCAGAGGATTTGGATACGGATTTTTGGATAGGCAGGAAATAGAAAGGGAACACAGATTTCACGGATTGACACAGATTGCAGAAGATTTGGACACGGATTGCACGGATAGGCAGGAAGTAGAGAAGTCTTCTTTCGGAAATTCTATAAATCCGTGGATAAATCTCTTCAATTATCTGTGTCAATCTGTGAAATCTGTGTTCCCTTTCTGCTTCCTGCTCATCCTAGAATCCGTGTCCAAATCCTCTGCTTCCTGCTCATCCTAAAATCCGTGTCCAAATCCTCTGCTTCCTGCTCATCCTAAAATCCGTGTCCAAATCCTCTGCTTCCTGCTTATCCTGAAATCTGTGTTCCCTTTCTGCTTCCTGCTCATCCTGAAATCCGTGTCCACTTTATCGAAGTTCAGCGAAGCAGCGTGTCGTCGCGTCCAATCCTTGCTGGAAGACGCTAGGATTCTGGCCGATGCCGATGCGCAGGTGACCCTCGTAGCCGAAGGCGGAACCGGGCGCCAGCATGACGCTGTATTCCTCGGCAAGTTTGTCGGACAGTTCGAGCGATGGGATGTCCAGGTTGTAGCGGAGCAGCGCCAGCAGGCCCCCGCGCGGCGGCGTCCAAGATAGAAGACCGGCATGATTGTCGACCCAGCGGTTGGCGGCGGCCAGGTTGGCTTCGATGATGGCCTGGTTGCGCGCGATGATCTTGTCTTTGTGGGTGATGGCGAGGACGCCCAACGCGTCGTTCAACTTGCCGGGGCTGAGCGAAACATAGTCGCGCATGGACCAGCATTTGGCCACGATTTCCTTGGGCGCAACCATCCAGCCCAGGCGCAGACCGGGCAGGCCGAAGGGCTTGGAGAGTGTACCCACGCTGATGCCCAGCGGCCCCAGATCGAAGGCGGGCGGCGCGAAGATGTCCCCGCCGGGGATGGTGAGCCAGCGGTACGCCTCGTCACACAGGACATACGCGCCCACCGACTCGGCTAGCGCGTAGACACGGCGCAGGTCTTCGGGCGAGAGCATGGCCCCGGTGGGGTTGTGCGGTGTGTTGACCACGATTAGCCGTGTCTGCGGGGTGAGCAGACGTTCGAGATCGGCCACGTCATAGCGGAAGCCGGTTTCGGGGCGAATCTCCCAGCGCGACACGTGACAGCCGAGCGCTTGCGGCACGCTGTAAAGCTGCTGGTAGGCTGGGTAGGGCGCGATGACGTGATCGCCTGCGTCCAAAAGCACGTTGAAGAGCAGGAAGTTGGCCTCAATCGCCCCCGTCGTCACGAGGACGTTGTCAGGATCGCAGTTGCGGTAGGTCTCAGCCAGCAATGTGCGCAGGTGAAGCGTCCCCACGGCTTCGCTGTAGCCGAGGGGCAACGTGAGCAGGCGATCCAACGTCTCGGCGCGGCGATCTTCGGGCTCAAAGGCCAGCAGATCGGCCATCGTCAGGGGCAGGATGCCACTTTCGGCGATGTCGTACTTCACATGCAGTTCGTGGCGGGTGAGCCAGCGTTCCAGGGCAAAGGGTTCGATCTTCATGTTCGCTCTTTCAATTTGCCGTGTTCGTGATAAAATTGGGTGACTATGGACAAAATACAGCTTACCCTAGAATTGCCCAGAGACATATTTTCTGCGCTTCGCCAGGAGCCAGAAGAGTTCGTGCGTGAGATGCGACTGGCGGCTGCGGTCAAGTGGTACGAAACTGAGCAGATTTCGCAGGCAAAAGCGGCAGAAGTGGCCGGTGTTTCCCGCGCCGAATTTCTCGTCGCATTGGCACGCTTCAATGTATCTCCGTTTCAGACAACAGCAAATGCGTTGATCAACGAAGTCAATGAATGAACGTTGGGTAGTAAACGCCTCTCCCCTAATCGTCCTCGCCCAAATTCAATGTGAGCACCTCCTTGTCGATTTGCCAGGCGAGATCGTTGTGCCTCAAACTGTCGTCAATGAAATCAACGCAGGACCAGCCAACGACGCGGCCCGAAAGTACCTCTCACATGCGCCTTTGCGCGTTGTAGCGGTATTGCCGGAAGCAATTGTACAAGGTTGGGATCTTGGCGGAGAGGAGACTGCTGTGCTGAGTTTTGCCCAGCAGAATAGAGGTTGGCGTGCAGTCGTTGACGATGGTGCAGCTAGGCGATGCGCCCATGTGCTGGGCGTGCCGGTGATTGGCACATTAGGGGTTATCCTGCGTGCACGAAAGGCCAATCTTATCCCTGCAGCAGCACCACTGTTGCGAAAGTTGAAGGACGAGGGCTTTCGACTCGACGATGAGATTATTCGGGCTGCACTAAGCGGCACGGTTGGAGAGGAATGGGCGTGAACTTCAGTACTTCACGATTTTGACGCGGAGTAGGCATCCTCAGATGCCGGGTAAACCTGAACAAGCCGCATCTGAGGATGCTCTCTCCGCAATTTCACAGAGAATCGTGACGTACTGAAGTTTCGGTGTGCGTAAATCTAAAAGCCAAGAGAGTCGTGAAACAGCCTGGTTATTGACCAGGCTGTTTCATTTCATGATCCGCCAGCGGTGACTCCAATCCCCGGCGAAGCGCTCGATGCCGCTCTCGGTAATCAGGACGTCCTCGTTGTTGCCCGTGCCCCAGGGGACATCGGGGCGCACGCTGCGGTGTGGGTGATACGAGAAGACCATGCCCGCTTCCAGCGTCCAATCCTGAGACTGTCCCCACGGTTTTTCGGCGGCGTGCCAGGGGCGCTCGATGGTGTCCATGCCCTGGCTGTGGAAGTCGAAGGCTTTGGTGGGTGTGCCCACGTCCCAGCCGTCTTCGCGCAGAGAGTCCTCGAAGATGCGCGCCAGATCGCTGAGGTGTGCGCCCGGTTTCCCCGCCGGGTAGGTCTGTTGCAGGGCGCGGATCTCGCTTTCCATGAGCTTGATTTCCAAGTCCGTGGGCGTGCGGTAGGCCAGGTTGACAGTGAGTTCGGACCAATGGCCACTCTCGCCGCAGATTTCCATGTGGAAGCGCAAAATGTCGTCGCAGCGTACGGGGACGTCCTGGGGCGGATTGGCGCCCGGTTCCTCACCGATGAAGACGAGGATATCGCGCGCGCCACCGGCCAGCGCCACAGCGGACGCTTCCGCCGCCAGTTCGCGCTGTGTGCGTCCTGGCGCCGCCACCTCGACGAAGCGCTCCATCGACGCTTTGGAGAGTGTCCACAGTTCGCGGATCTGTTGGATCTCCAGCGGGCTTTTGACGGCGCGGATGCGGTCCATCAACTCGTCGGCGTCGGTGAACTCGACATTGGGCAGGCCGTCCACGAGAACCTCGTAGTTGCCCACCGAGAGGATGAAACGCCGCCCCACCAGGCCCACGCGTCCCTGTGTGATACCGTGTTCGGTCATCATCTCCACCATGCGCGGCGCGATAAAGACGTCCCCGCGCGCTTCGGTGACCCATCCCCGCGCCGCGATGCGTTCGGCCACGGCGTAGCTGGAGAAGACGAGGAAGGGTTCGTCGTCTTTGGGGATGCAGAGCAGGCCGTCGTGACCCCAAATGTGGAAATCGGTGAAGTAACGCCAATAGCCGCGGCCCGTCCACCAATGTCCTTTGCCGGCGACGAGCAGCGCGTCTAACCCGGCCTCGTCCATGGCCGCCCGTACACGCGCCAGCCGCTGATCCCGTTCGGCCAAAGTTGCTTGCGTCCCCATACACGGTTCCTTTCAGTCAGAGAGTTGGACACGGATTACAGGATTCAAAGCAGGGAGAGAGAACACAGATTGCACAGATGAACACAGATGAACACAGATTTTAGAGAAGGTTTAGCTCTTGACTTTACGGGAAACTTTTACGGAAGGCTTTATTCAGAAGTCGTGATACCGATTCCTGAAAATCCTCTAAATCCGTGTCCAAATCCTCTGGAATCTGTGGCAATCTGTGCAATCTGTGTTCCCCACTGCTTCAATCTATCTCACCCGTTGACATATCTACGGATGGCGTCGAGGCGGATCGCTTCGGGCGATTCGGTGATTTCGAGGCCGTATTGTTCACGCGCGGCCTGGGCGCTGACGTAGCCCAGCGCCACGTCCTCGCGGACCTTGTCGCGATCGCGCAATTTGGGATCGCCGTAGCCACCACCGCCGGGGACACGCAACACCACCGTCTCGCCCGGCTTCCAGGCGATGGGCACGAAGCGTTCCACCTTCACCCCGTTGAGGGTGACATTGCCCGCCAACCCAAAGTCGCCGCCCTCCAAACCCGGCGCGGGGAATTTCATCAGATCAGGGCGGATGGTGAGCATCACCGGCGCAGGGGCGATGCAACGGATCACGATCTCCTGGCCGGGTCCACCGCGGCGGTAGCCCGCGCCGCCCGAATCGGTGAGCATGGCCTTGCGCTCCATCACCAGCGGACACTGCTTTTCAATGATCTCCGTCGGCGTGACGGTGCTGTTGTGCGGGTAGGCGCTGGGCAGCAGGCCGTCGGCGTCGCGGGTGGCGCCCAGGCCGCCGTGGGGCAGCATGTGCACGGCGTAGCGCCCATAGCGTTCGTCCTGGCCGACGATGTGGAAGGGGAAGATGCCACCCGCTGCGGCAATGACTTCACCGGGCAGCAACGGAGCCAGCGCACCGAAGATCAGCGGCGGGATGTGCTTGATCACCTTGGCACGGGCCTTCACCGGCGCGGGGAAGGTGCAGTTGACAATCGACCCTTCCGGCGCGGTGATCTGAATCGGGCGCACCAGGCCGTCGTTGTTGGGGATGCGCGCCGCCAGCATCGCCTTGATCGGGTAGACGGCGGTGGAGTAGGAGATGTTGAAGGCGGCGTTGATGGCCGAATGGTTCTGCTGCGGCGAACTGCCGGCAAAGTCCATCAAAATGTCGGAACCGCGGATCTCCAACTTCAGGCGCAGGGTGAAGGGTTCCAGATAGCCGTCTGCCGTGAGTTCATATTCAGAGACGCCGTCGGGCAGCGCGCTGATGGCGGCGCGCAGGGCCGTCTCCGAGCGATCCTGGATGGCGGCGGAGAGTTCGACGATGTCGTCCATGCCATAGTCGTTGAGGAATTCGTGGATGCGGCGCATGCCAATGCGGTGCGTGCCGACGATGGCGTGCAGGTCACCCAGCACCATTTCAGGGACACGACAGTTGGCGGCAATAAATTCTTCGACTATGGGCACGACTTTGCCCTCTTTGTAGAACAGATTGGGCATCAGCCGCGTGCCCTCCATGAACATGTCCTGTGCTTCAAGATCGCCCAGGTGACCGCCCACGTCGGAGACATGTGCCACGGTACCCAAAAAGGCCACGAGCTTGCCCTTGTAGAAGACGGGCGACACCAGGTTGTAGTCGGGCAGGTGTGTGCTGCCGATCCACGGATCGTTGGTGGCGAGGACGTCCCCTTCGTGCAGGGTGTGCGGCGGGAACTTTTCCAACATCGAGCGGGTGGTGCGGGGCAGCATGGTACAGAACTGCGGAGGACTCCATTGCGCCTGCGCAAGCCCCGCACCCTGAACATCCATGATGGCGCAGCCGAAGTCGTGGCTTTCGCCCACAATCGTCGAAAAGGAGGTGCGGATCACGGCGTTGTCGATCTCATCGGCAATCGCCACCAGGCGCTGCCACTGGATTTCGAGAGAGATTGGGTCGATCATGGAAACCTCGTAGAAGAATAGGAATGAATGAATGAATGAATGATGATTGGGTGGAGGAGAAGATTGGGCGCAGAACCCCTCCCCAACCCTCCCCGCAATCGTCGAGCATGCGGTTTCGTTGAGTCTATTTTGGCGGGGAGGGAGCCGTTGACGTGTGGATGTATTAGTTCTGCATTGGACATCCTCACAACGCGACCAACGTTGCGTTTGCGT
>WGMT01000024.1 GCA_016124945.1 bacterium | reverse complement strand
GATCTGATCAAATGCCGAAAAGTCCGCCCAACCCTTGAGCGAGAGCACCTTCGTGATCGCTGCGGTGAGCGTCGTCTTGCCATGATCGACGTGGCCGATGGTCCCTACGTTGACGTGGGGTTTGGTCCTCTGAAATACTGCTTTTGCCATTGGTTCTCTCCTAATTTTGCAGAGAATGCACTGGAATCGGTACGGTTTAGATTTTGTTTCAAAAACAATCAACAGGGAAGTTCAACCGAGAATTTCCCGTTTTGTTGTCATGCGTTTGCATAGGCGCACCGCCGACAGAAAATCGGCGGTGCGTAGACTCACGAATGTAGGCGGCAAAGATACCGTGCAAACTTGGCTACTATACCTGAAGACACTGATTTTGACAAATCTCCAGAGTGGCGAAATGCAACAAGCCTTGAATTTAGCCTAGATGCACTACGATTTTTAGCCTTATGCCAATTCGCGCTTGATCACCTTCTCGGAGACAGATGCGCTAACCTGTGCATAGCTATCGAATTCCATGGTAAAGGTACCCCGACCACTGGTCATAGAGCGAATGGTTGTTGCATAACCAAACATCTCGGCCAATGGAACGATACCGCGCACAGCTGTAGCACCGGTAGAGCGAGAATCCATACCTTCGATCTGCCCGCGGCGACTGGAGAAATCGCCAACCACATCGCCTACGTATTCGTCGGGAACAACAGCTTCAACGCGCATCACCGGCTCGAGTAGTACTGCACCGCCCCGTAGCTGACCTTCTTTAAATGCCATGCTACCTGCGATCTTGAAGGCCATTTCACTGGAGTCGACGTCATGATAGCTACCATCAACCAGTGCGGCTTTGATATCTACGACAGGGTAACCGGCCAGCGAACCACTTTCCATCGCTTCAACAATGCCCTTTTGTACGGCAGGGATGTATTCGCGTGGCACTGTACCACCAACAACTTTATCAAGGAACTCAAAGCCTTTGCCAGCTTCGTTCGGTTCCAATTCCAGCCAGACATGGCCAAATTGACCACGACCGCCAGACTGTCGCACGAAACGACCTTCGACACGTACGGGACGAGTAATAGTCTCGCGATACGCCACCTGTGGACGCCCCACGTTGCACTGGACGCGGAATTCACGCTTGAGGCGATCTACGATGATGTCAAGATGCAACTCACCCATACCGCTAATGACAGTCTGACCGGTCTGGTCGTCATACTGAACACGGAAGGTAGGATCCTCTTCAGCAAGTTTGAGCAGACCTTCAGTCATCTTATCCTGATCGGCCTTCGATTTGGGTTCCACGGCAACCTTAATCACAGGTTCAGGGAACTCAATCGATTCAAGAAGAACTTCGTTATCGGAGTCGCAGAGTGTGTCACCGGTGAAGCTGTTCTTGAGACCGACCACAGCAGTGATATCGCCGGCATCGCAGGATTTAATTTCTTCGCGTTTGTCTGCATGCATCTGGAGAAGACGGCCGATACGTTCGCGCTGCCCCTTGGTGGAGTTGTAAACATTGGTACCGGCTTCAAGCGTACCCGAATAAACACGCACGTAGGCCAAGCGACCCACATAAGGATCAGTAACGATCTTAAAGACGAGGGCAGCAAAAGGTTCCTTGGGATCTGGATTGCGGATTACCTCTTCCCCGTTGCGCGGATTGATACCGGTAACAGAGGGAACATCCTTGGGGCTGGGCAAGTAGCGCACCACCGAATTAAGTAGGGGCTGCACGCCCTTGTTGCGCAGCGCCGTACCGCACAAGACAGGAACCAACTCATTGTTGATAGTCGCCTTACGCAGCGCACGCACGAGATCATCATTTTCAATCTTTTCGCCTTCAAGGAAGAGCAAGGTCAGTTCGTCGTCGGTCTCGGCGATACGCTCAATCATTGTAGCGCGGGCAGCTTCTGCTGCCGGGAGCAGTTCCGCGGGGATTTCCTCAATTGTCGGCTTGGCCCCCAATTCATCAGTGAAGATGACGGCCTTCATGTCAAAGAGGTCAATCACGCCCCGGAAACTGTCTTCAGCACCAATGGGCAACTGAATTGGCAGAGGATTGGCGCCCAGACGATCTACGATCATATCTATCGTACGTTGAAAGTTGGCGCCTAAACGATCCATCTTGTTGATGAAGCAAATGCGCGGTACGTTGTAGTTATCGGCCTGACGCCACACTGTTTCAGACTGTGGCTCCACACCGGCGACAGCGTCAAAAACCACCACGCCGCCATCCAACACACGCAGGCTACGCTGGACTTCGGCAGTGAAGTCAATGTGCCCAGGGGTATCAATAATGTTGATCTGGACTTCGTCACCCGTCTTGGTGTCTTTCCAACTGGTGGTGATGGCAGCAGCAGTAATCGTGATACCACGCTCACGCTCCTGAGCCATCCAGTCGGTCACGGCTGTTCCATCGTGCACTTCACCCATGCGATGAATGCGCCCAGAATAGAACAGGATACGTTCAGTTGTTGTGGTCTTGCCTGCATCAATATGGGCGATGATGCCGATATTGCGTAATTGTTCAAGAGGAAAGTCTATTGTCATGAGTTCCCTACCATTTTGCTACAAAACAGATGCCTCTGCGATACCGACACGATTGCGTTGCCTGCACTGTCTGTTGTTCACAATATTGCCTCCAAGCCCAGCAACTATGTCACCATGCGGGAGACCTGGACACAAACATCCGGCGGTTCAGAACAGAGAGCCACCGGACACAAACAACGCGGCACTTCTTTTCCACAAGGCTTATGGTTGCCAAAACGTTCAGGCATCAACGACAGCTGGTGGTAAATTGCTATCGATTTATGCCACAAGCATTGTGGTCAGATTGTGCCGCACAAAAAGCAAATCAATTATCTTCACGAAGCCGTTGCTTCAAAAGCCAACAGCATAACGCCGGCGTACCGCTCATCCTGTTCGAATCAGATAAGATCCAGAACAAATGGTCAGCCGTACAACTTAGCGGAAGTGAGCAAAAGCCTGGTTCGCTTCAGCCATGCGATGAACTTCCTCACGACGACGCACAGTTGCGCCTTCACCGCGAGCAGTGTCCATCAATTCAGCAGCCAAACGCTGAGCCATATTGCGGCCGCTACGGCTACGTGAATTCATAATCAACCAGCGCATAGCAAGCGCCTGGCGGCGATCCATGCGAATCTCCATAGGAACCTGGTAGGTTGCACCACCCACACGACGCGGCTTTACTTCAACCAGAGGCGTAGCATTCTTCAACGCTTCTTCGAAGACTTCCATTGCCGGGCGATTGGTGCGCTGAGCGATGAGATCCATAGCATCATAAACAATGCTAAGGGCAACACTCTTTTTACCCCGTTCCATAACGTTGTTGATGAACTTTGCCACAACTTTGCTGTTGTAGCGTGGATCGGGAATCACATCCCGACGTACAGGACGATTTCTTCGCGGCATGTCTTAACTCTCCCTATCCGATTACTTAGGCTTCTTGGTGCCGTACTTGCTGCGGCCACGCTTGCGGTTGTTGACACCGGTACTATCCAACGCGCCGCGCACAATGTGGTAACGCACACCAGGCAAGTCCTTGACACGACCGCCGCGGACCAATACAACACTGTGCTCCTGCAGATTGTGTCCCTCACCAGGAATGTAGGCAGTCACCTCAATCCCATTGGTCAGACGGACACGAGCAACCTTGCGCAGTGCCGAGTTTGGCTTCTTTGGTGTAGTGGTACGCACTTGGGTGCACACACCACGCTTTTGTGGGTTGCCGCCCTTCACACGCTTTGTGCGCCCGGCCAGTGTATTCAGCGTATACTGAAGGGCAGGCGCAGTTTCTTTCTTCGGCTTTGTCTTGCGGCCCTTGCGGACCAACTGGTTAATCGTTGGCAAAGGATTCCTCCATTTTGAAACGCGATTATGATCTTCGCCTACTCGGTAGGCAGCATTCGTTATTCAACACTCACCTGAAATCAGTGTAAGTTTCAACGATTGCAAGACCTGACCATCGCCCGTAAAGGCGACGACGACGAACCAAATAGGCAATGATACACCTGGGTCCGCTTAGGCCCACGATCTAAAATTGTAGCACATGCGTAAAATGAACGTCAAATTGAAGTGGCACGGAATGCAACAGAGATTCTTGCACACTGCCGCAAAAAGAGGGACGGACGCCAAAATTCGGCGTCGCCCCTCTTTCAGTTACCAGAGTTCTATCCACGACCACACAAAAGGGACAGAAAAACGTTTCTCACCTGCGTTGTAGACTTTCATGTCCCTTCTCTGCTCTTAGCTCAGATCGACATCAAGTTCCTCATTGTCGTCGGCGCTGAACTTGTCAAAGTCGATGTCGATGTCTTCGTCTTCATCTTCTTCGACATTATAGCGAGAAGCCATCATCCCCAATGGACTGAAGCCCATCTCGGCCAGACTTGCCAGATCCGTCATATCCAGATCGGTATCGTCTAGGTCGATCATCTCCAGTTCATCAAGATCCTCTTCTTCCATCTGCTTGGCTGCCAGATCAATGGCATCTTGCTTTTCCTGTGCCCATTTGCGCCGGGCACGGAAGCCTGTGCCAACAGGAATCAGTTTGCCAATGATGACATTCTCTTTGAGGCCACGAAGTTCGTCACGTTGCCCCTTAATGGCCGCCTCAGTCAGGACGCGTGTCGTCTCCTGGAAGGAGGCAGCAGCCAGGAAGCTCTCGGTGTTAAGCGCAGCCTTGGTCAGGCCGAGCACCACGGCTTCCGCCTTCGCTGGGCGCCCACCCTTGGCGATGACGGCATCGTTCATATCCTCGAATTCAAAGCGATCGATCAGTTCACCTGGCAGGAATTCAGTATCACCTGTAGCACGGATCATCACACGGCGCAGGAGCTGGCGCAGGATCACTTCAATGTGCTTGTCGTGGATCGCTACACCCTGGCTACGATAGACCTGTTGCACCTGCTCAAGCAAGTAGAGCTGACAGGCCTCACGGCCCTGAATGCGCAGAATCTCTTTCGGGATCTTCGAACCTTCAGTCAACTGCTCACCAGCCTTGACTTCGTCACCTTTCTCGACGCGCAAGCGAGCGTTGGCAGGAATATCACTCTCCCAAGATTCCACATCTTCGCGGCGGATGATAATCTGGCTGCCATCCTCTTCAATGAAGATAGTGCCGTCCATGCCGGCCAGGATCACCATTTCGTCATTTTCAGGATCACGAGCAACGGCTGTATCACTTTGGACACGATCATCGTTCTCTACCATGACGTGGTAGCCCATTGGCACAGCAATCTCACGGCGCTTGAGTTCCGAACGGCTGACCTTGACAAGGCGTTGATCACCTTCCCACCAAACATCAACGATGCCGTCGATCTCGCTAATCGCTGCTTCGCCCTTGGGATTGCGCACTTCAAAGAGTTCTTCAACGCGCGGTAAGCCTTGGGTGATATCGTCGCTACCAGCCACACCACCTGTATGGAAGGTGCGTAGCGTTAACTGCGTGCCAGGCTCGCCGATGGATTGGGCAGCGATGATACCCACTGCCTCACCCTGGCGACACGTACCGCCGCGAGCCAAATCTTCACCATAACACTTCTGGCAAAGGCCGAAACGTGCTTCACAAGTAAGCGGATTAAAGACGTAAGCACGCTCGATGTTGTGACGGGAAAGTGTCCCCAACGCCGCTTCATCAAGGATTTCATCCTTATGGAGCAGTACTTCGCCTGTTTCTGGATTCGTAATGTCAGCAGCTAGCACACGGGTGGCGACACGTTCCGACAACGTCTGACCCATCTGTTTTGATTCATCGGCGTAGATCCAGATACCGACGTTGGTGCCGCAGTCGTCTTCAGTGATGATGACGTCCTGTGCAACGTCGACAAGACGACGAGTTAGGTATCCGGCGTCGGCTGTGCGCAACGCTGTATCGGCCAGGCCCTTGCGAGCGCCATGCGTACTCAAGAAGTATTCCAGCGCCGTCAGCCCCTCGCGGAAGTTCGACCGAATGGGTAACGGAATAATACGTCCATTCGGGTCGGCCATGAGACCGCGCATACCAGCCAACTGACGAACGGTGTTCACACCACCCTTAGTAGAGCCGGAGCGTGCCATCGCCCCCAGTCCTTCAATGGGGCTCAGCAGTTCACGTACTGCATCGGTGACTTCGTCGGTAGCACGTGTCCACAGTTCTACAGTCTTTTCGTAGAGTTCCTCTTCGGTGATGAGACCGCGGCGGTACTGGCGTTCGACTTGAGCGACTTCCTCGGTGGTGCGTTCCAGAATTTCATGCTTCTGTTCAGGCACCTGAATATCGCTGACCGCAATTGTGATGCCCGACTGAGTGGCATAACGGAAACCGATATCCTTAATGTTGTCGGCCACTTCAGCGGTTACATCTCCCCCCAGGTGTTTGTAACTACGTTCAACAACATTATTCACGCCCTTCTTGTCAAGCAATTCGTTGACGAACCAGAGTTCTTGTGGCAGTGAACGGTTGAAGATGATACGCCCAACTGTGGTACGAACAAGACGTTGCTTAGGCCACGACGCACCGAGTAAGTTCATTTGACGCAGTGCGTTACGGACTTCGATCATGGCTGCAGCACCGAAACCGGCAATATCATCGATCATTTGATTTTCGCCTTGGTGATAGGCATCCATCACTTGACCGACATTGGTAATTCCAGCTTCTTGCAGCACCGACTGCACACGCTCACTTAACTCCATATCCATAATGGACACTTCGTCATATTTGCTGCTGAGGTAAACACGAATCGGTTTACGTAGGCCTAGCCGACCAATGCTGTGCAGGTACTCGGCTTCTTCCATATTGCTAAAGAGCGGCAATTTGTCGTCGGGCTTGTCTTCATCCTCTTCAACAGTAAGGTAGTAGACGCCCATGACCATGTCCTTAGACGGGCCGACGATAGGTTCACCACTGCTCGGCTTAAGCAGGTTCTTGCTGGCCAACATTAATTGGCGTGCTTCATCAACAGCTTGCTGACTCAACGGCACGTGGACGGCCATTTGGTCGCCGTCGAAGTCGGCATTAAAGGCAGCACAGACCAGCGGATGCAGATTGATGGCGCTGCCTTCAATAAGTACAACTTCGAAGGCCTGGATACCCAGACGATGCAGCGTCGGCGCACGATTGAGCAGCACAGGGCGTTCGTGGCAGATCTCTTCCAGCACGTCCCATACTTCAGGTGACATGCGGTCAACCATGCGCTTGGCGCTCTTAATGTTGTGTGCGTAGTTGTATTCCACCAGGCGACGCATCACAAAGGGCTTGAAGAGTTCCAAGGCCATCTTTTTGGGCAGGCCACACTGGTGCAACTTCAATTCAGGGCCGATCACGATGACAGAACGACCCGAGTAGTCGACACGCTTACCAAGTAGATTGCGGCGGAAACGTCCTTGCTTGCCCTTGAGTAGATCGCTAAGGCTTTTGAGCTTACGCTTGCCGCTGCGGCTAACAGCACGGCCACGGCGTCCATTATCCACCAGGCTATCGACAGCTTCCTGCAACATGCGCTTTTCGTTGCGCACAATCACGTCGGGCGCGCCTAGTTCGAGCAGACGCTTCAGACGGTTGTTGCGGTTGATGACGCGACGATAGAGATCGTTCAAGTCGCTGGTAGCAAATCGACCACCATCGAGCTGTACCATTGGGCGCAGATCGGGTGGGATGACAGGCAGCGCCGTCAGGATCATCCACTCGGGGCGGTTGCCACTCTTGCGGAAGTTCTCGACCACACGCAAACGCTTGGCCGCCTTCTTGCGACGCTGCTTACTGCGGGTGGTGCGGATTTCTCGGCGCAGTTCCTTGACCAGTTTATCCAGATCAATCTTGGCGACGATATCGCGCACCGCTTCGGCGCCCATGCCGGCTTTGAAGACGCTGCCCCATCGATCTGAGAGTTCGCGGTAACGGGCTTCGGAGAGCAGTTGCTGCTCAGCCAGGTTTTTCAGTTCGTCGAGATCGCTGTCCATAGCGTCGCGCAGACGGTTCTGTCGATCATGCAGATCCTCGCGCAGACGGTTAACGACAGCATCAAGCTCCTGGCGAACGTGGTCGCGCTTGGCTTCGACAAAGAGACGGATATCGGCTTTATCTTCGTCGGATTCAGATTGGAGACCGTTTAGTCGTTCCTGGACATACTCATTAATAATGTCTTCATGATCTGCGGTGACAGTTTCACCCTTAGAGATGATGACGTCTGGCACCCAATCAAGTTTCTTATCCTCGTCAGCCTTCTTGCTCAGGTTGCGCTGAATCCACAGTTGCAGGTGTTGTGCCTGTGTAATGGCTTCTGACGAACGCTGATTGATGCGGTCGTCGAGTTCCTGCACCTGCTTTTCTTCGTCGGCATCGAGTTCGTCGAGTTGTGCTTGTGCACTGCTTTCGAAGGTACTAATCTGCGTCTGCACATCGGATTCCATGCGCGAGAGGCGCATCTGCTGCTCTCGCTCCTGACGCTGAATCGCGCGAGCGCGAGCATCTTCGTTTACCTCAGTGATGATGAACTGAGCAAAATAGAGCACACGCTCCAGATGGCGCGGGCTGATGTTGAGCAGCAGCCCAAGACGGCTGGGCACACCCTTTACATACCAAATGTGGCTAACTGGTGAAGCCAACTCGATATGCCCCATACGTTCACGACGAACGCGACTGGGCGCGACTTCAACACCACACTTGTCGCAGACAATGCCTTTGTAGCGTACACGCTTGTACTTACCACAAGCACATTCCCAGTCCTTGGTCGGGCCAAAGATACGTTCGCAGAAGAGGCCATCACGCTCGGGTCGCAATGTCCTATAGTTGATCGTCTCCGGCTTGGTGACCTCGCCATAGCTCCACTCCCGGATCTGTTCCGGTGAAGCTAACGAGATACGAATGGCATCAAATTCGCGAACTTCCATGTATTTGTCTCCTTAGCAGTTAGCAGATAGCAGATAGCAGTTGGCAGTTAGCCGTGAACGTGTCCTCCCGGCTAACTGCTATCTGCTATCTGCAAGCTACTATGCGCTACTTATTCGCTGTTGCGGGTCATTGGTCCGGGCACATTGAGGCTGAAGCCAAGTTTGGGCAGGCGCTCTTCAGCGTCTTCTTTGCCAAACTGGATGACTTCGTTCTTGTCGTTGATCACCTCAACGGCAAGGGCCAGGCTCTGCAACTCCTTCACCAAGACACGGAAGCTTTCCGGCACACCGGGGCTTTGGATCTCTTCGCCCTTGACGATAGCTTCGTAGGTCTTCACACGTCCTGTCACATCGTCGGACTTGATAGTGAGCATTTCTTGCAAGGTGTACGCTGCGCCATAGGCTTCCAGCGCCCACACTTCCATCTCACCGAAGCGCTGACCGCCGAACTGAGCCTTACCACCCAGCGGCTGCTGGGTGACGAGGCTGTACGGGCCGGTGCTCCGGGCGTGGACTTTGTCCTCAACCAGGTGGTGCAACTTGAGCATCTGCACAACGCCGATGGTAACAGCAGAATCGTAGGGTTCGCCTGTCTTGCCATTGTAGAGGCGCTGCTTGCCGGTGGTCGGCGTCGGCCAACCAACCTGGCGACTGAAGGACTGGGTGGCTTCGATCAACGGCTCACCGATGAGTTCGCCCGGGTCGCCGCCGTGATAGCGCATCCACTCACGCAGTGCAGCATCGCGTGCAGCGAGATCAGAGTCGCTCGTGGTACGCGCCCGTCCATGCTGGGTAGGGATCACGTCTTCGGGGTTATAGCCCAGTTCACGCAACCATTCACGCAACACCGACTGGCGTGCGTAGGTTTCGTCGTAGTAAAGCTGTTCCGGATCGTAACCGAGTGCAGGCAACCAGTTGAGCAGATAAAGTCGGCGAGCGTCGCCGTCGTCGACCATCTCCTCCATGGACATCCCCTGTTCACTGACGTAGGCCCAAGCACGGCGTGAGATTGCCGCCCAGGATACATCGATCAACCAGGCGCGGGAGAGTTCGGATTCGATCTCCAATTCCTTGGCACCGTCGAAGACCGGCGTTTCGGCCAGGAAGCCCAGTCGAGACGCAGCCCAGCCTAGATGTGCTTCGAGAATTTGGCCGATGTTCATACGGCCCGGCACACCCAACGGGTTGAGGATAATGTCCACTGGTGTACCGTCATCGAGGAAAGGCATGTCTTCAACCGGGACGACCTTGGAGATTACGCCCTTGTTCCCGTGACGACCGGCCATCTTGTCGCCTTCGGTGAGGCGGCGGCGCTGGGCCACGCTGACACGGACCATCATTTCCACGCCGGCTGGTAGGTCCTGGTGTTCGTCTCGGGTGAAGACCTTGACGTCGACCACCTTACCGCGCTCACCATGAGGCAACCGCAAGGACGAATCCTTCACCTCGCGCGCCTTTTCCCCGAAGATGGCACGCAGCAACTTTTCTTCCGGCGTCAGTTCGGTCTCACCCTTGGGTGTGATCTTACCGACCAAGATATCGCCGGGGGTTACTTCAGCGCCGATGCGGATGATGCCGTCTTCGTCGAGATCCTTGAGCGCGTCCTCACCCACGTTGGGGATGTCGCGTGTGATTTCTTCGGGGCCGAGTTTGGTTTCGCGTGCCTCGACTTCGTGCTTCTCAATGTGAATCGACGTGAACTTGTCATCTTGAACCAGGCGCTCGCTAATAAGGATAGCATCTTCATAGTTGCCACCTTCCCAACTCATGTAGGCAACCACCACGTTTTGACCAAGGGCCAATTCACCGTTTTCGGTGCTGGAGCTATCGGCTAGCACGGTGCCCTTTTCCACCCAATCGCCCTTGTTGATGGCAGGGCGCTGGTCGATACAGGTGCTCTGGTTGCTACGGTTGTATTTACGCAGAGCGTAAGAACGGCGAGTACCATCCTCTTCCTGGACGACGACTTCTGCACCAGTGACGCTGACCACTTCGCCGGCCTTCCTGGCAACGATGACCTGGCCGGAGTCGACAGCAGCAGGATATTCCATGCCAGTGCCAACCACCGGGGCATCAGGACGGACCAGCGGGACTGCCTGGCGCTGCATATTGGAGCCCATCAAAGCGCGGTTGGCGTCATCGTGCTCAAGGAAGGGAATCAGCGCAGCAGAGACGCTGACAATCTGCTTGGGTGACACGTCCATATAATTGATGCGCTCAGGGTCCTCGAAACGGAACTCTTCCGCACGACGGGCCGACGGGCGTTGATTCTGAAAATGACCAACCTTGTCTAGCGACGAGGATGCCTGTGCAATGGAGGCATTTTCCTCGGAGTCGGCGTTTAGGTAAGAGAAGACTGAACTGACAAACGGGCGCACGCGAATTTCAGTCAACCCTTCAATCTGGCTGATGCGCCCCGCGATGGTCTCATCCACCTGTACACCCTTTTCGAAGAGCACATCGCCAGACGTGGGGTCGGTGATGTCCTGGCCCAAGTCGTGACCGATGAGCGCATCGACTCGGTTTTCAACAGTTTTGCGCACTTCGCGGTACGGCGTTTCGATGAAGCCAAAGTCGTTGATGCGGCCATAGGTGGCCAATGAACCAATCAGACCGATGTTCGGGCCTTCGGGCGTCTCAATCGGGCAAATGCGGCCATAATGGCTGTAGTGAACGTCGCGCACATCAAAGCCGGCGCGCTCACGACGCAGACCACCGGGGCCCAACGCACTAAGACGGCGCTTGTGGGTCAATTCAGCCAGCGGATTGGTCTGATCCATAAACTGGCTCAGTTGGCTACCGCCAAAGAACTCGCGCGTAGCAGCCACCACAGGCCGAATGTTGATCAGGCTGAGCGGTGTCACCTGCTCAGGGTCACGAATCGACATGCGTTCTCGCACAACTCGTTCCATGCGCAGCAGACCGATGCGAAGCTGATTTTGGATCAACTCACCAACCGTTTTGACGCGGCGGTTGCCAAGGTGATCGATGTCGTCGGCGCGTTCGCGGCCGTTGTTGATGTCGATGATACGGCGCAACACAGCGACCATATCCTCTTTGGAGAGGATGCGTTGATTCATCGGCGTGTCAAGACGTAGGCGACGATTCAACTTGTAGCGGCCAACCCGGCCTAAGTCATAGCGACGTGGGGTGAAAAAGAGATTCTGGACAAAGCTCTTGGCATTGTCCAGCGTAGGTGGATCGCCTGGGCGTAGTTTTTTGTAAAACTCCAACAAGGCATCGTCAACGCCCTTACGAGAGTCGTCGGTGGGATTGCCCGTAGTGTCGCGCTCTAACGTCGACTCAATGAAAGGATGATCGACATCGTCATCTACGTCTGCAAAAAGCCGGCGAATCTCTTCGTCGGTGCCAAAGCCGATGGCGCGCAGCAGAATCGTGGCCGGCAGTTTTCGCTTGCGATCAACTTTTACGCTGATGATATCACGTTTACTGGTTTCAAATTCAAGCCAGGCCCCGCGACTGGGAATCAATTTGGCGCCAGCGAGTTCACGGCCTGTACTACGATCCTCTTCGACCGTGAAGTACGCGCCAGGGGAGCGGATCAACTGGCTAACGACCACACGTTCACTACCATTGATGATAAAGGTACCGGAATCAGTCATTAACGGGAAGTCACCCATAAAGACTTCCTGCTCGCTGATTTCGCCGGTATCATTGTTCACCAACCGAATGTTTACCCAAAGCGGCGCAGAATAGGTAATGTCGCGCACACGGCATTCCTCTTCGGGGTACTTCGGTTCGTCGAAGCGGAAACTCCCCAGATGCAACTCCAAATTTTTATTGAAGCTGACGATTGGCGAAATCTCATCGAACAACTCACGTAGCCCTTCAGTTTGGAACCACTGAAAGCTATGGAGCTGAATCTCAATGAGCCGCGGCAACTCGACCACGTTTGGCGTCCGGGCATAGGACTTGCGCATTGTCCTGCCCTTCACGTTCCTCGTGTTGGGGACGGTTTGAGTCATGTAGCATCAACTCCTTAAAAAAGTACACTTTCACCCTGAAAGGCGGGTGTGCCCGGCCAAAGGCCAACAAAGGGTGCGCGGAAAACAGCCATTTACGTGCTGGTTAGGCACACAAACTTTTCTCCTTCCACGCCCAACGCCCATGAAAAATGCAATATGGCACCCTGCAATTACTATCCCTGGGGTGGCTACCTTGCCTGGGATAAGTATTCGCATCGAGTGCCTATACAGTAAACAACTTCAAACTGATTCGCTATATAAAGTTTTTCGACAGTAAAAGGTCATTAGTCTGTCTAGACTATTCTATTTAATCTTTAAAGACAGGAAGCTAACTACCAGTTTAACACCGAAAATTATGCAAGGGACCGATTACAAAGCACGGAGAAGCCTTTCAACAGCAAAAGCCCAACTACCAGCACAGCCGAAGTTGGGCGAATTTTCTGTAAAAGGTTCAGTCCCGATCTGCTTGTTGAACGTCAAACCACCAATTATGTCGAGTCAAATGCATTTACCTGACGGTTGGCATTGAGTCTCTACGTAAATGAAGATTTTAGATCAACAAAGCAGGCTTGTCAAATCCCAAAAATTAAAATCTGGGAAACACTTTGGTTATTGGTGACTTGGTCTCGAACGTGTGATCCGAATCATGCGACTGTGTGGCTGGATAAGCGTGCCGCCACTCCTTGTGCAGACATTCTCGGGCAAACATTCTCGGGCAGACATTCTCGGGCAGGCATTCTCGGGCAGACAAACAAATGGACAAACCTAATCACCGAATCACAAAAGCCTTGTCATTGGTACGGAACGACGTAGGTTTCGGGAACAATGCTGATCCAACTCTTTCCCGGTTGTAGTGGAATTTCGTTGCCGTTGAGGTCAAAGAAGCGTGGAAGATCGCCGCGGCTTTCACTGCGCCAGGTTCCTTCGAGAGCAAGACCGTTGCGTGCCACGATGGCTCTGCCGTTACCAAAGAGGTTGAGTCGTATACTGCGGCTACCCAGTGAATCTTCAATGATGTCAGTCACTTCGTGGGGCACTACCTGAATGATGACATTGTCCACTGCGAGTTGCTGATTGGTGTTTCCATCGAGATGGGGTTCTCCGCCAAGGAAACGCAGGTAGCGCCCCGTGCCAGGATCATAGCGGTAGCTGACTTGACTACCGGTGAAGGTTGGATACGGGATACTGACCAGGGTGGCGGGTGCGCCACCGGCTGGGACGTCGCCGAAGGTGAAACCGCGCAAAGACGGGACCTTGTCTACACCCCACTCAGACAGCCATCTACGCAGGGACAGCGTAGAGGTGCGCATCCGTGTACGGTAGTCGCTGCCTACGCTAACAGAGTATCGGTTATTTGAAGGGTCATCTAAATCAATGTCAAGATAGGGAAAGGGTGCATCGTTTTTAAGCGCAAAGCGAACTCGATCACTGGCACCCGAGCAAGCCAGCCCGGCGTCATAAAGTGCGCCAAGGTAAAAATTGACCAACCGTGCGCTACGCACAGGACCGATGGCGTCGCTGCCTTGACTGTAGAAAATGGCACTGAAGCGCGTAATACCGAAGCCTTCCATCAAGTACTCGTAGACGACGTCGGCGCTGCTTAAGCCCAGGTGTGGGCGGGCCGCGATGTCATTGTTCACACAGACGATGACAGGTCGTTGTGTCTTGAGCGAGGCCGGCAGTGGCTGTCCGGTGAGGGGGTTCGTGTCGCCGGGGCCGCCAAAGCCACCATCTCCTGGCAAACCGACAACAGGGGAGGAAGGTGCAATAGATGGTTCCTCGGCAATAACGGGTGGCAGCGGTACATCTAATACCGGCAACGTATCGACAGGCGCATTAAGCGCCATAAATTCGGTGGCCACCCAGCTTTCTTGCGTGGATTGAACACAGCAGACGCGCAACCAGCTACCATCTGAATTGCGCCCGAGGACCTCAAAAGCATCGCCGAGTATTGCTTCGGTGACGATTGGGTAGAGGGTGTCCGGTCCACTGCGAACATTGAGCAACGGCGTGTTGACGACGGTACGCACAGATGGTGTCGCTGTAAAAGTGGGCGTGGCGACCTCTGTAGGAGACGGAGTCGGTGTTAGTGTGGGCGTGGATGTGGGCAAAGGGGTCGGTACTTCGGCTGTAAGGGCAGCGAGGATCTGAGGAGAGGGTTGGGCATCATCGGCGCTGGGCGATTCTACCACAGTTGGCAGCGTTCCTCCGGTGAGTAGGAGTATACCGGCCAACAGTAGAGCAAGGATGAGAAGGGAGACTGCAACCAGAAGCGCCAGCGAAGCATAACGATTCTTCGACACCGGGTCAGGGCGACGGGTCATGTGAAACAGCTTTCAAAGAGGTGGGGACTACGATACCAAGCAAGGAATTCTAGTATGATACCGACAGCGTTAGAATGCGTCAAAAGATGAACAAGAGTCAATTGCCGCTCCTTCCGCTTCAGGCTATAATAAAGTTCTCTGTTTGCCAATTACGAATGTTTGGAGGAACTTATGGAAGACCTGTTTACCACGTTCCCCGTTTTGATCATTGCGATCTTTTTACTACTCTGGTTTTTGCGGGCATCGTTGCGGATTGTAAAGGAATATGAGCGCGGTGTGATCTTTCGTTTAGGCCGTATCTCAGGAGCGAAAGGCCCTGGGCTATTCTGGATCATTCCGGTTGTCGATGAGATGCAACTGGTCGATCTGCGCGTGGTAACGTTGGATGTGCCATCGCAGGAGGCAATCACCAAAGACAATGTGACGGTGAAGGTCAATGCCGTCTGCTATTTTCGTGTCTTTAACCCTATTGATGCGGTAGTGAACATCTCGAACTATCTGATCGCAACCCAGCAAATTGCACAGACCACACTGCGCTCCGTCCTGGGGCAGAGTGAATTGGACGAGTTGCTCTCGGAACGAGATCAGATCAACTTACAGCTTCAGCAGATCATCGACGAACAGACAGAACCGTGGGGCATCAAGGTGAGCGTAGTTGAGATCAAAGACGTGGAACTGCCACAGACGATGCAGCGAGCCATGGCGCGGCAGGCGGAAGCCGAGCGAGAAAAACGCGCCAAAATCATCCATGCCGAAGGTGAATTGCAGGCATCCCAACAATTGGCCGCTGCTGCAAAGATGATGTCTACCGAACAAGGTGCGTTGCAACTGCGCTATCTGCAAACTTTGACCGAAATTAGCGCCGAACACAACAGCACCATTATCTTCCCCTTACCTATCGAAATGTTAAGTGCCTTCATGGGGAATCAAACCAACGGAAGGCCCCCCACCGCAGGCAGTACACTACGTGAGTAAGATGGATAGATGGGGCGTGCGTTTCCGTTACCGTCCTCATCGACAACAGCGAAAGTGTACACAATATGATCAGTAACGTGACCAAACAGAATCATCCACTTGATCTGACGATTGACCGTGAAGCGGCACAGTTGACCGTGGAATGGGCGGATGGGCACATAAGCCGCTATCGGTTGCCCTGGCTACGCAAGGTCTGTCCTTGTGCCACCTGCCTTGAAGAACGTGAACAGGCAACCAATGATCCTTTGCGGTTGATGAGTGGTCCATTGCCCAGTGCAGTCGTTGAGAACGCAGAATTGGTGGGCAATTACGCCATTCGCTTTAGCTGGGCTGATGGACATGGCAATGGCATTTACGGCTTCGCCAGCCTGCGGGCATCTTGCCCGTGTGCAGGGTGCAACGCCGGTGAGCCGGAGTACCTGCTGACAGGTGGTCGCTGATCTTTTGCAAGAAAGGATTGACTGTTCATGGGCGGTTCTTTGAAAATCGCACGAATCTGGGGGATTGAGCTTCAGATTCATTGGAGTTTTCTGCTAATTTTGGTTTACGGTGCATTTATCTACAGTGGGGCGGCCAGAGATCCAATTGTAGGCGCGCTATATGGGATCGCGGTGATCTTGCTTCTCTTCTTGTGTGTGAGTTTGCATGAGTTTGGTCATGCTTTAACGGCCAAGTATTTTCATGTCAACGTGCCCTATATCACACTGCTGCCTATCGGTGGGGTGGCGCAACTGGAACGGATGCCGCGGCGTCCGTGGCATGAATTTCTAATTGCAATTGCCGGGCCGGCGGTGAACTTTGTGCTGGCTTTGCTCCTGCTCCCTGTAGCAATCTTCCTAACTGGAGTAGCGATGCGCGAGGGGGAATTGCGTGGCGCCACCGATATCTTCGGCTGGGTACTGAGGCGTATGCAGCAGCCAGGCTTGGGGAATCTGATCCTCTACCTGACGATGACCAACGTCCTTTTAGGTGTGTTTAACCTCCTGCCCGCCTTCCCCATGGATGGTGGACGTGTGCTGCGGGCGTTAATGGCGCTCACCATGCCCTATGTACGCGCGACCCGCATCGCTGTGATTGTGGGGCGAGGCATGGCCGTCATCTTTGCGTTGCTGGGGATTGCTCAATTCAACATCTTCCTGCTCCTCATTGCCTTCTTTGTCTATGTGGGTGGGCGAGGTGAACTGGAAGCGGTCGAAAGTCGTCATGTGCTTAAGGACATCTACGCGCGGCAGGCACTGAATCAAAATGCACGCCAAATCTACACCAGCGAACGACTAGACAAAGCTGTTGAGCTGATCATGACCACCTATCAAGCCGATTTCCCCGTCTTTGATCTCTCGAACAACTTCGTAGGCGTCATTACACGGTCACGGTTGGTGGACGCTCTGCGCTCGGGGACAAATGATCAGCGTGTTAGTGACATCATGATCCCAGCGAGAGAAGTGCCCGTGATCACCCCTGACACCAACCTGGCCGACGTCTGGGATCGTATGATGGAGGAACGTAGTCAGGTGGTGGCTGTAAAGGAAGCCGGGCGTTTCTTGGGGTTGATCACGTTGGCCGACATTAGCGAAGTGATCCAGGTGATGGGTGCAGCCCAGGAAGGCAGCGGTACAGCCAAGGCGGGCATAGAACGATTTGGTGAGCAAGCTATGCAGGCACCGGCTCAGTTACCAACCCAGTCACCGAGTCAATCACCGAGTCAACCCCAACCGCCGATTCAATCTGAAGCACCCAAAGAAGACGTTCACCACGAAGAACAGAAGCCTGGTTGACCATGGCGTGGTTCAAAACAGAAACCGGTAGCATTTACTACGAAATTCACGGCCTCCAGGATCCGTCCGCGCCGACGCTCACGTTGCTGCACAACTTCATGAGCAATGGGCGGACGGCCTGGGGTTCGATGCTCGACGATTTTGCCACTGATTACCGGATTTTATTGCCCGACAGCCCAGGCCATGGGCGCTCACAGGGGTACCCCCCCGATTTTGATCACCGCGCAATGGCGCAGCAGATCGCAGCGCTGATGGAGACCGAAAACGCAGTGGACGGTCATCTTGCCGGCGCAAGTAGCGGCGGCATGTTGGCGCAACAGCTTGTTCACTTTGAACTGGTGGAACCGTCCACGTTGACACTGGTCAGTACCACCTACAGCAACGACAGCAACACCACCGGCGCTGTGCGAAAACTCAAACCCGAAAACTTTAAGGCGGGCGGACGGTGGTTAGAAGCAACAGCCCGACTACACGATCCCCATCATTACGACGGCTACTTTGATGAAGTGATCCTGCCGGCTTTCCGCGCACTGACAGCGGCACAGAGCATTGATCTTACGCTGGATGATCTACGAAGGTGGACGATGCCGGTGTGCATCATCCACGGCAGCGAAGACGAATTCTTCCCCGAGCAGATTGTGGCCGACATGGAAACAGCCATCCCCAACGCCGAACGCCACATGATCGAAGGGCAACCGCATGCGCTGATCTTTCGCCGTCCTTGGGCGGTGGCTGAGATTATGCGCGATTTCTTATCCCGTTATTCCGTACCAGCAGAAAGTAAGCGGCAATGAGGTCGAAAACACCGCACAACGTTAAGATCGCCCCGTCCATCCTTACCATCGATTTTGGTCATTTGGCCGATGCCATCGCCGCTGCCGAAGCAGGTAGCGCCGACATGATCCATCTCGACATTATGGACGGCAACTTTGTCCCCAATATTTCGTTTGGCCCGCTGATTGTCTCCACTGTGCGCGGGTTGACCGATCTACCACTCGATGTCCATTTGATGATTCAAGACGCGGATCGCTATCTTTCCGACTTTGCCGAAGCTGGGGCCGACATCCTCACCGTCCACGTGGAAGCCTGCCCTCACCTACACAGGACAATTCAACGGACCATTGAGCTTGGGTGCAAGTCCGGCGTAGCGCTCAACCCTGGCACACCGGTGGAAAGCATTCGCGAGATCAGCCCCTTTGTGGACATGGTCCTCGTGATGACAGTGAACCCAGGCTTTGGTGGGCAGCGCTTCATTGAGACGAGCACCAGTAAAATTCAACGGATGCGCGCCTTGTTAGACGAGTATAACCCCACCTGCGACCTGGAAGTGGACGGCGGCATCGGCGCGCACAACATTGGCGACGTGGTACAGCGCGGCGCCAACGTCATCGTGGCCGGTAGTGCCGTCTTCAACGGCACAGGTGACATCGCCGGTAACCTGTCCGCGCTACGTGATGGCTATGCGCAAGTCACCAGTCGCAGACGAAAGAAGTAATTGGTGATTCGAGACTGGGATGGTGTGTAGAGTGTAATGAGCCAATTGGTGACCGCTGTCTCTACACGGTCCAAATCACCAATCACTTATCTCTAACCACCACCTACGTGAGCCAGTAGGCGATCTGGTAGACAAAGGGGATGACGAAGAGGAGACTGTCGAGGCGGTCGAGCATGCCGCCATGACCGGGCATGATGATGCCACTGTCTTTGGCACCCACCTGTCGCTTGAGCATGGAGATGGCTAAATCGCCGAAGAGGGCCAATACACCGCCACCCAGGCCAATAAAAGCACCTATAGCCGGGCCGGCGACGATGGGGGTGAAGTAGGCGAAGGCAGCGCCGACGGCAGCAGCAAAGATCCAACCACCGATGGTCCCTTCCCAGCTCTTTTTCGGGCTTAGACGGGGCCATATTTTGTGTCTACCGATGGTGATGCCTACAAAGTAGGCGAAGGTGTCATTGGCCCAGGTGATAAAGAGCGCTAACAGCGTCCACCACAGGCCATTGGGCAGAAGACGAAGCGCCAACGCCTGTCCTAACATGACGCCGAGGTAAATTGCGCCCGCCGAAGTGATTGTCCAATTGGTGAGGGGTTGCTGCGTCTGGTATAGGGAGCGAATCAGGGTAAGGATGAAGCCGGCCGTAAGCAATGTCAACAGGGGGACAGGGAAGTCTGACCAATGCGAAAGGACAATCAGCAGGAGCCAGATCAACCCCACAGGTCGATCAGGTCGATATCCCCCCAAACGCATAAGGCCGTAAAACTCAAGCCCACCCAACATAGAGACAAGGACAATTACAGCACCCCACCAGATCTCTCCTAGCCAGAGAGCGATGAGAACAGGAGGCATAATAGCCAACGCAACCAGAAAGCGCTGTTTCACTGCAATTCGCTCGACTCTCGAATGAATCGGCTCAGCCCATACGGCTGGACGGGATGGTTAAGATGAAATTTCAAAATAGATTCTGACTTGAAGCTACCTTAGGCCGGAGTCGGCTCGGCATCAAGGACACGACCAAAGCGACGTTCACGTTCGTTATACTCCACAAGTGCTTTATAGAGTTCATTGCGGTCGAAATCCGGCCAGTAGGTAGGTGTGGCATAATATTCGGAGTAGGCAGCTTGCCAAATCAGGAAGTTGCTCAGGCGATATTCCCCGCCGGTTCGAATAATCAGATCAGGGTCGGGCAGATCGCCTGTGTAGAGATAACGGCTGAACGTTTCTTCGCTAAGGCTTTCAGGTGAGACGCCGTCAGCGATAAGTTGGCGCATGGCATCAAGAATCTCACTACGTCCACCGTAATTAAAGGCAACGTTAAGAATGATGCGGTCGTTGTTTTTTGTTACGTCCAAAGCGTAGAGGATTTGTTTCTGCAACTCCTTGTTAATCCCTGCAAGCCGCCCACTATGGCGAATCTGCACGCCCTGATCGTGTAATTCATTAAGCCGTTGGCGGATGGTCAAACCCAGCAAGCGCATTAGGCCACTCACTTCTTCTTCGGGTCGGTTCCAGTTTTCAGTCGAGAAGGCGTAGATGGTGAGCACCTTGATCCCAAATTCTACGCAGCCCTCAAGCACAGGACGGATATTGTTGACGCCGGCCTGATGCCCAGCATGGCGAATCAGACCGCGCGACTTCGCCCAACGGCCGTTGCCGTCCATAATAATCCCTACATGGTAGGGAACCGATCTCAGGGAAGGATAGGCTGATTGCGCTGTGCTAGTCACGGATCTTCTCCTTCAAATCAACTCTGCTTGAGACGGCTTTGCGCCTCGCGGGGGAATGGCGTTGCTTTTTGTGATGCGTTTGTGAATGCAGGGGAGCAAACATCACAATTTATGCAAATTTACGCCTTCATGCATACAACACATCTTCATACAACACGTCTTCATACAACACGTCTTCATACAAACAGATAGAAACACAAACAGATATAAAAGAGAGGGGTGAGATAGACCCACCCCTCCTTCATCTGCCATGCCATAGGGCCAATCGATTGTCACCTGGCGAAAGCTTAGATCGTCATGATCTCGGCTTCTTTGTCCTTGATGATATCGTCGACACGCTTGATGTAGGCGTCGGTCTTCTGCTGAACGAGTTCCTGACCCTGGTGAAGCTCATCTTCAGAAATCATACTTTCCTTTTCAAAGGATCGCAAATCGTTAATGGCATCCCGGCGTACGTTACGCACGCTGACACGGGCCTCTTCAGCTCGCCTGGAGACCATCTTTACCAGATCGCGGCGGCGTTCTTCAGTAAGTGAAGGAAAGTTGAGGCGGATCTGCTTGCCGTCGTTGTTGGGGTTTAACCCCAGTTCAGACGTTGCAATGGCGCGTTCGATCGAGGCAATATCCTTGGCGCTGTAAGGGCGGATCAGCAATTGTTGTGCCTCCGGCACCGAAATCGCAGCAAGCTGTTGAAGCGGTGTCGGCATTCCGTAATAATCAACCATCAGTTCCTCAACCAACGCCGGTGACGCCCGACCTGTACGGATCTTCAGTAAGTCGTGACGCAACGAGT
The DNA here is from genome assembly GCA_016124945.1 of bacterium. Taxonomy (GTDB): domain Bacteria; phylum Chloroflexota; class Anaerolineae; order Caldilineales; family Caldilineaceae; genus RI-153. Next base: position 229,795 of record WGMT01000024.1, on the reverse strand, counting down.
CAATGGTCTTCGACATCCTGTCATCAGTATCACTCAGAACCTCTTTGATCATACGAAAGCTCCTTGCCTGTGCAATTGACGGTCATTCACCAGCACCGTCGGGGCTGCGAATGAAAACGTTAGGTTCAATTGTAGCAAATTTCACGGGGTTTGAGAAGATTACGCAGTCGCGTACCCCGAAAAGACAGTCCCGACTGTTTCGCCTTTGACAACTTGCGGCAGGATGCCGTCATTCCAGAGGTTGACGACGTAAATGGGCAGGTCATTGTCCATACACATGGCAATGGCGGTGCTGTCCATCACACCGACGCGCATGTTCAGGGCGTCGATGTAGCTCAGGCGCTCAAAGCGGCGGGCGTCGGCATTCGTCTTGGGATCTTTGTCGTAGACGGCGTCGACCTTGGTGGCCTTGATCAGCACTTCGGCGTCGATCTCCATGGCACGAAGCGAGGCGGCAGTGTCGGTAGTGAAGTACGGATTGCCGGTACCGGCACCGAAAATCACAATCCGTCCCTTTTCTAAATGACGAACGGCACGGCGTTGGATGTAGGGTTCAGCCACGGCGCGAACTTCGATGCCGGTCATCACACGGGTGGGTCGCCCGGCACGTTCCAGGGCATCTTGCAAAGCCAATGCATTCATGACGGTGGCCAGCATGCCCATGTGGTCCGCAGTGACCCGCTCCATGCCATGATCGAGGCCATCCTGTTTGCCGCGCCAGAGGTTGCCGGCGCCAATGACCAGCGCCACTTGTACACCCATCTCGGCGATTTCAATCACCATGTGGGCGACTTCTTCTGCACGGCGTGGGTTGATGCCAAAGCCCCCTTCTCCGGCCAGCGCTTCTCCACCGAGTTTGAGCAGCACGCGTCGATACTTCAGGAGATCACTCATCGGGCTTGATCCTTTGTCAACTAGACTATATGCAGAAAGATCAGTGCCCAGTCACAAAGGACTGGGCACTTGTATACGGGTTTAGCCGCCCACTTCGAGCCGGGAAAAACGGCGAATCTGGATGTTCTCACCCATTGAAGCAATGTTCTCAACCAGCAACGATTGAATCGTCTTGTCGGGGTCTTTAATGAAATTCTGCTCAAGGAGACAGATTTCGCTGTACCACTTGTCGAGCTTCCCTTCAATGATACGATCCCACACCGACTCAGGCTTACCGCTATCGGCAAGCTGCGCACGGAAAATCTCTTTTTCCTTCTCGATCACGTCGGCGGGGACTTGTTCACGGCTGACGTAATCGGGGCGAGCGGCCACTACCTGCATTGCCAAGTCGCGGGCTAATTCCTGGAACCTGTCGGTACGGGCCACGAAGTCGGTTTCGCAGTTGACTTCGACCATGCCCGCCATTTTGCTACCGGGGTGGATGTAGGTGCCAATCAGTCCTTCATTGGCGGCGCGGTCGGCCTTCTTAGCTGCCGCGGAAAGGCCCTTCTCACGCAGAATTTCAACAGCTTTGTCGAAATCGCCGTCGGCCTGGGCCAGCGCCTTCTTGCAATCGAGAATGCCTGCGCTCGTTGCTTCACGCAGTTCCTTCACCATGCCTGCCGTAATCTCAGCCATCTCATACTCCTGTATTGTTCAGTGCGCTGCTTGGTCGTTGTCACATTTTCGCCCACTTGGCCAAACAGTCGGGGGCTGTTTGGCCAGTGGGCGAATCTATCACTGTCTTGAGCACAATGTTGAAAAACGCATCCTGGGTAGTGGATGCGGACAATCCTATGCATCCACTTGGGCAGCGTCCTCGTCGTCGTTCACGCCTTCAACGGCCACATCTACGACATCTTCACCACCGTCAACCTCGTATTCAACGGTGCGGCTGCCCTGCAACTTGGCTAGCGTGCTCGGCCCGAGGAACTGTTCCATTTCGGCCAGGTCGGCGTCGGAGACACGACCAGTTTGCACAGATTCGGCTTCGCGCACCTCGCGGTAACGGCGTCCTTCTTCGACGGCGTTGGCAATGATCTGCGAGATCAGCTTCACTGAGCGGATGGCGTCGTCGTTGCCGGGGATCACGTAGTCGATGGGATCGGGGTCACAGTTGGTATCGACCAGGGCCATGACCGGGATGCCCAACTTGGTGGCTTCGTCCACGGCCAGGTCTTCGCGCCGGGTGTCAACAATAAAAATCAGTTCGGGGCGTTCGCTCATGGTCTTAATACCGCCAATACGCCGATTCAGCTTTTCGATCTCACGGTCGAGTTCGAGTTGCTCTTTCTTGGGCAAGCCGCGGAATTCACCGCTGGAAACACGGCGTTCCAGGCGATTCAAATAGTCGATACGCTGCTTGATGGTACTCCAGTTGGTCAGGGTGCCACCAAGCCAACGGCTGGTGATATGGGGCATACCACAGCGTTCGGCTTCCTGGCGCAAAGTACCTTGCGCCTGACGCTTCGTCCCCACAAAGAGGACGGTGCCGCCGTCGGCCACGATGTCGCGGATCATCTCGTAATAGTCGTTGATGCGCATCATCGTCTGGTGCAGGTCGATGATGTGAATGCCGCTGCGTTCAGTGAAGATGTAGGGGCGCATCTTCGGATTCCAACGGCGGGTGCGATGCCCAAAGTGGACACCGGCTTCGAGCAATTGCCTCATGCTTACTGCAGCCATGTTCAACCTCCAAGGGTTTGATCGTCCGCCCTGTTCATCCTATGAATGCACCACGTCCGCTAGACGCAGCACCCCATTCAATAGTCCCAGGGCGTGAATGATTTGTAGCGGCATCGCTTTGATACCGCGGCATATCTGTATACCGACTGAAAATCATACCACAGTGGTGATATTTCTATCAAAAATGGTCGACGTTCACATTCATTTTGGATTGGGGATTGTCCATTCGCCTCCCAGTCCCCAATCTCCAATCCCCAACTTCTATGCTACAATCGAGAGCATGTACTTAATCATTCAGATTCCCTGCTACAACGAAGCCGAAACGCTGCCCCGTGTGGTGGCCGATTTGCCGCGCACAGTGCCCGGTGTGACATGCCTGGAATATCTTGTAATCGACGATGGCAGCCGAGACGGGACAGCGGAAGTGGCGGCACGGCTGGGTGTTCACCACATTGTGCGCCACCATCGCAATCAAGGGCTGGCGGTTACTTTTCAAACTGGTCTCGACTATGCGCTGCGCGCCGGGGCCGATGTGATTGTCAACACCGACGGCGATAACCAGTATCCAGGGGATCAGATCAGCGCGCTGGTGCAGCCGATCCTGCACGGGGAGGCGGACATTGTCATCGGTGACCGGCAGACCCATTCCATCGGGCATTTTTCGCCGGTGAAACGGGTGTTGCAGCAGTGGGGAAGTTGGGTGGTGCGCATGGCGTCGGGGACAAATGTGCCGGACGCTGCCAGTGGCTTCCGATCCTTTTCGCGAGAGGCGGCGCTGCGATTGATTGTGTTGACACGCTATACCTACACGCTGGAGACGATTATTCAGGCGGGCAAAAAGGGATTGATCGTGACACATGTCCCCATTCAGGTGAACGATCCATTGCGCGAGTCGCGACTGATGCGCAGTTCGTGGAGCTATGTCAAACGATCGGCGGCGACGATCCTGCGGCTTTACGCTTTCTACGAACCATTGCGCACTTTTTCGTTCTTGGCAATTCCATTTGTGCTGGCGGGGCTAATCCTGTTGGGGCGGTTTTTCTTTTTCTTCATTGCCGGCGTTCTCAGCGGCACTGCCGCGGATCGTTTCGCTCAGTCGGTGACCATCGGCAGCACACTCCTCACTGTCGGCTTCGTGATCTTCCTATTCGGTGTGCTGGCCGACATCGGTTCGACGCAGCGTTCAATGTTGGAAGAGTTGCTCTACCGACAGCGCAAACAGGAATTAGATGAGAGAAGGAAGAACAATGATTATGTGGAGAAACGGGTGCCAAACTAGGGAACCTATTTCTCTACACAATCATTGTTCTTCCTTCATGCTGTTTCTCCCGCCACACCCAGTTCCTCTGCAATCTCCTGCATTGCCACAAGGACACGCCCCACGTGCTCGTCGAAGGGTTCCCCCAGCTCTTCAATAAACATCATGTTTTCCTGACGGTCGATGGCGGCAGTGAACGCTTTGTCTTTCCACTTTTTCTTCACTGAGCTGACCTGTACTTCGCGCAGGTTTTTCGACGGCCGAACATAGGCACAGGCCAGGATCAGGCCGGTCATCTCATCGCAGGCGAGGAGCGCCTTGTCTAGTTTGCTTTCACGCGGCACGTTGAGGAAGGTGGCGTGTGCTTCTACGGCGTGGATCAGTTCCGGCGGATAGCCACGTTCACGGAAAAGACGCAGTTCTGTGCGCGGGTGGCCGTTCTCGGTGTCGTCCATGTTGGGAAAGCGTTCGTAGTCGAGGTCATGTAGCAGGCCGGTGATCCCCCACAGTTCCTCATCTTCGCCATAGTGACGGGCATAGCTGCGCAATGCGGCTTCCACCGCCAACATGTGACGGCGCAAACTCTCCGATTCCACCCACTCGCAGAGCAGGGCGTAGGCTTCTTCTCGGCTGGGTAAAGACATGGGATCTACTTTCTGAATTGTGGTTGGTGGATGGGGTTGTGGTTTTGTTAAGTGTAGTGCGTGGTGCGTATACCAGTTCAGGAGCTGAATGGGGATTACAGTAGACTCTACTCCGACTCTACCACCGGTTCTACAGGCTGTAAACCTGCGTCGATGGGTGCAAGTTCCGGTATGCGACGCCGTCTCCAGCCGTTGCGCCAGGCCAGGATCAACCCTGCCGAGATGACAATCAGATCACGCAGACGCATGAGCAGGCTGAGGCCGATGGCAAGGGCCGGGTCGTAACCAAGCAATATCAGCGTAAAGAGCTGTCCTGCTTCCAGGGTGCCCAAACCACCAGGCATAGGCAAGAGGAAGGCGATACGCGCGGCGACCAATAGGGCGATCACTTCAACAAAGGCCAGGTTCATGTGCAACACTTCTGTGGCGATCCAATATTCGGTGATCATGACCGCCCAGTTGAAAAACGAGGCGGCCAACGCCAGCGCCGCCACACGTGGGCGACGGCGCAGCAGATCGTGGATCGTCTCCTCGGCGCTGAAGACGGCAGGGGCGATACGCTGCTGCACACGGAAACGCCAGCGCCTGGGCAGGAGGCGGGTTCCCCAACGGAGGAGCACAGAAACAGGCCGTTTTCCCCACCAGAGCATTACCAGCGGCGCCAGCGGCAGCAGCAAAAGCCCGAAAGCAAGCCCAGATGCCGTCCACCCCAGCAAATTACCAAAGACGCCTTCAAAGAGCACGTAGAGGATGAGTAGCATCAACACGCCGAAGTTGGCCACCAATTCCAACGCCTTCTCCAATGTAACGCTGGCAATGGCCTTCGCTGCCGGTACCTGGGCACGGGTGAGCAGGTGGATCTGCGCCGGTTCGCCGCCAAACTGCGGCCCGGGGGTCAATTGGCTAATGGTGGCGCCGATAAGGCGAAACTCGACCAAACGCAGGTAAGGGACACGCTCACCCAGGCCACGCAGAATAATCCACCAACGGTTGGCAAGGAGGAAGACAATCAGCGTGTTGTAAAGAAGTAGCCCTCCCACCTGCCAGGGTTCGGTACGTTGCAAAACCGCCCACACGGCGGCAGGCGAAACGGAACGCAGGGCAAACCACAGGAAGAAGAGTAACAACAGGCCGATGGCAATTTCAACAAACGGAATCGAACGGGTCTTCACGCAGAACGTTCCACTTTGGATTAGGCAGACTTTCGCCGCCCGGTTTGGGTGTTAAAGATGTACTCTTCAGGAGTCCACAGTGCAAAGCGTCCGGTGCCGATCATGACCAACGTGGCGGCAGCGCTGAAGAGAAAGCCGTTGTCCAATCCCAACCCACGGGCAAGGACATCCACACACGCAACCAGCACGAAGACAACACCAACGACGCGCCCAGCGATGCCAAGCAACGCCGCCGCCGCAGCACTTGTGCCCAGCACAAGAACAGCAACGGTAATCCCGGGTGCAATCGCACTAAACGGTGGAGGCAACGTATACCATATCGACATATCGCCCAAGACGCGCCAGAGGATCAGCCCCGTCACCGCGGCGGCGGTGTAGCGTAAGAAGAGCGGTAGCCACGAAAAGAGGATCTGCCGGATCGCGCCGTGTGTCTTTCGGTAACCCTCCGACGTCGGATCGATCCAACCGATGACAACAAACCAATCACGCAGGAAACTCGCCACAATGGGGCCGCCGAAAAGCAGCGCCGCCAGGTAGGTGAATGGCGGCGTAAAGACAGGCCAGAGTACAAACATCATAAAGCCCATCTGTACACCGGCCACAATGCGCCGATTGGCACTAGGCGTCATGGGGAATTCAGGCAGCCCGCGCTGCGCCCGCCAACGCAGTCCCCACACAAAGAGCGGACGCCCCAATCCAATGAGCAGGAAGAAAAAGGGCAGTTGCCCAAATTGAATGGCCAACGAAATTGCAATCAGGATCCCCAGCCCATCGAACTCGATGTCGAGCACTTCTCCCAACACCGTACTGTGATCAGTGAGGCGGGCGAAGTAGCCATCGAAGAAGTCGGCGAAGCAGGCCACGCTGTAAAGGATGGCCGGCGCCCAGGCCAGCCAGCCGTCAGGTCTCGGCGCAAAAAGAAAACCTGCCATCAGCGCATAGGCCAATCCCCGTGTGAGGGTGAGCATGTTGCCGATACCCAGGCTGGGTAACAAATGTGTTTCACCGCGCCGATGGTTCTTACGCAGGTTGCGACGTACCAGCCACAGTTCAATCCCAATCACCAGCGCCGCCAGCAGCAGCCAACGTTCCGCGCCGGCCAACGGTCCAGCGGGCAGGTGAAAACGGACAGAGAGATACCAGTAACAGGAGACGAGCACAGCACTTTCGGCCAACAAAAAGAACCACCAAAAGGCTTGTAACCGCCCCAGCGAATGGGCATCTGACGCGACACGCGATGACATAGGATCTTCTCCAACACAAAAAGTGACAATAGAGACCGGCGCAATGCAAAATCGGCGCACTGAAGCCATCGGGGGAGAACTAGCGCATCAGCCGGATATACTGAAAACAATAACGTAGGTTGAGCCTACTGTGGGTGTTATGCTTTCAGCGGGATTTTCAGATCATAATACAGAAGTAAGTTCTTAGCGACTGTTAGCAGGATAGCAAAGAGGACAACGGAGCGGTATCCGCTCAGGAGCACTTAAAATTGTGGTGAACAGTGCCAGGCACGGGCCAGTACATCGTCTAGCAAAGCAGGTAGGCCAGGCCCCGTGCCTGGCACTGTTCGCCCTGCTACCACGCATGTCCATTCTGTGCTACCATGTGTCTTAATACAGGAACGTAATTATTTAGCGGAGGAGATCTGTGTGGCCGGTCGAATTCCATTGTTAATTCATGCCACCCATGAGGCAGGCGTTAAGGTAGGTGGGATTGGCGCAGTGTTGGATGGGTTATTGTCGGCGCAAGCGTACAACGAGGCCGTGGATCGTAGCATTCTGGCCGGCCCCATGATGGGCTGGGACACGACACAGATGGAGCGGCTTACCACGCCGCGCAACCGGTTGACTATCCGCTACTCCAGCCTGCACGGCATTTTCGACAACGTGGAACCGTCTATTGCGCAGGCGTTGCAAGCGGTGGAACAGACCTACGGCGTAGCTATGCTCTACGGGGTACGCCGTTTCGGCGGCAACGATCACGAGGTAATCCTGATCGAAGCAAGCAACCCCAACATGGATCCCATCAACCGCTTCCGCTATTTTGTGTGGCAGCATTACGGCATCGACAGCAGCCGCTACAGCCACGACGGTGAATTCAACCTCTATTTCAGTATTGCGCAGCCCCTCTTTGCTGCACTGAAAGCGTTGCAAGTGGACGCCGACCTTGCGCCCAACGACCGCTTCATCCTCGCGCACGAGTGGTTGGGGATGCCGCTTGTCTTCGCGGCGCAGATGAACGAACCAGATGAATGGCGCACGATTTTCTATGCCCACGAGACGGCTACGGCCCGTCTACTCGTAGAAGAGCACGAAGGGCACGACACCCGCTTCTACAACGCACTCTTCCAAGGACGTACCTGGGCGGTAGACCTGCCCACCCTCTTCGGCGACCAGAGCCACTATTTCAAAGATCCAATTATCCGCCAGGCCCTGCGCTGTGACAACATCTTCGCTGTAGGAGATCTGGTGGTAGACGAACTACGCTTCCTGGGCGGCGGCTTCCGCACCGCGCCCATTGACCTCGTCTACAACGGCATTACCGTAGACGAAATCACCCTGCCCGCTCGGCTGGAATCGAAACGGCGGCTGCAAAAGTACTGTGAGCGACTGCTGGGCTATGTGCCCGACTATGTCTTCACTCATGTGACACGCCTGGTGCTCTCAAAAGCGCTGTGGCGCGACATTCGGGTGATGGAACACCTGGATCGAATGTTGGGCGAAGCGGGCAAGAGCGCCGTCCTTTTTGTGTTGAGCACCAGCGTGCCTGCCGGGCGTCGCCCCGAGTGGGTGCGCGCCTGGGAAGCCCAATATGGCTGGCCCATCGGCCACCGCAGCGACAACGGCGATCTCATCGATCAAGAGATAAGCTTCTTTTTCAACGGTGTGGAGCCGTTCAACCGCAGCGCTCACAACAGCCGCGTGGTCTTTGTCAACCAATTTGGCTGGAGTCGGGAACGTTGCGGTGAACGCATGCCCGAAGAGATGGAATTTGCCGACATTCGCCAGGGCAGCGATCTGGAGTTTGGGCAGAGTATTTACGAGCCGTTCGGCATCGCCCAGGTGGAACCACTCAACGCCGGCGCGATTACATGTGTCTCCAATGTCTGTGGCTGTGTGGGGTTTGTGCGCCGGGCAGCCGAAAGCGCCGGGCTGGATCCAGCTACTGTGCGCAATATGGTTGTAGCCGACTATGTCAGCGTGCCACCCGAGCATCCGCTCAACACGCCTTGGGAAGCCCTCGGCATCGGCCAGGGGACACGCGATTGGATCGAATCGATCAACAGCTACGGCGCAGCGCAACGCATTTTTGAACGACTGCCCAAAACCCACGCCGAAATCGAGACGCTAATCCAAAGCGGTACTGCCCTGGCCGAGCAAATGAGTTGGGACGTGGTGGTGCGCGACTACATGGTGCCCGGGCTGGAACGAGCGAGACGATAATGGCAACGGCGCGTACCCTGTTCCGTCCTTTCGCGAAGGACGATCTGACGGCGTTCATTGCCTTTTGGAACGAGGCTTTCGCCGGTCAGCCTAACTTTTACCCCATCGATGAAGCCACTTTTGCCCAACGTGTGCTCGCATCGCCGGTGGTCGACCCGGCGGGGCTGATCCTTGCCTGGCACGAAGACCCATCTGGCCTACGAAGCCTTGTGGGCATTGTCCACGCGCTGCAACCGCCGCCCAACACAGGCGCATACGCCAACTGGCCAGCACACCACACCATTGCTCTACTCTATGTGGCGCCTGCGTTACGGCGGCAGGGCATCGGCAGCCGGTTGTTACAGGCCGCCGAGAGTTGGCTCTACTACTGTCCGGTTCATTTTGCGGGCCACGCACAGGCCGTCTACGGTGCGGTGGAAGGGCCACGCCAGCCATTTTTCGGTAGTACCGAGCGCATGGGTATACGCGCCGGCGCAAGCACAGTGATCGACTTCCTCGCGAAACGGGGCTACCTTTCGGTGGAGATCGGTGATGTGTCGCTGGAGCGCAGCGACGAACCACCGGCGATGCCGTCCTTTCCGCCGGCGCTGGCCGCGGCCGGTATCCGCCCGATCCAGTTCAACCACGACAACCCCTTCACCGGCGAGGAAGCGACCAGACTCCCAAGCGTAAGCCGATGGGGCGATAATGGCGGCAATCCCTACTTCGGCATTGGCCTGATCGACGGAGATAATAGGCTACGTGGGCAGATCGCCTGGTATCCCATGCACACAGTGGGCAAGATGGCGCTGGTTAATTTCCGCATTGATCCGGAGTTGCGCGGTCGGCGTGGTGGAGCCTATCTGCTGGATCGGGGTCTAAACGAAATGATGCAGGGCATGGATCGAAGCGGAGGCCCCATCAAAACGGTGTCATTACACACACACTTAACCCTCTTCCCCAACGCCATGCGCCTCTATCGAAGCCGCGGTTTCGATGTGGTTGACGCTTGGGTTAATCTGGTGAAGACCTGAGCGATCCGCGGTGTAAGGCCCGTGCGGCCCGAAGAAGAGTAACCCAAGCACCTGACGAACTTGTGAATTTGTGAAGGAGAGAAGTTGATGAAACCCAAAACAACACAGCAAGAACCTGTGATAAAGTTTGCCCCTGCCGGATCGGAATTAGATGCACTCGCAGGCGGTTATCATGGCGCGCCGTACAAGGTGCTTGGGCAACATGTTGCCGACGACGGCGATGTAAGCAAGCTGGTGGTGCGCGCATTCCGTCCACTTGATACCGAAGTGTGGGTGCTGGACATCGAACGCGGCGAAAAGCATGCCATGACGAAGGTTCACCCGGCCGGAATCTTCCAGGCCAATCTGCCCGATCGAGCGGAGAAAATCGCCTATAGGTTGGTGGTGGCAGGCAAAGACGGCGGCCAACACGAGATCGAAGATCCCTACCGATTCAACGAGCCGTATATCACCGATTTCGAACGTCACCTCCACGGCGAAGGGCGATTTCTGCGCAGCTTCGAAAAACTGGGCGCACACTTCCGCACCATTGACGGCGTTGCCGGTGTCAACTTTGCCGTGTGGGCCCCCAATGCCGAACGGGTCAGCGTGATTGGTCCTTTCAACGGATGGGACGACCGTGTCCACGCCATGCAAGCCTACGGCGGCATCTGGGAGATCTTCATCCCCAATCTGATCGAAGGCTTCGACTACAAATATGCGGTGAAATCCCGCTACATGGGTTACAAGGTCGACAAGGCCGATCCCTATGCCTTTTACGCCCAGGTTCGCCCGTCCACCGGCTCGGTGGTGTGGGATATCAACAAGTATGAATGGCAAGACGACAAGTGGATGGTAGAGCGGACGGAACGGCAAAAGTTGGATCAACCGATCAACATCTATGAGGTGCACCTGGGAAGTTGGAAACGTGTCCCCGAGGACAACGGCTTCCTCAATTACCGCGATCTGGCCCACGACATGGTCGATTATGTCAAAAAGATGGGCTTCACCCACATCGAACTGATGCCCATCACCGAACATCCCTTTGACGGTTCGTGGGGATACCAGACTACCGGCTACTTTGCGCCAAGCAGCCGCTTTGGCACGCCCGAAGACTTTATGTACTTTGTGGATTATTGTCACCAGAACGGCATCGGCGTGATCCTCGACTGGGTGCCTGCCCACTTCCCCCGTGACGCACATGGACTCTCTTTTTTCGATGGGACTCATCTCTACGAGCACGAAGATCCACGCCAGGGTGAACACCGCGACTGGGGCACCAAAATCTTTAACTTTGGTCGCAACGAGGTGCGCAACTTTCTGCTCACCAGTGCCATCTTCTGGCTAACCCACTATCACCTGGACGGCCTGCGTGTAGACGCGGTGGCGTCGATGCTCTATCTCGATTACAGCCGTGAACCCGGCGACTGGGTGCCCAACAAATACGGTGGACGCGAGAACCTAGATGCCATTGACTTCATCCGTACCTTCAACGAAGCCACTCATGAGTATGCGCCCGGCATCCTCACGATTGCCGAAGAAAGCACCGCCTGGCCCATGGTCTCCCGACCGACCTATACCGGTGGCCTGGGTTTTGATCTAAAATGGAACATGGGGTGGATGCATGACACGCTAAAGTACTTTGAGAAAGATCCCATCTATCGCCGATATCACCACAGTTTAATTACCTTTAGCCTTGTATATGCGTTCAGCGAGAATTTTGTGCTCCCGTTCAGCCACGACGAAGTGGTTCACCTGAAAAAGTCGATGCTGGACAAAATGCCAGGCGATCATTGGCGCAAGTTTGCAGGTTTGCGTTCACTCTACGGTTACATGACCGGCCACCCCGGCAAGAAACTGCTGTTTATGGGCGGTGAGTTCGGTCAATGGCGCGAGTGGACAGAAGCCAACAGCCTCGATTGGCATCTGCTCGAACAGAAAAATCACCAACAGTTTCAACAGTATGTGGCGGATCTCAACCATCTTTACCTTTCCGAAGCAGCACTGCACGAAGTGGACACAAGCTGGCAGGGCTTCTCGTGGCTCGACCTTCAGGACATAGACAACTCGATTATCAGCTTCCAGCGCAAAGCGGCAGCCCCCAACGACTATCTGGTCGTGATCTGTAACTTTACACCTGTGCCCCACCTTGGTTACCGAATCGGCCTGCCACACGGCGGGCGCTACACCGAAATCTTCAACAGCGACAATTCCATTTATGGCGGTAGCGGTATCGGCAATACCAATGTCATCGAAGCTGAGGAGATATCCTGGCAGAGCGGGTCTCACTCAGCCGAGATCAATTTGCCGCCGCTAGCGGTGATCTATTTGAAGCCTGCAACGACGTAACGCATCACCAGCACAAACTGCCTCAAACCATAAGGCGTTACGATGAAGGCAAATCCACCCTACGAAGTGTTGGCCGCAATCTTCGAACGTATACTGGAAGATCTGGAACCCTTCTTGCCATTCAAAGCAGCCGGTGTCTTTTTAGAAGATGCTGGTCTGCTTCAACTCGTTGTAACGCGCCGAGAATTCCCGCACCTTCCCGGCACAACGGTACAAATCCAACACGCCCCCGGCTACCTGCACCTACAACAAACGATGAAACCCTTGTTACAGGGCGAGTCACCGGATGAATCCGACATTCACTGCATTTTCGGCGATCTGGCGATTGATGGATGGATGGCGATACCGGTCACTGTGGACAACGCTTTGGTAGGCACTGTTGTCTTTGCAAGCAGTGACACCAAGTTTCAGCACAAAGATGCGCACCTGGCACAGACCCTCATCAAACAGGCGGCGTTGTTGCTGGAAAAGGCGCAGTTGGCCGACTCGCTTGCCATTGAAAAACGCAACATTGAACTCCTTTTCGAGTTGAACCAAGACCTCAGTACAACATTGGATCTTCAGCAGGTTGCTGAGCGGGCCGTACTGTTGACCACAAACGTCTTCAATGTAGCGTTCGGCGAGATCATGTTGATCGATCCGGTAAATCCCGACAAACTGCTCCTCTATGCAGTGGTTGCCGACGGTGTGCCGGCACGATCCAACACACAAGATTATCCATTCCTGAACGTTGGACACGGGACAGCGGGCTGGGTGGCCTTACACCACAAAGCAGTCATTGCGGCAAACGTCGATGAAGCACCGTCCTGGATCCCGCTATCTGGCATTATCAGTACAGTACGGAGCACAGCAGCGCTCCCATTGATCGTCCATGATCAACTGATTGGCGTGCTGCAACTATCCAGTACCCAAACAGGATTCTTCCACGCCGAAATGCTGACCACCTTGCAAGCAGTGGCGGCGCCGGTTGCCATGGCGCTGCATAACGCCAGGCTATTTTCTGCAGAACAGAACCGCTACAAAGTTACTGAAGCGCTTCGCCTTTCCACCTCTACGCTTATCCTTGATCTGGATCTACCCGATTTGCTCCAGAAACTACTAGAACGCTTGCAGCAAGTTGTCCCCTTTGACAGTACCTCCTGCTTTCTGCTCAAAGGCAATGCCATACAAGCTGTTGCCCAAATCGGTCTGCCGAACCCCGAAGAATCGCTAAACAGGACATTTCCAATCGACGACAAAGTACATTGGCTGATGCGCAAGCGTATCCCATTCTTCGAAGAAGATGTCTCACAAGTCTCGTGGTTTCAACAGTGGGGAGAAACGAATCAGATACGCGGTTGGATGGCGGTGCCTCTGGTCCATCGCGGCCGGTTCATAGGCTGCATTACGTTAGACAGTCACCGACCAGGCACCTACGGGCCGCGAGAGGCCGAAGTGGCACAAGCCTTCGCAAACCAGGCGGCAACGACGATTGTCAATGCCCAATTGTTACAAGAAAGCCGACGCACCGCCAAGGAACAGTCCACAGTAAGCGAAATCATGCGCCGGCTCAACGCAACATCAGCCGTCTCAGAAATTCTGCCTGCCATCGACTGGGGTTTGCGCGCCTTAACAGAGTGTGATGCCGTAGAGCTTGCCATCTTCGACAACGACGAACTGGAAGCATCGATCATTCGTCGCACCTATCAAAAGGACGGCAGCATTGCTGAAAGTCGCTACACAGTTGCGATTCATGAAAGCCTGGCACTGCAATCAAATTTAAAGGGGCAGATCTTTCAAACAGGAAGTGATGCCGTCGGCACGATGTTACGTCTAGAGGCAATCGATAGCGCACAAGGTTTCGCCGCCCAGATTGCCATACCCATGCAAGTGAATCAACGTGTATTGGGATCGCTGCGCCTGCTCTGGCATTTGCCACCCGCCAACGACATCAGCGGAACAGCCATCGCCCAGATTGCCGAAGCCGTGGCCATGACCACTCAGAAGAACCAACTCCTCTGTGAGACACGCCGCCGCGTTGAAGAAATGGAGACGATCAACCAGTTGACGGCAACCCTACGCCCGCTGGAAAGCCAGTCTGCCATCATCAATGTAAGCCTCTCTTTCATTCAAAAAACGATCGATTGTCATGTAGTACGACTCTGCTTGTTCGACAGCAACAATCTCCTCAACCTAGTGGCCGAAGTCGGCAAACCATCCACCACACAGCGGACATTCCCACACGATGGTACAATCTTCGGCCACATCGCGCAGACAGGACTACCCTACCTTTCGAGCAACTATCCACACGATCCGCTGGCACACCCAGAAATACTCGAAGACTGGGTGATGTTGGGCGTACAGCCCATCACAGCCATTTTTGCCCCTGTCTTTGCCGGCTCGACTGTCATGGGTGTGATTGCCGGTTACTGCTTTACCCATGAACGCGTCTATGGGGCGGAAGACTTACACCTGCTTGCCACCATCGCCGACATCATCGGCACGGCGCTACACCGTTCTTCGATCCTCGATACCATGGAACACCGCATCGCCGAACGAACACGTCAACTGGCAGAAGCCAACGAGCGCCTGCAAGAATTGGATCGGCTCAAGTCGGAGTTCATTGCCAACGTGAGCCACGAGTTGCGCACGCCGCTCACCAACATCCGTTTCTATGCCGATCTCCTGCGCCGAGGACGTGCCGACAAACACGACGAATATCTACAGACATTACAAATCGAAACCCAGCAGCTCAACGCACTTATCGAATCTGTACTTGATCTGTCACGGCTGAACGCAGCACGCATCCAGGGGATCTTCTTTGAAGTCACAACCTTCAGCCTAACCGTTCTCCTGAGCGATGTCTGCCAGTTGTACACAAGACAAGCCCAGGCCAAAGGGATCACTCTCCACTACGTAGAAAGCGACGATATAGACAGCGACGATATAGACAGCGACGATGTAGAAAGCGACGATATAGACAGCGACGATGTAGACAGCGACGATGTAGAAAGCGACGATGTAGAAAGCGACGATCCACTCAAAATCGACGCAGATCGTAGCCAGATCAACCAGGTCATCGGGACACTTCTTGCCAACGCCATCGCCTACACAGATCCAGGTGGGCAAGTTGAAGTCTCTGCCCACTTGTCGCACAATAAGGGCGTGCAGATTACCGTACAAGATACCGGCATGGGCATTCTCCCCCACGAATTACCTCGCCTGTTTGAACGCTTCTTCCGCGGCGCAGAGGCCACAGAACGTGGAATTCCTGGTGTCGGCCTTGGGCTGAGCATCGTCAAAGAGATCCTGGACCTTCACGGTGGCACCATCCGCCTCGAAAGCAAGGTAGGAAAAGGCACAATCGTTTCTGTTTGGCTACCCACAACACGGCCGGCATCCCCACACGCCAATTCAACCGATACTGCCACTGATCACCTGGCAATAACCGAGAAAGCGACGCAGACCAATGACGGAATCTAGCGCTGGTACCGTTCTGGTTGTTGAAGACAACCCCGCCATGAACAACGCCATCTGTGACATTCTGGAGCTGAACAACTATAAGATTCACTCCGCCGGTAACGGCAAAGAGGCACTGGACATCCTAAGCAAAACACGCCCAGACGTGGTGCTCTGTGACATTATGATGCCGCAGATGGACGGCTACACCCTGCTCCGCCATACCCGCGCCGATGAACAGCTACGCACGCTGCCCTTCATCTTTCTCACCGCACGCTCCTCGCCCGAAGACAAACGCCAGGCCAAGAGCATCGGCATCGAAGACTATCTCGTCAAACCGGTCGATCCTGAAGATCTAACCGTGGCGGTAGACAACGCCCTGCGCCGTTCACGCAACCTGGCCCAAGAAACCCAGGTGCAGATGGACACACTACGCAACCAGATCGTGCGCACACTGCAACACGAGTTCCGTACACCGTTGACCTTCATCCTGGGCTACGCCGAGTACCTGGCCGAAGTAGCAGGCGATCAATTGGATCTCGACACATTGCGCGTCTCAACCAATGCTATCCTCGAAGGGGGGCATCGTTTACAGGATCTGGTTGAAAAGTTCCTGATGCTGGCAGACATTCAATACCGCCAAAAATTGCCCGGTACGGCGGAATCACTCACGGCGCAACAGATCCTCACCAATGCCGCCGCCACCCTGGCCAAAGAAGCCGAAGCCGCCAAGATCCAAATTGTCTTTTCCACCCCAGACAGCACAGACAAGATCAACGGCGACGTCCGCTACCTGCATCGTGCCGTCGTCCACCTGCTTGAAAATGCCATTCAGTACCGCCGCGCCGAATCCAAACGCGTATGGCTCAGTGTTGTCCACGCCGACAACTACCTGGGGCTGCAAGTGGCCGACGAAAGCCGCGGTATATCCGACGAAATGGTGATACGGCTACAACGTCCTTTTGAACAGGCCGAACGCGACGAACGCACCATGCCCGGTGCCGGCCTTAGCCTTGCGCTGATCCAGCACGTAGCCCGTCTTCACGGCGGCTATCTAGACATCAGCAGCCACGAAGGCGTCGGCAGCACCTTTATCCTCTGGTTGCCCCGCCCTGTCGTTTCTGCTGAAAGACAGGCGCCCCAATGAGCAGGGGAAGTTCGGCTTTGATCGATTTGCGAACTGTCATTGCAGATCACATTTACGGACATGTCGGCAACAAGCCTGCCCCCACAGCGTTGACCCTTTCGCCGACGGGTCGGATTGAAACGCTGCACAGCGCACTCCTCGCCGAAGACAACAGGCCGATCTTCGACGCAAGCGGCTGCACCATCCTACCGGGTTTTGTGGACGTACACATTCACGGCAGCGACGGCAGCGACTGTATGGACGCCACATCCGAAGCGCTGGCGAATATCAGCCGCTTCATCGCTACCCGCGGCGTCACAGCGTTCCTCGCCACTACCATGACGGCGCCCGCCGCCCCAACGCTAGAGGCAGTACGCAACGCCGCCCGTGTCAATCCCGATGAACTACCCGGCGCACGCCTACTGGGCGTCCACCTGGAAGGGCCATTCCTCAGCCCCGAATTTCCCGGCGCGCAGCCCATAGAATATGTACGCGATCCCGATTTGGCCGAACTTGAGGAATTGCTCAACGCCGGGCCGGTGAAGTTGATCACCCTTGCGCCGGAACGTCCTGGAGCAGCGGCGTTGATTGACGTTGCCCGCCGCCACGGCGTGCGCCTGGTGATGGGACACACCGCCGCCGACTATGACGAAGCCATCGCCGCCATAGATCGCGGCGTGCTTCAGGCCACCCACACCTTCAACGCTATGACGGGCCTGCACCACCGCAAACCCGGCGTCGTGGGCGCTGTGCTCAGCGACGACCGAGTCTTCGCCCAACTCATCGCCGACAACATCCACGTTCACCCCGCCGTGATGAAGGTGCTGGCCCGCTGCAAAGGAGCCGATCTCACCCTGCTCACCACCGACGCCATCCGCGCCGCCGGCCTGCCCGAAGGTGACACCGAACTGGGCGGCCAGCCTGTTACCGTCAAAGACGGCGCCTGCCGTCTGCCCGACGGCACCCTGGCCGGCTCGATCCTCACCATGGATCTGGCGCTGCGCAACTTCCTCAGCGCGTCAGGATGGACGTTAGCCGAAGCGTGGCCCGTCACCAGTCGCGCCGCCGCCACCGCGCTAGGACTCAACCACGAAATCGGCGTCCTCGCGCCGGGCTACCGCGCAGATCTGGTTATCCTCGACGACAAGCTGGAAGTTGTGGCAACGGTGGTGGGGGGGAAGTTGGTCTATGTGCGGGAGGGGGAAGAAGCGCGGGTTAAGAAATGAATGAAGAATGATGATTGGGTAAAGACCGTTGTTGCGGCAACTGGCATCGACGACGGTACAGCCTCTCCCCAATCATCATTCTTCATTCTTCATTCTTCATTCTTCATTCTTCATTCTTCATTCTTCACTTCTGTGACAATCACACGTTTCGCCCCGGCGGCGGTCAGCGCATCTGCGACCGCCGCCGCTGTTTTTTCGTCTACAGCGGCGATGAGGTTGCCGCCACGCCCACCGCCGCTGAGTTTGGCCCCGGCGGCCCCGGCGGCGCGGGCAACGTCGATAAGGAGATCCAACTCGCGGCAACTGACGCCGATTTGGGAGAGGAGACGCTGATTGGCGTCCATGAGCGGGCCAAGTTGGGCGACGTTGCCGTCCTCGATGGCGCGGCGGGCAGCGTGGACAATCTCGCCGACCTCGTCGAACCAGGCTTCGTACTGCGCAGTCTGCGCCTGCCATGCCCGGCGCACGTCGCCCACAGCTTGGCGGGTGGGCGAGGCGATGCCGCTGTCGGCGATGGCAATGAGGAAGGGCTGCGCCGGCACAAAGGATCGGATCGGTTCCCCACGCACAAACCAGACGGGCCGCTCGTAGGCGATGACGGTGTTGTCGATACCACTGGGCGTGCCGTGGTGGACTTCCTCGCTGCGGTAGACCAGCGCGCTCACCACGTCGGGCGATGCCGCCCGCCCCACGTGACGGTGGATGGCACGCACAATGGCCGTACTTACCGCGGCGCCGCTTCCCAGTCCACTGGCAATGGGAATGGTACTACGCACTTCGATTCGCCAATCGGGATCGGCCGACAGCCCCAGTTCGGCCAGCGTCAGGCGCACGATGAGGGCGAGGGCGTCGTCCTCGGCGGCAGTGGAAAGGAGAAATTCACGCTGCAAATCGTGAGCAATGATCAGACAGCCATTGCCCACAGATCGGTCTGTCACCGTAGCGGTTGCGCCGACTTCAGTCACAGGGACGGCGATGGCCGGTCGATTGTAGACAACCGCATGTTCACCGAAAAGGATGATCTTGCCGGATGCGCCGGCGGTGGTGGTTACTTCGGTCATTTGCGTATCACACGAAGCAGGTGTGGCAGCTCGGCGGGGTAAAGATGGATACCATCAGCGGCGAGGCGATCCGGGTGAACCCAGTGCGCCACTTCCAGTGCCCCGTTTTCGTTGATCACGATTTCTTCGATCTCGAAAAGGGCTTCATCAAGCAGTTGACACTCCCAAATAAAGACAATCTCGTGTCCACGCCGGCCGCGGTGGGTGAAGATGTTCTCTGTCACCGTAATCAGGCGTAGCGGTTTCACTTCGGCCCCGGTCTCTTCAAGCAGTTCGCGGTAGACGGCGGTGTCGCTGGTTTCGCCAAACTCGATCCCCCCGCCCAGTGGACGGTAGAACCTGCGCCCATCGCTGGGATCGTCCCCATAGCAGGCCAGAATCGCGTCGTCCTTGGGGCGGCGGATGACGGCGATGGCAACGGCCCGAATCTTGCCTTCGGACATGATCTAGCCTTTCAGAACGTCGACAATGGCGTCCACCAGGATCTGGTTTTCTTCGACGGTGTTGTAGAAGTAGGGGCTGAGCCGCACCGCGCCAGGACGATAATCGATGATCACGTTTCGATCCCTCAAGCCCTGCACCAGCCCGGCGGGATCGTCCACAGGCAACATGACGATCCCGGCGTGGCGCTCCAGATCGGCGGGGATGCGCGGTTCCAAACCGGCGGCGCGCAGGCGCTGGATCAGGTCGGCGTCCAGCGCTTTGGTGTGCGCGCACACCACGTCGACGCCGATCTCTTCGATGATGGACATGCCGGCGTTGGCGGTGTAGACGGCGGCCACGGCAGGCGTGCCCGGCTCGAAGCGGCGGGCGTCCTCGGCGCGGATGAAACGTTCGGGGTTGAACTTGAACATATCTTTGGCGGCGAACCAGCCGGTGGTGGTCGGGTTGAGTTGGGGGATGAGTTCCTCACGCACGTACATGAAGACGATGCCCGGCCCACCCAGCAGCCACTTCAGTCCCCCGCTCAGGTAGACGTCGACACCAGCGGCTTTCACGTCCACCGGGATCTGACCAGCGGCCTGGTAGCCGTCGATCACACAGAGCGCGCCGGCATCGTGGGCCAAGCGGCTGATGGCGGCGATGTCCTGGATCCAGCCGCTTGTGAAGTAGACGTGTGTGGTGGCAACCAGCGCCGTGCGCGCATTGACGGCATCGGCGAAGGCTTGCAGCGGCGTGTGAATGCGATCCGGGCTGGTCAGCAGGCGCACGTCGGCCCCTTCTTCACCGCGGGCCATCCATTGGTAGGGGATGGTGGGAAAGTCCATTTCGGTGATGACGACTTCGTTGCGGTGATCATAGTCGAGGCTGCTGCCGATGATGCTAAGCGCCACACCCACACTGGGCAGGATGGCGATTTCGTGGGGCTGGGCGTTGATGAGGCGGGCAAAACGGGCGCGGGCGTCGGCCATTTCGCCCAGCCAAAGTTCATACCAGGCCGCTGCGCCGTAGCTCATCCACAGCTCCATGTAGCGGTTCATCGCCTCAATCGAGCGCCGGCTGAGCTGGCCCAACGAGCAAGTATTCATGTACGTACTGCGTTCCAGCCCCGGAAACTCTGGCCGCCAAAGAGAAGAGAGCGAAGTGAGATCGGTCATGGGTGCTCACTTGAAAAGATGAATGATGATTAAAGATTGGGTCGAGCCGGTTGTCGCGCAATTGGTCACAGAAGTTTTAAACACGGTTCGTAAAAAACTCGGATCGCAACCAGATTTTCCTGCCGATCCGTGTTTCCTCCAATCCGTGTTTACAAAAAATTCAATCGAACGTTGTGGGAAGATCCTATTCCCAGTCCCCAGTCCCCGATCCCTAGTCCCCGATCCCCTTCATCAGCATATCGGGTACATCGGAAATGATCGTGTCTACGCCCAGATCGACGAGACGCTGCGCTTCGGCCAGGTCGTTGACCGTCCATGTGTTGACGAAGTGACCCTGGCTGCGCGCCCATTGCATGTAGGCGGCGTCGATGAGGGTGTAGTGGGGATGCAACGCTTCCGGCGCAATGAGTGGACCTGTCCACGCGCGGCTGAGGAAGATGGGCAGCGCCTGGTGGTAGAGCAACCCCAACGGGATCTTGGGATCATGCCAGCGCATGGCAATGAGGGAAACCGGGTTGAAGCTGGAGACGATGACCTGATCGTGCAGTTTGCGCTGTTGGACGAAACGCACCACGGCTTCGACTTCGGGGCCGCCGTCCCAGGCCATAGACTTGATCTCGATGTTCACCTGGCAACGGTCACCGATGAGATCGAAGACCTGCTCCAGTGTGGGAATGGGCGTACCGGCAAAGGAGACGTCGAAATGGCTGCCGGCGTCGAGTTGGGCAAGTTGAGCGTAGGACAGTTCAGCGATCTTGCCCGTGCCATTGGTAAGGCGATCCACGGTGAAGTCGTGGTGGACAACCATGACGCCGTCTACGCTACATTGGACGTCTAATTCCACGCCGGCGGCGCCCATTTCCAGTGCTTTCTGGAAGGCGGGCAGGGTATTTTCCGGCGCGACGGCTTTGGCGCCTCGGTGTGCGAAGATCTGTGTTCGATGGGTCTTTTGGGGAGACATACAGTGGCGATGGCCTTTCTACCATCCAAAAATGCGGGAGAATAGCCCCTTCTTCTCCGGCTTACGCGGAGCAGGTGGGGGCGGCGGTGGTGGATCGATTTCCAGCGTAGGTTCCGGTTCGGCAATGCCCAACTGATTTTTGAGTTCATCGGTCATCATGAAGGGCGTCCACGCCGGTTCCCACACAATGTTCACGGCGACGGAGTGCGCGCCTTCGGACATGATTGTCTTCTCGACGCTTTCAATGATCTCAGGCCCCATAGGGCAGTGGGGTGTGGTCAACGTCATGGTGACGACGACGTGATCGGCCTCTTCCACAGCCACGCCGTAGACAAGGCCCAGATCTACGATATTTTCAAAGATTTCAGGGTCGATCACCTGCTTCAACGACTCGCGCAGGTGTTCCGGCTGCAAGGTAGATGTCATGAGATTCTCTCAAATGGATAAATAGAACGCGGATAGATAGAACGCGGATTGGGCGGATCTTTCGGATTAAAGCAGAAATTCCTGATGAATCTGCAACCATCTGCTCAATCCGCCCAATCCGCGTTCTATTCTGCGTCTGCTTAAATCGTCGTTTTTGTTGACGGCACAACAGACCAAGTCTATCATAGGTGGAGTTGTGCACCGAAACCATCCCCTGGGAGATTGAATGAAGCAGCCATCGATTCGTACTGTGTTCGCCACACGCTATGTAACGCCGTTGCGTGAAGGTGGATCGCTGCCTGCCGTGGTCGAAGCCGACGACGGCGCGCTCTATGCGATGAAGTTTGTAGGCGCCGGCCAGGGTGCGAAGGCATTGATCGCGGAGTTGATTTCTGGTGAGATTGGGCGTGCGCTGGGCTTTCGTGTGCCGGAAGTGGTGCTAATGACCATGGACGAGACGCTGGGCCGATCGGAGGGTGATCCTGAAATTCAGGATCTGCTCAAAGCCAGCATCGGGCTTAACCTGGGGCTACGCTACCTGAGCAACGCCTTCGATTTCAACATCCTCCTGGCGCCGCCGCCGGATGCAATGCTGGCATCGGAAATCGTCTGGTTCGACGCCTACGTCACCAATGTGGATCGGACGCCGCGCAATGTGAACATGCTGGTGTGGCAGGACGATCTGTGGCTCATCGATCATGGGGCGTCGCTCTACTTCCACCACAGTTGGGACGGCTTCCGTGAGCGCGTGGGCAGCCCTTTCCCCATGATCCGGCAACACACGCTGCTCAAACTGGCCGATCACCTGGACGAGGCGGATCGCAAGTTACGTCCTTTGCTTTCAGACGATCTGATTCGAGCCATCGTCGATCTGGTCCCCGAGCAGTGGTTGGGCGGTGAAACGCTCTTCGAGGACGTAGACGCGCACCGACAGGGCTACGTAGCGTATCTGTCTGCGCGCCGGGATGCCGCCGACGCCTTTTTGCAGGAGGCGGCCCGTGCCCGAACAGCCCTCTAATCTGCGTCCGACGTCGTTCGATTATGCGGTGATCCGTGTGGTGCCGGCGGTGGAACGGGGCGAGTTTATTAACGCCGGCGTGATCCTCTTCTGTCGGACGCGGCGTTTTCTGGATGCGTGCGTCGAGTTAAACCGTCCACGGTTGGCGGCGCTGGCCCCGGCGGGCTTTGACATTGACGTAGCCGTAGAGCACCTGGCGCTGATCCCTGCAATTGCGAGGGGTGCAGGGCCGATTGGTGCGTTGCCGTTGGCGGATCGCTTCCACTGGCTCACAGCGCCGCGCAGCACGGTGATCCAGCCCTCGGTGATCCACTGCGGGCGGTGTGTCGATCCGGCAGAGGCATTGGAAAAGTTGATGGATGCCATGGTGCGGTAGGGGACTAAATCAAAAAGCGCCGGTCGTTCTGAAGAATGACCGGCGCTTTTTATTTGTATTACTCTTCCCCCTGCTTCGAGCGGACCAGATCCAGCATCTCGTCCACGTCGGTGATCTTGACGCGCGGCCGTCCTTGCGGTGCGCCGCGCTTGACTTCTACTTGGTCGAGGAATTGCCAGTCGATGAAGTTGATGTAATCGACGTTGCGGCTCTGGAGCAGTTGCACCACAGCAGATGGGTTGGCGTCGGCGACGGGTGTGAGGTTGGGCACGTCTTCGAGCATCAGGTTGACGGTCTCGACGGCGTCGGGCTTGTTGGTGCCGATAATACCCGTCGGCCCACGCTTGGCCCACCCCACAACATACTCACCGGGGACGGTTTCTCCCTTGTGGGTGGCGGTGACCCGTCCACCCTGGTTGGGAATCAGCCCCCAGCGATCGTAGAAGGGGACACCGGGAATCGGGACGCTGCGGTAGCCGATGGCGCGAAAGACAAGACCGGCGGGCAGATCGTCGAATTCGCCGATGCCTTCGCAGGCGATGTAGTTGTCTTCTTTGGCGACGAGGAGGTTCTTCTCCATGCGTACACTGGTCACCTGACCGTCGCCGCAGATTTCTACAGGCGAACGTAGGAAGTGGAAGTGGATCTGGCGCGGTTTGCCGGTGACACCCCGTTCGGCGAACTCGCGCAGCGTCTCCATGTTGCGCTGCGTGGTGCGGTCTGCCGCCAGTTCAGCTTCGCTGGCGGCGTCGAGGACGAGATCCTCGGGCTTGACGATGACGTCGGCCACTTCCAGCTCGCCCAGTTCTTTGATTTCGGGGTTGGTGAACTTGGCCTGCACCGGTCCGCGACGGGCAATGATGTGAATGTGCTTGATGTTGCTGTGGGCGAGCTTTTCCAGCGCGTGATCGGCAATGTCTGTCTTCGAAAGTTCATCCACCGACTTGGCCAGAATGCGGGTCACGTCCATGGCAACATTGCCCACGCCGACGACGACGGCACTTTCCACACTGAGATCGACTTCGTAGTCGACGAAATCAGGGTGGCCGTTGTACCAGGCCACAAACTCGGTGGCCGAGAAACTCCCGGGCAGGTCCTCGCCGGGGATGTCGAGGCGGCGGTCTGAGAGTGCACCCACGGCGTAGATGATCTGATCGTAATGTTGCTTGAGTTCAGGCTGTGTGATGTCGCTGCCCAGGTCTACATTGCCGAAGTAGCGGACACGAGAATCAGCCATTGTGCGTTCGTAAACCTTGATCACCGATTTGATCTTCTGGTGATCAGGGGCGACACCATAGCGAACCAGGCCATAAGGGGTGGGTAGCCGGTCGAAGATATCGATGGAAACGTGATAGTCTTTCTGCTGGAGCAAGGCACCTGCGGCGTAGAAGCCTGACGGTCCTGCACCGACGATGGCGACCCGCAGGGGACGCGCTCCTGTTCCCAATTGGCTGGTCAACTTCAGACTCCTTTAAGTGTTTGTCCTAAAATTACAGTGAAAAAATGATTGTAACTATACAGGCATGCAAGGGTTTGCGTGGAGCCGAAGCAGCGCCCGTCAATGGAGCTACATCTGTTTCGGCCCCACGCAAACCCTTACGATAAGCGGCTGTACAGTTACAGATAATTTAGGTCTTTTGGATCAGCGCACCGAACTGTCGCGCCAAGGTTAACACGCCGATGCCCAGTTGAAAGTAATCTGACGGACCGAGATTGGCAATGGCAGGATCGCCGTCGCTGGTGTCTCGATTCGAGGCCAACCAGGCAAACGCGCCGCCCAAGAAGGCCCCAACAAGCACACCAAAGACGACAACACCTATGCGGGGAGAATCTTTCATACGAAATCCTTTCTGGCGGATGGAGGATAATCTACCGGTTCGGTAAACGCTGCGAGGACGAACGAGACGCGGGATCGTCCTCAGATTCTACGATTTGCGACCAGACTGTCTGCGTCTTCTGCGCAGCGCCGTGGGCGCGGATCAGAGGATCGGCAACCTTGCCTGCGTAGAGATCGGTCTTGTCGCGTACGAGGCGGCTGTATCCTTGGGCTTTGTGGAAGATCGGCGGCGTCTTGGCCAACACCCAATTAATCCCCAGCACCATGCCGTAGGTGATGGCAAGGGGGATCAGCAACAGGACAAAGCCCTGCATGCAGAGCCAGATCACGGCGACATTGCGCCAAAAGTCAAGAGCCACAGTAACAGTCCTCTCTAGGTGACAAAATGCAACATGCACTCTGGCATTCTAGCAAATGGATGGTGGGGTGTAAAGAACGTCAGAATCTATGCTCCCGCCCTTCATCGGCAGCTTTGCACAAGCACAGCACCACAATCCTTGTGAAAATTGTAGTTGTGAGGTGTGCCGATTGATGGCACACTAATCCAGTGCCACTCGGTCTGCACCACCACTGTCCATTCACCGTTCTTTCCAACGCATGCGAATTGAGTGATCACCATGAGTAAAGAACTGCTGCACGATCCCAAAGTCGCGTCCAGCATTCAACTCTTTTCTTCTTGGATCGAAGCTCAGATTGCCCATCAAGAGCAACCTGGCCTTTCGGTAGGCATTGTCTACGACCAGGAGATTGTCTGGTCGAAGGGGTTTGGGCTGGCCGACGTTGCAGAGAAAACGCCGGCAACGCCACAGACCATCTACCGCATCGCCTCGATCACAAAACTCTTCACCGCCACCGCCATCATGCAGCTACGCGACGCGGGCCTCTTACAACTCGACGACCCCATCAAGAAGTATCTCTCCTGGTTTCGCATGGTGGAAAAACACAGCGACGACCCGCCGATTACCATTCGTCACCTGCTCACCCATACCGCTGGGCTGCCACGTGAAGTGGACTTTGCCTATTGGAACGACGGCGAACTCTTCCCCGAACGAGCGGAGATGATGGAACGGTTGGCCCAACAGGAGACCGTCCTGGGCACGGCGCGCGATTGGAAGTACTCGAACCTGGGCCTGACGTTGGCGGGTGAAATTGTGGCCGCCGTCTCAGGATGTTCGTACGTCGACTACATTCGCACTGAGATCCTCGATCCGCTGGGCATGGACAATACCTTCGTCGAGACCATCAACCCCGATCATCCCCAACTGGCCACCGGCTACGGCAAACGGCTGCCCAATCAGGAACGCGCCGTCAGCCCCTTCACCGACTGTCGCAGCGTGACGCCGGCCGCCAACATGGCTTCCTGCGTCGAGGATCTGGCACGCTTCGCCATGCTCCAACTCCGCGATGGGCCGGTGGGTGGATCACAGATTCTGGCGGGTAGTTCGCTGCGAGAGATGCAGCGTGTCCACTGGCTCAACACCGACTGGAGCGCAGGCCGTGGCCTGGGTTTCTACGTTTGGCGCAAAGACGGCAAAACGTTGGCCGGCCATGGCGGCGCGCTGCAAGGCTATCGCACCGAGTTCCAAGTCTGCACCGAAGACAAGATTAGCGTCATCGTCCTCACCAACGCCGACGACGGCAACCCGTTGATGTACATCGACAAAGCGTTCCAGTGGATCGCCCCGGCGCTGGTGGCGGCGGCAAAACCGAAGGCCGAAGCGGCGGTTGTCGACCCGTCCTGGCAGCAGTACACCGGCAAGTATCGCAACGTCTGGAGCGACATCGAAGTGATGCTCCTCGACACCGGCCTTGTCTTAATCGATCCCTCGCTTCCCGATCCCAAAATGGCGATGACAAAACTTACGCCGCTTTCCGGTCACACCTTCCGCATGGAAGCGCTCAACAACTTCGGCGCCAACGGCGAACTTGCCACTTTCGAAATGAACGGTGACGGCAGTGTGGCGCGCATTAAGCTCGGCTCGACGTACACGTATCCTGTTGCGACGTGGTAAGAAGCGACGACCGACGACCGACGAACGACGAACGACGACCGACGACCGACGACGGATCGTAGACGGTGTTTGAGGGAACTGGAAACATTGGCAGACCTAGTGTCCTTCCCTAAAGTGCGGAGTGAGCACCCCCTGGTGCGGGTCTATACGGCAACAGCCGCACCTAGGCGTGCTCTCTCCGTAGGTTTTAGAGTGTTGAACCCCTGAAGTAGACCACCAACTTCATCGCAAAAATACCCATCTACACCAAAGGAGACAACGAAATGAAGCGACTGACTATGTGGCTGAGTTTGTTGATGTTGATGGCAGTCACACTGGCAGGTTGCCAGCCGGTTGCGCCTGCCCCCACCGGCGGTGAGGCAGCCACAACCAGCGAAGGACCGACACCCGGCGGCATGATCCAACTTGCCATCATTGAAGACCCCGATTCCCTCGACCCCCACAAGACGATCATGGCGACGGCATCGAGCATTCAGGCATGGATCTACGATGAACTCTTCTACATCGGCGAAGACGGCCTGCCCAAGGGGCTGCTCGCTGAAAGCTGGGAGAGCAGCGAAGACGGCACTGTGCTCACCATCAAACTACGCGAAGGGCGTATGTTCCACGACGGCACCCCCGTGAACGCCGACGCCGTGGCCTTCACCTTCAACCGCATGCTTGATCCGGCCACCGCCGCACCGGCCAAGGATCAGGTTGGCCCGATGGAAACTGTCACCGCGTTGGATGAGTACACCGTGGAGTTTGTCTTTTCCGATCCGTACCCGCCCTTCTTCTTTGCCGCCAGCACAGCCTACTTGGGCATCATTTCACCCACCGCAGTGGAAGAACTCGGCGATGGATTTGGGCGTGCGCCGGTAGGCAGTGGACCTTTCATGTTCGATGAATGGATCTCCAGCTCTCAAATCACACTGGTGCGCAACCCCGACTATGTCAACGTGCGTGAGGATCGCACCAACAAAGGCGCGCCCTACGCCGACGGCATCGTCTTCAAGAACATCCCCGAAGTCGGCACCCGCATTGCAGCGCTGGAAACCGACGAGATCAACATTTTGGGCCTTTCCCGCGAGTCGGTGCCCCAATTTATGGACAACCCCGACTACAGCATAATCATGGCCGAAGACACAGCCAGCTTCAACTTTGTCGAATTCAACTACACCCGCGCACCGTTCGACAACCCACAGTTCCGCCGGGCGTTCGGTATGGCCATCGACAAAGAGGCGATTGTGCTCGGCGCCTACAGTGGGTATGCCACCATCAACTACAACCCCTACCCCACTGGCAACCCCGGCTACGATCCGGCCATCGGCGAAGAATTCGGCATGAAGTATGATCCCGAAGCCGCTGCGGCCATGTTCGACGAACTGGGCTGGCGCGATGTAGACGGCGACGGCATGCGCGAAGCAGATGGTATTGAGGGCATCGAAGACGGCACCCCCGCTGCGTGGACCTGCTGGACCTATCCTTTCGACATCAAGCAGCGCGAATGTGAGATTATCCAGGCCAACATGGCCGATCTGGGTATCGAAATCTCCATCCAACTCACCGACTTCGGCACCATGTCGGCCGAGATGCCCAAAGGCGAGTTCGACTTCGACGTAATGCGCTGGACGTGGAACGAGCCGGTAATCCTCTCGCTGCTCTTCAAGTGCCCAGGCTGGAAGCAACTCTTCTGCGACCCGGCGCTGGACGAGATCCTCAACGCCGCCGACACCGAGATGGATCCGGTGCAGCGGTTAGAGTACGTGAAAGAAGCACAGCAGTACATCCTGGAGCAGGCCATCGTCATCCCCTTCACCTCAGACTGGTACATGACGGCTTCCCGCGCCAATGTCAACGATCTGCGCTACGACGCCACGTTCGGGCTGACGTTGGAAGACGTCTGGTTCGGCGAGTGAGATAGCGTTTAAACGTTGGAGCGTTGAAGCGTTGAAGCGTTGGAGCGTTGAAGCGTTGAAGCGTTTAAGCGTTGGAGCGTTTAAGCGTTTCAACGCTCCAACGTTTAAACGTTTCAACGCTCCAACGCTCCAACGCTCCACGTCGGCTGTTTCTTTCTATGAGGATAATCTCTTGGTCGCTTACCTGATCCGTCGTCTGCTCTTGCTTATCCCTGTGGTTTTGGGGGTGTTGACCCTGGTATTCTTCATGCGCGCCCTGATTCCAGGGGATCCCATCGAGATTATGTTCCTGGGGCAGATGCCGCCGAACCCGGAGACAGTGGCAGAGATTCGCCGCGAGCTGGGGCTGGATGCGCCGCTGCCGGTGCAGTATGTCAACTACATTGCAGGCGTCGTACAGGGTGATCTGGGCACGTCGGTGCGCACACGCCGCCCTGTGCTGGTGGAAATTCAAGATCGTTACGTCAACACGCTGATCCTCACCTTCGCCAGCCTGGCCATCGCCCTCACTGTGGGGTTGATCACCGGCATCCTGGCGGCGGTCTACCGCGACAGCCTGATCGACACCGTCACCATGATTCTGGCGCTTTTTGGGCTGTCGATGCCGGCCTTCTGGTTTGGGCTGTTGATGATCTACTTCTTCGGGGTACAGTTACGTTGGTTCCCGGTAATGGGATCGGGGTCGTTGCGCCACCTAGTGCTGCCTGCACTGACATTGGGGCTGATCGCGTCCACCATCCAGGCGCGGGTGACACGTTCCAGCATGTTGGAGGTGCTCAACTCCGACTACATCCGCACGGCACGGGCAAAGGGGCTGAGCAAAGCGACGGTAGTGCTCCGTCACGGTCTTAAGAACGCCTTGATCCCCACGGTAACAGTGTTGGGGTTGCAAGTGGGCGGTCTGCTGGGCGGTGCGTTCATCATCGAGACTGTCTTCGCCTGGCATGGCATTGGCGAACTGGCGGTGCGCGCCATTTCTCAGCGCGACTTTCCTGTGATCCAGGGGGTAATTGTCATCGTCGCCATTACCTACGTCGTTGTCAATCTGTTCGTAGACATTGTCTACCGTATGCTCGATCCGAGGATTAGTTATGAGTAAACCGTCTGCGGCTCCCCTCAAAAAGCCTGTCCTCGGCAACGGTTCTTTACAGTATGAGGCCACACTGTTGATTCCGGCGGAACGTAGCGGCTGGCGGGTGTTGCTGGTTGCGCTCTTCCGACGACGCCCGGCGCAGATCGGCGGCTTGATTGTGCTGGTGCTGGTGCTCACCGCCATCTTTGCGCCGTGGATCGCGCCGTTTGACCCATACGCCATTAAGGTGGTGGATGCACTACAGCCGCCCAACAGCACATACTTCTTCGGCACTGACGATCTTGGACGTGATCTCTTTAGCCGCATCATCTACGGCACGCGCACCACGATTCAAACTGGTGTGGTGGTGATCCTGATTGCCGCCACATTGGGGACAACCATCGGCCTGATCTCCGGCTATTACGGCGGCCGTGTGGACCTGATCATCATGCGCATTATCGACGTAGGGCTGGCCTTCCCCTACATCTTGCTGGCGCTGGCAATTGTGGCCACGATTGGTCCTAGTTTGGAGAATGCGCTGATCGCGATTGGGTTGGCGTATGTGCCTGGGTGGGCACGTTTCGTGCGTGGCAGTGTGCTCAGTGTGAAGTCGAACGAATACATTATTGCCGCCCGCGCCGTGGGGACACCAACCCATCGCATCATGTTTCGTCATGTGCTGGTCAACATCCTGCCTTCGATCATTGTGCTGGCCAGCTTGGATTTCCCGGCAGCGGTCCTCTCGACGGCAGCGCTGAGTTTCGTGGGGTTGGGCGCGCAGCCGCCGTCCTCAGAGTGGGGCTTTCTGCTCACGGGGGCGCGTAGCTACATCCGCACCGCGCCATGGCTTGTCAACTTCCCTGGGTTGGCGATCTTCGTCACCATGCTCGGTTTCAACCTTCTGGGTAACGCCCTGCGCGACGTCCTCGATCCCAAGTTGCGGTGAAGCCAGAAATAGAATCTCCACTGTCTTTACATTCAGCGTCTACTAAGATAAAATGCTGTGTTATATTACGTCCACGGGTCGGTGGCGGAATGGCAGACGCAACGGACTTAAAATCCGTCGGGGAAACCCGTGTGGGTTCGACTCCCACCCGACCTACTAAACTTGCACCTCCAACTTGCAACAACACGGGGATCGAACCAAGCCCCAAATCCGTCGGGGCACATTTGCTGCTTTCGGCGGTTTTTGTTTTCCTGCGTCCTTATGTGATTTTGTTGGCGAACCTGTTGAGATCGACACCCCAACGGTTGAAAGCAATTCCTGCACATGGCCGGCCGCGAAAGTGTCTCCACTAACTCCTCGTGTTCCAAAGCCGGTGGGCTCAACTCTGCACCACCGGCAACCATAACGCTCTGAATAGCCGGAATTTGACGGCTGTAACGTAGAGCCGCATCAGCCAGTATCCCCAATTCGTGAATTGAGTCGAAAATGAGGCGGGGCAGTCTGACGCGTTCCACCACAAACAGGATCTCGTCTGTAACTTCCCGTAGTTCCACTTGAAAACTGGGGAAAGTAGTGTGGTATTTTTTGTGTGAAGACCATTTCTATGTGAAGATCAAGTGGCTGCGGTGAGTAGTTCCCCATAAACATCGGTGTTTAGCCATCATGTAGGATCAGCAACCGCCTTTGACGAAGCCTGTTCTTCTTCTATCCTGTTACAACCACGAAAAAAGTTGACAAACTATGCATGAGGTTCTCATTCAGTGCGTTCGGGCAATGGAATGTGCCACAGAGATGAACCCACTACTGCAAACCATTTGCAACCTATTGGTTGAAACCGGTCTCTTTTCGGTTGTGACGGTGACGCTCGTCGAAGAAGCCGATATAGACGCTCCCTTAACGTTCTGGGCAGGCTGTGATGAAGAGACATTTAAGGCGATTCGGGCGTTTTGGGTGCCTGTTGAATCAATCAGCCCACTCGTTGAACCTGGTAACGGAACCTTACATCAGATTCAAGAAGTGCCAGTTCATCTAAAGCCCCCCGAAACACAGAGCAATGAAGCGTTGTCCAATGCAAGTGCGCGCCTAACACTTCCACTTTGTATTCGCAGTCAGACTATCGGTAAGTTGTACTTTTACGCCGCTACAGTCGAGAGCTTCGACTCAGTTGCAAACGAATTAGTTGTAGGATTCTCGAAGGATCTTACATATAGCGTGCTTGCGCTACGCAATTTCACAGCCTACGAGAAAGCAGAACGCGATCTCGAAAAGTATGCGCAGATTGTCTCCTCCACGCCCGACGGCATTTCACTGCTTGATCGCGAGTATCGCTACGTCATCGTAAACGACGCCTATGAGATTTTTTCCGCAAAAAAACGCGAAGTGTTAATTGGGCTAACTGTCCCCGAATACTTGGGACAAGAAATCTTTGAACAGCACATCAAGGATCAGTTTGACCGCTGCCTCAATGGTGAAGTCATTCAGTTTCAGGAATGGTTTGAGTACCCAACACTCGGTCGGCGATTTGTGCAGGTTACATACTACCCCTATGTGGACAAGGATCATGCCATAGCCGGCGTAGTTGCCAACACACGGGATCTCACGGCCCAAAAGCTCGCAGAAGAGGAACGTGAGAACTTGCAGGTGCAACTCTTGCAGTCTCAAAAAATGGAGTTGTTAGGCAGGTTGGCTGGTGGAATTGCGCATGACTATAACAACATGCTGGCAATTATTCTTATGCGCACTGAACTAGCACTTTCTTCGGACAGTGCGTTGTCGCCAAAACTTATTGGCAGCCTGCATGACATAGAGAAAGCAGCGCTTCATTCAGCGGATCTAACGCGTCAACTACTCGGTTTTGCCCGTAAGCAGTTGATTACCCCTACGCCGGTGAATTTGAACGAGAGCATATCGTCAATGGTAAGCATGTTGCGTCGCCTGATTGGCTCGTCGATCTCTGTGGCCTGGATGCCCGCAGATCATTTATGGATGATCAATATTGATCCTGCACAGATAACGCAGGTGCTGACCAATCTTTGCGTCAATTCACGCGATGCAATTGACGGTGTGGGGCACATCTTGATCGAAACCCACAACGTAACCAATCGAGATCCGAATAGTATAAGCCATAGCGGTGCTCCTGTTGCTGACTATGTTGTCCTCTCTGTTTCGGACACAGGATGCGGTATGGATGAAGCAACGATTGCACACATATTCGAACCCTTCTTTACCACAAAAGGTGTTGGACAAGGAATCGGGCTTGGATTGGCGACTGTCTACGGAATTGTAAAACAAAACAAGGGCTATATCGAGGTTCAAAGCACCTCAGGGGCAGGGACAACCGTCAGCGTCTACTTCCCCAAGCATGAGGGTGAAGCAGAAGCCACCAGCGAAGCCTATAATCTACCTTTGCAGCAACCAAAGAAGAAAAAAACGATTCTCCTGGTTGAAGACGAACATGAGTTGCTGATCCTTTGCAAAGAGGTTCTGCAACATATCGGCTACCGAGTATTGCTTGCCGACTCGCCAAGTAAGGCCATAGCGTATCTGAAAAACAGTTCAGAAACAGTTGATCTGGTGATCACCGATGTGATGATGCCGGAGATGAATGGCGTTGAACTAATCAAACATTTACGCCTAGCAGATCCTGACTTGAAGTGGCTCTACATGTCCGGCTACACATCAGATGTAATACTTCAGCAGGGTGCCGATGTGAAGGAACATCACTTCCTGGCAAAGCCATTTTCAATGAAAGAGATGGCAGCCAAAGTGCAGAACATTTTGGAAAAGTAAACACCGCCTCTTACTTCCTGGCTCCGTCTACAAATCAAGAGACTTTGCATTCGGTGATGCGGATAGTTTCAGGGATCTTGCAGTACGTTCATACTTTGGGTTCAACAGCAGTGTCTTAGTTCACAAAATGTTGTGTATTTCTACACACCTGATTTCGCACAATTCGTCTATGCTGTAAAAGGAGATTCTCTAAAAACTACCCACTTGATGGGAGACATTCCCAAATGGAAGCGATCTACCGATTGTTTACACTGCGCCCACATGCTCATTGGAGTCAACTAGATGCAGACGGACAGCAATCTCTACTAAACGAGATTGGAGAATGTTGGCAGCAACTAGGTGGCGAGCTTATTGTTGAACATCCCCTGGCTCGGCAGAGCGCTAATCTGACCTGGTTGGCATTCGGTATTGCCGGCGAACTGAATCTGACGGCGTTACAAGCGCTCATGGGTGTGATAGCAGAACATGGATGGGATGTTTATATTGATTGTGAACTACCTGCATTTCTGCACGCAGACAGTTCGGTGGGACTATACTACAATTAGGATCATCTACAAATTAGGATCATCTACAAATTAGGATCATTTACAAATTAGGATCATTTAAAGTAGACATGTTACGTTTCTCAGAGTTCAGTCTGACTTCAAATGCACAGCAGACCCATCACCACATACTTGCGCAGACGGAAGGTTACTGCTGTGTGCGGTGACCCCAAGATCCACGTTGAATACCTCGGCACCCCCTCTCATAACCTATCGTTGGTGTTTTCACAAGCACCTTGCCCACACTTCTAACCTGGTGTAGAATCAAGCAGGCATTCCGGCGAAGAAAAAAGCAGGAGAGCCGCCCTTGGAGGGAAGGATGGCTCTCCTGCTTTTGAGGAGGGAAACAGAGGCAGTTGCTTCTGGTAAACCAGCGAATGAATTGTGCTACCGCATGGGCAGTTTCAGCTTACCATTCTTCTGCTTGACAGGTATAGGCACTACGATTGGATCAGACAGTTCAAAGGCATCGACCAGGGAATTCCCTAACAGTTGAAGCGACGCATCTAATGACTCTCTGGCAATACCTCGTACGACCATAACGACGCGTACTTTACCGACACCGTGGGCAATGGTCCCTAACGCTGCCAGGTGTCCCCCATGCCGGTAAATTGATTCAACAAAGCCAGACGAGAGCACCTGATTTTCGGGCAGATCGACCGTCAACCGCACCCCCTCTCTGCCATCCATCATTTCGACGAACACCTTAAAAATGTCCGTCTCGGTGATCATACCTACTACACGGTCATTTTCATCGACAACCGGCAAGCCACCGATTTTGTTGGCAACCATCAAGCTGGCGGCATGTTCAATCGGGGTGTCGGGAGACGTAATGATAATCGCCCGGGTCATGATCTGTTGAACCGTTAACTTGGCCAACAGATAGTTCATCTCCCATACAGAGAGTGAACTTGCCGGCGATGGGGAGGCGTGAAGAAGATCACGCTCAGATACGATACCGGCCAAGCGACCATTCTTATCCACCACAGGCAGGCGACGGAATTTATGATCGTGCATCGCTTTGAGCGCAACTTGAAAGGGGGTATCCGGCGTAATGGTTACCGCCGGTGAACTCATGCAATCTCGAACGAACATGGGCCTCTCTCTCCTCCACGGCTAACCCGTATCAGGCTTCCCGTCTCCTGGCAGCCGTGCTGCAAGTTGAGGTCTACTAGTCGCCTGAGGTGGCGTTTACTTCAATGATATCGTTGCTGTTTTCAGATGCCGGCAGTCCTCGCACCAACAGAACAGGACAGTCGACCGTGCGCACAACCTTTTCGGCAACACTGCCGAAGACCCACCGGCTCAGGCCGGAACGCCCGTGTGTACTCATGACAATGGTATCAACGCCTTCAGCCGTAGCAACAGATGCAATCACCGAAGCAGGATGGCCGGTTTCAATGTGAATGCGAACAATGCGCCCGACGCTTCGCAATGAATCGGCAACTTGATTGAGATAGGCTCTAGCCAGCGATTCTTGCTCTTCGATAGAGGGCAAAGATGCAACGGTTTCAGCACTAACGAACTCCTCACCCCACAGTTCGGGGAGTTCTACAGCTTGTACCAACCAGAGTTCAGCACTATGTTTGTCTACCAGGTCTAGAGCGAGCGTCAGGGCTGCTTCGGCCAATGTTGAACCATCCAAGGGCACCATAATCTTCTGAGGCGCTTTACCACCGATTTCTCTGCCCGGCCGCACAAGGTAGACAGGCTTTTGCGAGGTCCGAATGATGCGATCAGCTACACTCCCCATGATCCAACGCTGCAAGCCAGACCGGCCATGGGTGGTCATTGCGATCATATCGGCGTCCTGGGCGCCGGCCACTTCACAGATGGAGGTAGCCACGTCACCGTCTACCACGGTAGTATAAACTCGATAACCTAGTTCGCGTAGTTCGCCCGATACCCGCTTCAGGTAGTTTTCGGCTTCCTGCCTCCACTTGGTGAAGTCAAAAATATGCACTGCATCAGGCGCAACGTAACTGTAGTAGCGCGTTGTTTCAATGACACGAATGAGTAACAACTCAATCTCGTCAACACCGCCCAAGCGAGGAACATGGGCCAGCACTCGTTCAGAAAATGACGAGCCATCTAAAGGGATTGCAACTTTACGCATTATGGCGACCTCCCACTTCATTGTCGGATTGCACCACTCGATGTTGCCGGTTTTTGCAACGGATTCATGCCGCGTGCGCACTTACATAAGAGAATATACAAAAATACGCCCACGGGTTCGTCTCTACTCTATCCAACTCAGAAGAATGTACTATCCTCTGATTGGTGAGTTACCCCCCTGGTCAAGTGACCGGTTTATGCAGCAATCACCCTAAATCCGCCTAGGATCTAGATAGCAGGGTGCCCTAGTTTGGTCGGAACATTCGCTTGTCTGTAAAATAGACTTAGATGTTGTGAAAGCAAGACTCGTTCAGGGAGAGTTTAGATTGGAACTCACGCATCAGAAGTACGATAAAACAAACCTGGCCTATTTGGAATCTGCTCCAATCGGCGTGGTCGTTGTCGAAGAAAATGGTGAGATCGAACGGATCAATGCACGCGCCGAAGAGATTTTCGGCTATTCTCGCCAGGAGCTTGTCGGGCAGCCCATGGAAGTACTCCTACCGCGTCGCTTTCGCCACATTCACCATATGCACCGCGGCGACTACTTCGATACGCCACGTTCTCGCCCAATGGGTCTTGGCCTAGAGCTTTCAGGTGTGCGCAAAGACGGCACCGAGTTTCCCTTGGAGGTGGGCCTTAGCCATGTAGAGATTGGCGGACGTCATCTAGCCCTGGCATTTATCACCGACATCACTGTCCGGGTACAGGCTGCCGAAGCACTACGCCGTCATGCCAGTGAATTAGAGCAACGCGTCGCCGAACGGACACGTGAAATTGAAAGACGTCGCCAGGTGGCTGAAGGGTTGCACGACATCCTCACCATCCTTAACACGGCGCGCCCCCTTGAGGAAATCCTCGATTACATCGTCGAACAGGCACATCGTCTGCTTGTTACCGATGCCGTCGCCATCTATCGACAAAACGAGAAGGGTGGCCCGCCTCAGGTTGTGGCAGCCCGTCAACTTGACGATGTGCCCGCGGGCCGCGAAAACAGCCCAATGGGTGTGCCGACTTCCGGGAAGCCACTCCGCGAGAGCATCACAATGCCACTGGTCGAAGCCATCGAGGATGAAAGTGGCGGCATGACCCGCTCCGGGCGCTATCGCTCTGTGCTGGCTGTCCCCCTCAATGTAAAGGGGGAGGTTTACGGCAGCATCTGTCTGTATTATCGCAGCCCACGCAGTTTCAGCCTGGAAGAACGAGAACTTGCAGTGGCATTCGCCGATCAAGCTGCCTTAGCCATCGAAAACGCACGTCTACGCGAACAAGTGGAGCGCAGTGCCGTCGCCGCAGAACGCAACCGGCTCGCCCGCGACCTACACGATGCCGTCACCCAGACGCTCTTCTCCACCAGTCTCATCGCCGAAGTACTACCGCGCATCTGGCACCGAAACCAAGACGAAGGCGAACGTCGCCTCTCGGAACTCCGCGAATTGACCCGTGGCGCTTTGGCCGAGATGCGGGCGTTATTGCTAGAGTTACGCCCATCGGCCCTGCTCGATTCGAACCTGGCCGATTTACTCCAACAACTTTCTGAAGCGGTAACAGGACGCGCCCGCCTGCCTGTCTCCGTCTCTGTTTCCGGCGACGGTACCATACCCGCTGAAACAAAGGTGGCCTTCTACCGCATTGCACAAGAAGCACTCAACAATGTGGCGAAACACTCACAGGCCACACGCTCCAACGTAGCATTGATCTATCGAGAGCACGAAGTGGCCCTTGTTGTCGAAGACAACGGCCGCGGTTTCGATGTGCAGAAAGCGCCGACTTCTCACTTAGGGCTGGGCATCATGAAAGAACGAGCAGAAGCTATGGGTGGCAAACTGAGCATTGAAAGCCAGGTAGGGGAGGGGACACGCGTCGAAGTAGTTTGGGCGATACATTAATGACACATTCCGGTGTGTTCCTCAAGTACCTCGCACAAACCAAATGATCCCCGTTGAGGGCGTCGATTTGGCGTACATTCGTGACGATCCAGGTGAGTTACACCTGGATCGTCACGGGCGTTGTACAATAGCGTTGAATTGTACGGTTGTACTGTACAAAGGAGTTACCGTCGGGCATTACTTTGCCGAATTCACGATGTGGACTTCGGGTCGGCCTGTTTCGCGGGCGTCGATAATATGATCCCCCAATCGTTCGCTGATTTCCACTAGTTGTCCTTTACTCAGTCCCTGCACTTTGACAAGCAACCGACGCAATCCAGGGGCTGCGCCGTCGTAGGTGCCTACACTCACGACGTGACCACCGGCCTCAGCAATGGCAAGGGCCAGATCGGCCAGTACGCCCATACGGTCGGGCACTTCTAGCGTGAGCCGCAGCCCGCTCTTGTCGACGGCCAACATCTCGACGAAGGCGTTGAAGATGTCCGTTTCGGTGATGACACCCTGTACAAAATTGTTCTCATCAACCACCGGCATGCCACCGATCTTGCGCCCGGCCATTACCTCGGCGGCGTCTTCAATTGGTGTGTCTGCCGTGGTGGTAACAACGCCTTTCGTCATTATGTTCTGTACTTGCAGTTGAGTGAGCAGGTATTGCAATTCCCAAACAGATAGCGAATTCGCAGGTGACGGCGTCGCATAGAGCAAATCTCGCTCAGATACGATGCCGACCAATTCGCCGCTACGATTGACAACGGGTAGACGCCGGAAACGCTGCTCACGCATGAGCTTTAGTGCATCTTGAAATGGTGTTTCTGGGGTGATTGTCACCGGCGGTGTGCTCATTTTATCGCGAACCAACATGGCGAATGGCTCCTTTTGACGAGTAGATGGTCGAATAACCGCCAGTATGGGGCAGTAGACCCGGGTAGAAAAGAGCGTAAAGCAAAACATCTATCTGAGGTTAATGTCTGGGTAAAGCCAGATGCTTTGGCAAAAGCAGATGCAATGGCAAAGAGGTGTAGATTTTAACTCTACTTGTCTTCGCTCAGGGCTCCACTAGGCCCAAGGTGAGTCGCATGTTGCGACGATTGGCGGGTTGACGACCTAGCCACATGGCTGGGTGCGACTGAAGCAACGTAGTTGAAGTAACTGAATTGGACCGTTCCAGGAGACTGTTTGTTAATCAGCCTGGTTACCATTAGAATAGAGAGAACATGTTAACGAAAGAAAATCCAAGAGGTTTATCCGCCCCCATGAGGAGTTATGGCATGAGCGATTCCGGCCCAATTCGGGTTATGTTGGTGGACGATCACGCCGTTGTACGAAGTGGGCTGATGGCGTTTTTGATGGTGTTCGACGATCTAGAAATGGTGGGCGAAGCCGGCAGTGGAGAGGAAGCGCTGGCACAGGTTGAAAAACTACGCCCCGAAGTGATCCTGATGGATTTGGTGATGTCGGGCATTGACGGCGCGGAGACAACACGCTTGATCCGCCAACGTTACCCCGATGTGCAAGTCGTTGTGCTGACCAGCTTCCCCGAAGAAGATCTTGTGACCAAGGCGCTTAAGGCCGGGGCCATCAGCTACCTACTTAAAAATGTTTCTGCCGACGAACTGGCCAATGCCATCCGCAAGGCACATGCCGGACGTTCTACACTGGCACCGGAAGCGGCTCAAGCGTTGATCCATTCCACAACACAGCCGCCGAAACCCGGCCACGATCTCACAGATCGAGAACGCGAAGTACTATCACTTATGGCGCAGGGTTTCAACAATGTCGAAATCGCCGAAAATCTGATCGTTAGCCGTTCCACAGTCAAGTTCCACGTCAGCAACATTCTTTCAAAGTTACACGCGGCCAGTCGCACCGAAGCCGTCGCCATTGCCATGGAAAACGGCATTATCGAGCGCCCGTAATCTTGGCGGGGAAATTAGGGACAGAGGACGGGTTGCAGTACGTCGTCTCTTAACTTAGCG
Source organism: bacterium (assembly GCA_016124945.1). GTDB lineage: Bacteria > Chloroflexota > Anaerolineae > Caldilineales > Caldilineaceae > RI-153. Next base: position 189,008 of record WGMT01000024.1, on the reverse strand, counting down.
TCTCTTAACTTAACAGCTCGTTTGTAAACAAAGATAGGGGAACACAGACAAGATCTGTGTTCCCCTTTTTGTGAGATTGGTTTTCGTTACAGAAGTATAGCCTTTGCCCAATCCCCAGTCCCATATAGGCGTGAGCTTAAGCTCCGTACGAGCAAGTACCGGGGACTTTTCGCCACAGCGAGACGAGACATTCGTTCTGGGCGACACGCCCAACTTGAAGTCTCCGACACTTTCACTACACAAAATTAACGCTCATCCCCCACCCCCTCGCTTCTCTACATCAATTGTTGTAACCGCGCCGTCGCATCGACCGAATGCAAGGATGAACAAAGGGATGATGTGTCTGCTTGCGTCTTCAATTAGGATGAAGGCGCAACTTTCGTTTCCTTTTTGCGTAATACTTGTCACTGCTCTCTGATGGAGCACCTATACTCAGCACTTGTGCATAACTGAGCAGCAGGATAGCCAACAGCCAACCCACTCTTGGAGAGTGGTTTTTGCTACGAAGGAGCCCCTCACATGACTGATCCGATTATTGTGGCCAACACGATTCACAAGACCTACCGTACCGGCGAAGTAGAAGTCCACGCGCTGCGTGCAGTGACGTTGACAATCCAACCTGGCGAGATGGTAGCCATTATGGGGCCATCCGGCTGTGGCAAGACGACGCTGATCAACTGCCTCTCGGGGCTGGATCAGATCGATTCCGGCGAAGTGCTCATTGAAGGCACGGCATTGCACAAGATGAAAGACAAGGTGCGTACTACATACCGTGCCCAACGCATGGGTTTTGTCTTTCAAACCTTTAACCTCCTGCCGGTGCTCAATGCCGTGGAAAATGTGGAGATGCCCCTCCTGGTCAGCGGTGTACGCCCCAAAGAAGCACGTCAGCGTTCTCTGGCCGCGCTGGATCAAGTTGGCCTCTCGGATCGGGCTTACCATCGGCCGGCTGAACTCTCCGGCGGGCAGCGCCAACGGGTGACCATCGCCCGTGCCCTGGTGAACAACCCCGCCATCGTCTGGGCCGACGAACCTACCGGCAACCTCGACAGCCAAACAGCAGACGATGTATTGACGATCATGCAACGCCTCAATCGCGAACAGAACCAGACCTTCGTCCTCGTCACCCATGACGCCAAGATCGGCGCTCTGTGCAACCGCATTGTGCATATGAAAGACGGCGAGATCATCGACGACGGCATCCCGGATAATGGGATTGGGTATGACACGGCGATGACAACAGACGACGGACGACAGACGACGGACGACGTTCGTGTCGTAGCTGCATGAGTGTACTCAATGTCATTGAGTTAAGCAGTGTGGCCCACTGTTGCAAGGTGCAGGTTTGCAGGTGACATGCGAAGTCACTTCTGCTGTCGTCCGTCATCTGGCCTCCGTCGTCCGTTGTCTGTCGTCATTTCTCAAGGAGTCTCACCATGTTCGACTTTCTCCCCTCCTGGCTTAACCCCGTCAGCTTTGTGCTGCTGGTGGTTGTGTTGATTATGCTGCTGGCAGTAGCGTTGCTTTACTTCCGCAACCCCACCGCCACCAAATTGGGCGTTCGCAACATGCCCCGCCGTCCTACACAAACGGCGCTGATTGTGGCCGGTTTGACATTGAGCACAGTGATCATCGTCGCCGCTCTCAGCACCGGCGATACATTGGACTATTCGGTGCAGCGCTACGCCGTAAGCGCCTACGGCGAGATCGACCAGGTCATCGCGCCGCCGTTGTTGACAACATTCGCCAATTTCGCAGGTCAATTCGACGAAGAGGCTGTCGACGCTACGGCTGAAGATGCAGGGATCGATCTAAGTGGCACCGGTTACGACACACTCCTCAGCCTGCTTACCGAAGGGTTGCCCGGCATCAGCAACGAGCAATTTGAAATCTTGCGCGCCAAGACCGAAAACGAACCGCTTATTGACGGTGTAGCGCCGGCCATCATCTTCCCCACGATTATCCGCAACACCAGTACCGGTCAGGGCGAGCCGCTGGGCTTTATTTTTGCCGTGGACAGCTACTACGATCAGGAGTTTGGCCTTAATTCGGTAGACGGCGAACCCGTCTCCATGGACGCACTCCAGCCTGGTGTTGGCAACATCTTCCAATCCGCCACCGACATTTTCACAATGGCAGGTGCAGCAGCCAGCAATCTTGGCGTGGATTTGCAACTCTCCGACGCAGCGGTGGCGATTGCTGCCGTGGGATCATTGGCGTCCGGCGATCTCACCGAAGCGCAGGCCAATGCGTTCCTCTCTTCGTTGCTCGGCGAGGACGCGCCCCAGTTGCCCGAAGGCTCGCTTGAACAGATCCAGGGGCTCCTTCCTCAAACAGAAACAGCCGTTGACAGCACAGATAGCGCAACGACGGAGAGCGGTCCTCCCGCCGTAGGTGACGCGACAGCACTAGAGGGTACACCTGCCACTCCACCCGCAGCCGGAGCGACGATTCCGCTGCTCGAATCACTCAACATCCCAGATGCCACCGAACTGGTTAGCGCGCTCAATCTGAATACGCTACGCAGCGAGATCGACCGCGTGTTGGGGCAGTTCGGCCTGCAACTTCGGCAGGGCGACGTCTATCTCAATCGATTGGGGGCGCAACAGCTCGACGCCGAAGTGGGCGATGTGCTCGAAATTTTCTTGGGGCCGATTCCACTACCATACCGCGTGAAGGGAATCGTCGACGAGGCCGGGCCGATGGGGACGCTTACCCCCGTCGTCATGATGCGCTTAGACGAGGCGCAGCAGTTGCTGTCACCGATTATGCCCGACCGCGTCAACTTTATTCTGGTCTCTAACCTGGGCGACGCCGTGGAAGGGCTGCAATACACCCAAGAAGTAAGCGAACGGCTGCGTGTACTGGCGCTCGACGACGACAAATTGGCCGATGTGGTGACAGTGTTGCGGCGTCCGTCGGTAATGCGTGTAATCGAAGCTGAGGCCGTTAGCGCCGAGAACATGATTCCAAGCGGCGGCGAAGCATTCTTTCTTTCGCTCTTTGGCGGCATTATCGACTCAGCCATGCCCCGCGGGGATCAACTGATGGCGCTGCCTGCTGTCATCGAACGCGATGACATGGACGCGTTACGCTCTACTTTGGGGAACGTGTCCAACCGTGCTTGGCTGCTCAACCTGCCCTACAACGACGAAGACAGCGCCGATCTCAACGCCGCCATTGAAGCGATGACCCCCATGGACGTGCTTGATCCGCTCAACAAGCAGACGGTCGTCGCCGTGTCGGGCATCGCCGGCACGACGTTTAGCACAGTCTTCTCGATCTTCGGCATCTTCTCGATTATGGCAGGTGTATTGCTCATCTTTATGATCTTCGTCATGTTGGCTGCCGAACGGCGCAGTGAAATGGGCATGGCCCGCGCCATCGGCATGCAGCGCAGTCATCTGGTGCAGATGTTCCTCACCGAAGGCGTGCTCTATGATCTGGTGGCTGCATTCTTCGGCGTGGTGCTAGGGTTGGGCGTCTCATTCCTCATGATCGATTTTCTGAGCACCCTCTTTAACGATGTGAGCAGCCAATTCAGCGGGCAGGAGCTTTTCTTCCGCTTCCAGTTCAATGTGACGACGCCGTCGATTATTATCGCCTACTGCTTAGGTGTGCTCTTCACCTTTGTGGTGGTCACCTTCTCGTCGTTCCGGGTTAGCCGGCTCAACATTGTGGCCGCTATCCGCGACATCCCCGACGCCGACATTGGAACACGCCGTCCCCTCTGGCAGCGCATTGTGCGCAGCGTAGTGGGGCCGTTGCTGTTGGCAGGCGGTGCCTATGTGATCTGGTGGGGCATGGACAGCCAGGGGCTGACCGCGATCCTGACAGGTGTAACCCTGGCGCTCATCGGCGTGGCCTTTACAGTAGAGTGGCTGCTCGGTTTCAGCAAACTTCGCAGCGACACCCGCCGTCGCTTGATCTTCACGTTGGTGGGCCTGGGCATGATCGCCATCTGGGCAGTGCCGTGGGCGCGCGTCTTCGGCGACGGTAGCGCCTTCTTCCAGGGGAACCCCATCTGGGTGCCGTTAAACTTTGCATTGGGCGGCCCGATGCTCATCCTGGGTGGAATTCTGGTGGTGATGTTCAATGCAGACACCTGGGTGTGGGCGATCAACCGGGTGTTGGGCGGCATCGGCGCACTGACGCCTGTCCTACGCACCGCTATCGCCTACCCGCTGAGCAGCCGCTTCCGCACAGGGATGGCGATGACAATGTTCGCTATGGTCATCACCACAGTGGTGATCATGAGCATTGTGATCCAGGCGACGCAGACGTTGGTGGAGCCCGATGCCGAACGCAGCGCTGGTTTCGACATCCAATTGAACACAACGCTGCTCAGTTTCTTTGACCCAATCGAAGATCTCAACCAGCGACTGGTCGGCAGCGCCGACTTCCCACAGGATCAGGTAGCCGCCGTGGGTACCTATCTGGACGACTTTGAGGCGGTCAAGGAGCCAGACGACGAACTTTGGTATCGCTCTCAGGTAGTCGGCATCGACTCTGGCTTTGTGAAGAGCGCGTCGGAAGTTTACCCGTTTAAGTTGCGCGCCCCTGGCTTTGAGGACGACGACGCCGTGTGGCAGGCCATGTCTGAGCGCGATGACGTGGTGATCTTCACATCCGACGCCATCACTCGCTTCCCTGTGGAGTTTGATGAGGAGAATCAAAACACCGGCGACGGCCCTATCGTCGTTGAAACGAATAACGGGTTCGACGAAGAAGAATTTGGCCCCCGTCGCCGCGGAGACGAGAGTTTCGAGCGTTTCGTCCTGGCGCAGGTGGCCGAAGACGCTACCATGCTGCCCGAGAATGTCACTGTGTCGCTGCGCAATGAGGCCGGTGAGATCAGCGAGTTCCAGGTGATCGGCATCCTCGACACCATGAACACGCTGGCAGGCAGTGGTATGTTTATGAGCAAGACAGGCTATCAACGTTCTATCAGCCCCGAGTACATACCCGAACAGTGGTATGTCAAGGTAGCAGACGGCGCAAATGCGCACGAAGTAGCGTTGGCGCTGGAACGAGCCTTCCTAAGCAGTGGGCTCAACGCCACGATCATGGCCGAGAGCTTCGCTCAGGGGCAGCAGATCACCCGCGGCGTGTTGCAGCTCTTCCAAGGCTTCATGGCGCTGGGCCTCTTCGTAGGCATTGCGGCGCTAGGCGTGATCAGCAGCCGCACTGTGGTAGAACGACGCCAGCAAATCGGCATGTTGCGGGCTATCGGCTACCAGCCCGGCATGGTGGCGCTCTCATTTGTGCTTGAGGCGAGTTTCATCGCCTTCGTGGGCATTGCCATCGGCACCGCCACCGGCGTGATCCTGGGGCGCAACATGCTGGGCGAGTTCTTTGAGCTGATCAACCCCGGGGCATTCACCATGCCCTGGCTCGAAATCGGCGGTATCTTGCTGCTGGCTTATGTTTTCTCTCTGCTCACCACGATCCTGCCCGCTCTTCAGGCGTCGCGGATCTACCCGGCAGAGGCGCTGAGGTACGAATAGGGATTGGTGATTGGTGATTGGGCGATTTCAGATCCTGTACACGATCTCCCAATCGTTTAATCGCCCAATCGCTGCCCAATCACCAATCCCCAATCCCCATGTACGAAAGGATATTCCCCCAATGGACGACCGACCCGGCTGTTTAGGTGGATTTTTCCGCCTTTTTGCACTGAAATGGATTTTTGACTGGCTACAGGACAATGTGGGCTTTGGTCGCGGCGGATGTACAGGCATCGGCTGTGGCTCGATCCTGTTGATTGTCTTTCTGTTCATGCTCTGCGGCATCATTTTCGGCACGAACTGGTTCGATTTCGGATTCTAGGATTTCAGAATGTTCCACAGATTTCACGGATTAAAAGGATTGCAGAGGATGTTTCTCAAATCTCTGAAATCCTGAAAATCTGTGAAATCTGTGGACAAATCACCCTCTATTCAAGTAAAGGAGTGTGCAGCAATGAAGCTGCGTCGTTGGATGGGGATTATCACAGCCTCTGTGTTGGCGGCTGTGATGTTGGCAGCGTGTACGTTGCCTGTGCCAGTTGATTCGCCTGTCTCGCCGACAGTGAATACACCAGATGAAAGTGTCACTGAAGAGGCGGTTCCTGTGGAAGACGTGTCTTCGGTGGCGACAGGAGAGGAGGCAACGATGTCACTTGTGGGCGACTGGGATGGCACGATTTCGATCATGGGGACGCAGTTGGGTTTTATTGCCCATTTCAGCGAAGACAGTGGAGAACTGACCGGTACTCTTGACATTCCCCAACAGGGTGCGAGAGGCATTCAGTTGCATTCAATCTCGTTCAATGCGCCCGATGTTCAGTTTGCGATCCTCTCAGGGCCGCAACAGGCGGTATTCGACGGGCAGTTGGTTGAAGATGCAGTTGAAGGCACATTTAGTCAATCTGGCTTCGAAGGAACCTTTCAAATGCAGAGAATGGCCGAACCTGCCCAGGAAACTGCCCAGGAAACTGCCCAGGAAACGGACACAGAGGACAAGCCCAATCTCCCCTACAGCGAAGAAGAAGTTACCTTTGGCCACGGGGATGTGATGCTGGCTGGGACGCTCACCCTGCCCGAAGGCGATGGGCCACACCCGGCGTTGATCCTCGTCACCGGTAGCGGACAGCAAAATCGAGATGAGGAGATCTACCTTGCCCCGGGCTATCGTCCCTTTGCCCTGATCGCCGATGCCCTCACTCGGCAGGGCATTGCCGTCCTCCGTTATGATGATCGGGGCATCGGCGGCTCGACTGGCGATGTTGAATCGGCCACTACGGCAGATTTTGCCAACGACGCTGAATCAGGTCTGGAGTACTTACTCGAACGCGAGGAGATCGATCCGGCGCAGATTGGCATCTTTGGCCACAGTGAAGGTGGGCTGATTGCCACTATGCTGACCGCCCAAAATCCCAACCTTAGTTTCATGATCCTCATGGCAGGGCCGGGTCTGTCGGGCTACTATGTTGTGTTAGAACAGGCAGTGATGCTCGCCGCAGATACAGGGATCAGCGACGAAGAAGTGGAGTTGGTACGTACTCGCCAAACGCAAGTGCTAGACACAGTCGTCAGCAACGAAGGCTGGGCAGAGCTGAAGGCAATGTTGATCGAAGCCACAGTCGAACAACTGACGCAACTTCCTGACGCACAGAAGGCACAGTTTGGCGACCTGGATGCCTATGCCGCCCAGGTGATTACATCGCAGATGGCGGCTTTACAGTCGCCCTGGTATCGCTTCTTTATTGCCTATGATCCGGGCGAGGATCTGGCTCAGATCGATGTGCCGGTGCTGGCAATCTTCGGCGGGCTGGATCTACAGGTGCCGGCTGAAGCGAATGCAGAGGCCGTGAGTGCAGCACTCGAAACGGCGGGCAACGAAGATGTCACTGTTGAAATCATCCCCAATGCCAACCATCTATTCCAGGCGGCAGAAAGTGGCGGCGTGGATGAGTATAGCCGGCTCGCTCCGGAATTTGTCCCTGGTTTCCTCGATGCAATTAGTGAATGGCTGCTGGCGCGGGTAATGCTGTCGGAATAAGCAAGTCGGCATGCGCATGTAGGTGGCAGGTTAGCAGGTAGAAGACGAAGCCGCCAATACAATGGTCATGTCAGTCATCCTCAGTCCGCTATCTTCCGTAACAACAAGCAGGTGGGGAGATACACCATCTCCCCACCTGCGCTTTTTTGTCGGCCAAATGACTTACTGCAACTTACACCGAATGCGGACTGTCATCGCAACAATTTCAAGAGGTACGAGGCTGTCATCCACCATACACTAGTTCAGACTCGATAGCCCACCGATTTTGCCACCCGTTTTTCCACCCTTTTTGGCGCACTTGGGTGGTGCTATCCAATTTCAACTGCGCTATCCTTTACAGCCGTAGGCGAACATCATTGGTTGCATGCCCATATTTCAATTTCAAAGGAGTTCCCCCCAATGAAAGTCAAGCGAATCATTTTTGTTCTGTTGATTGCCTCGTTGCTGGCAGGCTGCGCGCTGCCCGTACAGATGCCTATCACGCCGCCTGTGACAGCGGAACAGACCACGCCACAGCCTGTAGATGCCTCTCGAACAGGGCTACCGGGAAGTTGGCAGGGCAGCATTGCGGTGATGAATGTTGAACTGGAGATTATAGTTGAGTTCACCGGCGAAGGTGACACCCTCACCGGCACCATCGACATTCCACAACAAGGTGCAGCCGATCTGCCCCTGCACAACATCCGCTTTGACGATCCAGCCGTTTCCTTTGCCATGCTTGAAGGCCCACAAGAGGCTGTTTTTGACGGCATACTCGAAGAGGGCGTGATCAGCGGCACCTTCAGCCAATCTGGTGTGGAGGGGACCTTCACCCTTGCCGCGGTGGATGCCGCTCTGGAAGCCGCCGCCCCCACAGCCGCTGTAAAGGAAACCTATACAGATCCCGCCGGTCTCTTCTCCGCCCCAGTGCCCACCAACTGGACGCTGGAAACCTTCGATGAATACGCCGTCCTCACTGCGCCCGACGGCGATCTGAAGGTCTATGTGTTGGCCCTGCCTGCCGAGAGCGCCGAGAACGGCATCGAAGCTGCGTGGCAGATCGTGGACCCGTCCTTTGCGTTGGAGCGCCAGGAGACCACCAGCACACCGCCCATGCGCGGTATCGAAGAGACAGTCAGCATCGTCTACGACACCGAAGACGACAATCGCCTTGTCACCGCGGGCGCGGATCTCTACGAAGGGATCGCCTACGTACTCCTACTTGACGGCGACCTTGCCACGATCCAGCGTCGTGTGTCACAGATCCAGATCATCGGCACCGGCTATGACATCGCCGCGATCGAAGACGAAGATCTCACCGGCGTTGAGCCTGTAGCCTTCGACGACGACCTGCTGGCCGAGTTCGAAGCGTATGTCATCGAAAAGATGGAACAGCTTGACGTTCCTGCTGCCGCCATCTCCATTGTGCGCGACGGCGAAGTCGTCTACAGTGAAGGTTTCGGCGCCCGCGGCCCCGACAGCGACGAACCGATTACGCCGCAGACCCACTTCATGATCGGTTCCACCGGCAAAACCATGACGACGATGCTCATGGCAGCGCTGGTTGACGCCGGCCTGATGGATTGGGATACACCAGTGGTTAAGATCCTGCCCGAGTTCGCCGTAGCCGATCCGGAACTGACGCAGCAATTGACCGTGCGCAACCTTGTGTGTGCCTGTACCGGTGTGCCACGCCGCGACTTTGAGTTGATCTTCAATGCCAACAGCCAGACGGCCGAAGACGTGGTGGAAGAGCTGGAATCATACGAGTTCTTCACCGACTTTGGCGAAGCCTTCCAATACAGCAACCAGATGGTCGGCACGGGTGGCTATGTGGCAGGTGCTGCCGACGGCGGCGAATGGGGCAATCTCTTCGACGCCTACACGCAATCGCTGGAAGATCGCATCCTTGCACCCATGGGCATGGACAACACCACCCTGTCTTTCGCCGAGGTGATGGACCGCGACAACTATGCGCAGCCATTCGGCCTAAACCTGGCCGGTGAGTTCTACCCGATTCCTTTCGAAATGGAAATGCTGCTCCTGCCCGTCGCCCCAGCCGGCGCGCACTGGTCCACTTCAGAAGACATGGCGCAATACCTGATCACCGAGCTGAACCGCGGTGTTGCACCCAACGGTGAGCGGATTGTGTCTGAAGAAAATCTGATGGAGACATGGCAACCCCAGGTCGACATCTCTGCGGACACGAGCTATGGCCTCGGCTGGATGATCGGCGAATACAAGGGTTTGCAGACCATCAGCCACGGCGGCAATACCTTCGGCTTCACCTCTGAGCTGCTCTTTGTGCCTGCGGCCAACTTCGGCATCACCGTTCTAACCAATGGTCGCGGTACAAATCTCTTCAATGGAGCCGTCGCCACCCGTCTGCTCGAACTCGCCTATGCGCAGGAAAGCGAGATCGACGAACAGGTCAACTTTGCCAATGAGTATCAGCGCAACTCCATTGAAGGCATGTTGGAGGATTTGGGAGACGTTGATCCAGCCGCGGTGGAACCCTTCTTGGGTCGCTACACCAATGCTGCCCTGAACGAGATCGAACTACGGCTCGAAGATGGGATGCTACGCCTCGACGCAGGGGACTTTGTCTCTGAGTTGCGCGCCAATCTGAGCGAAGACGCCGAAGAGAACGAGTATCTGGCTTACGACATGCCACTCGCCGGCCTCAACGTCGACCTACAGATGAACGAAGAAGGCGCACCCATTGTCGTTATTGGGGCTGGGGCGTTGGAATATCAGTTTGACCGGGTAGAGTAGAGGCGAATTGCGGATTGCGAATTGCGGTTGAAGATTCAATAATCGAGTGCTTGTTGTGTTCACCACAACCGCAGTTCGCAGTCAGCCAAATGTCTGGCAGCTTACGGGATAGGCTGTCTGTGATCCGTTAACCTAACACCTAGTTAAACACGCCATTCAAGTGACACGGGGCCACGGCGCGTTCGCCCGTGGTCCCGTATCCATTAGCGGCATCGTCAAAAAGAAGGAAATCAGCCATGCTCGAACAGAAAAATCCAACCGTCTCTGTCGCCGGCCTGCAAAAGCGTTTTGGCCGAGTGGAAGCCGTAAGCGACGTCTCGTTCAACGTCTACCCCGGCGAGATCTTCGGTCTTTTGGGGCCTAACGGCGCGGGGAAGACCACCAGCATCCGCATGATGATGGACATCTTCAGACCTGACGCCGGCAAAATCTCGCTGTGGGGTGGTCCACTCACCGAGGATAAGAAACAGCGCATCGGCTACATGCCAGAGGAGCGCGGCCTCTACAAAGACGAAAAACTGGAGCCGACGCTGATCTTCCTGGCCACGCTGAAAGGGCTGAGCAGCAGCGAGGCACGCAAGCAGCTGCAACCGTGGCTGGAGCGTCTTGATCTGGCCGCACACCGCAACAAAAAGCTCCAGGAGTTGAGTAAAGGCATGCAACAGAAAGCCCAACTCATCTCCACCCTCGTCCACAATCCCGATTTGATTGTAGTCGATGAGCCATTTTCGGGTTTGGATCCGGTGAACACGCGCATGGTCAAAGACATCCTTGAAGAGGAGCGCGACCGTGGCAAGACGATCATCATGTCCAACCACCAGATGCACCAGGTGGAAGAACTTTGTACACGCATCGTGCTCATCAACCGAGGGCGCAGTGTCCTCTACGGGCCGGTGAGCGAGATCAAACGCAACTTTGCCGGCAACGCCGTCAGCGTGCAGGGTCAGGGCGATTTTGAGTCGCTGCCCGGTGTGCTTCAGGTGCATCGCGAAAACGGAATGTGGCAGATTGGATTGAAACCCGGCACCAGCCCGCAAGAGATCTTCCGCGCGCTGGCTGTGCGCGACGGCTTTACTGTCGAACGCTTCGAAATCAGCGAGCCCTCGCTCGAAGACATCTTCGTACAGACGGTACAGGATCAGGGGATGCCGGTGAAACGAGAAAAGATCCGAGACGAAGAGGAGCCTGTCCATGCGTAACCTTTGGTTGCTGGCAAAGCACGAGTACACCCGGCTGGCGCGGCGACGTAGCTTTCTGCTTAGCACCCTGGGCTTTCCCACTCTTAATCGCCTTGGCGATGGGGTTGGGCTTCCTGCTGGGCGCACAATCCGAAGCGGCGACGTTGGGCTATGTCGATCAGGCGCAGATCCTCGATGTAGCCCTGAAACCCCAGGGCGATTTCGAGACGCCCATGGCCGCCTACGCAAGCGAGGACGCCGCTCGCGCCGCCTTAACCGCAGGCGAAATCGACGCCTACTACGTCGTTCCCGCTGATTATCTCAATGGCGGACAGGTGCAGCTCGTCTACAACGAAGACGCGCCCAGCCGGTCGGCGCAAGGAGACTTCCGCCAATGGCTGCGCGCCGGGCTTGTACAGGATCTCTCGCCCGAAGCACAGGCGCGCCTGGTCAACGGCGCGGAGTTGGCCATCCGCAACGCCGACGGCAGCCGGTCATTGGGCACCAGCCCGATCCTTGCCTTCCTCTTGCCCTTCATGGCGGCCATGCTTTTCATTGTGGCGGTGATGAGTTCAGCCGGGTATCTGCTCCAGGTGGTGGCAGAAGAGAAGGAAAACCGCACCATGGAGGTCCTCGTGACAACGGTTCGGCCCATTGCCTTAATCGGCGGCAAATCGTTGGGGCTGATGGCGCTGGCGTTGACCCAGATTGTGATCTGGGGTGGCGCGATTGTGGTGGCGATCATTGTAGGCAGCCGCTTCTGGCCCTTTCTCCAGGGGATCGACGTTCCCTGGGCACTGTTGGGGCTGGTAATGGTCTTCTTCCTGCCCTCTTACACACTGGTGGCGGGGATGATGACCGCCATCGGCGCGGCTGTCACCGAAGTGAGGCAGGGGCAACAGGTGGCCGGTCTGCTCAACATGCTCTTTGTGCTTCCTCTCTTTGTGCTGCCAGTGCTGATGAATTCACCTGAAAGCCCGATCAGCATCGGCTTTACACTCTTCCCCACCACGGCGTTTATCACGGTGACGCTGCGCTGGGCGATTGGCACGATTCCAGTCTGGCAGTTGGTCGCCAGTTGGAGCATCCTGGTGGTGAGCGCTGTGCTGATGATGTGGTTGGCAACGCGGATTTTCCACGCCGGTATGCTGCGCTATGGGCAGCCGCTTTCGCTCAGAAGCATTGCAGAAACGCTGCAAGGAAGGTAATTTACTATGCGCAATGTGTTTACGGTTGCCACCTTTGAAATTCGTACACTGTTGTCGAAACCGTCGTTCTGGATGCTGACAATCTTCTTCCCACTCTTCATCCTGGTGTTGACTTTTGGGAGTCAATTCCTTGCCGATAACGGTCGCGGCAACGCGGAAGAGCGCCAGGAGAGTGTCGAGCCCACGGCAACAACCTATGTCGACCTTTCTGGGCTGATCGAGACGCTGCCGTCCGACATCCCCGCGGAGACGGTACAAGCCTACCCTTCCGAAGCGGCAGCCATGTCGGCGCTGGAAGCAGGCGAGATCGCAGAGTATTACGTCATCGCAGTGGACTATGTGGAGAGTGGGTTGATCACGTTGGTCCAGCGCGATTACCAGCCGATGGCCGTTACCAATCAAGGGCTGCTGCAGACGATTCTCAACTACAACCTGATTGGGGCCGATGACAGTCGCTGGGCGTTGGTAAGCGATCCGCTGCGCGAGATGCAACAATCGCCATTGACAGTGCCGACAACAGAGAACGCCGATGCCGGCCCTACCGTTATGACACCACCGGCCTCCATTGTGGCGATTGTAGCAACGATGCTGCTCTTCTTTGTATTGGTGATGAGCAGTGGCTACATGCTGCGCAGCGTCTCGCGCGAGAAAGAAAACCGCACTGTCGAAGTGCTGTTGCTCAGCCTACGTCCTCGCGAGTTGATGCTGGGCAAGATCCTGGGGCTGTGTGTAGTGGCGTTGGTGCAGATGAGCCTCTGGTTGACGGCAAGTCTGCTCTTTGCCGAACAGTCGAGTACGCTGTTAGACACGGCGGTGTCGCTACAGCTTCCGCCGGGCTTCATCGCGTGGACAATGGTGTATGTGCTGTTGGGCTTCATCCTCTACGCCTCGTTAATGGGCGCGTTGGGCGCGTTGGCACCGACATCACGCGAGGCCAATCAGTTCTCCTTTGCCGTGCTCCTACCACTGATTATCCCGGTGTGGCTAAACGGATTCATCGCCAACGCGCCGGATAGCACGCTGGCCGTCACGCTGAGCCTCTTCCCGCTCACGTCGCCGCCGTCGATGATCGCCCGGCTGGCGGCCACCGACGTGCCACTGTGGCAGCCGGTTGTCGGTGTTGCGGCACTGGCCATCACCACCTACCTGGCCATCCTACTTGCCGCCCGTTTCTTCCGCGCCGACACACTGCTTTCGAGTTCTTCGCTGAACTGGCAGAGCCTGTTCCGCGCCGTTCGGAGTTGATGGGATTGGGGATTAAGGACTGGGGATTAGGGACTGGGGATCGGGTAGAGCGAGTCTGCTCTACCCGATCCCCAGTCCCCGATCCCTAACCCCCCAATCTCCCCTTCTCCCCCATTTCCTGCTATAGTGAAAGAAACAACAATTGGTTCCAGCATCCACCTTTCACTTGAGGAAACCCCATGAAATTAGCATCGCAGTTGGATAAATTGGGCACAGAGACAGCCTTTGCCGTGTCGGCGGCGGCGGCTGAGTGGGCGGCCAAGGGCCACAAGGTCTATCCCTTTCACCTGGGCGATATCAACATTCCTACACCGGCCAACATTGTAGAAGCGACGGTGAAAGCCATCGCCGACGGCTACACCGGCTACTGCGCCGGCGCAGGAATCGCCGAACTGCGCGCCGAACTTGCCGCCGACGTGGGCAGCAAACGCGGTGTCCACTACAGCGCGGAGCATGTCTCGATCCAGCCCGGCGGCAAACCGGTAATCGGCAAGTTCCTGGCCGCGGTGATGGATCCTGGCGATGAGGTGCTCTATCCCAATCCTGGCTACCCCATCTACGAATCGCAGATCGAGTATCAGGGCGGTGTGGCGGTGCCCTACGGCTACATCGAAACCGAAAGCGGCTTTGATCTAGACATGAAGGCCATCCGCCACTCGATTACGCCACGCACCAAGGTGCTGATCTACAACAACTATCAGAATCCCACCGGTGCGCAATCGACACGCCAAGAGATGGAAGCGCTGGCGCAGATTGCCATCGAACACGATCTGTGGGTGATGAGCGACGACGCCTACCACGAAATGCGTTATAGCGGCGAGCCGTTGTGCATCGTCAATCTTCCCGGCATGTACGAGCGCACGGTGATCCTCTACACCTGTTCCAAGCGCTTCGCCATGACCGGCTGGCGTTGTGGCGCGGCCATCGGGCCAAAAGCCGTGATCGACGTGATCAACAAGTTCAACACGAATGCAGAAAGCTGCACCACACACTTTATCCAGCGTGCCATGGTGGGGGCGATTCAGAGCGACACCAGTGGCCCAGATGCCATTCTGGCCGAGTTGCGCCGCCGCCGTGACGCTGCCGTGGCCGGGCTCAACAACATTGACGGCATTTCCATTGCAGCACCCGAAAGCACCTTCTACCTCTTCCCCAATGTCACCAAAATCATGGCGCGCAAGGGGTTGACAGATGTTAACGACCTAATGCGGGGCGCATTGACTGAGGCCAATGTCTCGTTCTGCACACGTAAACACTTCGGCCGTCCTGTGGCGAGGGAAACACAGCAATTCATTCGCCTGGCCTACTCGGGGATCGATGTGCCTGCAATCCATGCCGGTTTGGCGGCGCTGAAGGGGTATTTTGAGGCGTAGTGCGTAGTGTCCAGCTATGCGCCAACCTACAACAATTGACGTGAGGACAACTGTCTTCTAGCCTAGCCCAAAGATCCGCGGATGCATGATGCACCGGCGGATCTTTTTGTGTTGAATGAAGGAGAAACGTTTTGCGGTGCAGTACGTAGTGAAAGAGGACGGAGGACGAAAGACGGAGGACGAACGTCAAGAGCCTCGCTTCATCGCTTCATCGCTTCATCGCATCAACCCACCTTTCCCCAAAGGAGATCCCTCATGGATTACAGCCGGATTTTGCAGCGAGCTTTTGAGATTGTTACCCGCTACCCATTTCTGATCCTGGTAGGCGTGTTGGCTGCGCTAAGCGGTGGGATTGGTGGCGGCGGTGGTGGCAGCAACACCAATTGGCGCATGGACGAAAGTGATTTTTCAGAGTTTGAAGGGCAGATGCCAGACTTCGGCCAGGTGCGCCCTCCCGACATTGATTTTGGACCGGCAGCCGGCATTGCAATGGCTGTGATTCCCTTTGTGCTCTGTTTCGCGCTGATCCTTGGGCTTGCATTGTGGGCCATAGGCACCATCGCCCGCGGTGGCCTGGTTGCAAGCGTCAACGACATTGAGAATGGCATGTCGTCGTCGTTTGGAGCAGCATGGCAGGCAGGCATGGCACGGGCAGGACATCTACTGGGCATTAGCCTGATCCCGGCCATCCCAGGATTGATTATCTTTGTGGCGGGGCTGGGGGCGTTCCTCACCAGTGGCGGCATGGCTGCCGTCTTTGGCGGTGATGTGGGGATGCCATTTGGCGCAGGCGCACTGGCGCTGATCGGCACACTGGCCTGTATCGCCCTGCCTTTCGCTCTGATCCTGGGGCTACTGCGTACCTTTGCTGAACGAGCGTGTATGTTGGAGGGCACCGGCGTCGTCGATTCCTATCGGCGCGGCGTGGACGTGCTGGGCGCCAATCTGGGTTCAGCCGCCATTCTCTTCGTCATCCAGATTGCAATCGGCATTCTGTTGGGCATTCTCCTGGTGTTGCCAGGGTTGATTGCAGCACTCTGTTTTTTGCTCTGGCCCATCATCTGGCTCTTCAACGGCGCCATGGCTGCCTACTTCTCCACTTTGTGGACACTGGCCTGGCGCACATGGACGACACCGGCGGTTCCTGGCGTGGAGGGCGGCGCGGCCTGATCCTGAACCATAGAAACTGCAACTATAGAAACTGAATAGCCACGATTGGGGACGCCCCGCAGGTGCGCGTGGGGCGTCCTCTTTTTGTGGGCTGTCGACCGAAACACAGCGCAGAATATTGCAACCATTCCGTAAGCTGTGCGCCCTTTGCCCTTGTCGATATTGATGTAGACTAGGCACATCTTATAGATAAAATTAAGATTTTACGTACTGAAGCACAATAAATAGCAACTACACAGAGTACGAGTGGAGCGAAAGCACACGTCGCTTCATTGGCAAGCTTTCTTTCTGCCCCACACGTGCCCTTATGTTTCGTCAAGTAAGGTATCAACGAATGATCTCTGCAGAACTCCCCCACTCTTTCAGTCGCCCCACAGACAAGCGCATGTCGTTTCGCGCTGCATGGGTACGGCTGGCGCGATTGGTGACAGGTATCTCGTTGCTCTCGCGTTTCGGCCCAGGATGGACGACAGCGCTTCATGTGTTCCTGCTCTTTGTGATCATAATGGGCATGGTGGTGCGGGTGGCTACCTTTTTCGCGCTGCCACTGCTGCCGGGCATTCTCCTAACAATACTCGTCCACCTTCTGCTCACGCCTTTTATCTACTTCAACTTTCATCTGATCGACGAATTGATACGCTCTCAAGGCGAGCTATATCGATTGTCTATCGTCGACTCGATGACACAGAGCTTCAACCGCCGTCACTTTATTGAGCGGCTGGAACAGATCTTCGAGGACGCCATACACTTCGACCGTCCTTTCGCCGTGATCATCTTTGATTTAGACGACTTCAAGCAGATCAATGATCAGTACGGGCACCATGTCGGCGACGCCGTCCTGGCGCATGTGAGCCAACTATGCCGGGCAAACTCACGCAGCACCGACATTTTCGCCCGATACGGTGGCGAAGAATTTGCCTACATTCTTCCCAACGCCACCCCGGCAAAAGCGCTGGAATTTGCTGAACGTATACGCCGGCATATCGCCGAAACTCCCCTGTTCCTCCAGAGTGAGCCTGTCCCTGTGACCATGAGCGCCGGTGTTCGCGCCTTTTCGCCATCGATCCCCAACATCTCGATTCTACTCGGGCAGGCCGACAAAGCGCTCTACGCCGCAAAAGAGACGAAGAATTGTGTACGGCTGTATAGTTGACGACGGACTCTTGTTGCAAGTGCACTTTTCTGTCAGAATGAACGGCAGTTACTCTGCACTTTGATTCTGTTCAGCGAGGATCGTTTTGACCAATCCGCCCGTTTCTTTGCCGTGGTCGCAACCAGGATGGATCAAGCGTGCCGTTTCGTGGATCGATGAGACGGTGACACTTCTCGGGTTGCAGTTGGTGGACGAGGTGACACAGCCGCACGTCCGCCCCTGGTCGACGGTGCTGCAAGTGCCCACCAACCAGGGCATCCTCTATTTCAAAGCCACTGCGCCGATGCTTGGACATGAAGCAGCGCTGACACAATCGCTGGCGCGTTGGCGTCCGGACTGCATGCCCGTGGTGTTGGCAACCGATCTAGAGAGTGGATGGTTTCTGATGCGGGGCAGCGGCGTCTCGCTGCGCAGTCTTGTACAGCACGAAGGACAGGGCCAACGCTGGCAACGCTGCCTCACGCTTTACGCCCAGGTACAAGTCGACATGATCCCGCGCGCCCAGCAACTCCTTGATCTCAACGTCTTGGATCGAGGCTTGGTCACGTTGCCTGATCAACTGGCGCGGCTGCTCGAAGACGTGGACGCGCTCTGCATCGAACACGAAGACGGCCTCTCCGCCAACGAGTACAACGAATTGCAGGCGCATCTGCCCCGTTTCCGTCAGCTCTGTACCGAACTCGCCAACTACGGCATCCCCGAAACGCTACACCACGACGATTTTCACGACGGCAATATCTTCTTTGACGACACAGACAGCATCGGCCGCATCACCTTCGCCGATTGGGGCGAAAGCTGTGTTGCGCATCCCTTCTTCTCGCTGGTGGTTGGCCTGCGCAGCGCCGCCTACACCATGCAACTCCAGCCCGGCGACCCGGCGCTCGATCAACTGCGCGACGCCTACCTGCGTCCGTGGTCTCGCTATGCCGGGTGGGCCGATCTACAAGCGGCCTTCGCCCTGGCCAACCGCATCGGCATGGTCAACCGCGCCCTCACCTGGTACCTGGTCGTCTCGAATCTTCAAGAGCCTTACCGCACTGAACAGGCCGACGCTGTCCCCGGCTGGCTGCACGAATATTTAACGGCGGAAAAGGGATTGGGGACCGGGGACTAGGGACTGGGGAGACTTCGTCTTCTGGGTACGTGGACTAGTCTGAAAACACGGATCGGGGAAACACAGATTCAGCACTGTGTTTCCCCGATCAACAACACTATTCACTTTCTAATTTCTACGCGAGTACAGCCTTTAGCCCCACTCCCCAATCACCTGCCACGCCACCAATCTTTGCGCGCACGCGGATCCATAAAATCGCCGCGATCGCGGATGGCGCCAAGCACTTCGTTCACTTTCACAGTGCCCAGGATTTCACCGTTGCGCAGTGCAGGCAGATTGCCGCGCCCGGCCTGGTTGGCCTGCCGGTAGAGCGCCAACAGGTTGGGATCAACACAGACTCCTTCCAAATGGACGGCGTAGCCGGGTGCAACGCTGTCGTCGCGGGTATAGCCGAGGGTGATGCGCTCTTCCGACGCGTAAAGGACCAACGCCGTAAAGCCGCCACCGTAGATCTGCGCGCCACGGCTGGGGAAGGAGATAGCTTCGCCCTCGCCGGTGCGCATCCCCAACAGCGTGACTTCCCGTGCAGTCAGGTTGTCCCCGCGGCAGCCGCGCTCGCCACAAGCCCAGTTCCAATCGTAGACGCGGTGCGCCGAGGTGAAAGCAGGGGTACGTGCGTCCCCAAACATGGCGGGGAAGAAGGGCGGATCGCCGTCTGACGGGCCGTCGATGTCCACAATGGTCAACGCGGCAGAGACAGGCACATAGCTGCGCAACGCCAGGTTCAGATCCCCGTGCAATTCGTCGGGGTGGTCCGCGGGCGGTGGCAACACAGGGATCAACGTGTACTGACGTTCCGAAGAGGTGGGGCAA
Organism: bacterium; assembly: GCA_016124945.1. GTDB lineage: Bacteria > Chloroflexota > Anaerolineae > Caldilineales > Caldilineaceae > RI-153. The sequence goes on along the minus strand of WGMT01000024.1, from coordinate 169,458 downwards.
GTCAGGGCGGGAATGTCGGTAGGCGTCGGTTCGGCTGTGGGCTCCGGAGTGGCCGTGGGTTGGGGTGTCGCTGTCGGTTCGGGTGTGGCGGTTGGCTCGGTATCGTAAACGGCAGGCAAGTAGATCACCGCCGGGCCACCGGGAATGCTCTGTTGTGGCGACGATGGATTGTCCACCGCCAGTGCCAACTGTGCTGAGTAGAGAATCGCTATCCCCACAAACGCAAAAACGAACAACGGCAAGAACTTGCTTTGATGTCCAGATGAAATTTTCATGCGTAAGATCCTATCTGATATTGGCTACCGAACTCGATAGCAAAGATCCCGTTACGGTAGCTGAAATTCGGGACCAGGTCGATTGTCCAGCGCGCCGCCGAGATTGACCAGCATCGACGCGATCTGGCGCAAACAGCCGGGCAAGTCGGTGCGAATCTGTTCTGCATCGAGGTTGAGCAAGGTCCACCGCGCCGGGAGGACGGCGAACTGTGCTTCGGCAGTGCTGTTGTCCTCGACACAGCGAATGCCCAGGTAGCCGCCGCGTACTCGCAATGTAATGTCCACCGGCCATTCACCGGCCAGCCGGTTCGCCAGCGGACGTAGCCGATTGACGTGGAGCGCCTGCCAGAGCGCGTCGAAGCTGTCGTCCTGTGCAAAGAGATCGGCGACGTCTTCCGCGGCGAGGAGACGTTCGAAGGTGGTGTGGATGAAGGTGATACGCCGCAGTTTCGTCGCCGCGATAGGACGATCCAAACGCACCAGCGGCCCCAGGTCAATGCGGAAGTAGTAATCTTCGGCGCGAGGATGGTCCGCGTCCTCGGGCAGCAACTGGGCGCGGGTCGAAAGGTGATAGCGGCGCACCGGTGCGTAGTAGCTCACCGTATGCGCTTCCGGCGCGTCACCGAACGCGCCGGTTTGATAGAACGCCAGATAATCCGCACCGATCCGCCGCGGCGCTCGTCGCTGCGGAATCCGATACCAGCCCTCCGACGCCGCCCGCCGTAGGTCCGCCGCATTGTTGACCACCGCCACCAACACCGTCCGCCGCCGAATGTAGGGATCCGAGTAACCTTGGGTCATAGTCGTGCTCGCAATCGATTGTGCTGATTGAAAAAAGAGAAGTAATGCGTAATTCGTAATGCATAATTGGTGAACCCAATTGGTTCCCAATGGCGCTGCAATACCGTTAACGAATCACGCATCACGCATTACGCATCACGCATTACATTCACCCCACCACCGCCCCCAACTTCGGCGCGAACCGCTTAATCTGCTCGCGTAGACGCAGGAGGGCGACGTCTTTGGCCTTGGCTTCGAGCATCACGTCGAAGGGACGCAGGCCCAGGCGCATGGCGTGGCTGAGCAGATCGATGACTTCGAAGGGGTTGATAAAGTCGCTGTGCTGGTTGGGCAGCGGCGGTTGTAGGATCAGCCCGCCATGACGCACAAGGGTACGTACTTCGGTACGCGGGCTGCTCATGTGGATCTTGGGGCGTTGTGTCTGTGGCCAGGTGGAAAGCGCCAACCGCAATGCGTCCACCAATGGCATGTCCACAGGATCGAAACAACGGTGGTGCAGCACATCGAAGACGATCCGTAGTCCGGTGCGCTGGTAGATCCAGAGCGCATCTTGCAGGTGATAGCGACGATCATCGTGTTCCAACACAAGACGGTTCTTCACAGCTTCGGGGAGTAGATTGACCTGGCGCACAAAGCGTTCGCGCCCCGCAAGCACATCACCGTGGACGCCTCCCACGTGGACCACGATCACCGATTCGTCGCTCAGCCCCATACGCGCCAACAGTTCAGCAGAGGCGGCCAACTCAGTCACCGAGCGTTGCACCCAGCTTTCATCGGGGCTGTTGAGTTGCACAAAGAAGCCGGGATGCAGCGTAAGGCGTAGACCGTCCTGGCGCGCCAGATCGCCCAACGCGGCCAGTTCGAGATCACATTCTTGGAGTTGGCGGTGAAAAGCAGGCAGTGCGGGGTGGGTGAGGTAGGGCGCCAGTTGGCCGGCCATTCGGTAGAACTTGATGCCCCGTTGCCCCAGGTAGACAAAAATATCGCGCAAATAGGCCAGACTAACGCTGAGGTGGGGATTGTTGTGCCAGCGTCGGCTGTCATGTGATGGCAGATTGGGCGCGCCGATCACTTTCACTGGGAAACCCAGTCGAAACCGCGGTTTGGTCGATGGCGCTGATTCGACCGCAGATTCATTTGTCATACTCGTCCAGCCGTTGTTGATTGGTGATTAGTCAGTGTCATTCAGATATCTGCGGAGAGAGCACGCCCACGTGCGGGTCTACACGAGAACAGCCGCACGTGGGCGTGCTCTCTCCGCAGATATTCGAGTGCTGAAACCCCTACAATACGTGGCGGAATCGCCGGTCACAGATCAGCAGTCACAAAACGGGTTGAATCGCCCAGGCGACGACGTCCAGACGGTGGGCGAAATGGAGCAGCGGGGGAATGTCGGGCAAGCGCAGACCAGCGGCCTGCACCAGGGAATTCAAGGAAATTTCAGCCTCAGCCGCCTGGATCGGCCAAGGCTGATGCTGAATCTCGCCGCGATAGATGCGTCCTCGACGGTCGGCGCTGTAGAGGGCATAACGTTCAATCAGCCAGTACTCGAAGCTGCCCGGCGTCACCTGTTGCGTTTCACCTATCGGCCCATAGCTGCCCTCGAATCGCGCCGGGAAAGCGTCGCCATGTGTGCGCAGGCTCCGGTAGTGGATGGTGCGCCCACCCGGTTGCGTTGACATGTCCATGCGTGCACGGAAGTAGGGCAGATGAAAGAATGTACGCGCCAGGAAGACGGCCACCGGGTTGCCCGCGTCCAGGCTGAAAAAGAAGACACCCGGCTTGTCGCCCACCCGCACGTAGGTGCGCACATTCAATTCCGGGAAGTGAGAGAGCCACGGCACCGCCGTCACATAGCGCGGACGGACGTGGCTCATACGGAAAGGCACCACACCCAGCCACGCCTCGCCCTCGTAGGTGTCCAGCGTTAACCCCGACGGCAACAGCGCGCTCACCACTTCGGCAGGCAGCGGCCAGTGGGCAAAGAGCAGATCGTGCCAGCGCTGCGCCATCACCCACGGACGAGTCGGCATCGGCCAAGGACGATGTTCGACCACGGCAAAAGGATCGTATGGATTGTGCTTTGTCCTCACACCGGCGATCTGCATATCTATCTAAACCCGCGTCGCCCGCCGCCGCCGCTGCGCCGGGAACCGCTGGAGCGGCTGCTGCGGAACGACGAACGCCGACTCGAAGATCGACTCGATCCCCAACTCGACGAGGAACCGCTACGTCCACCGCTATGGCTGCTGCTGCCGCCACCCGACGATGACGCTTTGAGGATCTCGCCCAACACATCAAAGGTGGAAGCCGTTCCCTTTTGGATGCTGCCGAAGGGCGTCGCCGCAGACTGCGTACCTGCCGCCGTCGCCAGCACAGCGCCCAGATTTTCGCTGCTGCGGCTGAGCCGTGACCCCAGGCTTTCGCTGGCCCGATTCAGAGATCGACCGATTGACTGGCTGTCGGGCAATGACAGTGTGGGGCGATCGGCCAACGGTGGCAACGAGAGCGGCGCACCCGACGGCTGCGACGGCGTCGTCGACGATCCTTGCGCGATGGTGCGCCCAGCCCAGCGACGGCGCATTGTCGGCCCATAAGACCAGGTGGGGATGCGCGTCCCCATTTGCGCCGCGCTTTCGAGCACAATTGCCTCCTGATCAAAGGCGACGGCATAGGCAAAGTAGCGATCCAGGATCTTTTGCGCGTCTTCGACCGAGGCGTACTGCTTGAGATTGCCCAGGTAGCGCTTGAAGGCGCGCCAGCGTTGCGCTTCTTCCACCCCGGCGTCGGTGCGCCGCGGCATGTGGCGACTTAGCCAGATCAGGCCACCGCCCAGCACGATGAAGGCAAACGCCGGCCCAAGCGCCAGCCAGCCCAGGCGCGATGCATAACCCACAGCCAGGAAGAGCGCCAGGATCACCGCCAGGATTACGGCCCACTGCCCCCAAACCAACCAGCGTTGGCGCGACTCGCCGGGCAGGTCGTCGAAGTAGATTTCAACACTTTCGCCCATCTTGGCGTAAGTGGCAGGCAACGCCTGTACAAACACAGGCTCAATCTCTGCGTAAGAGACATCCTGCTCCGTCGACAATACAGGATCAAGCACACTCAACAGATGACGCAGATGATTGGGTAGCGTCTCCGGCGAGTTGGGCGGTGTGGGCACCTTGCGCACACTCATGCCACCTTCCAGATCGATTTCGAGGAAGCCGAGGCCGGCCAAATGGAAAAGACCCGCCAGTGCGCCCTTGGTGCTGGGTTCTTCATCGAGCAGGTAGGCCACCAGCCCCGGGGCCAGATCAGACGGCGGCTCGGTGAGATAGTCGGCCACTTCGGGCAGCGGCTTGTCTCGTCCCCAGGTGTACCAGGCCAGGTAGAGGCCGACAATCCCCAAAGCCAGGAGCAGCCCCGTGGCTGTCGCAAAGGCGACTTGCAGCCGAGCCTGTGCCTGTTCGGCAGCCGCAGCCAGGGCAACCGTGCGCTCGATCTCTTGTTGCCAGATGGGCATGGTGGCGTTGGTGGCGTCTGCCGGCATCTCGACTGAGATCTCCCAGGACTGTCCTGGTTCAACCGCGCCGTTATAGATGACACGCACAGCGCCGCCGTCCATTTCGGTCGGCCCTCCGGTGACACGCAGTTGATTGGGGCGTACACCTGGCGGCGGGTAGAGATAAAGCGTAGCGGTATCCACCGTTGCCTGACGATTTGGGTAGACGGCTGTCCACGCCAGGCGCTGGTTGTTATCGAGTATCTGAATCGCACCGAGGACACGATAGCGCAGCACGAAGATTGCCTGTTCACCGCGCACCAATGGCGGATAGGCCCAGGCAACAGAGACGCCGCCGGCAGCCCGATCATCGAAGACAACTTCGTAGTTGCCATCATAGGTCACCCAGTCGGCAGAGCGGCTGTTCTCGCTGATACGGACACAATACTCACAATTTGAGCGTGCCTCCTGGAAGCGCTGGTCACCTTCGTAGACTTCCACCTGCCCGATACCATCGAGGAAACGGGTTGCGATGGTGCGATTGCTTTCGTAGAGCGCGCCCGCTTCTACGGCGACAGCGTGGATCTCTTCCACCAGCAAAGAACCGTCTTCCTGAATACGGATCGTCGTCTCCAGCGCCGGCAGCGACACTTCAAGATTGGCGGTGTCTTCAGCCACTTGCCAACGGCTTGGCTGCGTATTCACCATCCCATGCGGAAAGCCGACCTGCACCTGAAAGCCTTGTCCATCGGGCAGCGGGTTCGTTGCCACGAAGATCACTTGATCGGCGCTGGTTGGTTCTGTCAGCGGGTTCGAGATGCCGGAAAGCGCGTAACGGGTCTCGAAGTCGGGGCCGTAGGCCATTACCGGGAGCGCATCGATTTCCACAACCTCGGGCAGCGTCACCGTAACAGTGGACGACTCAACGGGAACGCCGCTCCGATCACCAGGGACGGCGCGCCACTCCAGGATGTCGCCTTCGGGGTAGATCCACAGGCCACCGAAGACCTGATATTCCACGATGAAAGTGCGTGTTTCACCGGCACCGGTGGGGCTGTACGCCCAGTCTACGTAGACGAAGTTGCCGTCGCGTGAGGTGGAAAAGGTGTAAGGCAACAACGCATCATTGCTACGCAGGTTAGCCTCGACATATTCCACTTCAGAGCCGGCCAACATCTCGTAGACCCGGACACTGCCAATAGATTCGGTGAGTTCGGTAGGAATCTCGGCAAACGCAGTCTGAAATTCTTCGTTGAAGAGGACTTCCTGGATCTCACGCACCAGGAAAGAGCCGTCCGCCTGAATTTGGATGTCGACGTCGTAGCGCTGATAGACAACGGACGCGTCTTGCGCCAGCGCGGTAACGGAGACAAACGGCAAACTGAGGGCACAGACGAGCAACAGCCATGCGATTCGACGCAGTCGCAATAAGTTCATGCCGTGCTTACTCCTTGAACAATGGTAGCGGTGCAGATAAGGTACACCTGAAGCGAAATAGTTACAGATAATTTTCAGTAGGACGAATATTCACTACGGATTTTCTACGAGGATCGTCCACGGACCGTCGGTGATCACACTGACGAAGTAGGTGCCGTTGCCGGGGATATCCACGGTTTTGTCAACGGTCGCCGCGCCGCTACCGCCGGCAAGGATGTCGATGTTGCGCCCGATGCTGCTGAGCAGTTGCAGACTGTACGTCCCCTGCCCTGTAAGGTTGATCCGGAAGCGCACCTGCCCCGCCGAAAGAATAAACGGAGGCGTAAATGCCTGACCACCGCCCTGGAAGCGGTAGAGTTCGTTTGGCGAAGGCGCAAGCGTAGGTGCGGGCGGCGGGATCTGCTGTCCGCCATCGTCGAAGAAGCGGTTGTCGGTAAAGGTGATACCCTTACACTGAGCGCTCTCGCCGACGGTGTAGGTCCACACCGGCGATACGGGCACAAGTGGGCCAAAGCCGGTGAAGGCATCCTGACCGCTGCCGGTCATGCCTTCTTCCGGGCAAGGCACGACATAGATCCGTACGGTAGAATCGCTTCTGCCCGGGAAGCCCCATTTGGCGTTCACATCGCCGTCACAGCCGGTACATTTGGTCTGGCGTGGGCCGTCGTAGGCAATGTGGACACAGGCGCCGATAAGCGGCGTACCATCGGCGTTAAGGACTTGCCCTTCAAAATAGGTCATGGCCTGATTCGATTCACAGATCCCAACGCTGGAAAGCAAGAAGGGGAAGTAGGGCGTCGGCTCTGGGGTAGGCGGCGCCGGCGTTACTGTTGGCGCCACGGTGGGCAGAGGCGGCGGTAGCGGTGGAATCGCCTGTGCGACCGCAATTTCGTCGACAGCGATTGTCTCCACCAAAGGTGCGTAGACCCAGCCAATCAGCCCCTGGTAGTCGATCTGCCACCACTGACGTGTGCCGTCTGAGGCGGTGACGGCGTAGACATCGTCCTTGCGCGCTGCGCCGACAATAGAGTAGGCCGTACCCGGTCCACTACGCACATTGATCGCCTCTTTGATCCGCGCCTGCGCAAAGGGTGTGGGCGTAATCGTGGCGGCCGCTGGCGTAGGCGTGATGGTGGCAAAGGCGAGAGCGTCGGTTAACCCGTAACGAAAGATCTGCACAGGGATATCACCGGCCAGCAAAGAAAGCCTGAACTCCAGGCCGCTGTACGCTTCAGGCTCGGAGAAACGATGACGGCTACATTCAGGCCCACTGCCGGGCAACTCATAGTATTGGCTGTCGGCCAGTCCGCGCAGATCCTGGAGCGGCAGGGGGCCGTAGCGTTCAAAGACAAACTCGCCGTCGTAGATGACCAATTCGGCGTCCACCTGATCAAGCAACGCCGGGTTGCTGGCGTCGGCGCCGATTAGCCGAAAGGAAAAGTAAGCACAGCCCAGCCCAGGTCCTCGTGCAACATCGGGATAGGCGATCTGCCAACGAGGCGGCGCCGTACTTTCGTCTAGTGTCACGTCCAACGAAAGCGCTGGATGTGGCGTCGGGGTGGCCGTCGCCGTCTGTGTCAACGACTGTGACACTGTTAGTGACGTCAAGTCGCGGCTCCCTGCAGGTGGCAGGTTCGCTTGTTGGGTGATGGTACCCGTTGAACGATCCAGCCAACCCGAAACCGTCGTCCGCCACCCCGGCAGGAGGGCGATGAGTAACAACCAAACCACCACCACGAGGAACAGACCGGCCAACACAAAGCGCAGCCACGGGCGGCGTCCCGTAGATTCTTGAAGCGTGTAGAGGCTCGCCTGCTGCGGATCTATAGCCTGTTCAGTCGGAGGCACAGCGCCCGATGGTGGAAGAGATGCCATAGTTCACCAAAATGTGGAAGGGTCTTTATTGAGCGGAGACATTGTAACATGAATGTGCGATGTGGCGATATGCGCGATCTGCTGTGGGGTGTACTTCAGGTTGGGGGAGCGCGCCACAGTGCCAGGCACTGTTCACCCCAAGGTCGAATTATACCCTCGACTGTGGGTGGTAGTCACTCATTGATCTTCCGCGAGGAAATTCCGCCAAAAACCAGCGTCGAGGATCGACTGATACAGCAGGCGCTCCAGTTTGGGATCGGCGACGTTGAGTTGTACGCGATCAGTCAGCGCCATCCACAGCGCCTCGGCCAGATACCAGTGAGGGTCCTGTTGACCGGCATGTGAGATCCCATAGCCAAGAGGAAAGATCGTTGCGATCCGGCTACCGGTGCGCTGCCAGCGGAGCGAACGTCCACCGCCGTCCGAAAGCCAGCCGCCGGACGGTTCACCGTTGCAGCCAAGTAGGTGATCTAGAACATGTAGCGCCCTGATTGTCGCCATCTTCGGCTGCACCACGATACGATGAAAAGGCACCAATGCCAGGGCCGATAGGCTACGATCCCCAACAATACGTTCGCCTGTGCAGTAGCCTTCTTCATCCGCCGTCAACAGGACATGTCCTCGCGGGTGATGGGCCCACCAGTGCAGTGCGTCATCGGGCAGGCCACCAAACGAATCGGCCAGATGCAGTGCCGCCGTCCACGCCGAAGCGAGGCGCTTGCGCACACCAACATCGCTCTGCCCCCACGCCCCAGGATCAACGTGGATCTTGTGTTGCAAGAGGGCGCGCTGTCCTGAAGTCAGGTCAGTTGAAGTCGGGCCGGTTGGCAGTGGGTTCGAGCGGTGTGTGTGCATGAAAATCTGTTGGTCGCGATTGGTAAGCGAATCTTGAAACTTTCCGGCGCGGGGTGCGTATTGTCCATTGTAACAAATGCGTACGCACAAGCATGAAGTGCCATCATCACACTATTGTGTGTTCAACTTTGAGTGTACAGTGAGGGAAGAAAATGAGCAACGCAGGTCAATCTCAACAACCAACCCAGACCGACGGTTTGGTGGAACCATTCGCCAATAACGAACAGTCTCAAATCGATCCCCAGGGAGCCCACCTTCCCCAAGAGGAAGCGTCGATGAATCGTCAAGAACCGATCAAAGTGGAAGCATCGATCAATGCGGAGAGGACAATGCAAGAAGAAAGCGTTCCTGTGCAAAGTGCGCAAACCGAAACCCAGCCAGAAAATCACACAGCCACGGTGCAGAGCGTGCGGACACCGCTCTACCGTCATCCGACGCACCAGATCCTTGGCGGCGTCTGTGGTGGCCTGGCCGAGTATCTGAACATCGACCCGGTGCTGGTACGTCTGCTCTGGGTGGTGATGACCATCCCCACGGCGGGTGCAGGCATCCTGGCTTACATCGTCCTCTGGCTGCTGTTGCCGGTGGGTACAGCCCTCGGTGGACAGCGTGAGCCTGCCGCCATTAACATTAGTGAGAGCAGCCTGCGCCGCGCCGGCAGTGTGCTGGTGATCATCGGCGGCCTCTGGTTTCTGGCCAATGTAGGCGTTCTGCCCTGGATCTGGAACGCATTCTGGTCGGTGGCATCGATTGTCTTCTGGCCGGCCCTGCTCATCGGCGCCGGGCTGCTGCTCTTGAAGAATCAGAAAGAGTGGCGCGTGAATTTCACAGATTGGCGCAGCCGGGCCCGTATGTCAATGCCCAAAGTCTCGAACAACCTGCGTGTTGACCGTAACGCGATCAAGAACGGGCTCAGCGACGCCCGTGGACGCATCCCGCTGAAGCGCAGCCGCACAGATCGTATGTGGTTGGGTGTGTCTGGTGGCATGGCCGAGAGCCTGCGCCTCGATGCCAACTTGCTCCGTCTCTTCTGGATTCTCTTCTCGTTGGGGACGATGGGTTTCGGCGTGCTGCTTTACGCCATCCTCGGTGCGGTGCTGCCGGTGCGCAATGGGAACATGGCGGCCATCAACTACCAGGCCGATTACAAGCCTGAAGGTGAAGCGGAAGCCAAACAGGTACAGATCATTGATGCCGGCACAAAATAACATCGAAACTGGCGGCAGATTCGGTCACAATCCAGGCAGATTTGTCGGGTCCTGCATCGAGTGACAAGAAGCCCAAAGTGAAAGTTGTGAAAAATAGGAGAGAACCAGGTTTCAGAACCGGTGTTCTCTCCTATTTTTCGTTTAGACGATGTTACAGCAGTGGGTGTGCAATTCTGTTGGGTGTAATTCAAGTTGGGGGCGCGCTCGCCACAGTGCCTGGCACGGGCCAGTGGGGCACCCGTCAACGTATGTGCGCTTGGCCCGTGCCAGGCACTGTTCGCCCCAACTTTGAATTACAACCAGTCTGTTAGAGAAGTTTGCCAGCGCTGCGGACCTACGCGACAATAGGCAGAGTCAAGAGTAGTATCCATTTTCGGCAAAGAGGAATGACATGAGCAAAAGTATCAATCTCTTCTTGGGCACAGTGGTGGGGATTGCTGTGGGGCTGGCAGTCGGATATGTCATGGCGCCGGCGCGTGACACCAGCTTCGACAAGGGTTATCAATCTCGGGTGGACAGAGCTTTGGAAGAAGGACGCAAAGCCGCCGCACAGCGCGAGGCCGAGTTGCGGGCCGAGTTTGAACAGGCGAAGCGGTTACGCAAGCCGGGACAGACCCCGACCGACGTCTAAACGTCGATGTGGCATATCAACGTTGACAAGACGGGCAGAAGTGAGTGCTACGTTGTGCCAGCACCACCCGTTGCACAGGCACACCACACACAGGACAGGGTAGCCCTGTGCGGCGGAAGACTTGGTGAAATTCTTGCGCCTCGCCGGGCAGCCCGTCCGGCGGTGTATAGTTTTGCGGCCCGCTCCCCAGTGAGCTCCCCCGCAGTTCAATCCCCTTTGTCAACACCTCTCTTACGCCCTGCCAAAGGCAAACAACTTCATCCGCTGTAAGATCTCCGCCGGTGCGGCGAGGATCGATCCTTGCGTGGAAGAGCGCTTCGTCGGCATAGATGTTGCCTACCCCCGCTACAATCGACTGATCTAGAAGCAGTGCCTTGATGGCTGCGGTGCGTCCGCTCAGGGCTTGTGCCAACCCAGATGGGGCAAAGTCGCCGCTCAGTGGTTCAGGGCCGAGCCGTGCCAGCACTTGTGTAACATCATCTACCAGCCAGACCCGGCCAAATTTGCGCTGGTCTCGATAATGAAGGCGTTCACCACTCTCAAGATCGAGGAGAAGATGCGTATGCTTGTCCGGCCTCATGTCGGCCGGCTGCACGCGCAGTTCGCCAGTCATACGCAAATGCACAACCAGCGTTTCGCCGCTGTCAAGCCCGAAGAGCATATACTTGCCGCGCCGATCAAAGTGAACAAAACCACGGCCTTGTATCAGATTGACGAAGGCGCCGGCATCAGGGGCGGCAATGGTGCGGGGCCAATAGACGTGTGCGCCGGCGATCCGTTTGCCTTGCAGCAACGGCGCCAGCGCACGAATGTAGGTTTCTACTTCGGGCAGTTCAGGCACGGTTTGTTCGATTCGGTGATTTGTGGCGTGTACGACTTAACAGCCATAGTACAAAGAAGAGGACGGTCAACCCCAGTGCAGCCAACTGCACGACCGACCAGAAATTGCCTTCATCTGCTCCGCTAGACGCCGCCGGAATTGGCCGGTCGGCCACTTGGATCTGCTCGGTAGAAGCTGCCGCTTCGCCCTGGGCGTTGGACAACGCAACGGCAGCCGCTGTCGGCGTGGACATGGCGATCACCGCTGTGGCAGTGGCCGTTTGTGTTGGCGACGGTGTTGGCGACGGTGTAGATGTAGGCGTCTCTGTTGGCGTTGCGGTCACAGTGGGCGTTTCACCTTCAATGACCAACGGCACCGCTTCCGCGGAAGCAGCCTCGCCTGAAGCAGCCTGTGCAGGGGCATCCGATGCTGGTGCGCCTCCTTCAGATGCAGGGGCACTCGCCGCCGGCTGCGCCGGACGTAGCCACTGGAATGGATTGAGTAGCGATGGAATCGAGAGGGCTGGGACGGTTGGAGCGGCGTCACGAGCTGTCTCAGTGGTTGCATCTTGGGCCGCTGCCGACGCTGCTGCACTTTCAAGAGCAGGCGCAAACATGGTGACAGCCGCAGCGTCACCCGCCTCCTCGGCATTTGCCGCAGTTGATGCGTCTGAGGACGCGTCCTCGGACGTGTCTGATTGGCGGGCGAGGACGGCGCTATCGTCGGCACGTTCAGGCTCCGCTGTCTTGCGTGTGGTATCTGCATTCTGATCCTGAACCATCGACGTGGTTTCAGCTTCAGCAACAACAGCATCGCCACTGTCCTCAGCCGCGGCGTCAAAAGGCCGAGATTCCAGTGCCATTGTACGTGCGTCAGCCTCCGTTTCCTCTACAGCTGAGTCCTCTATAACTGAGTCCTCGGCTGCTGAGTCTTCTGCTGCCGATTCATCTGCTGCCGATTCATCTGCTGCCGATTCATCTGCCAGAGGTGCTTCGAGTGGGGCTTCCATTGCGGTTGAAGATGCAGGCGCAGCCTCAAATGCAGCCGGCGCAGCGTCTTGCATACGCGTCATCTCAGGCGCAGATGCCATTGGTGCAAAGGCCGGACCGTCCAATGCGATTCGCCCCAAGCTGACAACGAGGAAGAGCGCAGCCGCCAAAACCGATGCATTGCGCAACAGCAGGTTGCCGCCGTTTAAGAAGCGTAGAAGACGCCGCCACGGGGGTACCGGCTCCGTTGCCGCACCACCGGTGATCTGACCTCGGCGAAGGGCCAGCACGTCAGCCACCTGCTCTTCGTGAATGACAAACGAGCGAGTGAACGGCACAGTCGGCAGATCGCGCAACAAATCAACCGTTTGACGCAGCGTTTCTACTTGCCAGGCGACATCGGGATCGTTGGCGATTGCGTATTCGACTTGTCGCTTTTCCGCTTCAGTGACATCGCCATCGATGTAGGCGGAGAGCAGCTCGTCTGTAATTGGGTCGTGAGGCAGTTCGCTCATAAGGGTTCAGACAGGTGCTGCGTTGGTGATGCTTGCAGGGAATCCTGCTCGTTGGGTATGGATCCTAGGGTATGGATCCTAGAATGGTATTCTTAGAAATAAATCCTGGAAAAGGTGTAGAATCGACATAGGTCTGCTATTCTTCGCGATGTCGGCTACTCTTCACTATGACGAAAGGCTGCCGGCAAAAGTTCCGGATGGAGAATCAGGTAGTCGCGCACCTTGGTACGTGCACGGCTGATACGCGATTTCACGGTGCCGATGGCCACACCTGTGATTTCAGCGATTTCCTCGTAGCTGTAGCCCTCCACATCGCAGAGGACAATACTGATCTGCTGGTCTTCGGGCAGGTTTTGAATGGCGACGGAGATGAGTCCGGCCAACTCTTGACGTTCCACGTATTGCTGGGGGGATTCGTGGGTGTCGGTGAGGGCAGGGATGTATTCACTCTCTACCGGTATGTCGTCGATGCTGTCGGTTTTGTGTCGTTTTCGGGCGCGCAGCACGTCGTAACAGGTGTTGGTTACGATGCGCATCAGCCAGCTTTTGAAGCTGCCACCGCGGAAAGTTTCCAACGCCCGAAACGCTTTGATGAAGCTGTCCTGTACCGCATCGCCGGCGGAATCGGTGTCATTCAGCAACCGATAGGCGACGCTGTACGCAAGCGACTGATATTCGACGACAATGCGATTGAACGCGCTTAAGTCACCGTTTAGTGACCGTTCAAGCAGCGCCTGTTCATCCATAGGTGTTCTTCTCGGTCATTCTGCAAGTCAGCATGCTTTAGATCAGTGATTCTTGATATTGGTGGTTCTGTAAAGCGATAATCTACCAAAGTGGTTCATACTTGACGAACTCAATCGTCACGAATTATACTTGACTCACGCCGAAGTGGCGGAACAGGCAGACGCGCACGACTCAAACTCGTGTGGGGCAACCCGTGTGGGTTCGACTCCCACCTTCGGCACCTAGATTGCATAGGCGGTCTGTCCATCGCGACAGACCGCTGCTGTGTCTGGCACCGTTCTGATTATTTTGTTGTTGCCAGTCGATGGCTTTAGCCCACAGCAAAAGGTATCTGTGCATTATAGCACATGGCAATTGAAAGGTGAGGCGGAAACCGTATCTTAGCGGTATTCGTCGGCGAGGCCGGTCCTCGTTCACCCATTTCCCTGGATTGCGTATGATACGAAAACTGATTGCCCATTCCACAAAGCTTTCCTCACTCCTGCGCTCGCCTGACTCCCCACTACCATACCAAGCTCAAGAATGTGTCACCTGGTTGGGTTCTTTGCGCGCCCTACGCCCGTGGACAATTGTTGTGCTGTTGGTGGCGTTGGTGGTGGCGGGCTGCGGCCCTTCGCGGGAGGAGAGCAGGAGCGCTGATCTTGCTGATGTAACAAAGGACATTGCTTATACTTATGCAGAAGATCGGAATCTGCCAACGGCTCAGGCAGCACTTGACGCTTTAGACGTGGCAAATGCCAATCAGTGGCTTGTCCTCGTGGCCGAGCAGACCATCGCTGAGGGTCCTAACGGCGATGCAGATGCCTTGACTATGCTCTCCACTGACCTTGGTTTGACTTCGGCCATCGTTGCCCGTTACGCAGAACAGCGAGGCTTCACTTCGGCGGCACCTCCTGCGCCTGAGAATCCTCAGAGTGTGCAACAAACTCCGCCGACACCATCCGCAAACGTGGCGCAGAATTTGGCTCAGGCAGTGCCGGCCACGGTTGTGCCTGACCAGAACCAGACCACCGAGGAACCAGCGTCTTCGACGGCTGAGGTCTTACCGGCGGAGACACCGACGCCAGTCAGTGAACAGGAAGCCCCCACGCCGGTTGCAACAGATGTGGCCGTTCAAGAGCAGTTGGCACAAGTGCAGGCCGTTTCCCCCATGAATGTACGCGCCGGCCCCAGTACAGAGCATCCGATAGTTGGGGCGATGCAGGCGGGGACGTTGGCAGCGATTCTTGCCAAGAACAGCGCCGGCGATTGGTGGCAGGTGAACCTATTAGACGGCTCGGTGGGTTGGATCTTTGCGCCCTTGGTCGAGGCGGTAGGCAATGTTGGAGAAGTCTCGGTGGCTGCTGCTATTCCAACCGCGCCGCCCGTGCCGCCAACGGCTACACCCGCACCCACGCAGGCGCCTCAGCCTGAAACAGTCGCACCGGTGGAAGCGCCACCGGCAGATCAGCCACCGGCAGATCAGCCACCGGCGTCTGCAGGCGGCTACTCTGTGGTTACGAGGTTGCGCCCAGTCGGTCAGGATGCACAGAGCTGTGGCGGCGGTGAGAACAGCATTTTTGCCACGGTTCTCGATGCCGCCGGTAATCCCATCAATGGCGTTCGCGTGATTGAGGTATTCAGCGGCCAAGTTAGGGAAACGGGCCAAAAGGGACCTGGATTGGCTCAATGGGATATATATCGCGGCGGGGGCGGACAGTTGCAGATCGTTGACGGTGCGGGAAGTCCACTGAGCCCGCCATCCGCCGGAATGAGCGCAGACTGGCCTGCTTTCGAGATGATGCGAGATGCAGGCTATTGCGACTGCAAACCTCATACCGATTTAGCGAGTTGTCAACGTGATCTTGAAACCAAGCAATACTTGTTTGCAGTCGGTCACTATACGTACGAGGTCATTTTCCGACAAAACTGAGTGTTCTAGTGAAGAGCATGCATAGCAGATCGTCAGTATGTTGTCGGCTAAGCGATTAGTTAGCGGCCATTCAATGCAGTACAATGGGCAGGGTGCTGCATGCGCAGCACCACTTGTGTAATTCTATTCTTGCCTCCTCGCTTGACCGAAAGGAGATAGCGTGAACGTTGAGTTGATCCGTCAGGTTCCTCTATTCGCCGAATTGACGGAACCCGATCAGCGCTTGATCGGTGATTCCTTTCGCACGGAGAGCCGTCCGCGCGGTGCGGTGATCTATAGCAGTGGCGAACGAGCGAACACGCTGTTCCTGGTGGAAAGCGGTTACGTACGCTTAATGAGCGACCAAGGAATGACCTTGGCGACTCTGGGGCCGGGAAGCCTGCTCAGCGAGGCAGAATTTCTGCAGGGTGCCGAATACCAAATGGGCGCAGTCGCGGCGGCGGATGTCAGCTTGTTGGCACTGTCGGATGACGCTTTGCGCCGGCTGATTCAGAAGCATCCTCAAGTGGGCGTCACCCTGTCACTTTCCTACGGCGAGCAACTGGTGCAGATGGAAGATTATCTCACCGATCGTCTTGCGCGGACCGAGCTACTCGGCGATCTGCCTGCGAGTGTGTTGCGTCCGCTAGCATCTCGGTTGCGACCTTTTGAATTGGATGCCGGCGAGCCGCTCTACCAGGTTGGAGAAAATCCGCAGGGCTTCTTTTTGCTTGAACGTGGCGATCTGGCCGTGCGAAGTGAAGCCGACGGCGACGAAAGCCGCACAGTTCCGGCCGGGGAGATTCTGGGTGCGCTGCCTCTCCTCACCCACAAGCCCTATACAGAGGTCGCCTGGGCGCTTGAACCTTCACTGGTCTGGGTGGTGCCACTTAGCGAGTTCTACCAGATCAGCAGTCTCTATCCCGCTGTGCGCCGGACCATGGGGCGACGTCTGCGGGGGAGCCTGGGCCCTGCCGATCAGACACAGGCAGTCATCCGGCTTGCACAGACGCCGATCTTTGCCACAATGGGTGCCCAGAATTTACACGCCATTGCACAGCGGCTTGTGTTGCAGCACGTCCCTGGCGGAGAGATGATCTACCAGGCCGGTGGTTCAGGCGACGCGCTTTACCTGGTGGACGAGGGCGAAGTTGAGCTGAGTACCGAAACCGCCACCGGTGTGATTCAGGAAGTCGACCGCATCGGTCCGGGACGCTACTTTGGCGAGATGAGCCTGCTTACAGGTCGCAATCGCGTCAACGATGCAACGGCCGTACACGACACCAATCTCTGGGTTCTCTATAAGGCGGACCTCGATGAGTTGGTTTCGTTGTATCCAAGCATCGGCGCAGCGCTGAATCTGGTGGTAGCCTCTCAGCTAGCCGCGCAGGAAGAGGTCGTCGACGAAGGACGATACCGGCGTTTCCCCTTGTTTGCCAACCTGAGTACACGTGATCTACGTGAAGTGGTGCAATATCTCCGCCCTACCCGCTACCGGTCAGGGGAACAGGTATTTCGCGCAGGAGCGCCCGGCGATGTCCTCTATCTGATAGAGCGGGGTTTCGTGCGGATGCAGCCTCTCGGCGGCGGACCAGGTTGGACGCTTGCCGAAGGCGAGACTTTTGGCGAACGTGCAATCCTCAGCAATCAGTTACACGGTCACACCGCCTATGCCGATACCGAGATTGACCTGCTTACCCTAGATCGAGAAGACCTGGAAGGTTTGATGATGCGGATTCCAGGGCTCGCCATGAGCATGAGCCGGTTGATTTCGCAGCGAAGCGGCGGCGGCGAGACGATGCGCGTGGAGGAAGTGGACGAAGGCCAGCCTTCAGGCGCAATGACCATCTCGTCGCAGCGCCGACGGGCCGCATCTCGCCAGCCAGCGCCTGAACGTCAGCGACTTAGCGTCGGAGAATGGTTTTCCGGGCTCAGCACCGGCGCCAAGCTGCGGCTCGTGCTGCTGGTTCTGATTCTGACCTACTTGTTCACGGTTGCTGCGTGGGCGTCGCTAAACGCCTTGCTGAATGGTCCGACCGTGGCAGCCGGAGATTCTACGGTTGTCTCGGCTAGCATCTTCAATGCCTTTCAAGGTAGTTCTGAAGTGAGCAGCGCACTGGCCTCCAATCCGAACGCGGTGGCCGAGGTTGCGATGGCGGGTCAATCTGATGCGTTCGCCACGCCGACCTACACGCCGTTTCCTACAGAAACACCGATTCCCACTTTGACACACACGCCAACGGCCACGCCGACGGTGACACCTATTCCGCCCACGCCGACCTTTACGCCTGTCCCGCCCACGCCCGTCATCGCGCGAGTGGTGCAGCAGGTTGAAGTGCAGCCTGAGCCGGTGGAACCCGAAGTCCGGCAAGCGGTGGCGGCGCCTCCACGCGGGTGGGATGGTCGCATCGATCAGTTGGGCGTATCCGTGGCGGAAGCTGGCGTACCATCCGGGCAACCCTACTGGCGGCTGATCGACGTGCGCTGGGAGAACGAACAGGAAGCCGGCGGCAAGCACCATGTCTACGTAGAGGTGCTCGACGAGAACGGTCAACGGATCGTCGGCCAACCGGTTACGATCTTCTGGCCCGGCGGCGGAGACACGATTCAGACGGAGAACAAGCCGTCGCCGGAGTATGCATCGAACTATCCCATGTTCAAGGCAGGCAACTCGTACAATGCGAAGGTGGAGGGTTTGCCAAGCGACGTGGTACAGGGCATGGGGCTAGGCACGCCTGATTTGCCATTCCACACAATTCACACAAACTTCTTGCTCACCTTTCAGAGAACTGTAGCCCCATAGCCTAGCCTTGGGTCGCTCGACTGAGTTCAAGAACAAGAAACGGCCGGAACGCATTCTGCGTTCCGGCCGTTGTTCGTTGTGCACAGAAGGTTTATGTAAGTAGTCCCCGTGCTGCCACCGGCCAGACAACCTCAACCTCGCCGCGGCGTAAGCCTACAACTTCGTTGAACATGTTGTTGACCACGCAACAGTGATTGACAAGAATTGTGACCCTTTCACCAATTTCGGGCTTTCGCCGACACGCAGAGAGATCCACCCAGCCGTGCTCTTCAGATAGATTGTTGATCATTGCATCTGGATACTCGAGGATCAGGCCATAGCCCTCGGCCCCGCGAGATTTGTCGCTTGTTAACGTCTTGCTACCAGCATCGAGGATCGCTCTATCGGCGGTAGGACGGCTCACCACCGTCGCGAGGACATGAAACGAGACCTCGTCCTGCTTCAGTGCGCCTACGTTGACAAGCGACCTGTCGCCGTAGACGTAGGTGCCTGCGCGGTGCTCCGTCACTTCTTTGTATGCGTGAGCGTTCCACATGTTGGGCGACCCACCACCGCTGACCACTTCGATTGCAACACCGTGGTGTGCGAGGATCTCCCGCAGCGCGGCCACAAAGGCGTCGGTGTTTTCGTTCGAAGGATAGGCCATGACACCTGTGAACCTTAGATTGTCCTGACGCACAATGTACAGGGCCAGGTCCGCGGCCTCCTGCGGGGTTTGGACGCCACAACGGCCTGTGCCCGTGTCAAACTCCACCAGCACCGGCAGGCAGGCTCCTTCCCTTCGGGCAGCGGCCGCGAGCCCTGCCACCGTGGTCTGCGAGTCGGCGGAAACACTGAGTGAAACTCGGCGAGTGAGGTGCATCAACCGCTCGAGTTTGGCTTGACCCAGGATGTTGTATGGCAGGAACATATCACGAATCCCTGCATCTGCCATCACTTCGGCTTCCGCGATCTTTTGTACTGTGATCCCGATGGCACCGGCATTTAGCTGCATGTGCGCAATCGCAGGAATCTTGTGCGTCTTGATGTGTGGGCGATTGCCAATGCGATGCTGGTTGAGATAGGCCTGTAGCCTCTCGATATTGGCGTTTAGCCTGTCTAGGTCTACCACGGCAACAGGGGTTTCAAGCTGGTCGGCACGCATCAAAAGCTCCTTCGTTCAGGTTTCGAGTTGAACAGGATTCGATAATAAAGTCGGAAAGCAAGTTCGGGGATATTGCGTGAGGCCCCAAAAAAGATGCCACCATGCCGAACTTGCGGTGAATTCACTTCGGCGGAGACCACCCATTGCCCGCCCCTTCCCCGTGGCGATTAACGCAAATCTGACAAAACACCAAGATGTTTCCCTGCCGAGCCCCAAAGGTAAACATCTCGTTAACTGACCATAAGCCAGAGTCGTTTAGGTATGTGCCGCCTTCTCACGGAGCGCAAATGGCGTGCTCTTCGCTTAACTCGGTGACATTGACCCACTAGCGCCCACTGAGAAGGTCAAACCACCGTTGGTGCTGCCCACAGTCACCACGCTTCCGTCAGCAACTCGACTTTCTAGGATCTCAATCGCCAGCGGATCGGCCACGTACTGCTGTATGGCTCTCTTGAGTGGCCGTGCACCGTAGGCAGGGTCATAACCGGCCTGAACGATTGCGCGCTTGGCGTCATCACTCACTTCGATTCGAATACCACGTTCAGCGAGTCGCGACTCGATGCCACGCAGTTGAATGTCTACGATCTCGATGAGGTGTTCCATGGTGAGGCTGTGGAAGATCACAATGTCATCGACGCGATTGAGGAACTCAGGGCGGAAATGAGCGCGCAATGCCGTAAGGACCCTGCGTTCTACCTCGTCGTCGACACCGGCTACCTCTAGAATGTGGTGGCTGCCAATGTTGCTTGTCATGATGATAACCGTGTTGCGGAAGTCAACCGTCCGTCCCTGGCCATCGGTTAGTCGTCCATCATCTAGTACCTGAAGGAGGACGTTAAAGACTTCGGGGTGGGCCTTTTCTATCTCGTCAAAGAGGACGACTGAATAAGGATGGCGACGCACCGATTCGGTCAATTGACCACCTTCGTCGTAGCCAACGTATCCAGGAGGTGCACCCACCAGCCTGGCGACCGTATGCCGCTCCTGATACTCGCTCATATCTATGCGAACTATGTTGTTCTCGTCATCAAACAGGAATCGTGCCAGCGTACGGGCGAGTTCGGTCTTCCCAACCCCGGTTGGACCGAGAAAGATGAAACTGCCGATGGGGCGGGCTGGATCCTGGAGACCGGCTCGGCTCCGTCGGATGGCGGCAGCTACGACACGCACGGCCTTATCCTGGCCGACCACGCGGCGGTGTAGTTCGTCTTCCATGCGTACCAGTTTCTGCCGTTCAGATTCCATAAGGTTGCTTACAGGGATGCCCGTCCACTTACTGACAACGGAAGCGATTTCCTCAGCGTCAACCTCTTCCTTGAGTAGGGCGCCGTCTCGTTGGAGCTGTTGTACTCGCTCTTCAGCAGCAGCAATCTGGCGGCTTAGCTCATTCAACCGGCCGTAACGGAGTTCGGCGGCGCGCTGCAAGTCATACTCACGCTCGGCCTGCTCAATCTGAGTGGAAACGTGATCAACCTCCTCCTTGAGCGATTGGAGTCGAGCAATCGCTTCGCGCTCGCTTTGCCACATGGTAGAGAGCCGAAGGCTCCGTTCCTTGAGGTCGGTTAGCTCGGATTCAAGCGTTGACAGCCGTTTTCCCGACGCTTGATCACTCTCGCGGCGCAGCGCCTCACGCTCGATCTCTAACTGCATCACCTGACGATCGACCTCGTCTAATACTTGTGGCTTACTATCGATCTGCATACGCAAAGTGCTGGCTGCCTCGTCAATTAAGTCAATAGCCTTGTCGGGCAGGAAGCGGTCGCTGATGTAGCGATGGCTCATGCGGCTGGCTGCGATCACGGCTGCATCGGTGATGCGTACACCGTGGTGCACTTCGTAGCGCACTTTGAGTCCACGCAGAATGGAAATGGTATCGTCAACCGAGGGCTGGTCAACAATCACGGGTTGAAACCGCCTTTCGAGCGCGGCGTCCTTCTCAATATGTTTTCGGTACTCGTCCAACGTGGTGGCGCCAATTGCATGCAGTTCGCCGCGTGCCAACATGGGTTTCAACATGTTCGAGGCATCGAGTGCACCTTCTGCAGCACCTGCACCGACCAACGTATGCATTTCATCGATGAACAGAATCACCTCGCCCGCGCTCGCTTGAACTTCGTTGAGGACGGCCTTGAGCCTTTCTTCAAACTCTCCTCGGAACTTCGCACCGGCAAGCATTGAGCCCAAATCAAGTGAAATCAGACGGCGATTGCGGAGCGAAGTGGGTACGTCACCTGAAACGACGCGCTGTGCCAAACCCTCTACTATCGCCGTCTTTCCGACACCGGGATCGCCAATCAGCACCGGATTGTTCTTTGTACGCCGACTCAAGATCTGAACAACACGACGGATCTCTTCGTCACGCCCAATGACAGGATCAAGCTTCCCGGCGGCCGCGTCCTTGGTCAAGTCGCGCCCATACTTCTCAAGCGCCTCGTATTGACCTTCAGGGTTCTGCGAAGTGACCCGTTGGCTGCCCCGCACCGTCGCGAGGGCGCGCATGATGCGGTCTTCGGTCGCGCCCACAGACGCCAGTAACTTGCTCTCGGCAGTGTCGCCGGAGGTCGCCATCGCCAAAAGGACATGCTCCGTCGAGGTGTAGGCGTCTTTCATGGCAGTAGCCCGCTGCTCCGCCGCGTCAAGGAGAGCCGACGTAGACCGGCTTAGGTTCACCTGGATGCCACTGCCCGAGGCCCGGGCGCGCCGATTGAGCGCGCCTTCGACATTGGACTGCAGTCGCACCAGATCCGCCTCAGCCCGCCGTAGGACAGACGGAACCACCCCGTTCTGTTGCTGGATGAGGGCCAGCAACAAGTGTTCGGGATCCACCGAAGGATGATTGTGTTGTCTTGCCAAAGATTGGGCTTCTAAGACCGCATCCTGAAGTAATTCTGTGTATCGATCCGGGCGCATATTTTTTCCTGTAGTTCCTGGATTGCGAGATGCATATCCCAATTTCAGGCCTTGGTATCCCAAATCTCAATCTGGGTATTGACACAAGAACACGTGTTCTATACACTCGTATTAGAACATTTGCAGACGCTTTACCAGGGCACCTCACACTGTCGCATGCCACTTAACGCTGTCGCCTCTGCCTTCGCCTCTTGCCTGATTCAGTTCGACACTCCAAAGTGGAGCACTTCTACAAGATCCTAGCATGAAGAATACTTTTGAACCAATAGGAGCACAAAGGGAAAGGAGGGCTCATGGCTCGGCGTACCCGTACACTCAACATGCAGGCGGATCGGATTGAGGCAGTTCTGGGCCGCCATAAGATCACCGGGAGAGTCGAAGGCGGTATCGTAACCCCTCGGCTTGTCCAGTTTCGGCTTGCGACTCAGCTTGGCACCAAGGTGGCAAAGGTGGCATCGCTTGCCGAGGAGATCGCCCAAGCACTTGGAAGCCGAGAAGCGAGGATCTATCGAGACGGCGGTGCGATTAATGTCGAAGTACCGCGACCAGATCCGCAACCTGTCCGTCTGCTGCCACTATGCACGCGACTAACTACAGTCCCGCCGCTCGCCGCGGTTCTGGGCGTAGACGAATCGGGAACACCCCTTGTCTTGCGCCTTTCGTCACCGAGTGTTTCGCACGTCTTGTTGGCTGGAACGACTGGTTCGGGGAAGACCGCGCTCGCAAGGACATTCTTGACGTCGATGGCCATGTTCAACCGGCAGGGCGATCTTCAGATGATTCTAATCGATCCTAAGGGTCGTGGATTTCGCCCCCTCGAGCGGCTGCCCCACGTCCTCAACGGCGTTCAGGATACGATTGAACTGGCAGAAGCCGCGCTCAATTGGGTTGTGGGCGAGATGGAGCGCAGAGATCGAGCGAGCGAGTCGCGACCGGCGATTGTCGTGGCCATTGACGAACTGGCAGACTTGATTCAAGTCGGTGGAAAGTCAGTTGAAGCAGCGATTTCCAGGATTGCGCAACGGGGACGTGAGGCAGGCATTCACCTTGTAGCCTGTACCCAGAAGCCGACTGCCGCACTCATTGGTGGATCGATCAAGGCCAACTTCCCAGTTCGCCTGGTTGGTGTGGTGGCCGGGGCCGACGAAGCCCGCTACGCCACCGGTGTAAACAGTTCGGGCGCTGAAAAGCTAGACGGCAAGGGCGACTTTCTCCTTGTGGCCGGTGGAGAAGTTGTCCGCTTTCAGGCTGCATGGCTTGGGCGGAACGACATGGACGTCGTTGTTGGCGAGCTTTGGCAGGGTAACCGCAACAGCCGCCGCTGGCATCCTGATTGTGCTTCTGAGCAGGTCGAATCCCCGCAGACTCAAGCTCCTTCGCGACCGTTTGTCTTTCCGGCGCCAATCGCAGCACTTGGTAAGTTGTTTGGCAGGACGGGTAATAGTCAGCCGATCCATAACGCATAGTAGGTCTGTAGAACGTTGGAATTGGGAGATGGAAAAACGTGAAGAAATTTTTTATTGTCGCTGTACTACTGTTCTGCGCCGCCTTGGGCTGGGGTGTGGGTCAGCGGCTGAGTTCCGACGCCTTAAGCATGGCCATCGGGGTGATATTCGGTATTTTGGCCGGAATTCCAGCCGCGCTACTCGTGATGGCTGCGACGCGTCGGAGTGAACGTTCACCGGAGACGCAAAGACGAACGGAGGGTGTACCGGGAGGTAACTCGTATCAGCCACCGGTCATAGTGGTCAGCCCGCCAATGGGCGGATATCCGGGAGGATACGGGCAGCCGGCCCCAAAGGAAGTCCATGGTTACCTACCGGCAACGCCATCCTTCGTCGACGGCCATGGAAGGCGGGAGTTTCGGGTGGTGGGTAGCGAAGAGGAGTGGGAAGATGGTTGACTTGTCAGTATCATAGTTGGGTTTGGGGGACACGTCGGTGGCGTGTCCCCTTTTTTGTGGTTTCTTGAGCAGCCGGTTGCTTCAGTTTGCCCACCTCAGGTCTGTTTCATGTTGGGCACGTTGGTCTTACCCCCCTCGTTTGGTGCGATCCGGAGCAAGTGCTGCGGGCTTTGGGTCTCTGTTATGCGGGTTCTTTACTTTGGGCGTTAGGCCAGTGGGAAGCGCCTGGCACGCTTGCTCGCCGTTTTCTTCGCGGTTATGTGCCGTGGCGACGTCTTTGAGGGGTTGCTGTATACTGAAGTCATGATGAATGATGCGAGTCTGCACGCTGGTATCTCTGATTTGACGCAGTTGGTGTTTGAGCGTGCTTTTCAATTGGGTTTCGACCTGTGCGGTATCGTTCCTATTGGCCGGGCGCTCCACAGTGAGTTTTTCGAGCGGTGGCTTGCTTTGGGACGTGCCGGAGAGATGCGGTACCTGGAGCGTTTCGTTGAAAAGCGTGTTGAACCTGAACGCCTAGCCCGTGGCGGCGAGGAATTCCGCTCTGTGATCGTGGTCGGCGTCGATTATGGCCGGGTCTTCATCGACCCGTCTATCCTCGCTGATCCGAGCCGGGGTGTCATCGCGCGTTATGCGTGGCGTGCAGATTATCACGATGTGATGCGCCCTTCTCTCTACGCGTTGGATGGGATGATTCGTGCGGCCAGTGGTCGTGAACGGCGGGGTAAGGCGCTGGTTGACACCGGCCCCGTGCTTGAGAGAGACTGGGCGCGCTCAGCAGGTTTGGGATTCACAGGGAAGAACTGCTGTACGATTCATCCTGTGCAGGGGAGTTGGCTGCTCTTGGGTACGTTGATGGTGCCTGAGGTGTTCGATTACAAGCCGGTTGTGACGGCTGAGGCGAGTGTCGTCGTCGACGAAGTTGCCGACGGGCTTAGTTGGAACACACGTTTGGGTCGGTGGGAGGTTCCGGTAGGAGACGGCCAGGCGATAGGGACCTGCGGAGGCTGCACTCGTTGTCTTTCTGCTTGCCCGACCGACGCCTTTGTGGGTCCCCTCCATTTGGATCCTGCCTTGTGTATTTCCTACTGGACGATTGAGAGCCGGCAGGCTATCCCCCGTCGATTGAGATCGGCGTTTGGCAACCGGATCTTTGGCTGTGATGTGTGCCAGGAGGTTTGTCCTTGGAATCGTAGACGGACAGTCGGTTTAGACGCACCTGGCGTTGCCAGTGCAATCGTTGAACGAGTGGCGCCATCTTTGCTTGACGGGTTTCGTAGCGAGTCGCCTTACTGGCTCGATGATGTGGCCTTTGCGACGCGTTTTGCAGGTTCGCCGTTGTTGCGTGCTGGCCGTGTGGGCCTGTTGCGCAATGTCTGTGTGGCGCTTGGGAATTGGGGGGATCGTGAGGTCGTGGACGCGTTACGGCTGGCGCTGTGCGATGCAGATCCCCTTCCGCGTGGACACGCGGCTTGGGCACTGGGGCAGGTTGGGCGAGGGTCTCGCCGTGGCATATCCCGGCTCTTGCAAGCGGCATTGGCGGTAGAGGAGAGCGAGTGGGTACGGGAGGAGATCGAGGCCGCCCTTGCCGGCCCATAACAGTAGTTGTCTCTGGCGATAGTGGCGCGCAGGCGTTTTATTGGATCTGGTTAGGTCCATGCGTCCTTTCTGGGTTGCGCAACTTTTTTTGGCGTGCCACGTAGTGTCGGATGAGTTTCGCCACGTTCTTTCGGTTTGATTGGTGTGGCGGCTGTGCTAGAATTTTCCTGCCATCTTCGGTATGCAGACGTCGTTTTTTGGCGTCGTCAAGGAAACACAAAGGAGTTTTTATGGATATCGGCCGTGCGTTAACGTATTTTACTGAGGAAGAACGGTGGATAGAGAAGACGACCATCGGCACGCTTGTGTTGTTGGTGAGTATCCTGCTTAGTTCTGTTCTGGTCGGTGTAGTTGGTTTCTTTATTTTGACCGGCTATGGATTACGGTTGATGGGCAATGTGCAGAGCGGTGCCCGTTCTGTGCTGCCTGAGTGGGATCAGTGGGCAGATGACCTTGCCCGTGGTTTCAAGATGTTCGTGGTCACGTTCGTATGGACGCTGCCAGTTTTGGTGATGACGCTGCCGACTATTTTCGGAGCGGTTTTGCTGGACACCGGAGACGAAGGTGCTGCTTTATTTGGGCTGGTCTTGCTGCTTTGCGGAAGTTGTCTGTCGCTGATTTATGCTCTTTTCGTTGCTTTGGTTCAGCCGGGTTTCACGATCTCGTTCGCGCGGGATGAGCGGATTCGCAGCGGGCTTGCGTTTACGGAGATTTGGCAGTTTACCCGCAAAAATATTGGCGACGTGGCCGTTGTGGCGATTGTCTATGTCGTGGGTAGCCTGATCCTTTCCACGGTTGCCTTCTTGGTGGGCCTTGTTGCCTGTGGTATCGGCTTGATTGTGACCATCCCGCTTGGCACCTTGGTGACCGCTTATTTCCAGTATCACCTGTACGGTCAGCTCCCTGCGGATGGCTTCGCGAGATGGCAGCCCGCTACGGCAACGTACGATTCGGGCGTGTACGCCTCTAATGATACTCCGTCTGCACCTACGCCCAGTACAGCGCCGGCGGCTCCGTCTTCGGTAGTGGTGCGTGATCCGCAAAGCGCTGAAGCAGCGCCCACGCCCCCTATGGATGAGGTGTCGCCAGACGATGTCACGCGTACGGATGCAGGATCAAGCGGTTCTCAGGACGGCTTACCTGGTTCGTCCGGCGGCGACAGTGAGAGCGGTCCGGCAGGTGATATCAGACGGTGATCCAGTTTTTTGAGGTTGCGCTGTTCGATTCACTGTTTTGGATTTCGTAGCATCTTTTTGCCAAAGAGAAACCCCTCGGCTTGCCGAGGGGTTTCTCTTTTTGGGCTTGATGGCTCAACTCACCATCTCGGCAAACATTTGGTGCCAGCGATGATCCTGGGTCAGTTCGGGATGGAAAGCGGTGGCTAGGATTGTGCCTTGACGAGCGGCAACGGCAACTTGGTTGCTGTCACCAGCCGGTTGGATTTCTGCCAGGACTTCGACATGGGGCGCTACAGCCGTGATCGCCGGTGCCCGAATAAAGACTGCATGGAACGGGTGATCGCCAAAGGCTTTCACGGTCAGCTCGATTTCAAAGCTGTCAACTTGGCGGCCGAAATAGTTGCGGTTTACGGTCACGTCAAGTCCGCCGATAAGCGCCTGCCCCCCCTGTTTCTGTCCGGTTGCTTGTTCGGCCAGCAGAATCATGCCGGCGCAGGTGCCCCATGTCGGCCTTCCGCTATGGACCCAACGGCGTAGGGGTTCGATCATGCCCCATCGTTCGGCGATGAGCGCCATACTGGTGCTTTCTCCGCCGGGGATAATCAGCCCGTTCAGGCCGTTGAGTTGGTCCGGCTTGCGTACTTCTTCAGCGGCGATGCCAAGGTTTCTCAGGATCTTTACATGTTCCCGAAAAGCCCCTTGCAGTGCAAGGACACCGATGGTTGTAGTGGTCATGGTTACCTTTTCGGATACCGGCTTTGACCTAATTTGCTATCGATAAGATACTGGGAGCCGGACTTCACGGCATCCCCACGTCATCGCCTCGTTGTTGCCGACGTGCTTGTTACCACCCTCTGTGCGCCATCTTTTCCGGTTCAGAAAGTGTATCCAGATTGATGCCGACCATTGGTTCGCCCAGGTCTTCGCTCACTTCGGCGAGGATCTTGGCATCGTTGTAGTGCGTCACAGCCTGCACGATGGCGTGTCCACGCTTCACTGGATCACCGCTCTTGAAGATGCCCGATCCTACGAAGACACCGTCGACGCCCAGTTGCATCATCAAGGCAGCGTCCGCCGGGGTAGCGACGCCGCCGGCGGCGAAGTTGACTACAGGCAGTCGCCCCAGTTCAGCCGTCTGCTTCACCAGATCGAACGGTGCGCGGATTTCCTTGGCATAGGCGTAAAGCTCGTCCTCGTCCATGGTGGTGAGTTGGCGAATGGCACTGTGGACGGAGCGGGCGTGACGCACGGCTTCGACCACGTTGCCGGTGCCGGCTTCGCCTTTGGTGCGGATCATGGCGGCCCCTTCGGCCACACGGCGCAGGGCCTCGCCTAAGTTGCGGCAGCCACAGACAAAGGGCACAGCGAATTTGTGCTTGTTGATGTGGTGCTCTTCGTCTGCCGGGGTGAGGACCTCACTCTCGTCGATGTAGTCGACGCCAATGGCCTCAAGAATCTGCGCTTCGACGAAGTGACCAATGCGGGCTTTGGCCATGACCGGAATCGTGACAGCCGCGATGATCTCCTTGATCATCTGCGGATCACTCATGCGGGCGACGCCACCCTGTTTGCGAATGTCCGCCGGCACCCGTTCCAGCGCCATCACGGCGCAAGCGCCTGCTTCTTCGGCGATGCGCGCCTGTTCGGCATTGACCACATCCATAATGACGCCGCCCTTCAACATCTGCGCCATGCCCGCCTTGACGGCGAACGTCCCCTTTTCAACGTGACCATTTTGTTGGCCGTTCAGGCCACTCTGCTGGTTGCTCATGGTTTCTCTCCTCAATCGCTTTCGCGCCGGCTGCAATGAATCACAACAAAATCTCGACAATTCTACATACGAACGTGTACGTCCAATTTCTGCACACGTTTCTAAGTGCCTTATTTTACCTAATGGAGTGGAAGTGACAAAGAATTGGGATGGATGATCCGGCGCAATGTCTAGCGCTCATTCCCCGAGGGCATACGCTGTTCGATCCAGCGCACCACAAGTGACAGTGCCACCGTCATCACCAGATAAAGGAAGGCGACGACGTTGTAGGTCTCGAAAAATTTGAAGGTACCCGCGGCGTAGACCTTTCCCATCTGTGTGATGTCGGGTACACCGAGGACGGAAACGAGCGCTGAATCTTTGAGCATGGCCACAAAATCGTTGCCCAGTGGTGGCAGCACACGTCGAACAGCTTGTGGCAGGATCACAAAACGCATGGCCTGCCAGTAGGACATGCCCAGACTCCGCGCCGCTTCCATCTGTCCACGTTCGATGCTCTCAATGCCGGCGCGGAAGATCTCGGCAATGAAGGCGCTGTAGCCAATCACCAGTGCCAGGATAGCGCGCGAGGTAAAATCGAGGCGGCGGATGCTGAATTCGGCAAGCGGCGTGCCAAGTTGTGGAATCCCAAGCGTGGTGAGCTGTAGGCCGCCCCAGTTGATTACGTCCACAATCACGGGCGCGCCCACAAAAGCCACGTAATAGAGGATCACCAACATGGGCACGCCACGCACGATCTCGATGTAAAAGGTGCTCACCTCGCGGATCACCCGATTGGTCGACATACGCATTAGCCCAAGGAGCAGCCCCGTCAGCACGGCGAAGACATAGGCGACGATGCAGACGTAGATCGTCACCCCGATGCCACGCGAGACGGCATTAAAAATGATGCGATAGTCGGCGTCTGTGAGGATTTCCCACAGCATAAAAATGCCGATCAACACCGCCACAATCAGCCAGTAGGGCAGTCGGGCGAAGAGATCGGCAGGCGAGCGGCGGCCGCGGGACGGAGCAAGTGTCGTCATAATGGAGGGGATTAGGGACTGGGGATCGGGGACTGGGGATTGGGTAGACAGCAAGACTTACTTCAGCGGCAAGTCTTTGTCTACCCAATCCCCAGTCCCCAGTCCCGAATCCCCAATCCCCAATCCCTTTCCTAATTCGGGCTGTAGAGGAAGAACCACTTCGTGTTCAGATACTCGCCGTAGCCGTCGGCCTGGATGGTTTCGATGGCGGCGTTGAAGGGTTCGACGAGGTCGGAGCCAAGTTGGAAGATGAAACCGAAGTTGTCGGTAGCGAGGGCATCGCCCACGATCTTCAGAGCATCGGGGTTGGCGCCGATGTAACCGCGCCCGCTGGCCGCATCCACGAGGACAAGGTCAACGTCACCGGCGATGAGCGCTTGCACCATCGCCCCGAAGTCGTCGAAGATGAGGACGCGGGGGTTGCTTTCGTCGCCGTCGAGGACATTGTAGATGGCGGTGTAAAAGCCGGTACTGCCCGTCTGTGCGGCCACCAACAGCGACTCGTCGGCGGCAAACTCCTCAGGTGTGCTGAAGCGATCTTCATCGGCCGCCACCAGCATAAACTGCTGGCTGGTCATGTACGGAATAGAGAAATCGACCTGCTGGGCGCGTTCTTCGGTGATGGTGATGCCGTCCATGCCCACATCGAACTGGCCTTCGGAGACAGCCGGAATCATGGCCGACCACGAAGAGAGGCCCCATTCCACGGTGCAATTCAAGCGGCGGCAGATCTCGTTGACCACATCATACTCCCAGCCACCTTCGATGCCGGTCTGCGGATCCATGGTGCTTAGGGGCGGGTAGTCGTTGGAGGTGACGGCGGCGATGGTCTGGCCGCCCAGGTCGGGCAGTTGATCGTAGATGTCCTCGCCGTTGGTGTTGGTGAGGAAGAACCAACGACTGTCCAGGTAAGCCGTGTAACCGTCGGCCTTCATGGTGGCCAGGGCTGCGTTGAAAGGTTCCACGAATTCGGAGCCAGGCGTGAAGATGAAGCCGAAGTCTTCGGTGGCGAGGGCGTCGCCCACGATTTTCAACGCCTCTGGATTGGCGCCGATGTAGCCGCGCCCACTGGCCGCGTCTACAAGGACGAGGTCGATGTCACCGGCGATGAGCGCCTGCACCGTTGCGCCGAAGTCGTCGAAGACGATGACGCGGGGGTTCGCTTCGTCACCGTCCAAAATGTCGTAGACGGCGGTGTAGAAGCCGGTGGTGCCGGTCTGCGCGCCCACAAGCAGCGACTCATCGGCGGCGAACTCTTCGGGCGTGGCAAAACGATCTTCATCGGCGCTCACCAGCATAAACTGTTGGCTGGTCATGTAGGGATCGGAGAAATCGACCTGCTGGGCGCGCTCTTCGGTGATGGTGATGCCGTCCATGCCCAGGTCGAACTGTCCTTGGGCGACGGCGGGGATCATGGCTTCCCAGGAGCTGACGCCCCATTCCACGGTGCAATTGAGGCGGCGGCAGATCTCCTTGACGGCGTCATACTCCCAACCACCTTCCTCGCCGGTGAGGGGATCGACGAAGTTCAGCGGCAGGTAGCTGTTCGAGGTGACGACGGCCACGCTGCGCCCACCCAGATCGGGCAGGTCGCGGTAGACGAAGTTGCGGATGCCTTTATCGGCGACGGTGTCTGCTTCGCCTGCACCAGCCGAGGGGGCAGTGGCTTCTTCGGCGGGAGCAGGGGTGCCGTCGGTTGGGGTGGCAGGTGCAGTCGGCGCCACACAGGCGCTGATCAACAACCCCAACAGCAATATGATCACAGGGAGGATCGTTGAGCGTTTGATGGTCATGGGTTTCTCCATTGCGAGTTGCGGATTACGGATTGCGAGTTGCGATTTTAAGTAGCCAGATCCTAGCGTAGAGCTATCCCTTTGGCAAAAAGGAATCACTATCATCCACCAGAGAAACGCACGCCCAATTTGATCGCCTGCACGGGGTCGGCGTAGACGGCGAGGAAGGCATCTGCGGCCTCTGCAAAGGGGACAATCGGATCCACCAGTTCGTTGGACGTGAGCACTTTGCGCTCGAAGAAGGCCAACACCGTGCGTTCCAGGCGGTGGAGATCCCAAAGCGGATGCTCGCGGGTTGGGTTGTCCCATACCGGCATACTGCTAACGAGTTCGAGGCGATTGTGGTGCCACTCTGCGCCAAACGGCACATGGCTGTGATCGCCCTTGTAGTAGCCGAGGGTGACAATACGGGCGCACTGCTGCACGGAACGCATGGCGTCGTTCAGCGCCCGGTAGTTGCCGCTGGCTTCAATGGCGACATCTGCGCCCTGTCCTAATGCGTGGCGTACGGCGAGGCCCACATCGGTGGAAGTGGGATCGAGTGTGAGGTGGGCGCCTAATTTTTCCGCCAGAGCACGGCGCTTGGGCAGCGGGTCCACGGCGATGACGTTGAGACAACCCGCCTGCACCAGCAGTTGCACCACGAAGAGGCCGATTGCGCCCAGGCCGGTGACCACGGTATTGTCGCCTAAGGTGATGCGGGCATCGCGCACGGCGGCGTAGGCGTAGAGCGCCGGATCGAGGCAGACGGCGTCTTCGGGCGAGACGGCGTCGGGCAGGGGATGCACCTGGGCGGAGGAGCGGGTCACCGTCTCCGCGATGGGACCGTAACAGTAAACTCGCTGCCCGACGGCGAAATTGTCCACGGCGCTGCCCACTTCCGTCACCGCGCCGACGGCGATGTTGCCGACGAACTGGCCCAACATGCCGCCCGGCTGCGTGTCAGGGTTCTCCTTCTTTACAAAGAGACGCTGCTCAGAATCGAAACGCTGATCCTGAAAGGGCGATTCGCCGCTAAACAGATGAAAAATCGTGCCATGCTTGATGGCGGCAAATTCACTACGAAAGCGCACCTGATCCGGCTGAATCGGGCCGTCTTCGTATTCTGCCAAAATCACGTGTTGCGGCTGATCGACGTAGAGTCCGCGTGGCATGGGGCCTCCGAAAGGGATGATAGATAGACTATGGGCGAGATATGGCGTGAAGTATAGTGCGTAGTGCGTAGTCCGTAAAGATAGTTTCGCCGCTATAGGGAGGCTTGCTTTACGTACTACGTACTACGTACTACGTACTACGCACTACGCACTATCCAACAACGTCGTCCACCGCCATCTCCCGCCCTATCTTCCCCGACCGGTAGATCCCCTCCAGCATGGCCATCAAGAGGACGCCCTGTTCGGCGCTGGTGCGGGTTTGGCCGCCGGTGCGCACGGCGTGGGCGAAGTCTACGGCCATCGCCACAAAGGACGCGGCCTGGCCGCGCGGGAATCTAGGCGTAAGGGTGGTTGCGCCATCGGGGCCTACGTTGTAGTAGTCCAGCGTGTCGTCGTCGAGGCGAGCACCGCCTTGGGTGCCGTAGATGTGGACGTCTTGAATGTCTTTGGGCTGGGCGAGGACCCAGGCGGCTTCGACGTGCAGGCTGCGCCCGTCTTCGAAGCGGATGAGGGCGAAGGCGCTGTCGTCGGTGCCGGTGAGTTCGGGGAATTTGTTGAAGACCGAACCGGAGATGGTCACCGGTTTGGGGCAGCCCATGAGGAACCACGCCTGATCGAGGACGTGGATGCCGATGTCAATGAGCGCCCCACCGCCTGCACGCAGCGGATCGACGAACCAGCCGCCGACGCCTTGCGGCACACCCCAGCTACGCGTCCATACCGAACGGGCGTGGTAGATCTCGCCCAGTTCGCCACGGGCGATCCGCTCGGCCAGCCGGTCGGTGGTGGGGTTGTAGCGACGGCGGGTGGCATAGCCGAGGACGAGTCCTTGGGCGGCGGCGACATCGGCCATTTCCCTGGCCTCGGCGGTGTTGACGGCAGGCGGCTTCTCGCAGAAGACATGCTTGCCCGCCTGTAACGCTGCAATCGTAGATGGTTTGTGCAGGTGATTGGGCAGCGCGATCATTACGGCATCGACTTCGGAATCGGCCAGTAGATCGTGGTAATCGGCGTACTGTTTGGGGACGTGATAGCGGGTGGCAAATGCTTCACGGCGTGTCGTTTCCAGATCGGCGACGGCTGTCACCACGGCGTCGCCGCAGGCGGTGAAGCCTTCGGTGTGCCGTTCACCGGGCCAGCCGGCGCCGATGATGCCAATGCGGAGGGGAGATTGGGTGGGGGACATGGGTTTCTCCTTGTTATGTGAGTAGAGCAATAATCTCACGCACGCTGCCGCGCTCCCCAATGCGCACGCCCAGGAGCAGCAGCCGGGTGCGGATTGGCGGTGCACTGATGACTAGATTAGAGGGAACATGGATCAAAAGCAAAGATCCATGTTCCCCCTAATTTGTGTCCACAACGGTCTGCACTCAATCATCCGCAGCAACAGAAATAGATTCAACGTTCGTCTTTCGGCCTTGGTCTTCCGTCAATGCTGTTCCATCTTCCACCAATTCTGCACGGTAACACTGCTTGAGCAGATTCTGGAAGTGATAGACGCCTGCCTCTCGCTTCACAGAGAAGCGCCCTTGATCGTAGACCCGTGACTTCAGCCCCCGTTGTACCTGTTCGCAAATTTCCACATCCTCTTGCTG
This sequence comes from bacterium, assembly GCA_016124945.1. Taxonomy (GTDB): domain Bacteria; phylum Chloroflexota; class Anaerolineae; order Caldilineales; family Caldilineaceae; genus RI-153. Next base: position 135,052 of record WGMT01000024.1, on the reverse strand, counting down.
CACCATGTCGCTGTAGCGGATCTCTTCGAGGATAGCGTCCTCGTTGGCGAGGACGTGTTCGTCGTAGAAGTAGTCGAAGATCACCTGGCAGCGATCCGCTGCCAGCGGCACCACAATGTTTGTCTGCAAGCGCCCAGGCACAATATTGAGCATGAAATTGGGGAAGACGGTGTAGTAGAATGCGCCGCTGCCGTCGCCGCCAAGAGAACTGTAGACGTTGTCACCGTCTTGGAAGGGGCTGGTTTGCAGCGAATAATGGGGGGCGGTCTCGGTGACGTATTGCCGGTAGTCGAGGATGCGGTTGAGGTCGGGATGGACGATGGGGATGTGGTATCCCTCCAGGTAGTTGTCCATGTAGACCTTCCAATTACAGGCCAGTTCGTATTCGTCGCGGCGGTAGAAGCGTTTCGTGTCCAGACGCATGGGGGCGATGCGTTTTTCGATCCCCGCGAAGACGGTTTCGATGGGCGTTGGGTTGGGCGACAGGTTGACAAAGATAAGCCCTTGCCACACCGAAACATTGACCGGACGCAAGCTGTAGTCTTCCTTGTTGAAAAGCTCGACCCGATCCCAGTCGGGAACGCCGCGCAACATGCCGTTGAGGAAGTATGTCCAGCCGTGGTAGCCACACTGGATGACTTTGCGCTTGTCCCCGCGTACGGTGAGTGGCCCGGCACGGTGCAGGCAGACGTTGTAGAAAGCACGAATTACCTGGCCGGCTTCGGGATCGTAAATCACCAGGATGGGATTGCCCGCCACATGGGTGTAGACGGCGTCGCCAGGCTGCTTAAACTGATCCATATGGCCGACGTACTGCCATGTCTGCGCAAAGATGACGTGCTGATCGGCCTCATGATAGCCGGGATCAGTGTACCAACTGGCGGGGATGGTGAAGGCGCGCGGCAGCGGGTCCACAGCCAGGGTTTCGGCGGTGAGATCGGGCAGATCCACCAAATACGCAGCCGATGGGGGGACGGTCATCTCCGCCATGTGCACGGGTGTGCGTCCGATGAAGTCCGGTGTAGGTGTGGTTGTCATACGGGTGCTCCTGGAACTGGATGATTGACTACTGTTTGAGGAACAACTCTACGCTGCCGGGGGATGCCAACCTACTGCCGCCCAATTGCGACGGACAGCCTTTGCCAGTGGATTGTTCAGTCGTAACGCATCTGCTGTTGCGCGGCCACAAGTCGTCTTGCCAACTATCTCTGCACCATCCGGACTCCACCCAAAGTGGGCAGACCACTGTTCTTCGCGTGGGTTAAACAACCGAACAACGACACCAGTCTGTGGATCAACACCTTCAGTCGTCGTCCATTTGTACTGGTTGCAAAGCGCACAGGCAAGACAGAGATTCTCAAGATCATCACTTCCACCCTTCGACACAGGATGAATGTGATCAACCTGAAGCCACCCCATGATGAGATCCTGGTGGCTCAGACAGTACTCACAGCGATTTCCGGCTCGTTCGCGTACAGCGCGCCGCAGATTCTCGGATAGACTGCTCATCCTCGTTGCTCAAGACAATGGTGGACGTAGTTTTCGACGAACAGCCTCGACCAATCCTTGGGATTTGCGCAGTTGACCACGCTGGTAGATATGCATTAACGCCAACAATTCGTAGCGCTCATCAGCGGTCAATGTTGTATTTTTACCTTTTGCCTGCAAATACCCCAGGCGTTCATTCTGCTCCAGGTTCATTTTTAAGTCTGCAAGCGCCAAAACCTCATCATCTGAAAGCTGAGAGGCGGGAACATCCGATTTCACATCGGGTACGTCGCCAAACGTTGGCCAAAGCAATTCCAGCGTCTCCGCAAGGACGGATGCCGCATCCTGATCCATATCGTCGGCCAACTGCTGAGCCTGCTCCATCAATCGTTCCGATACTGATAAGGTCACTTGAACGGTCACATTGCCTCCTTTCACAGATGCGACAATCGCTGTGTCCCCATTCTACAACATGTCGTCCAGCGACCAGTGATTCTGCCAGCGCTGGTCGATCTCCTCGCGGACGAGTTGATAGCGGATGTCGGTGGAAAGGCGCATGCGGCCTTCGTCGCTCTCGTTGACGGTGGCGGCGTGGATCATGTAGGCGCTGTGTACCATCATGTCGCCGGCCTCGAAATCGGCGACGAGCCAGCGGCTGCCCATACGTTCGGCCAGGTTGGGCAGATCCTTGCTTAGCCAGCCGCCTTGGGCCATGTTTTTGTTGTAGGCGCTGATGCGTTCTTCGGGGGAAAGGTCGGCATTGTTGGCGCGGAATTCTTCTTCCATCTCTCGACCCCAACGGTCGGAACCTTCGAGATAGACCAGCCCGCCCATCTCTACAGGAATATCACCGATGGGGAACCAACTGGTGCAGACACTGTCTGTGCCGCCGCGCAGGTAGGTGAGATCGTAGTGCGCGCCGGTGCAGTTGACATCATGGGGACGGGTGTAGCGCATGATCTTGCGTTTGTGCAGGTAGACCGGCCCACCCAGGAATTCCTCGTAGAACTGCCAGATGCGCGGCGCGAAGCAGAACGATTCGTAGGATGCCCAGCGCACGGCTTCCATCATCAACTTGCGCGATTGGTCGCGGTCTTCGTGGCCGCTGTAGATACCATCCACAGGATCGGTGCCTTCTGCCAGCAGACCGGTCTCGGCGAAAGCGGCGAAGAAGCGGCGGCGGAAGGCGAGCACGTCCTCGCGGGGGAGGAAGTGTTTAAGCCACAGGTAGCCCTGAGCCCGGTATTGCGCACGCAGATCCTCAATGGGGGCGGACGAATCGGATGGTTGGAGTTGTCCTAGAATTTGGGGGGACAGGGTAAAGCCGTTGCTGATCAGAGGGCGTTCTAGTGTGGTTGTCATGGCGTGTTCCTTGGCTATTCGCCGAAATTGTAGACTGCCGACCAATCGACGACCGTAAGGTCCTGAAAATCTGTAAAGTCAGAGACGTTGTTCGTTACCAGCGTGAGCCCGTTCACGGCTGCAATGGCGGCAATCTGTCCATTGACGAAGGGGGGCATTTGCCCCAACTTTTCAAGCCTGGCACGTTCTGCAGCGTGCCAGCGCGCCGCCACTACATCGTATGGCAAAAGAGGAATCGAGGGTAGCACGACATCATCCAGGTAAGCCTCAATTGCGCGACGTCTTTTCGATGGCGGCAGTCGGCGACAACCGTACAGAAGTTCGTGCCAGACAACCGTCGCTGTGGCGATTTCCACCTTGTGCGTTTGTAGACACGCCATCACACGTTCGTTTGGGTTTGCTTTCGTTGGAACGGAAATAATATTCGTATCGAGTAAGTACTTCAAACTCACAGATCTACCTCACGCCCTGGTGAACTATCGCGTGGAGGGGGGAAGTCATCCTCATCGGTCAAACCATAAATTTCTGGATCATACTTTTCTCGAAAAGCCTGATAGGCCGACCAAAATGACGTGTCTTTGGCCGTCAGCCGCCGGTATTCATCAATCGACAGCACAACGGCCACGGTTTTTCCGCGCCGCGTCACTTCGACTTGTTGCTCTGTTTCAACATCGCGAATCAGAGCGGCAAACTGATCTCTTGCTTCTGCGATAGACAGTTGTTTCGTAGTACACCTCCATTATGGCTATCTACATGGCCATCCTATAAGATACAGAGGTGCTTGTCAATCCTCAATCCTTGCGGTGACCAATCCTCGCCAGCGCGCCCAGGAAGCTGCGCGTACGCTCGTCTTCGGGATTGGTGAACAGCTTCTCCGGCGCGCCCGTCTCGACAACGCGGCCTTCGTCCATGAACATGATGCGGTGGGCGAATTTGCGCGCAAAGCTCATCTCGTGGGTAACGGTGAGCATGGTCATGCCTTCTTCCACCAACTGCTGCATGACGCCTAACACTTCGCCGATTAACTCCGGATCAAGCGCCGACGTCGGCTCATCAAAGAGCATGACTTTGGGCTGCATGGCCAGGGCGCGGGCAATGGCCACACGCTGTTGCTGTCCACCGGAGAGGCGCTTGGGGAATTCGTCGCGTTTTTCGGCCAGGCCCACTTTTTCGAGGAGGCCCATGCCGATGTCGGCGGCCTCTTTCTGCGCCATCTTTTTCACCGTCACCGGCCCTTCGATGACGTTGCCCAGCGCCGTCATGTGCGGGAAGAGGTTGAACGATTGGAAGACCATGCCCGTTTGCAGGCGCAGTTTGTGGATCTTTTGCTTGCGATTGGATTCAGGCACGCCTGCTTTGACCTCGATACCGTCGACTTCAATCGAGCCGAAGTCGGGCGTCTCCAGGAAGTTAATACAGCGCAGCAGCGTGCTTTTGCCCGAGCCGCTAGGGCCGATGATGCAGATTACCTCTGCCGGGGCCACTGAAAATGACACATCCTTCAGCACGTGCAAGCTGCCGAAATACTTGTTGAGTTCCGAAACGCGGACGATATCACTCATGCGGACGTGCGCTCCCCTCTGGCCAGATATTCCTCGATGCGGCCCTGTACGGCGGAAAAGAGGATCGTAATGATCCAGTAAAAAATAGCGGCCACCAGCAGCGCTTCGAGGCTGCGAAAGTTGGCGCGCCCCACCTTCTGCGCCCGCCACAGCACTTCCCACACAAAGCCGGTGACGGAGATCAACGACGTGTCCTTGAGCATGGCGATGAACTGGTTACCGATGGGCGGGATCACCAACCGCAACGCCTGCGGCAAGATGATGCGGCGCATGATCTGCGGCTGCGTCATGCCGATGGCGAGGGCAGCTTCACGCTGTCCTTGATCCACGGATTGGATACCGGCGCGCATAATCTCGGTCATGTACGCACCGTAGTTGAGTCCCAAAGCCAGCACGCCCGCGGAGAGCCCCGTCAGCCGGATACCCAACTGCGGCAACGCCAGGAAGAAGAAGATGATCTGCAACAGCAACGGCGTGCCGCGGATCAAGGAAATGTAGAAGGTGGCCAGAGCGTAGGCCGGCGGATACTTCGAGAGCCGTCCTAGCGCGCCAAGCAGTGAAAGGATCGTCGCCAGCGCAATCGAAAGCACCGAGAGCAGGATCGTAAGCCCAACACCGCCGAAGATGAAGTACCAATATTCGCCGATGAACGCCCAATCCAGGCGGATGGTGGTGAAACGGAGATTGCCAATTTGCAGTTGAATCCCGCTGAAGGCATAGAGGAGAAAGGCAAACAGCACCACATAGGATGCATTGACGCCCATATGAAAGCGTCGGCGACGAAGGCGCTGCAAATCGTGGATCTGCTGCGCCTGACTACGGTGACGTTCTTCGGTGGTGGATGCGGTCATTGGGGCTCCCCTGGGAAAGACGATGGACGACTGACGACAGCCACCCATCAGTACGTTACACCTAAAATGGAACAATTTTGTGTGGCAAACAAGTACAAGTCAAAAAAGGAACGATAACGAAGTCTCAAGGTAAATGACGATCCAGTCGTCGGTCGTCGGTCGTCCGTCGTCGGTCGTCCGTCGTCACCTGTTAGTCGTCCGCAGGACTGGTCGCGTCAAACACGTCGGCCCGCCGCCGCCTTTGATGCAGAGATCCTGGCCCGAAAAGGTGGACACTTCGACGCCGGCGGCTTCGAGGCGGGATTGGGTGATGGGGTTGCCGGCGATCATGATGACTTTTCCGGGAGAGACGGTCAGCACGTTGCAGGCGAAGGAATCATATTCCTCGTCGGGTACTTCGATCAGGTGGATGCCACGGGCGAGGAGCCATTGGCGGAAAGGCACCGGCATCAGCCGCGAGTAGACAACGGCCAGATCGTGGTCAACGGGGCTAATCAACGAGAGCAGGTGCAGACACTCGTCGGGTCCGTTCCAGTGGGGCAGCGGCACGGGGATCACCTCGTCGACGGCGTCGCCCAGCAACGCACGAAATTGGCGAATGCCCTCGGCGTTGGTGCGGTAGCCTTCGCCCACGGCGACAGTGCGCTCGTCGATCCAGCAGACGTCGCCGCCTTCCAGCGTGCCGGGCGGCTCAATGCGGCCCAGGATGGGCACGTCCATGCTGCGCAGGTATGCGGCGAAGGCGTCGGCCTCAACCAAGCGCGCCGCCTTGCCCATCGTACATAGAATCGCGCCCCTGTTCGTAATCACCACCGGATCGTGGGTGTAGATCGAATCCAATCCCACGCCCGAGGACGGCGGCAACGTTCCGATCTCCGTGCCGAAACCGTTGAGCAGCGACACGAACTCGTCAAACTCGGTCAGCACCTGTCCCAAATCAGGACGGCTCAAATAATTAAGCGCCTGCCACTGCGCGTCGACATTCGCCTGATCCACGTGCGAATGGCGCGGGTGCTTGACGATTACATAGTTCAGTTCATCCACCATCGACTGCGAACCAATCGGTCGCATGGGAAAACCTTTCAAGTGAGTGTCAATCTCCACAAATTGCGGCGTGAGCACGCCCTCGTGCGGGTCTACGAGAGCATGTTCGAACGCGGACGTGGTTGTTAATGCGTAGTCCCTGATGGGTTACGACCGCCGATCTTGGCGAGACACCCATTGGTCACACGTGCGGTCGTAACCCATCCTACGAACTACATTCGACGTCCACTCGGATTCGATAGTGCGTAGTGCAACGGACTAAGCACTATTCGTCCACCGCACCACTCAACAACCATCAGCGCCACCGTCTTCGCCACCGCCACCACCTCCGCTACGTCCACAAACTCGTCTACGGCGTGAGCCAACCGAACATCGCCGGGGCCGTAATGGACGGCGGGCATATGGCCATCGTTGATGAATAGACGCATATCCGAGCCGAAAGGGACGCCGCGAATCGCCGGCTCTGCGCCGTGGATCTGCCGATGTTGTGCCGCCAACGTATGGATCAGTGGATGATCGACGGGTGTTTCGGCGGAGGCGAACTGCCCCTCAAACCACTCCAACCTGGGCGGGTTGGCGGCCAGCCATGGATCGGTGTCAACGACCGATTGGATCGTCTCGGACAGCAGGCAGCGGGCGTCCTCGTTGGATTCGCCGGGGAAGACGCCGCAGCGCCCTTCGGCCACCACAGTTTCGGCCACGGTAGAATGCCATTCGCCGCCACGCACCGTGCCGATGCTAATAGGCGCAACGTTGCGGGCGTCGTCGAAGGCGGGGTTGTGGTAGCGGGCATGGCGTTCTTGATCCAGTCGTTCGACGGCGTCATAAATTTTGAGGAACTTGCCAATCGCGCTGACGCCTTCGATCTTCATAGCGGCGTGGGCTGCTTTGCCACGCACGGTGAGGCGGAAGGTCAACGCGCCCGATTGCAGAGGACAGATCTGCTGCTGCGTCGGCTCTAGGACAATCACGCCATCGGCGCGGTACCCCTTGACAATCGTGGTCAACGTACCGACGCCGCCCGATTCCTCGCCGATGACGCTTTGCAGCAGGATGTCGTGGGCAGGCTGATAGCCCAGGCTTCGTAGCGCCGCCAGGGCAAAGATGCCTGCGGTGAGGCCGGCCTTCATGTCGCATGAACCGCGCCCATGCACCTTGCCGTCCTCGAAAACGCCGCTCCACGGCGGCAACCGCCATAGGGCCGCATCGCCCGCGGAGACCACGTCCACGTGGCCGTTGAGGATCAACGATCCGACGCCGCCGCCCAAGGACGGGTCACCGGCCCAGCGGCCTACCACGTTGATACGTGCGTCGGGCGAAAAGCCGTCGTCGCCGAAGGATGGATGATCTGCCAACTCGGAAAAGCGCGTGGGGATGATGTCCACGGTCAGGCCCAGTTCTTCTAACCTGGCCGCGATCAGCGCCTGCACATCATGTTCCTGGTTCGGCAGGCTGGGCGACTGCACCAATCGCTGCAAAAAGCCGGTCAACACCGGCGTCAACGCGTCCACAGCGGCACAGATCGCCGACGACGCGGTTTGGGTGTCGATCATGGGTGTTCCGTTTCAGAGAAGGGGGAGGGAAATGAGTAATGAGTAATGAATAATGAGTAGGGGAAGGGTATGTGTCGTCGCGAATGCAGCTCGCTTCGTCAACGAGACGGCAAGCATTTGTGACGATATGTCCCCTTCCCCTACTTATTACTCCTTACTCATTTATCTCTACTGCGCCGACGGATCCATCGTCAGATCCTCACCAAACCATTCCATCGAAATCTCGCTCAGGGTGCCGTCGTCGTGCATTTCTTGGATGATCTCGCCGACACGGTCCTTGAGGCCGGTGATGTCCTTGGTGGAGGCTTCGTCGAAGGCGGCGGCCAGGTTTTCGGAGAAGACGGCGCCGTTGACCTTGACGATGTCCACGCCTTCACGGATGGCGGCTTCTACGACGGTGTTGGAGGTGAGGAAGACGCTGAATTCGCTACGACCGGCCTGGATCTGCTGTGCGCATTCGTTGTCCGTCTGCAACGGGATCACGGTGACATCGGTGGGCGGCTCGTGGTAGTAGCTGCTGGCGGGCAGGCCCAGTGCTTCCAAATCGCCGCTGAGCCAGGTTTCGTAGGTGGTGGAGACGCCCACACAGATGGGCTGGCCATTCAACTGCTCAAGCGTGGTGATACCCGAAGCCGTGGTGGCGGCAAACTGGGCCGGGGTGTAGTAGTAGGGTGGGTTGGCGAATTCGAGCACTTCGTCGCGGCCGGTGGTGACGGCCATGGAGCCGACGCTCATGTCCCATTGGCCGCCCCAGTTGCCGGCGGTGATCAGATCCCAGTCGGGGGTGACGAATTCCACTTCCACACCAAGGCGGCTTGCGATCTCGCGTGCCACGTCCACATCAAAGCCGACGAATTCGCCGTCGGAATTGAGGAACGACTGCGGCTCGTAGTTGGGATCGGTGGAGATGCGAATGGTGCCACGGTCCATGATTTCGGCCAGCAGATCGTCGGCGGGCGCAGCGGCGTCGCCACCTTCACTACTGCCCGAATCGCCAGGCGCAGGGGCCGGTGCAACCTGCACACAGGCTGCCACAGCAACGACAAGGATCAACAAAGCAAACAGTCGGAACAGACCTTTCATGTGTTACTCCTATTGGGTTGATGGTTCGAGACAAACAAATCAGAGGACAAATGAGAAGAGAACGCCTGCACGACTGCAAGCGTCCCTGAGCGGAGAGTGCTCTCACCGACGACCCTGCCGGCAGGGGGCCGACAGAGACCATCCGTTAACTCACGGTTAATAATAGGACGTTTTGGGGTGAGGATCAAATTGAGATCCGGTGCTGTTGGGATCGTGTCAGCACTGCTGCAGAAAGCGATCCACGATGTCGCTCCACTCCTCCTCGAAGCCTGCGCCGAACGCCCAATGTCCATAGTCGATGGCAACGTACTGTTTGGGGCCGCCTAGTTTGTCGTAGTTGCGCTTTGTCACCGCGGGGGAGACCATCTGATCGCGGGTTTGGTTGATCACCAAAATTGGCATTTTGTTTTCTTGCAGCGGGATGGCAGGCGGCGTGCTAAAGGTGCTGGCCATGTAACGCAGGCTGATACGTCGAATAGGCAGGGGATCCGCAAGCCATTGGGCGTAAAAGTTCACAGCTCGTTCATCCACCATCTTGTCGAATCTGCCCAGCAAACGATATGGAAGCCGTAGATTGGGCAGCAGTTTGGCGAAGAACCGGGTGTTCGATGCAAAAAGCGACGCCACACCCGGCAGATCTGCCAGCAGCGCAAAACGAGACACAGCCAGTGTATCGCGGGCATTCCCGAAATCATACAGGTTGTGACACACAATTGCCGCCACAGGTGCCCCAGCGGCGGCGGCTTTGTAGGTTAAGCCGCCGCCAAGACTGCCACCGGCCATAAAAAGTTTGCCTGAATACCTGGCCCGCGCCCAGTGCGCCACGTCCACAATGTTCTGCACAAACTGCGACAACGTAAAGTCGCTACGATCCCCCTCAGACAGCCCCTGTCCTCGTTGATCGGGGCAGAGGACGGTGTAGCCTCGGTCATAAAGTGTGAATGCTAGCGGGATGAAAAGCCGAGAGTATCCGCCGCCGCCATGATTGAAGATCAGCACCGGCGCGTCCTGTTCAGGACGTTCATAGGCGTCGACGTGGATGTTCACGCCGGTGGATGTCACTTTGTAGCTGCGACACAGGCTGTCAAAGCGCGCCAAAGGCGCCTCGGCATGGTAAGTGCGCCAGTAGGTTTGCTGCATCTGTGTGATTGACTCAGTTTGGTGATGGAGGGTTGACAACATGATTGGCTCCTTATGGTTGCGCTCGCTACGAGTACCGATATTCACAATCGTGCAATCACTGTTTTTGTGTTACATAGGTGAAAATATCGAAACAACGAGGCTGAGTCAACAGCGGGAGTTACTTACTAGACAGGTGTCTACCATGACAGATCGACGCTACATGCGGACGGAAAAGATGCTGATTGAGGCAATGCTCGCCCTGATTCGGGAGAAACCGTTTCACTTGGTGACGGTGGAGGATGTGGTAAAACAGGCAGATGTCGCCAAAAAGACCTTTTACAACCACTACGAGAACAAAGAGCAGCTCTTGTGGCATGCACTCGAAGCCCGTTTCCATGCCATTGCCGAGGAAACCGCCGAGTTGGATCCCCATTCCCTGCTCATGGACGGCAAGCCGCTGAGTTACCCGGTCTTCAAGCATGTTTACGACTATGCGATTTTCTACCAGGGCGTTCTCGCAGAAAAGGGGGAGATCTCGTTTATCCTTCAACTCTGGGACTATCTTTCGCAGCAGTCGATGATGAAACATGAGCCATTGCGTGCGGTGGCGCGACACGTCACCGTGCCGCCGGCGTTGACGGCACAGATGCTCACCGGCGCGCTGCTGGGCGCTGTCCGCTGGTGGCTGCGCACAGGGCTCGTCGACACGCCGGAACAGATGGCCTACCGCTTCAGCCAGCTCATGGCGCCGGGTGTTTTGCAGTCATTGGGGATTGATGAAGAGGTGGGGTGAGCGAATGACTCGATGATGCTGTTGGCGAACTCGTTGAGCACACCCATCACGCTAGTAGCGTGACCTACGGCATAGGGGATCGTCTCGTCTGTCGTAGCTGCGGTTACTAACCGCAGTTCTTCGGCTTTGAGACCATTTCCTTGTAACAGCGGGTTCGCCAACAGTATCACCTTGTCACCCCTTCACCTTGTCATCAGATCTGCTGCACCAACTTCTCCCCCGCCTTGAGCGGTCGTAGCCGGATCTGGAAGCGCACTTCCTCGGGCAGGAGGAGGTATTGGGGCAGCACGCCAGGACCGCAACTGCCATTGCCCAGGCCACCTTGCGCGAAGTCCACATTGAAGAAGACTTCGTCGTGCTGGGGCACTTCGTAGGTGTGGCGGGCAACGTCGAGTTCTTTGTCGGTGCAGTGACGGGCGCTGACGTCGAAGTAGGCTTCGCCACTGTCATCAGCACGGCTGACGGCGAAACCGTTGCCTGCGGCGTCAGTGAGGGCGGCCCAGCGGACGTCGCTCTTGTTGCCGCTTTCCTGCGGGAAGATGTAGGGGAAGAGTTGATCTGCAACCTTCCCGGCATAGACGCCCACAGGTGCGCTCTGTTTGCGGTCGGCGTAGCTTTCGTGCGGGCCACGGCCGTACCAATGCAGGGTGTCGTAGCCAGCGGGCGCGGTGACGGTGAGGCCGATGCGCGGCAGGAAAGGCGGCTGATCCCCGCCGGGGACGATGTGCGTGTCGATGAGGATGTCCCCATTGCCGAGGACGGTGTAGACATACTCGGTGTCGTAGCGAGCGGCGCTCTTGGGTCCGCTGGATGCGGCCAATTCGGCCTGCGTCCTGTTCATGCTGTGACGGATCTGCTCTTTGACATCGTGGGGCAGTTCGCTGAGTGGTCCTTGCGCCAGTTCGTGGATGAGCTTGAGCAGATCAGGGATGCGTTCCCGATCCGCCAGCGCGGTGACCAGCGAGCGCGCCCGATCCTGCTGACTGCTGCCGGCCAGGTCGACGTAGTTGAGGCCCAGACGGTGGCTGAGGGCTTGCAGCGATTCTTCGTCGAGCATGTGGCCGAGGAGACCGGCGAGTTGGCCTTGCATTTCTTGCCAACGCTTGGCGGCCACGGCGTTGACGTCAATCTGCGCTGTGCTGAAGGTGCGTACACGGAATTGGACTTTGTCGGCGTCCACCTGCACGGCTTCAACACCATCGACGTGTTCTTCGAGCTGATCCAGCCCGACTTCACGCCAGCGGATGGCGGCTTTCTGGTCGCCCCAGGTATTGAGATCGTTGTCGGTGGCGGCGCGCCACATGTTGAGTTTGGGGCCGACCTGGAGCAACTCTTTGCCGTCCACGACCAGAGAGGCGATGGTGCCGGCGTCTTCGCTGAAAGCCAGGGTGAAGCCCTGGCCGACGACGGACCACTGACGACCGACGACAGGTGAACCGCCGACTTCGTTCAGGGTGAGTGGGGACAGGGTCGAAGAGGGTGCGGACGGCACCTTGGTTTTGGCAACGGGCAGGGCGAACTGGGCGAAGCCGACTTCGTGACCGGCAGGAGCCCAGATCGTTTCGTCTTTCAGGGTGAAGTGGAGGGTGAGCCATAGATCGGCCCCCTCCCTAACCCTCCCCGCAGAAGCTGCTGAGGACAGCAGCGCAGGGAGGGAACTGATCTCCGGTAGAGTGAGTTGGGCTGATTGGCCAGGATTTAGGGTCGGGATGCTCAGATCGCCCGAGGCGACGATTTCGCCGTCGGCGATGACATCCCACGTGGCGGCGATGTGGCTCAGGTCCACAAAGAAATGACGATTGGTCAGCGAGAAGACGCCGTTTTTCAGGTCCACGGCCTCGACGCGCACGGGTTCGAGCACCTTTTTATATTCGAGCAGGGCCGGGTGCGGGGTGCGGTCGGCGTTGATCAGGCCGTTGGCGCAGAAGTTGTAGTCGGTGGGCGAGTCGCCGAAGTCGCCGCCGTAGGCGTACCAGATTCGGCCATCTTCAGTGACACGGCGCAGGCCCTGATCCACCCAATCCCAGATGAAGCCGCCCTGGACGCGGGGGAAGTCTTCCACCACCTGCCAATATTCCTGGAGGTTGCCGGTGCTGTTGCCCATGCTGTGGGCGTATTCGCACATGATCACAGGCCGCGTCTCGCTGGGGACCTGCGCCATGTCGATAATGCGTTGCACGGGCGGGTACATGGGGCCGAGGATGTCGATACAGGGATGGTCCTCGGCGGGGTGGTAGTGGACAGGACGGGTGGGCTCGTTGCGGTGACACCACTCGGCGCAGACTTCGTGGTTCGGCCCGAAGCCTGATTCGTTGCCCAGCGACCACGAGATGACGCACGGGTGGTTCTTGTCGCGTTCGACCATGCGGATCACACGTTCGAGGAAGGCGGTCTCCCATTCGGGGTCTTTGGCCAGCTTGTCCCACACACCGTGGGATTCGATGTTGGCCTCGTCCATGACGAAAAGGCCGTACTCGTCGCACAGTTCGTACCAGCGGGGGTGGTTGGGGTAGTGCGACGTGCGCACGGCGTTGACATTGTGACGCTTCATAATCAGGATGTCTTCGATCATGGATTCTTCGCTGACGGTGTGGCCGGTGACGGGATCGTGCTCGTGGCGGTTGACGCCGCCGACGCGGATGCGCACGCCGTTGACCTTGAGCTGGCCGTCGAGGATTTCCACTTTGCGGAAGCCGACCTTGCAACTCTGCACTTCGAGGACCGTCCTCGCGGCATCGCTCAGGGTGAGGAGCAGCGTGTAGAGGTTGGGCTGCTCGGCGCTCCACTTGGCCGGGTTGGTCACCGGAGCGGAGAGTTCCAGCATGTGCTCGATGTCGTCGAAAAGGTTGGCGGATGCGGTCACCGGCGCGATGACAGGTTGACCGGCGGCGTCGAAGAGTTCCATTTGCAGCGAAACTTGGGCGACCTGATTTTGGAAGTTGCGGATCTTGGCGCGCAAGACGAGGTTGGCGTCTTTGTAGTCGGCGTCGAGATCGGTACGCGCCCAGAAATCGCGCACATGGACAGGCGGCGCGCTCCACAAATAGACGTCGCGGTAGATGCCGCTGAGCCGCCAGAAGTCTTGATCCTCGACGTAGCTACCGTCGCTCCAGCGGTAGACGCGCACGGCCAGCGTATTTTCGCCGGGCTGCACGTAGTTGGTGAGGTCGAACTCGGCGGGCAGGCGGCTGTCCTGGCTGTAGCCCACCATCTTGCCGTTGACCCAGAGGTAGAAGGCCGAATCGACGCCGTCGAAGGTGATGAAGAGGCGGCGTCCGTCCCATGCTGGGGGGACGGTGAAGGTGTGGCGGTAAGTACCGACGGGGTTGTCATCCTCGGGGACGCCGGGCAGGCGGTCGATGGGGAAGGGATATTGGACGTTGGTGTACATGGGCACGTCGTATTTGGCGATGCCGCGCTGGATGTCGGGGCCGGCCAACTCCCAGTTCGACGGCACCGGGATCGTGTCCCAGGTGGAGACGTCGAAGGCGGGGTCCTCGAAGCCCTGGATGGCGACGGAGGGGTTGGCGTCCCAGTGGAAGCGCCAGTCGCCGTTGAGCGAAAGCCGGAAGGGCGACGCCGTGCGGTCACCGCGCAAGGCTTGTGCGGCGTCGGCGTAGGGGATGGACGTGGCGTGAGCCGCCTCTTTGTTGCGCCCCACCACCCGAGGATTTTCCCAGTCGTTGCGTTTCTGTGTCATCGTTGACCACTCCATTATGGTTGAGACAGGGGACTGTTTTGTTGAGTAGAAAGACTTGGTTTATTTTAGGTCGATTGGGAGGGAATTGCGAATTGCGAATTGCGGGGTTCGCTGGGGTGTATTTCAGGCTGGGGAGAACCTTCCAGGAAGAAACAACATCTTCCTGGAAGGGCAGAACGCACTCGACGCTTCTCCTTCCAGGAAGGTTCTGGGCCTTCCTGGAAGCTTCTCTCCCCCAAACTGAAATGCACCCGGTTCACTGTAAGTTGAGTTGTCACCGCAATGAACAGGCGGACCATGTCTAGCGTCCATGCGCTGACAACTCAACCTACTTCACTGACTCGACCAACATTGTAGCCGCCACTCGCAATTCGCAATCCGCATTTTGTCTTTTATCCTTTGCCTTCTATAATTATTTTCTTGGTTGCCCCAACAAAGCACTCACCCCGAAACGGGACACGTCCACGCCAGTGAGGATCTGCGGCAAGGCTTAAAATTCGACAGTAGAGCATTCGACAGTAGAGCATTCTACGATGACATCGTCCGGGCGGAAACGTCCGCGGCGGTGTCTTTTCTTTTTGGGCAGTTCGGGGCCTACCTCACTTCCACCATCCACGAACGTCGCTAAAAATGGATCATGGATGGCCTATCCTATGTTTAGGAAAGGAATCACGATGAATCTAGTCAACCTGCCTTGCTCTCAGAAGTCCAGCAAGTTGGAAGGCCACGTTCGCGGGGACGGTGAACGCGGTCTTTTTGCGCGACAACCTATCGCCAAAGGCGAAATTTTGACCGTCTTTGGCGGCAAATCGATGAACCACGCAGAAGTGATGCAGATCCCCCACGAAATTCGCCGCCTGGCGATCCAGGTGGCCGATAACTGGTACCTACTCTCGATCCAGGACAGCGAAGGGGACTGGGTGAACCATTCCTGTGCACCGAACGCCGGTTTCCAAGGACAGATTGTCCTCGTGGCAATGCGCGATATCGAACCTGATGAAGAGATCACCTTCGACTACGCCATGAGCGACAGCACCAACTACGACGAATTTGACTGTATGTGTGGCTCCCCCGACTGCCGCGGCTATGTGGGCGGCAACGATTGGCGGTTGCCGGAGTTGCAGCGGCGGTACAAGGGCTACTTCTCGCCGCACATCCAGGCAAAGATCGAGAGGTTGGGGACTGGGGACTAATCGCCCACACCCTCAATCCCATAAGCGTTAAGATAAGCAGCGTACGAGCAAGTGCCGGGGACTTTTCGCCGCAGCGAGACGGGATATCCACTCTTGGCGACACGTCCAACGTGAAGTCCCCGGCACTTTCGCTCCACCCTAACTTAACGCCTATGCCCTCAATCCCCTCTTTCCTGCATAAACTGCCGCTCATACAGCGTTCGATACAACCCCTCCTGCGCCAACAATTCTTCGTGGGTGCCGCGCTGAACGATGCGACCGTCTTGTACGGCGCAGATCTGCCCGGCGTTGCGAATGGTGCTAAGCCGATGCGCGATGACAATCGACGTGCGCCCCGCCAGCAGACGATCGAGCGCGTCCTGGATCATGGCTTCGGTGACGGTGTCAACGCTGGCGGTGGCTTCGTCGAGGATGAGGATACGCGGATTGGCGAGGACGGCGCGGGCAATGCAGATCAACTGACGCTGTCCCACAGAAAGGTTGACGCCCCCTTCTTGAATCTCCGTGTCATACCCTTCGGGCAGCTTCTCAATGAAGGCATGGGCATTGGCCATGCGGGCCGCCGCCTCCACCTCTTCGTCCACTGCATCGGGATTGGGAAAACGGATGTTGTCGCGTACCGTCCCGGAAAAGAGGAAGGGATCCTGCGGCACTAACCCCATCTGTGCCCGCAAAGAGGGCTGCGTCACCTCGCGCACGTCGATGCCGTCGATGAGCACAGCGCCGTCGGTGACGTCGTAGAAGCGGGCGACCAGGTTGGCAATGGTCGATTTCCCCGCGCCGGTGGGGCCCACCAACGCCACGGTGCGCCCGGCAGGGATGACAAGATTCACATCCTCCAGCACCGGATCGTCTTCGACGTAGGCGAAGCTGACATCGCGCAGTTCGATCTCCCCTTCAATCGGCGGCATCGGGCGGGCATCAGGCCGATCCGCCACTTCGGGGACGGTGTCAAGCAACGAGACGACTCGTTCGCCGCCGGCCATGGCCGACTGCATGGTGGTGTAGAGCTGGCTCAATTCCTGAATCGGCTGGAAGAAGCGGGTGACGTAGGCGAGGAAAGCTACCACCACGCCCAGCGTCAACGTGTCGGCGGCGACGGCGCGACCACCGAACCAGAGGACAACACCGGTGGCCAGCATGCCCAGAAATTCCACCGTGGGCAGGAAGACGAACGAGAGTGTCATGGCGCCGATGTTGGCATCGCGGTTGTCGGCGTTGACACGATCAAAATCGGCCAGGGCGGATCGTTCCTGTGAAAAGGCCTGGATCACCCGCATTCCGGCGATGTTTTCGGCCAGGTCGCCCACTACCGCTGCAACCTTGGCGCGGGTGAAGCGGAAGGCGAGCCGGGCGCGTCGGGCAAAGAGCGCCGTGGCCAGCAACATCAGCGGCACCACCGAAAAGGAGTAGAGCGCCAACGAGGTGCTCATACTCAGCATCACCACCACGATCCCGATAAGGATCAACATGTCCCCTACCAGAGTCACCAATCCCTGCGAGAGGAACTGATTGATCACAGCCACATCGTTGATCACCCGCGAAACCGTCACCCCCAGGATGTGGCGGTGGTGGTAACTTAACGACAACCGCTGCAAATGACGAAACAGATCTGCGCGCAGCGAGGCCAGCACACGCTGCCCCACCCACGAGAGCAAGTAACGTTCGCCCATATTCGAAAAGTAGAGGCCAATGAACGATGCGGCCAACAGCAGCGCCGTGCGCATGAGCCCGTCTGCATCGCCATTGGCAATGTTTTCGTCGATGGCCACTTTGATCAAATAGGGCGCGGCCAACGTCAGGCCGGTTGTCACCAACATACAGGCAAATGCCCCGGCCATGCGGGCGCGGTGCGGCTTCAAATAACCAAGGAGCCGCCGCAGGACATACGAATTGAACTCGACGTCCTCGCCTTCTTCGCCAAAACGACGCATGGCGCCGCCTGGTCCCATCCCTGCGCCGCTGGAGCCGATAGAAATGCTCAAGGGGAATCTCCTTAAATTGAGAATGATTAGGAAGCGATGAATGAAGAATAATGATTGGGTTGAGGATGCGAACCGTCAACTTGAACGAAGTTACTTACAAGTTCACAGGGAAGATCCTCAACCCAATCATTGTTCTTTATTCATTTCAACTTCATCCTGCCGCAACTGCCGCCGGTAGATCTCAGCGTATAACGCCGACGATCTCAGCAGTTCGGCGTGTGTGCCGGCGGCGGCGATGCGCCCGTCTTCGAGGACGAGGATCAGATCGGCTTTGCGCACGGTGCTCAGGCGCTGGGCGATGATGAAGCTGGTACGCCCGTGCATCAGACGCTCCAACGCCTGCTGGATCAGCCCTTCGGTGTGGGTGTCCACGCTGGCGGTGGCGTCGTCGAGGATGAGGATGCGTGGGTCAACAAGCAGGGCGCGGGCGATGGCCATGCGCTGCTTCTGCCCACCAGAAAGCGTTGATCCACTTTCGCCGACGCGGGTGTCGTAGCCGTTGGGCATGTCCATGATGAATTCATGGGCCTGGGCGGCTTTGGCGGCGGCGACGATTTCGTCCTCGCCGGCGTCGGAGCGGCCATAGGCAATGTTCTCGCGGATCGAGGCGATGAAGAGGATCGACTCTTGCAACACAATCCCGATCTGCGAGCGCAGCGAATGAACCGTGACATCGCGGATGTCATGGCCGTCGATGGTAATGCGGCCTTCGGTGGGATCGTAGAAACGGGGGATCAGGCTGGTGACACTCGATTTGCCCGATCCGGTGGAACCCAAAAGCGCAACGATCTGGCCGGCTTTGGCCTCAAAGTCAATGTCTTCGAGGACGTGATGGCCGTCGCGGTAGCCGAAAGAGACATGCTCAAAGCGCACATGTCCTTGCACGGGGGGCAGGGGTTGTGCGTCCGGCGCGTCTTTAACGTCGATGTTGGCGTCCAGGATCTCGAAGACACGCTCGCCCGAAGCCACCGCCTGCATCAGCGCCGGGATGATTGTGCCCAGGCGGCGTACAGGCGTCACCAACTGGGCGATGTAGGTGGTGAAGGCAACCAGTTCGCCCCAGGTGAGCGAGCCCTCGATCACCAACGTGCCGCCATACCAGATAATAACCACGGTGCTGACGTTGGCGATGAGATCGAGCAACGGCACGTTGACGGCTTCCAAACGGGCACCCTGCGCCGTAAGATCGAACCAATGATCGTTCTGCTTGTCGAAGCGGATGGTCTCGGCGTCCTCTTGGGCAAAGGCTTTAACCACACGTGCGCCGCGCAAGTTCTGTTCGATGCGCCCGGTGAGCACACCCAGTTGATCCTGAATCGCCCGCGACACAGGACGGTAGATGCGCCCATAGGCAAAGGCGCGCCAGGCAAGGACGGGCATCATCGCCGTTGCCAACAGCGCCAATTGGGGGTTCATCCACAACAACACCGCCACCGTACCTAGGAGCAGCGTCACCCCTTCGGCCAGGCGCAACACGGCGCGCCCAGTGAGAAAGCGAATGCGATCCACGTCGCGGATGGCCAGCGACAGGAGCTGTCCTGTCTCGGTTTGGTCGTGGTAGGCGAAGGAAAGGTAGGCGAGTTTGGCGTGGATCAGATTGCGCAGATCATAGGCCACGCTTTGCGAAGCGACTTCGGTCCAGCGTCCTTGCACGAAGGTCAACACGCCTTTGATCGCGGTCAAGCCCAACAACAGCAGCACCGACCAGGTCAGCAGTTCCATATCACCGCCGCGAATCCCTTGGTCGACGATCCAGCGGATAAACTGTGGGATCAACAGTGAAAAGCCAGTCAAGAGCAGTAACAAGAAATAAGCCCCTGCCGTGCGCGGCCAATACGGTTTCAGGTAGCCAAAGGCGCGTGACAATACGGCGAAAGAATTCTGTTGGGGGCGTAGCGGGCCAGGTTTTTTCTTCAAGTGAGAGGCTCCGATCCGTGGCGATTGAACCGCTTTAGACCGCTCATTATACCCGCTTCCGCTCAGATTGTTAAGGACAAGTAAAAAATCAAGATTGGAGTTGACCAGCCGCCAATCTTTCTGTAAGATAATGTAGCGGAATGCACACTCTATTGCCCCCGAGTGCACTTTAGATTTTTCTTTGCGCCTCTATGTTCTCCTAGAACTTTTTTTCTAACCACTTCCATCCACGAGGAGTCTGTAATGCAACGCCTTTTCGCCGCCCACTTCGGTGTAAAGGATGGCCTTGGTAGCGCCGTGAACAAACAGATGGGGATAGCATTTCTGGTAGTGCTGACGGCACTACTGGCGATTTTGCTGGCTGTTCCTGCACTGGCTTCGGCTCCTGCTCAAGAGACCAACCCTGTACCTGATGCACAACCATTCGTAATCCGCATTCCCGCCAACAGCACTGTCAAATTGACTGTATACGGCCACTGTATGAT
This sequence comes from bacterium, assembly GCA_016124945.1. Taxonomy (GTDB): domain Bacteria; phylum Chloroflexota; class Anaerolineae; order Caldilineales; family Caldilineaceae; genus RI-153. Next base: position 114,914 of record WGMT01000024.1, on the reverse strand, counting down.
CCGTGGTATTCCCTTCCCAGGTGCGACAATGGAACCCGTTGGGCTTGCCCCAGATGAAGTGCGGGTGGCGCTGGCGCATAGCGTTGCCCAAGGTTACATACCCAGCAACCGCTGGGACGTGCAATTGGCTGTATGGACACTGCTTGACGGCATTGATCCTGGCGCAGGCAACAAACTTGCCCCAAGCATTATCGATTATGCCACGAGCGGTGTGGAACCAACCGATGTGGGCATGAACACCCCGTCTTTGATCGATGCGATCAACGACGGCTCGGTGACGGCACAGGTGGTGGGCTACCACAATCTCTCCAGCCCGGCCTACTTTGGCGTTGGGACATTGGTTATCGAAAACGTGACAGATGATGTCGTCGATGTCCACATTCCCTACGGCATGCACTTCGAGGATCAAATCAACGAAGGCGTGCAAGACATGGCAATCTTCCCAGCCGGATCTCCGGCGGAAGCCGTGGAACTGGGTGCGGAAGGACTGCCCATTGTCGTTGGCACTGAAGGCCCGGTTGGCCCACAAGGCGAACAAGGGCCACAAGGAGAACGGGGTGCGACGGGTCCGCAGGGTCCCAAGGGCGATCAAGGCGATGTCGGCCCTCAGGGTGAGCAAGGCCCTCAGGGTGAGCAAGGCCCTCAGGGCGAGCAAGGCCCTCAGGGTGAGGAAGGCCCTCAGGGTGAGGAAGGCCCTCAGGGTGAGGAAGGCCCTCAGGGTGAGGAAGGCCCTCAGGGCGAGCAAGGTACACAGGGTGAGGAAGGTCCTCAGGGTGAGGAAGGTCCTCAGGGCGAGCAAGGTCCTCAGGGCGAGCAAGGTCCTCAGGGTGAGGAAGGTCCTCAGGGCGAGCAAGGTCCTCAGGGCGAGCAAGGTACACAGGGTGAGGAAGGCCCTCAGGGTGAGGAAGGCCCTCAGGGCGAGCAAGGCCCTCAGGGTGAGCAAGGTACACAGGGTGAGGAAGGCCCTCAGGGCGAACGAGGCCCCGAAGGTCCTCAAGGGCCGGCCGGCCCACAAGGTGAGCCGGGCCTGGCCTGCTGGGATCGCAACATGGATGGCGTCGCCAATGCCGATGAAGATGTCAACAACGACGGTAAGCACAACATCATCGACTGCCTGCCCGAGAACCTGCAAGCGCAGGTGACCGAACGACTTCGGCGCAGCATCGAACAGGTCAAGGTGACCAGCGATGCCGATATGGAAACACTCAAGCAGGTAGATGCTGCTTGCCCGAACGGGCAAGTGGTGATTGGTGGTGGTTTTGAGGTGACGAGCGCTTCATCGAACTGGATGATTAACGTCAGCCGCAGTTACCCGCTGAATGCGACAACATGGCGGGTGGTTGCCGAAGCACCGAGCTTGGTTAGAGAGCCGTGGTCGGTCACTGCCTGGGCTATCTGTGACGTCGTCTCTGAATGACGTCGTCTCTGAATAGAGAGTTGACACGCTAACATCAAAAAGAGACCAACCAGCCGATGGCTGGTTGGTCTCTTTTTTACCCGTATTATCATAGCGCCGATGGCTACCGAGATCGCCGTATCTCAATGTTAAAAGACTGATTCTCGCCTATCTGAACAACCGCCAGATCTCCAGGGCGGCCTGCGTCAATGCGCACCAAGAGAACACGCGAACTGTAGAATTCAATCGCAAACTGACTGCCGGCGGCCTGTGTCCACTCTACACGTTGGATACCCTGAGCGGATACGTCGGGCGACACATAGACAGCAAATTGACTTCCTTGAGGCGCCGAATAGGTCGAACCGCTGGCCGCAAACTTATATACAGGCATGCCCAAATCTTGGCGTAGCGCAAAAAGCGGGTTGCGAACACCGGCTGACGTCTCCGCAATACGCAGAATCAGCGAAGATTCGCCAAATGCAAGCACCACCTCGTCTCCAATAGAACCATTCACCCACATAAGACGCACGTAGGGCGAGTGTTCGGCCATCTGCACCACCATACCGCGTCGGCTAATCGTATATTGATTCGGAATCCGCGATGGGGGTGGGGCATAAAGGGCAAACTCCTGTCCGGCCCGAATGTCGATGGCGTCATCGGTGCCATCCAGTTCATAAACAGGCACCTGTAGATCTGCAAAGTCCGGCGGTGTGATACGCACGTTGTAGCGGTAACGTCGCACCTCGTCTTTGACGCGTACATTCGAGATCTCGACGGTATAACTGCGAGCGAGGCGCAGATCGTCCACTTTCCATTGCAGCAGATTTGGCAACCCCACGGCGGAATCGTCTGTTGCTACGTTTCGCACCGTCATCTCCCCTTCGATCCCTCGCACACGCACAGTGGCCTGTGAAAAATCGACATCAGCATTGCCCCAGAAATCAAGCGGATCAGCCACTGCCGAAAACGACCAATACCAATCTAATTCGAACAGGTCAAGTGGATAGTTGCCAAAAGGATAGGCCACAAACGCCGGCGACCTATCCAGTGGACCGTCTACACCGCTATTTTGTACTTTAAGTGCGGCGCCATGGGCAAGCAGATTTGGATCGCCGCCCAATGGTGCTGCGTCGACACGCCCGTAGGCAATCTCGCGCAAGAAAGGATCGAGCAACCAGCGTCGATGCCCCAAATCGGGCACACCGGGATCAATAAGCCAATTGCGCACGTCAGTCGCCGACGGCGCCAACAGAGGACGCACCGAGGCGTCGGTCGGGTAACTCCAGGCAAGATTGCTCAGCGCCGCGCCTCTGGCGCCGACTTCGCTGAAACAGACTGAATTCGATGGTGGGAAGTGGGTGATCTCATTGTTGGCGGCAATGATGAGGCTGGATTCCATGACTTCTTCATCGTATTGAGGGGCGTAGGTCACCGGCGAAAGACCGTGGAGGTGCCTTATCCTATTCACAATGGCGGTTACGGCCTCTTTTTCCGCCTCAGCCAGCGAACCAGGTTCACAATTGGCCACATCCGGCAGTTCATCAAAGACGGTATTGATATCGTCGGCCAATGTAGGTTGGGTAAACCCTACACTCAGCAGCATTACAAGAACGAGAAGCACAGTTGAGTACCGAGGCAATGGAAAGTCCTTATATATTTATTATTCGTCGGCACAGTAAGGGGATTATACCTACGAGAAACCTAATTGCGAATTCGGGAGTTCACTGAAGTTTCCAAATATATCTACATTTATACCTAGTGGTGCAGAGAATGCCACTTGTTGCTTACAGAACTGTGATAGAGTAAAAACACTGTTTACCCCAAAACCATGCAAATCGTCCATTATTCATCTAGCAGTGTTCATTAAACTGTTATTGGGGGAGCAGTTCAATAACAACTCTGTTAGGAAAGGAAAATAAAGAGCACAGTGACTACACAAGTGATCAACCACAACACATTTTTGCAAGATATCAAACGTGCGCGAAAAGCCGACGACACGTTTCACATTTGGTGGCTGGGTGGACATGGATTCCTACTGAAATGGCAAGATCGTTGCCTCGTCATGGATCCAGTCCTCTCCACCCAGACGAATCACCCGCAAGGAGCACAGACGGCGCACCCAGGGAATGGAGAGAATTCACCGGTTGTGGCGCCCGTCGACCTCAACTTCATTGACGTCACCACCGTCACCCGCCCTGAGGACGGTCTGCTGGAGCGCGCCACAGTGCGCGGCTTGTGGACGGTAAGCCCCGCGATGCGCTTGGTGGTGCCGAAAGCAAGTTGTTCCTTTGCCGCCGAACACCTGGGCATTCACCCTGCGCTGCCGATTGGCCTGAAAGATGGGGAGACCGTCAAGTTGGCCGATATTGAAATCACGGCGCTGGCGCTTGATGCTGCTGGGGATGACGCCGATGCCTCAACGGCGTTTGCTTACATCTATCGTATGGGACAGGGCTTCACATGCTTCCATACCAGCCGTATCCCAACGGCGGAATCGTTTGTCGAGCGTCTAGAAGCGTACAATATTGATATGGCCCTTCTGCCAATTACGGCGGACAGCAGCGCCACGATCGACAATACGCCAGTCATCGAATTTGCCAGGCAAATCAACGCCAAACAGGTCATTCCACACACCACTGATTCATTAGTGCAAAACTCAGGTGCGCTTAATACCTTTGCAGAGCAGGCGGCACAAGCTGAACTCTCGGTATACACCCTCCAACCTGGGCACCGCTGGAGCAATGCCAGGTAAAAAACATCGGCAGTTGGTCTATACACATCTACAACTGCACATGGTACAATGCCGCGGTCGTACTTTAGGTCTCTCTCCTGAAACGACAGTGTGCAGCAGCACATCTCCTTTGTTTGGGGCTGTATTTAGTTTGGGGCTGTATCGCCGGGCTGCTGTGCGTTTCAGGGTAGAATCTCATTCCACCGCTTGTAGGCCGCCCTAACCATGACGCGTACCCGGCATTTGGTGCAGTCTTCGCTGCTTGTTATCCTAATCTTCGGCATCAACAAGTTCACAGGCTTCGGCAAGCTATTGTTGATGACCTCGATTTTCGGCACAGGACCGGCTGCCGACGCCTATGCCGCCGCCAATCAACTGCCGGAGTTGTTTCTTGCCATGCTTACCGGTGGGGCCTTGGCGGCGGCGCTGATCCCCATCTACTCCTCCTATCTTGTCAAACAAGAGACCCAAGCGGCAGAAAGCCTGGCCCAAACCGTCTTTACGCTGACACTTGGGTTGGTAGGCGGCATCTGCCTGATTGCTGCCGCCGCCGCGCCCTGGCTGGTGCGTGTGGTGCTGGTGCCCGATTTTTCGCCTGACCAACAAGCGCTCACGGCAAACCTGATGCGCATTATCCTGCTATCGAGCGGGTTTATCGGCATTGCCAGCCTCTTCACCAGCCTGCTCCACGCCCATCAACACTTCCTGGCCCCGGCATGGGCAACCGTTGCCATCGATCTTGGGCAGATCTTGGGCATTGTGCTCTTCTGGCAACAATGGGGAATCTACGGCGCCGCCATTGGCACGGTCTTTGGCGCGATCCTGGCGATTGGGGTGCAGGTGCCGGCGTTGGTGCGTCACCGGATTGGGATGCGACTGCGCCTGGCGCTACGACTGCGGGGGGTCCATGAATTGGCCCGGCTGATGTGGCCGCGTGTTATCACACTGGGTGTGTTTCAGGCGGTGGATCTTGTCTTCATCCGCCTGGCGTCACAGTTGCCGGATGGTAGCATCTCGGCCTATTTCTATGCCATGCTGGCGATTGTGGCGATGCCGAAATCTTTGTTCGGCACTGCCATTTCACACGTCATCTTCCCTACACTGGCCGAACAGTACAACAGCGGCAGCAACAGTCACCTGCGCGACACAGTGACACAAGGTCTGCGCGCCACTTGGTTGTTGATCCTCCCCGCCGCGCTAGGACTGTTGGCGCTGGGCGAACCGGCTGTCGCCTTCCTCTTTCAGCGTGGCGCATTTGACGAAGGATCGACACGGCTTGTCTACATGCTGATGGCGATCCTGTCATTGCGCCTGGTGGGCGATGCCTCGCAAGACATCCTCTCGCTGATCTTCTACGCTCGGCACAACACGATTACGCCGATGTGGCTCAACCTGGCGTGGATGGTGCTCAACGTGGGCCTGAGTTTTGCCCTGGTAGGGCCGTTCGGCATCCTGGGGCTGGCGTGGGCATCTTCGCTGGCGTCGTTGGCGCTGGCGCTGGCACTCTACTTGATCGGGCGCGGCGTCGGCGAGTATCTAGATGAGGCGTTGCTGCGTTCAACGCTGTGGCGTCTGTTGCTTGCCTGCCTGGCGATGCTGGCCGTGGTGCTGGCGATCAAGGGAATGGGGCTGCCATCGCTGCTCTACCTGGTTGTGGGCATTGCCGGTGGCGGCATCGCATTTGTGGCGACGTACATGGTATTGGGCGGACGCGAGATATTGGACATTGTGAAAACGCTGCGTCAGGGAGAACGCGCCTAGTACACGATGGCTGAAACGAATCCCTAAAGTAGCGCGGAGAGAGCACGCCCACGTGCGGCCCTTATGGTGTAGACCCGCACGTGGGCGTGCTCTCTCCGTACATCGACGGATTAAATTGCAAAGTCGTGTTCTAGGGTGAAACCAGCGCCCGATAACGACCGTATGCCTCTTCCCACGCCGCATCGCCCTGTGGTTCGTAACGGCGAAGGTTGGTAATTTCGGCAACGAGCTTGCGCCCTTCATCGATGCCGCTTAGTTCGCCCAGGGCGATGAGTTGCACCAGTGCATTGCCAATCACCGTCGCCTCCACCGGCCCCGCCAACACAGGAATTCCCGCCGCATCCGCCGTCATCTGGTTGAGCAGATCGTTTTGCGAACCGCCACCTACAATGTGGATGGCGTCGGCCTCTTTCCCCGATAACGCCAACAACGAAGACAGCACCTCACGATAACGCAGCGCCAGGCTCTCGAAGACACAGCGAGCGATCTCACCGTGGCTTTCGGGCACCGGCTGTCCCGTCTCGCGGCAGTACGCCTGCACCCGCGCAGGATGATCCCCCGGTGCTAGGAAACGCCCGTCATCCGGATCAATGAACGAGCGCAGCCGCGGTGCAGCCGCGGCCATTGCCACCAATTCAGGGTAGCTGTAGGTGTATCCTTGGGCTTGCCAGGCGGCGCGGCACTGTTGCACAATCCACAAACCCATCACGTTCTTGAGCAGGCGGTAGGTGCCTTCCACACCGCCTTCGTTGGTGACATTGGCGGCCAGGGCGGCTTCGTTCATCACGGCGTGGCGCACCTCCAGCCCCACCAGGCTCCACGTGCCGCTACTGATGTAGGCGAAGCGCTCGGTGACGGTGGGGACGCCGGCCACAGCACTGCCGGTGTCGTGCGTCGCCGGCGCAATGACGGGAATCCCCTCATACTCGCCCAGGCGCGTCCCCGGTTGTACGATGGACGGGAAGATGTGGGTGGGCACGCCCAACGCGTCAAGTAGATCGGTGGCCCAGTTCCCAGTGACAGGATTGAGGAACTGGGTGGTGGTGGCGTTGGTGAATTCACACACCTTCTCGCCCGTGAGCCAGTAGTTGAGCAGATCAGGCGCGGTGAGGAAGGTGGACGCCGCTGCCAATTGGGGCGATCCGGCGCGGGCCAGAGCGGCGATCTGGTAGAGTGTGTTGAGTTGCAGAAACTGGATACCTGTCTGCGCGAAGACCTGGGCGCGCGGCACCCGCGCGAAGACCCAATCCATCATCTCATCGGTGCGGCTGTCGCGGTAGTGGACGGGGTTGCCCAGCAGATTCCCCTGTGCGTCAAGCAAGCCGAAGTCCACGCCCCAGGTGTCCACACCCAGGCTGGCGGGCTTAAGCGCCTTCCCCTGTTCGATGCCCGCCTGGATCGAACGCCACAGGTGCAAAAAGTCCCAATACAGCGTGCCACGCACGTTGACGGGTCCATTCCCGAAGCGTTGCAGTTCCTCCAGCCGCAGCCCGTTGCCGTCAAAATGGACGGCCATTACACGCCCGGATTCCGCGCCAAGATCGACGGCGAGGACGGTTTTTGAGGTCATGTGAGAATCCTCTTGATTGGGATGATGATTCGAGGAGAAGAGATTGGGCGATTAGGGGATTGGGGATCGTGTAGACGATCTTCTCTGGGAATCTCCTAATCGCTTAATCGCCCAATCTCACTGATCAGAACTACCCACGCTTCGATAGAACGCTCTCTTCGTATCCGCGAATCTCATTCAGATACGCGATCCCCACCGGCACTTCCTGGCGCAGACAGTGGTAATCCCACACGGCGCCGAAGGGGAGGCCCTTGAGCTCTTCGAGAAGGGCGAGGCGGGCGGTGTAGTCGCCGTTGCGTTCGAGTTCGCGCAGGTGATCGTGGGGTTCGAGTAGGCCGAGGAGCAGACCGCGCAGGGCATTGCGGGTACCGATGCTCCAGGCGGCGATGCGGTTGATGCTGGCGTCGAAGAAATCCAGCCCGATGTGGACGCGGCCGATGTAGCCGCCACGCACGATCTCTTCGGTGATGGCGCGCAGATCGTCACTCAGCGTCACCACGTGATCGCTGTCCCAGCGCACGCCGCGGCTGACGTGAAGCAGAATCTCGTCGAGGAAGGTGAGCACCGCCGAGATCTTGTCGGAAATCGTCTCGGTGGGGTGGAAGTGACCGGCGTCGAGGCAGAGGATCTTCTGATTGGCCACGGCGTAGCCCAGGTAAAACTCGTGTGAGCCGACGGTGTAGCTTTCGGCGCCCAGGCCGAAGAGTTTGCTTTCCACGGCGTCGCGGTTGTGCGCCGGATCCAACGGCTTCTCGAAGACCTTGTCCAGCGATTCCTTGAGGAGCAGGCGGGGTGTGCCCCGATCCACAGGTGTGTCCTTAAACCCATCGGGAATCCAGACGTTGGTGATGCTGGGTGTGCCCAATTCCTTGCCAAAGTAGGCGCCAATCTCGCGGCAGGCGATACAGTGTTCGATCCAGAATTGGCGAATGCCCGCATCGTAGGAGGCCAGCGTAAAACCGTCATCGGCCAGGGGATGGGAGAAGAGCGTCGGGTTGAAGTCGATGCCGTGGTTACCGGCCTTGGCCCATTCCACCCAACCGGCAAAGTGTTCGGGCTGGATCTCGTTACGCGCCACCTTTTGGTCGGTGTCGAGATAGATGGCATGCAGATTCAGGCGGTGGTCGCCGGGGATGAGGCTGTAGGCCCGATCCAGGTCGGCGCGCAGTTCGGCAATGGAACGCGCCTTGCCCCGGTAGTTCCCCGTGGCCATGATGCCGCCACTGAGACCGCGTTCGGGGTCCTCGAAGCCGCCGACATCGTCCCCTTGCCAGCAGTGCAGGCTGATGGGGATGGTGGAAAGGATGTTGATGGCGTTGTCGGCATCGACGCCGAGAGCGGCGTAGCGTTCTTTGGCGAGAGCGTAGGCGTCCTCGATCTGCTTGGTGGACGGTTGTTTGTAGGGTGAATGGGCCATGTCGTTCCTCTTCAGTGGGTTTCAGTGGGTGCGGATGGATGTGGGGTGGATGGTGCGTTTGGGGAGTATTTTACCCCAAAATCAGAGGGATGGCACGCGTAGGGATAGAACGCGGATTGAGCGGATTTGGCAGATCAGACGGATTTTCCAGAAATTTGAGAAGAATCCGTTTGGTCCGCTCAATCCGCCAAATCCGCGTTCCATCCTGACATAGTTCAGGTGCGGCGCGTTTTGATTTTTGGGGGCGCGGGGTGTATACTAATTTTCGTTGTCGGGGAGTAGCGCAGCTCGGTAGCGCGCATCGTTCGGGTCGATGAGGTCGGAGGTTCGAATCCTCTCTCCCCGACCACTCAAAAATAAAAATGCCTCGTCGGTTGCAATGTGACCGACGAGGCATTTTTATTTGTCCTGCTAAAACACAACCTTCGACGTATCCCCCGCGCCGGCCTGCGTCTTGCCATGGGCGGCGACGACGTCGGGGTTGAGGCGATGGCCCAATCCCGGCTCGTGTGAAAGGACGAGGTAGCCGTCCTCAATGCGTTCGACGGGATCGAGCAGATCGGCGCGCCAGTCTACTTCGCCCCAGGCATATTCGAGAATGTAGAAGTTGCTCCACGTACAGGCGACCTGTGCCGTCGCCGCTGTGGAGAGGGGACCGGCGGGGTTGTGCGGCGCCACGAGGACACGGTTCATGCGCGCCGCCGCGGCGATTTCGGTGAGTTCGAGGATGCCGCCACAATGTTTGACGTCGGGCATGATGGCGTCGACGGTGCGCTGGTTGAGGAAGGGACGAAAGCCCTCGATGCCGAAGATGCTCTCTGCCGATGCCGTGGGCATGGAGACGTTCTCGGTGATCATGCGCAGGTCGTCGGGTTGGGTGTGGTGGACGGGCTCTTCGAACCAGAAGAGGTTGCAGTCGGCCAATTCGTCGGCGATCACCAGCGCTTCGGCCCGATCCATGCGGCTGTGACAGTCTACCGCCAGCTCGACACCGTCACCGATGGCGCGGCGCACGGCGCGGACTCGTTCCACGCCGGGCCGCCAGGTGGCTTTGGAGCCGGTACGAATGTGATCGCCGGGGCGCAGTTCGTCGAACGGCGCCAGCTTGATGGCGGTGAAACCCTGTTCCGCTGCCTGAACCGCGGCACGGGCAAAGCCTTCCGGCGTACGCTCGTTGACGTGGCGATTGATGTTGGCGTAGAGGCGGATGCGGTCGCGCATGGCGCCGCCAAAGAGCACGTGGACAGGCACCTCCAAATATTGGCCGAGGATGTCCCACAATGCCTGCTCGACGGCGCTCAATGCGGTGTTGTAGACGCGCCCACCGTCCGACTTGCGCAACGATTGGCGGATGGCGGCAATGTGCAGCGGGTCCTGGCCGGTCAACTGCTCGGCGAATTGGGCCAGCACGTTGAGGCAGAGGGCGTCGTTGCTGCTGTGGCTAGCTTCGCCGACGCCGGTGATCCCGTCGTCGGTCTCGATCTGCACAAAGACCCAATCACCGCGGCGGTTCACCTGCACGACGATTGGCGTTAGGGATGTGATCTTCATGGCGGGTCCTTTGTGGAAACGGCTTCCAGTAGACGCAAACAACAAGTCATTATGACACTATCCTTGCCAATCAACCAATTCTTGCGGCATGGACTATGGACAGACATCAGGGATCTACGGATTGGAAGGATTTCCAGAATCAAATCTCTGAATCCTTTGAATCCCTGTAATCTGTGGATCTCTTCTCTGCCTCAACGGCTGTGATATAGTTGAAAAGCAGTGCAATTTAGTGGCATCCCCTTCTTTTCCCATCACCCGATGCGTTTCCCATTAACTGATGCGTTTCCCATCAAAGATGAAGGAGAATCCTGTGAACGCGCAACAAGTCGTGGTCGCCGGCCCGCACGATGTAGCAGTGCAGCCCGTGGAATTGTCTGATGCGCCGCTGGGCTTCAACGAGTTGATCGTCGATACCGAAGTGACCTTTATCAGCACCGGCACTGAGCTTTCCATCTACACCGGGCGCGAGCCGCGCGCTTTCCAGCCTGGGCAGTGGTGTACCTTTCCCTTCCAATCTGGCTATGCGAATGTGGGGATTGTGCGAGAAGTGGGCGCGAATGTGACCCGCGTTGCGCCTGGGGATCGGGTCTTCACCTATGGCAAACATGGCTCGGTGATCCGCTATAACCAGGATCGGCTCGCCGTCCGTGTCCCCGACGGCATGGATTCGGTGACGGCTGCTGCCTCACGCATGGTCGGCGTGGCGATGACTGCACCCATTGTGGCCGATCTACACAAGGCGCGCACGGTGGCGATCTTCGGGTTGGGGTTGGTGGGCAATCTGGCGGGGCAGATGTTCGGCATCCGTGGTTGCCGTGTCATCGGCGTGGATCCGGTGGCGTCGCGGCGGGCGTTGGCCGAACGCTGCGGTATTCAGCAGACAGTGGGCGGCAGCGAAGAGGAAGTGCAGCAGTTCATCCTGGATCAGACCGGCGGCCAGGGTGTGGATATTACCGTCGATGCCGTCGGTCATAGCGCGGTGGTGGGGCAGGCGCTGCGGGCGACGGCCCGCTACGGCCAGGTGATCATCCTGGGCACGCCGCGCACGCCGATCCAGGGCGATCTCACCGAGATTCTGGCCGACATCCACCTGCGCTTCATCACCGTGCGCGGCGCGCTGGAGTGGCAGGTGCCCATGTACCCCGATGCCGGCAACCACATTTCGCAATATAGCAAACAGGAGACGATCTTCGACTGGATCCAACGCGGCATCCTCCACGTCGATCCGCTGATCTCACACCGCCTGCCGCCCCACGAAATTCAAACCGGCTACGAAGGTCTTTTCCGCCAGCCGGAGACGTATACAGGCGTGGCGCTGATGTGGGGGTAGGGAGTGGGGACTGGGGATTAGGGACTGGCGACCAGGCGGAGGATCATGATGTGCTATTGGGTAGTGGCATCGTTGAGTAGAGAATAAGCGATTGGGGGACTAGGGGATTTCAGATCGTGTACACGATCTGAAATCCCCTAATCGCTTGTACACCCCGATTTGTACCACTAAACAGCAAAATTACTCCACCCAGTCCCCAGTCCCTAATCCCCAGTCCCCCAATCCCTACTTCTTCGCCGTGTTGATCTTGAATGGGAAGTAGAGCGGACAGAAACGGATCACGCCCGTGGCGATGAGGATGATGCCCAGCGCGCCCCACCAACTCTGGAAGTAGAAGCCGAGGGCAATGACGACGAAACCCAGGACGATGCGAAGCCAGCGATCCGTTGAACCAACGTTGATTGTCATGGTGATTTTCCCCTTGTGTGTGCTATGTGGAATCATTTGCTGTCGATGATTACACCATAGCACGGGGACACACGGCTTGTCGGTGACTGGAGTCACGCAGAGGAAGGGTTGAACGTTGAAGACGCACGGAGACAGAAGAAGAAGGACACGGATTACACGGATTCACAGGATTTTTCAGATTTGAGAATTGTCTTGCAGATATTCCAAACTGAAGTTTTTCTGCTCTGGAATCCTAAAAATCCGTGTAATCCGTGTCCCTCTTCTTCTTTTCTGCTTCGTGTATCTTCGTGTGGCTTCGTGGATCAATTCTGCTGTAAGTTTCCTCTACAGGGGTTGTGCGAAGTGGCGCAGCGCGGCGCGATCCTTGATACGGATGATGCCCCGTTCAAGGTGGACCCATCCTTGTTTCTCAAATTGTTTGAGGATGCGGCTGACGACTTCGCGCACGCTGCCCAGTTCGTTGGCGATCTGCTGGTGCGTGGTTTCGAGGACGGCGGGACGCTCGGCCAGCAGCGCCGCCAGCCGTTGATCGAGGCGACGAAAGGCGATCTCTTCGATTAGAGTCATGAGGCTGGTTATGCGTTCGCCGAAGAGATCGAAAATTAGATGACGAAAATCTGCCGAGCGATCCAACAGTTCGGCGAAGATCGGCCGCGCAAGGACGTAGCCCACCACGTCTTCCTCGACAACGCCGCGAGCCGGGTAGACATTGTTCCCCAGCAGGCAGCTCACCGTAAGGATGCAACTCTGGCCGCGATCGACGCTGTAAAGGTAGATTTCCCGTTCTTCCCCAGGCCGAAAAACCCGCACCGAACCACTCGTCACCAGCAGAAAGAGCGAGCAGGGCGCGTCCACATCAAAGAGGACCGTCCCCGCGGGTGCGGCAATGCGCTGGGCGTTGTGCGCCAACGTCTCGCGCAACGATGCAGATAGGCGGGAGAGCATTGGATAGGCGGCGTAGAGATCGTCGAGTGTGGGCATAGGTAAGCGTTGGAGCGGTAGAGCGTTGGAGCGTTGGAACGTTGGAACGTTAGAGCGTTAGAGCGTTAGAGCGTTAGAGCGTTCCAACGTTTCAACGTTTCAACGCTTCAACGTTCCAACGCTCCAACGCTTCAACGCTTCAACGCTCCAACGCTTCAACGCTCCAACGCCTGGTAGACGGCGACACGATACTCCGTCTGAATCGGGTAGAAATCGCTGGGCATCATCTGCATGGCGAAGAGGCCGATGAGTTCTTCTTGTGGGTCGATCCAGAAGCGGGTGCCGGCGGCGCCGCTCCAGCCGTAGTTGCCCAGCGAGCCAGGCAGGGCCGACGCCGCCAGGTCCACGAGGACGCTGACGCCCAGGCCAAAGCCGAAGCCGTGTGAGCGGTTGACGCCGATGCCGATGGGCACAAGCGACGATGGCAGGTGGTTGATGCTCATCAGTTCCACCGTCTTGCGGCCAAGGATGCGCACGCCGTCGAGTACGCCGCCGTTGAGCAGCATCTGGGCGAAGCGCAGATAGTCGGCCAATGTCGACACCAATCCACCACCACCCGACAGGAGGACAGGCGGTTGCAGGTAGGGGTTGTCATTGGCCGCCTGCAACAGGTGCAGCGGCGGATGGGCGGGCAGGCCGCTCAGGTCGGCGCCGAACTTCAGTTCCTCGAAGATGCTGTACATCGAGGCGAAGCGATGGTGCTGATCTTCGGGCACGTGAAAGCCGGTTTCGTTCATCCTCAGCGGTGCAAAGATGTGCCGGCGAAAGAACTCGTCTAGCGGCAAGCCGGAAATCACCTCCACCAGCCGCCCGAGGACGTCGGTGGCGACGCCGTAGCGCCAGGCCGTGCCAGGGTGGAAGAGCAGCGGCAGCCGCGCCAGGCTGTCGATGGCCTGTTCCAGAGAGCAACCCAGCCGTTCGTCGGCGCTGAGACGGTACATTTCTTCCACCGGCGAATCCTGGAACCATCCATAGCTCAGCCCCGCCGTGTGACGCATGAGATCCTGGATGGTTGGGGGCCTTTCAGGCTTCACCAACAGCGGACCGTTGACGTCTGCGCCGGCGTAGACCTGTGCGTCCTCGAAGGCGGGCAGGTATTTGGCTATGGGGTCGTTGAGCAGAAATGCGCCTTCCTCCATCAACATCAACGCCGCCACCGTGGTGATTGGTTTGGTCATGGAATATATGCGCAGGATCGTGTCCAGCGTCATCGGCGCGCCGGCCTCGCGGTCGCGGTGACCATGCGCCGACGCATGGACGATGTGTCCTTTGCGATAGACGAGGCTGCTGGTGCCGGCGATGTGGCCGTCGTCGACGTAGCGGCGCTGGAGCGCGTCAATGCGTTCCATGCGTTTCGACGAAAAACCAGCCTTCTCCGGCGCCACAATTTCTGGGATGTTCATGCGTGATTTCCTTCTTACATCAATTCTTTGGCGCGACGGATCGCCGCCTGGTAGTTGCGTTCGCCCTGCGCCAGATGTTCCAACGCTTGGCGCAATGTCCAGCCGCCGCTGGCGGGGACGGCGTCGAGGTCTTCGTCGCTGAGGTTGACGGTGGCGGCCAGCAGCTTGCCCCAAACCAATTCAGCTTCGGCCAACATGCGCTGCGGCGGCGTAGGGGATCGATCCAGATCAGCGCGGATGCCCTCGATCTGGCTGGCATGTTCACGCATGTGCTCGCCAAAACGCAACAGGACACGACGCACGTCGTCCCAGCGGTGCATCTCGGTGGGCTGGTGGAAGTCGGCTTCGGTGAGATCGGCGCAGAGGATGAGGCTCTCTTCACGCACCTGGCGGATCTCGGCCAACAGGGAATTCACTTGATCTCGGCTCATGGTGGTCCTCGCGGGTGGGGGGGAGGGTGATGGCAGACAGGATGAATGGTGGTTGTAAGCATCCACTGTAGCGCAAAACGGGGGAAATGGTCAATGCGAAGGCAGAGAATAGAACGATGGGGGATAGAACGCGGAGCGAGCGGATTGGGCGGATCCAAGCGGATTTGTCACAGTGTGTTGCTGGCATTCCGCTTGGATCCGCGCTCTATTGTGGACGGTAATCAGTCCGGCACTACGATACGACGGGCGCCGGGAATGTAGAGGAGTTGGGTCAACTCGCCGGTTTCGAGATCGAAAGCATAGAGACCGTCCTCTTTTGCCTCGTCTGGTGAGCCAACGGCGCGGGTTAACAGGAGTTTACCGTCATACCAGACGATGTCCTCAGCCGACCAATTGTTGGGTAACTGCCATTCTTCGGTCTCTCCGGTCACTACATCCAACCGCGTAATATAACGTTCTCGCAACGCTCGATTGTGCGTAAATACATGCGCATTGTGATAACTATACAACTGATTGTCGTGTAGCGTTGACCAAAGCGGCGATGGCTGCGGTAGTTCTTGGGTTGTCAAGGTGGGGGGATCGGTTAAATTCAGTATGTCGAGATCCGCAAGATCGCCATACTCAGTCGTAACGCTGGCTGCATTCGGCAAGAAGTACCGTTCCTGGTTACCTTCCATTTCTCTTGGCGACAGGCCTTTGGTCGGGATCACGGCTAGAATCGACAATGAGTCGATATCAACTAGAGCCAGATGACTGCTTCGTTTTTGTCCGCCACCCAACATTAGCGTCGTTTCCCCATTACTTCCTAAAGCGACCAGTAAGAAAGTTTCGTCTTCTAAGCGGATCTCCTGCGTCGCCGTCACTTCCAGGGTTTCAAGATCGACCGACGCAACACTGGCGTAGAAACCGTTCTCATTGCAGGGTATCAGTGCAGTTGTATCACTAAAGGTCACAGCCCGATAGGGATCAACGCACGGTTCCAGCCGCTTAAGCAACACGCCCTCTCGGCTGTAGATCTCTACATGCTTGCCGACCTCACCTGGCCCACCACCATAGCCAATCCAGATCCTCCCTTTCGGATCTCGGCTGAATTCCGTGGCACGATTTGGCAGCAGTGGTGTTTTGTTCCAGATCTGCCATGTATCTCCATCAATGATGTAGAGTTCGTGGGGGAATGGACTTTCTGCCACACGGCGAAAGTTGGCCAGTACGTAGACAGGCCGCTCAGGTAGGGATGATGTGGGCTGCGTAAACGATTCGTAGGTGATCTCAGTCAAGTCCTCTAGCAATGCCGCGTCACAGCCAACCACGGACAAAGCCAAACCAATCAAAAGACAAATCTTGGCAAAGAATACACATTTGTTTATCACAGGTTACCTCGTAGGCGCTTGGTTGGTGCCTTCGGAGAAGAAAGAGATATCGTGGGCGGAGTAGATCGAGCGTCTTTGCCTTGCTCAAGTTTGGCCTGCCATACCCTAGAAAATCGTGCTTTCACGCTGGTGTTGACGCTCGCCAATATTGGATCGGCGTTCATCTCTGCTTGCAGCGCCAAAATTTTTCCGTGGCAGCTACCATCGCGTCTGGATCCCCTGACTTTACCGCCTCAAGGTGGACTCTTGCAATCTCAATGCGGATCTCACGTGTGGGCGGCTGCAAATCAGTAGGTACTTGGCATTGGTACGGGGATGGCAATGCGCACTAAACTCAGGGGCGGATCGGAAGTAAATGCAGTCTACTTTACTAACACAAAATTTATTCTAACTTCAAAGCTGAACTTATACATGGGGGGTTTGCGTATTCTCGGTATGGAATACCGCAGATCTGTTTTATCAAATTCCACAGATGGTTCAAGACAAAAAAGACGAGGCACACCAACACGATAACGTATCGGCATGCCTCACCTGGTTGTGACTATAAAGGTGCGACGCACTGGCCAGGAGGACCCCCGGCATTCGCATCCGGTTTCAGCCAGTGCGTCGCACCTGTCGCTGTGTTGTTACACCTGATCTAGATAATTCGTTGTGGTTACTTCTCTAGAATCTCATCGATCTTGGCGATGGCATCGGCGTCGAGTTTGGCCTCGGCGGCCTTGATGTTGGCCTGGACGTGGCTCGTCTTGGTGGCGCCGGTGATGACGCTGCTGATCTCAGGACGGCGCAGATTCCACGCCAACGCCAACTGCGACATGGACAACCCATGGTCGCCGGCAATCTCCGTCAGTTGACGCACCTTGGCAATGGTGTCGTCGGTCAGTTGATTCTGCATGCCTTCATTTTCGGCGGCGCGGCTGTCTTCGGGGATGCCGTCGTTGTACTTGCCGGTGAGGATGCCCTGCGCCAACGGACTCCACACGGTGATGCCCATGCCGTGCCTGGCGGCGGTGGGCATAATCTCGTCTTCAATGTGTCGGTCGAGCATGTTGTAGCGCGGCTGTTCCACCTGGGGCAGGTAGAGGTTGTACTGGCGGGCAATGCCCACAGCGTCCTCGATCTGGGCGGCGCTCCACACGCTGGTGCCCCAGTAGAGGACCTTGCCCTGGTGTACCAGATCGTCCATGGCGCGGACGGTCTCTTCCAGGGGCGTGTCGGCGTCGTAGCGGTGACAGAAGTAAATGTCGAGATAATCGGTGCCCAATCGTTTGAGCGACTTGTCGATGGACTCCATGATGTGCTTGCGGCTCAGGCCACGATCATTGGGATCTTCGCTCTGTGGCCAGTAGAGCTTGCTGCTGATCACCAGTTTGGTGCGGTCGTAGGGCTGGATGGCCTTGCCCACCACCTTTTCCGCTTCACCGCGGGCATAGGCGTCGGCGGTGTCGATAAAGTTGATGCCGCTGTCAATGGCCGAGCGGATGATCTGCTCGGCGGTCTCGTCCTCGACAGTGCCGCCGAAGGTGATCCAGGCGCCCAGGCTCACGGCGCTGACCTTCAGGCCGGCCTGTCCTAATCTGCGATACTCCATCTAAACACTCCTCATCTAAAATTAAAGTCTGATGCGGATCTAAACAAATCCACTACGAAAAGTATAGCAGGGACGCCGGTCAATCGCAAGCATTTCAAGAGCATAGGCATTTTAAGCGTGAGCACTCTTCGCATTTGATCCCATTGTGCAAAAAAACATGGCACTCTCGGTGAGAGTGCCATGTTGGGCAAAAAGCTTAGCTAAAGACCACGTCACAATGGTAAATGCTGAACCTGGTTGCGCAAATCGTCCGGTTCTCCTGCCTTCGCTAGCAGTTCCAGTTGCTCGACACACACGCCAATAGAGACGCGTAACTGGTGTGCATAAATCACGCCAGCAAAAGGAATGCCTTGTTGTCGGAGCGCAGCTTCCTTCAAAAAGTCATCGTCACGGGTGAACAGCACACGCCCTAGCGCATTTGCTCGCTCCAGAAGCGCCGGGTCCGCAAGTCGACTAGCGCCGTCCTCACGTGCAGTAAGGACATCTACACCGCGCAGACGAAGACCATTGGTGATAGCGCTAGGAACATGATGATCCATGTACAAAGCAACCGGCATCAAATCAACCCTTTGGCCCGTAGACGTTTTTCCAGTGCAGTTGGATGGGTAGAACGGCGTAACTCGTCCACCATTTGCATGCGCCGCTCGATATCATCGTCGAGCGTCTCTTGGTGATCCCAATAGTAGGCAAGCGCGGAGTAAATTTGCCCCATAGAGAGGGAGGGGTGTTGAAAATGTAGTTCTTCCGGGCTCCAACCGTACGCTTTGTGGTCCAAAACCAGCTCCACAACCTTCATGGTTGTGCCGAGAATCAAGGGGATGCCTTCGTTGCTCAGACCAATGTGCTCATAGGTGGTCTTTGTCGTCTGCGTCATTGGTATATTTCCTTCACCGGATCTGTGTCGTTATGTGCATCTATTTTAGCACATCCAAGATCCCTTGAAACGGTCTTCTTCCATATCAAGTATCCGATGCCACCATGTCAACCAGGATTTTTAACCACGATGGTGAGGCCGGGCCTTAAAAGTCGACGGATTTGCCTTCAAAGGCGTAAAGGTAAAACTTTTCGGCTTCTTCCCATTCCATGGGACGGGGCGCGGCGACGATGCTGTTGTCGGTGATGGCATGGGTACAGAGTACGTCCATTGCGTCTTCCAACTGGGCAGCGCTGATGCCCAACTCGGCCAGGGTGGTGGGTTGTCCGATGCGTTTTTGTAGGACGCGCACCAACTCGATTAAAGCGCAAGGGGCGTCGGCGGCGTGCATGCGCAGGGCGTAGGCAATGTCGTCGTAACGACCGACGCCACCGTTGACGTTGAACTCCATGATGTAGGGCAAAAAGAGGCTGACGGCGCGGCCATGTGGAATGTGAAAAGCCGCGCCCAGGCTGTGTCCTAGCGCGTGGGCCAGCCCCACCAACGAGTTGCCGAAGCCAAGACCGGCGATAGTGGCGGCATTGGCCATCTTTTCGCGCGCTTCGGGATCGCCAGATCCGTTTTCCACGGCGCGGGGCAAGTAGGCGAAGACGAGTTCCGCCGCTTTCAAGCACAGGGGATCGGTGAAGTCGCTGTGGAAGGTGGCGCTGTAGCCTTCAATGGCATGGGTGAGGGCATCAAGACCGGTGTCGGCGGTGATGTGGGCGGGCAGGTCGGCGGTGAGCGACGGATCGACGATGGCGAGGGTGGGCGTCAGTTCGCGGTTGCCCAACCCCAGTTTGCGCTTCTCTTCCACGTCGGTGAGGACGGTGGCCCATGTGGCCTCGCTGCCGGTGCCGCTGGTGGTGGGGATGGCGATCATCTTCAACTTGTGCAGCCCCAGCGCATAGACAGGCGAGATCTCCTCAGGCGTAAGATCAGGCCGTTCATAGAGCGCCCACATGGCCTTGGCGGCGTCCATCGGGCTGCCGCCGCCCAGCCCAATGATCCAATCCGGTTGCAGCCGGTTCAACACGTCCACGCCACGGTAGACGGTCTGCACGCTCGGTTCCGGCTCCACCTCGGCGAAGACTTCGCTGTCCACACCGGCCATTTTCAGCCGTTCGATAATGCGCTCGCTAAAGCCCAGCCGGTGCAACGTGGGGTCGGTGACAATCAAAGCGCAGCGCCCCGGCAATTCCTCCAGGTAGCTCAGCGCGTCCTCACCGAAGACGATGGAGGGGGAGGAGAAGAACCACATAGGTACTCCTTTGTGGGGGATTGGGGATTGGGGACTGGGGACTGGGGATCGGGGACTGGGGACTGGGTTGAGCGAATTGATGGTGTATTGGCGAACCAATTCGCTCAACCCGATCCCTAGTCCCTAGTCCCCAGTCGCCTAAAACACGGTATCGACCTTCGCCGCGCAACGCACCAATTCCTGCGCCGCCTTGACGTTCTTCATGATCTGCACCAGGTTGCCGTCGAGTTTGAGCTGGCGGGTGACCATGCCCTGCACGGGGTCAAGTTTGCCATCGAGGACCTTTTTCCAGTTGTCCATTTTGGCGGTGATTTGGTAGGCGGCGTCTTTGTAGGCTGGATCGGTGGTGAAGGTGGCTTCGCGACATTCACCGTGCCACAGATCCATGTAGACCATCTCGCCTGTCTCCTGGATCACGAAGTAAAAGTCGCCTTCCCAATCCTTGGCGGCTTTGGCATAAGCCTCACTGCTGTTGATTTCGGCGCGGATGGCGTCCGCCCACTCCTGACTGGGGAATTTTGCGGCCATGGTGTGTCCTTGCTGGTGATTAGTGACTGGTGACTGGTGATTGGTGATTTGGGGAGAGGAGTTGGTGCGGAGGCGGCTGATGATGAGATGATGCGGCCATCATCGCATTCCAGATCACCTTGTCACCCCCTCACCTTGTCACCCCTTCAGTGTTGTACAACACTACGCTGCCCATGTGTTCACTCGGTTTCCGCCGCGTGATCCACATCCTTCCCCGCCAGCTTGGCCTGGAGACGGTCAAGACGGTGGGTGAGGGCGTCGATGGCCTGGCGTGAACGCTGGTAGGCGGGGGCTTTTTGCTGGTTGTGCAACGCCCAGCCTGTCCACATAGCGGCCTGTTCGAGGTCGCCGGTCTGCCATTCGCAATATTTGGCCAGTTCTTCGTAGGGGCGCACGTCGGGGCCGGGGATCGAGGTGATCCACGCTTGCCAGAGTTCGGTGGCTTCGCCCCAACGGGCCTGGCGTTTGAGCATCCGCCCCAAGGACGCGTAGACCTCGGCGCGCTCGGCGCTGCCCAGTAACGAGAGCGCACGGCGCAGGGCGCGCTCGGCCACGTCGGCACGGCCCATCTGCTCGTGGACCTGCCCCAGCGCCAACAAATCGTGACCGTGCAGATCGTCGTCGATGACGCCCTGAACATTGTCAAAGAGATCGTCGAAGTGGCGGCAAACGCGCTCGGCCAGGTAGGTCATCGAGACGATGTCTTCCAGGTTGTGGTAGAAGACCTGTGCCATGCTGCGGGCGTCGCCTGTCTGCATGTACTGTTGGTAGAGCAGGGGGATCATGCTGCCGGGTACGTCGTCGGCGCTGCGTTCGTGGGCCAGGATCGCCCGCTCCAGCGAGCCAAGGGCGCAACTGTCGAGGCGTCCTTTCCACAGGCGGCGGGCAGGATGCAGCAGATCGAGGTGGGGCGCACTGTCGTTCCACAGCGCGCCGGGGGCTTCCACATTCAAATAGTGACGGTTCATCTTGTAGCGCCCGCGCAACAGCGGCACATCAAAAGAGCGCCCGTTGAAGGTCACCACGCCGCTGCGGTCGCCCAGCAGATCGGCCAGCGCGGTCAGCAGCGCCAGTTCCTCACCGGGGTGGCGCATGAAGAATTGGCGGACGACGAACTCAGGGGCGAATTGGGGGGCGAGGGGCGAATTGCGGGTTGCGGATTGCGTAAGATCGTTGTCCTCGTCACTTTTGCCTTTTGCACTCCGTCCGCTGCGGTCGGCTGCCTTCTTGCCTTCTTCAAACGTCCCCACCCCCACCATAAACGCATACACCCCTGCACCGCCACCCAGACCGGTGGTTTCGGTGTCGATGAAGGCGACGCGGTGGAAGTCGGTATTGGTCAGGCAAGAAGTGGGGTAGAGCGGGGCAAGGCTTTCAGGTGTGCGGATGAGCAGATCGGCCAGGGCGCGGCGACCGCGCACCGTGTCCAGCGGGTAGTGTTTGGTCACCACGTAACAGGGGCCGTGTTCGGTCTCGATCTCGTCTCCCGGCGCGAGGAGCTCCAACCGGCGGTTGCGGGCGGCGGGGCGGGGCGGCTCAGGCAGATCGGGGTCTGTCCTTGTTTGTGGGCGCAAGCCGTGCAGGCGGCGCAGTCGATCCAGGGTAGAGGACACGGGAACGCTCCATGAGAAATAGGTGTGTGAGGAATTGTAACGCAAAATTTGGTCACAAGGGAAACAGGCGATTGCCGGCAATGCCCACAGGATAGAACGCGGATAGAGCGGATCGGGCGGATTCAGCGGATTTTTCAGAGAGATATGCATTTGATCCGCCCAATCCGCGTTCTATTAAAGTGGCTTCTGTTGGGTATAATGCCAAATCAGGGACTGGGGAGTGGGTGTTCGCATACGATGTGAAATCGCCTAATCCCCCAATCGCCTAATCTCAGCTTTCCAAAGAGGTTATCTTGCTCCAAACAAAACGTTGGGAACGCTACGAACCCGCACCGACGAACTTCATTGACGGCGGCAGCGAGCACCCCATTCTCATGCAGATCCTCTACAACCGGGGAGTGCGTGAGATCGGGGAAGTTGCGGCATTCCTCAACGGCGAAGATGCGGTGATGGAAAATCCCTATCGCCTGCGCGACATGGAGGCGGCGGTGGGGCGGATTGTACGCGCCATCGAAAAGCACGAAGTCATCTGTGTTTACGGCGATTTCGACGCCGACGGTGTCACGGCGACAACGCTGCTGGTGGAGGCGTTGCAGGCTGCCGGTGGCCGCGTCGGCGCGTACATCCCTGATCGCGTGGACGAGGGCTATGGCCTCAACATTGAGTCGATCAAAGATCGCATTGCGGGGAAGGCGCAACTGCTCATCACCGTAGACTGTGGCATTCGCAGCCTGGCCGAAGTGGCGGCGGCGATGGAAATGGGCATCGATGTGATTGTCACCGATCACCATTCGGTGGGGCCGGAACTACCGCGGGCCGTGGCGGTGATCAACCCGCGCCGCGCCGACTGCCGTAGCACGTTTAAGTCTCTGGCCGGGGTGGGCGTGGCCTACCGGCTGGCGCAGGCCGTCCTGCGTGTGATGGCGCAATCACCCAAACACAGGCTGACGCCAGACGAAGCGGTTGAGATTGAGACAAAGTTGCTCGATCTCGTGGCAGTGGGCACTGTGGCCGATCTGATGCCGTTGACAGGAGACAATCGTTCTCTCGTGCGGCGCGGGCTCGCCCAGATCCGGCTGGGGCAGCGGGTGGGGTTGTACACGCTGCTCGAAAGCGCGTCGGTGTCACCGCAGTCGGTGGATACAGCCGCCATCAGCTTTCGCATTGCACCGCGCATCAACGCCGCCGGGCGGCTTTCGCATGCCAGATTGGCTTATGATCTTCTGCGCAATCCAGAATATGCCCAGGCATTTGATCAGGCCAGGCAGTTGGAAGCGCTCAACAGCGAACGGCAGAGCCTCACCCACCACGCCCAGGCAGTTGCCGAGGCCCAGATTGTCTTTGCCGATGATGCTCCCTATCCGCCGCTGATCATTGCCGTCAGCGATCAGTTCAAATCCGGCATCGTGGGTCTTGTGGCTGGGAGATTGGTAGACCGATTCTACCGTCCGTCGGTGGTGATGGAACAGGGCCACGAGGAATCACGCGGCAGCGCCCGTAGCATCGAGGAATTCGACATTACGAGTGCGCTGGATCAGGTGGGTCACCTGTTGGTGCGGCATGGCGGGCACAGCCGCGCAGCAGGCTTTACTGTGCGCAACGAACGGTTACCCGAGTTCGTGGAAAGCCTCACCGCCATTGCCGCCGCCGAACTAAGCCGGCATGAAACATTGCTCCCCCGCCTCTGGATCGACGCTGAGATCGAGACGAGCGAGATCAACTGGGCGTTGCACGCACAGTTGGCCCGTCTTGAACCCATGGGCCAAGAGAACCCGCCGCCGCTTTTTTGCACACGTCACTGCTACGTGCGCGAAGTGCGAAGCGTGGGCAAAGAGAAGAATCACCTCAAACTCACCATCGGCGCGCCCGGCGAGTATGTCTTTGATGCCATTGGCTTTAGCCTGGGCGCACAGGCCGACCAATTGGAAACCGGCTTGCACGTCGATCTCGTCTATCAGATCGAAACCAACGAATGGAATGGACGCAAGACGTTGCAGTTAAACATTCAGGATTTGCGAATTTCGGATGGGAAGTGATGATGAGAGGATGGCGGTCGACGCCATCCTCTCATCATCACTTCCCATCGCCAATAGGAGAAAGCACAACCATGCGCTTGAAAACCCTCTCCCTGCCCATTAAGATCGCCCTCGTCTTCGCTGCGCTGGGCATTGCGTTGACCGTGGTGGGCGTTGTCCGCGGTACAGTGCCACTCAATCCTGCCAGCATCGGCATGGCATTGCTGATCGGAGGCGGCAGTTGGTTTCTCGTCTCCTGGGCCGTGGCCACCGCCGCTGTGGACGTGGAACGCGACGTCGCCGAGGCGGAAGAGAGCGAACAGCGAGGGGGATGATTTGTGGTAGACTGTACGCATATTTGTAGAGGAGTGCGTAATTCGTAATTCGTAATGCGTAATTGGCTAAACACAATCTCTGAGTTACGCATTACGCATTCGGAATCCACGAAGATTCGAATGATCGAAATCGCCACCCTACCCGAAACCGCCACATTGCAAGCAGATCGTGCGCCTTCACGGCGAAGAGAGCCTTGACGGCTTCGCCGCCGTCCCCAACTTCAGCGCCGCCCTGGCCGACATCTTCCCTGCCCAGCGCGCCCAGGCAGCGAATTCTTAAATTTCGATTGGAGAGTTGTGTACACAGATTGGGAAAACACGGATTTTTCCTTTGAAATCTGTGTTTCCTCAAATCCGTGTCCACAACTTCTGCTCATCACCCACCCTTGGAGACCGATCTTGACAGCCAATAATATCTCTCGCTTGAAGAGCACCCGCGCCGTCCTCTTTGACATGGACGGCGTCGTCTATGTCGGCAATCAGCCGCTCCCCGGCGTACAGGACCTGCTCGACTACCTTAACGCCAGCGGACGCATCTGGTCGTTCGTCACCAACAATTCCACGCGTACGCCGCAGATGTTCGCAGACAAGGTGCAGAAGATGGGCATGCGCGTCGATGCGGACCACATCCTCACCAGTTCGCTGGTTACCGCCATGTGGATGGCCGAGGAATTTCCCAACCGAGGCAAGGTCTACGCGCTGGGCGAAGCCGGCCTCACCACCGCCCTCACCGACGCCGGTTTCACCCTGATCGAAGATCCCTTCGACGCTGAATTCGTCGTCTCGGGCATCAACTTCAGCCTCACCTACAGTATGTTAGAAGAGGCCACCCTGGGTATTCGCAACGGCGCTCGCTTCATCGGCACCAATATTGATCCCACCTACCCCACCGAGCGGGGACAGATTCCCGGCACAGGCTCCATCCTTGCGCTGCTCGAAGCGGCCAGCGGCGTCAAACCCACCATCATCGGCAAACCCTTCCCTGGCATGTTCCACCAGATCATGCACCGGCTACAGAGCGAACCGGCTACCACCCTCATGATCGGCGACCGCTACGACACCGACATCGTCGGTGCCATCGAAATGGGGATCGCCACCGCCGCCGTCACCACAGGCATCAACAGCCGCCAGGACTTTGAACATGCCTCGCCGCAACCCGATCTCATCCTGGATGGGCTGCCCGAACTACTGAAGTGCTTTAAAGAGGCGGATGGAGAGTAACAAGATGATGGGTGACAAGGTAACCTTGTCACCCATCATCTTCATCATCCCACCCTGCCACTTCTTTTTGACCGCGCCCGAACATCTGCACTACAATCAAGGGTATGACTGAAATCAATCTGGAAGTTGAGGAAAGTAAGGTAACGTCTAAGGTGGCGTTGCTCGATCTTTCTCGCGAGGCGTTAACCGAATATGTGCAGGGGATGGGGCAGCCGGCCTACCGCGCCGCCCAGATCTGGGATTGGATCTACAAACGATACGCCCTTTCCTTCGCTGAGATGACCAATCTGCCTAAGGCGCTGCGCCAACGGCTCGAAGATGAGGCCATCGTCTCGCCATTGGGCATCGTCACACAGATCAATTCTCTGGCCAAGGACACCCAAAAGGTGCTTTTCCGCCTGCCCGATGGACAGACGATTGAAACCGTGCTCATGGTCTACGACAAGCGGCGCACCCTCTGTATCAGCAGCCAGGCCGGTTGTGCGATGGGCTGCACCTTTTGCGCAACTGCCCAGGGAGGGCTGGCGCGCAACCTAACGTCGGGTGAAATCATTGCACAGGTGCTCTATTTTGCGCGCTATCTGGCTGATCCTGCTGCCGAACCGCGCGTAGACGTGGAACGCCCCACCGCGGTGACCAACATCGTCCTCATGGGCATGGGCGAACCGATGCACAACTACAAAAACGTGTGGGACGCGCTGCGCCGCCTCACCGACGGCGACGCTTTCGGCCTGGGCGCACGCCATATCACCCTGAGCACCGTGGGTTTGATCCCCATGATCGACCGCATGGCCGAGGAGGGACTTCAGATCAACCTGGCCGTGAGCCTGCACGCACCCAACGACGAACTACGCGCCCAGCTTGTCCCCATTAACCGCCGCTGGGCTGTGGACGATCTCCTGGCTGCCGTACAGCGCTACATCGACAAGACCAATCGACGCGTCACCTTTGAGTACGCGCTTATGAACGACATCAACGACAGCCCCGAACTTGCCGCAGAGTTGGGGCGCAAACTTTCACCGCTGCTCTGTCATGTCAACGTGATCCCGCTCAACCCGATCCCAGACAGCCCATTCCAGCCCACCAGCGATGAAGACACCGAACGCTTTGTGCAGATCCTGCGTGATCACGGCGTGCCTGCCACCGTGCGCCTGCGCCGCGGCATCGAAATCAACGCCGGGTGTGGGCAGCTTCGCCAATCCACCACCGCACGACGGGCCGCCTGATGAACAGTGCCATATTTGGGGGCCCAAAAAACTGGTCAGAGAAAAGCAAAAGCGCCAGCCCTTTCGGACTGACGCCTGTGCTTCCCGTTTCGGCACATGTCGACTTTGCTCAGTTACACTTTGCTCAAAGTCTTAATGCAAGAAGAGCAGAGCTTCTTGGAGACCGACCGGCCATTTTCGAAGACCTTGACCTTCTGCACGTTGATCGACCATTTCGTGCGGGTCGCCTTCTTAGACCAGGGACGATTGTTGCCGAACTGAGGGCCTTTGCCGCAGCCTGCACATTTAGCCATGAGTCACACTCCCAAATCTAGAATCGTAGTCGAGCCCGCTTTGGTTGTGAATGCACAAACGCACACACAATGAAATGGGTTTCGACAAGTCCATATTCAAACTGTAAAACAGTATCACACGCAGGGGCCGATGTCAAAAACCGGCGGGGATGCAGGGCATACGGTTCAGGACGAAAGACGACCGACGACCGACGACCGACGAAGAACGGTAAGAAAGAACCACTGTATTTGCAAACCCAGCAGAGTCAACGTGGAAGTCATGTATCGACTGGTATACGCATTACTTAATACGCATAACAAACCCGAACAAATAGATCTGGAGCAATCGACGTGGGAAAAGTTTGCATTGTCACCGATAGCAATGCGTCCATTCCCCAGGATATCCTGGACAAATACCCAATCGAGGTGATCCCCCATGTAATCCGCATGGGCCGTGATCGCCACGAAGAAACCCCCGATATGACGGTTGACCACCTTTTTCAACTTCTGCGTGAAAAGCAGAGCAGTGGCCAATTCGTCTTGCCGGAACTCGAAGCGCCCAACATCAACGACATCCTCGACTGCTATCAGCGTGTCACGCGCCGTAGCGATGAGATCGTGTCAATCCACATGAGCAGCCACCTCAGCCCCATGTGGGCGCAGTCGCGCAAGGCCGCCGAAATGATGATGGGCCGTTATCGACTACGCGTCATCGATAGCCTCAGCACCTCTTTGGGGCTGGGGGTATTGGTGGAATTGGCCGCCAAAGCCGCCGACGACGGCGCCAACCTGCACGAGATCGCCCGCATCATCAACGGCGCCGTGCCACACCTGTATGTCACCTTTTTCGCCGAAACGCTTAACTACTTAGAGCGTTCCGCCCATCTCGGTGCAGCGCAGAGCGTCCTCGGCACAATGTTGGGCATTAAGGCAATGCTCACTATGGAAGACGGCAAACTCATTCCACTCGAAAAGGTGCAGAGTCGCGAAGAGGTTGTCGACAAACTCTACGATTTTGTGGCCGAATTCGCCTTCATCGAACAGGTGGGCATCGTGCAACACCGCTACGAACAGACTCAGGAAATGTTCCTGGATCGCCTTAAAGAAAGTAAACCCAAAATTTCCCCGCGTCTGCTTCACTATCCTCCCAGTCTGGCCGTCCATCTTGGACCAAGTGTCATGGGTGTCGTTGTCTACGAGGGGATAGTTTAGACGCCGACCTGAAAATTTCGATCCACGAAGCTATACAAGGAAGAAGGAGAGGGACGCGGATTGCACGGATTTGCAGGATGTCAGAGCGGAAAGTCTTTGATTCTCAATCCAAAAATCCTGAAATCCGTGTCCGCGCTTCTGTCTAGTTTCCCTCGTGTGACTGCGTGGATCATCTCTGGATGAGAAGGGAAGCTCCAAAATGTCGAAACCTGTGTTGCAACGACTGCGCGATGTGTTGGATTTAGAAGAAAAGAACGAGTGGACGGCCACCGCGGTCGCCGGTGGCTTCCGCGCCTTCAAAGAGATATGGGAGGCCGACGCGCTGAAAGCCGGCCACGAAGCCGCCTGGGTACGCCAGATCATCGACCGCATTCAACGTTACGAAGCCGCCACTCGCGAAGATCGCGCCCGCATCGCCCGCCAGATCCTCGGGATGCTGGATCGCCCACAAACGTTCGACAGTGCCTTGCGCCACGTAGACCAGATCGATCCCGCCGCCCCGTCACGCTCCGTCGCCGTTGAGGACGATCTCGTCCCCGCTGTGCCGCCACCAGGACCGACGCCGCGCAGCCGCCCGGCGCGCCGCCCCTCGCCCACCCATGGGGACATCCTCAACGCACCGGTGGAGTCAGTCGCCGGTATCGGGCCGGCCACGGCTCAGGTCCTCGCCCGTCTGGGCGTCGACACCGTCGAAGATCTAATCTGGCACCTGCCCAGCCGCCACGACGACTACAGCGAAGTGCGCCGCATCGCCGATCTGCTCCCAGGCGAACAACTGGCCATCGTCGCCAATTTATGGAAGGTAGAACAACGCAAAATGGGGTTCAACCGTGTCATGGTGCAGGGTGTCTTCAACGACGGCACCGGCACCCTGCGCGCCACCTGGTGGAGCCCCTACAAAGCCCGCGAACTGGTAGAAGGCAAAACCTATCGACTCATGGGCAAAGTAGACCTACACATGGGCCAGAAAGTGCTGAACAACCCGCACCTGGAGCCGTTACGCAGCAAAGCCATGGAAAAGGGCGCCATTTTGCCCATTTATCCGCTGACCGAAGGGATCAAAAGCAGCGAACGGCTAAGTCGCCTCATTCAAAAAGCGCTCAACGAAGCCAAATCCGCCATCCTCGATCCACTGCCCGACGAAACACGCCGACGTTTTGAATTGGACGATCTCGTCACTGCGTTGGAGCAGATCCACTGCCCAGAAAGTATTGAACAACTCGACGCCGCCAAAAAACGGCTGGCCTTCGACGAATTTTTCTACATCCAACTTGGGGTGCAGCAGCGCCGTCACCTGTTACAACAGGCCACGGCACCGTCACTCGTGGCGCCCACCGGCCTGGTGGACAGCTTTGCCGCCGCCCTCCCCTTCGCATTGACCGGCGCGCAGCGTCGCGTCATCGAGGAAATCGGCCACGATCTGGCGCGTACCGTCCCCATGAGCCGGTTGGTACAGGGCGATGTGGGCAGCGGAAAGACGGTTGTTGCCGCCGCCGCCATGCTGGTGGCTGTAGCCAATGGCGCACAGTCGGCACTGTTGGCGCCCACCCAGATCCTGGCCGAACAGCACCACCGCGGCTTGAGCAAGATCCTCGGCGTATTGACCCACGCTGACGGCCGACCACTGCGGGTGGAACTGCTCACCGGGCGTGTCACCGGCGCGGCGCGGGAAGCGATCCTGGCGGGGCTGGCCGGCGGCGAAATCGACGTCATCGTCGGCACCACGGCGCTGATCCAGGAAGGCGTCAACTTTCACAATCTGGCCTTTGTCGTCGTCGATGAGCAACACCGATTCGGCGTCGAACAGCGTGCCATCCTACGCAACAAGGGAGCAGACGGCGAAAGCACGCCCGTGCCCCACATGCTTGTCATGAGCGCAACACCCATCCCACGCAGCCTGGCGCTCACCGTCTACGGCGATCTCGATGTCAGCATCATCGACGAAATGCCGCCGGGGCGCCAACCCATCACCACAAAACGCTTTCTGCCACAGGAGCGCGAACGGCTCTACGCTTTCCTCAAACGGCAGATCGCCGAAGGCCGGCAGGGCTACATCATCTACCCGCTGGTGGAAGAGAGCGATAAACTCGACGTCGGCGCGGCGGTAGACGAACACGCCCGCCTCAGCCGTGACATCTTCACCGAAGAGCGGCTTGGGCTGCTGCACGGGCGGCTCAGCGGCAGCGAAAAAGACGCCGTTATGCGCGCCTTCTCGAACCACGAACTCGATGTGCTGGTCAGCACCAGCGTCGTCGAAGTGGGCGTTGACGTGCCCAATGCCACCGTCATGCTTATTGAAGACGCCGAACGTTTCGGCCTGGCCCAGCTTCATCAATTCCGAGGCCGCGTAGGCCGCGGTGAACACCAGAGCTACTGCGCCCTCATCAGCAGAGCCGCCAACGAAACCGCCGTCGAACGGCTCAACGCCCTTGTCGAAACCACAGACGGATTCAAGCTGGCCGAAAAAGATCTGCAACTGCGCGGCCCCGGCGACTTCTTGGGCACCCGCCAGAGCGGTCTTCCCGATCTGCAAATGGCGCAACTGGGCGACACGGCCACACTGGCCCTGGCGCAACAAGCTGCCCAATCCCTCTTCGCTGAAGATCCGGAATTGACGAACCATCCCCTCTTGCGCGCCCGCGTCGACCGCTTCTGGCGTGGTCACGGCGACGTGAACTGAAAGAAATTAACCGCAAAGACGCAAAGGGCGCAAAGGTTAGAGATAAGAAGAACCACAGATTAGAAGGATTCTCAGAAATAGAACGCAGATGGGGCGGATACAGTGGATCAAGGCGGTTTTTTCTCAAAATCCGCAAAAATCTGCTCAATCCGCCCCATCTGCGTTCTATTTCTGAATCCATATACTACGTGTATCTTTTTCTGGCCTTTGCGCCCTTTGCGTCTTTGCGGTAAAAATCCTTAAGACGCCATCTTCCAAATGAAATCTTGCCCACACACGGATAGGATCACATGCGATAAACTGCTCGTGAATTATTTCACGATTTAACCAACCGAAGAGAAAAGGAGAGAAACAATGACCGATCAACCTCGAGTCGTCATTGTCGGCGGTGGCTTTGGTGGCTTGTACGCAGCCAAAGCCTTCCGTAAGCAAGCTGTTCACGTCACACTAATCGACAAACAGAACTATCACCTCTTTTTGCCGCTGCTCTATCAGGTAGCAATTGCCGGCCTTTCCCCTGCCGATATTGCCACCCCCCTACGCGAGATCTTCAACCGCGACAAGAACATCCGCACGATCATGGGCACCGTCACCGACGTGGATCCAGAACGCAAGCTCGTC
This sequence comes from bacterium, assembly GCA_016124945.1. Classification (GTDB taxonomy): domain Bacteria; phylum Chloroflexota; class Anaerolineae; order Caldilineales; family Caldilineaceae; genus RI-153. The sequence goes on along the minus strand of WGMT01000024.1, from coordinate 83,077 downwards.
TACTACAATCGAGGCGAACTGCCCTACGACGCCCTGATTGTAGCCACAGGGGCCGTCTACCACTATTTTGGCAACGATACCTGGGCCTACCACGCGCCTGGCATGGACGGATTGGAGAGCGCGCTGGAGATCCGGCGGCAGATCTTGGACGCCTATGAACAGGCCGAACAGGAGAGCGATCCTGTACGGCAAGCGGCATTGATGACCTTCGTCGTTGTCGGCGCAGGCCCCACCGGCGTCGAATTGGCCGGCGCCATCGCCGAGATGGCCCGACATACGCTCACAGAAGACTTCCGCATTGCCAACCCCAACCAGACGCGGGTGATTTTGGTGGAGATGCTCGACCGTGTACTGCCGCCTTTCCCGGTGGAACTCTCGCACAAGGCACAGCAATCGCTAGCGGAATTGGGCGTCACCGTGCGCACGAATACAAAAGTGTTGCACATCGCCGAGGATCACGTCGTCGTTGAAAGCAAAGATCAGGAGAAGGAGACGATCCACTGCGCCGCCACCATGTGGGCGGCCGGTGTAAAAACGTCGGGGCTAACAAAGGTGCTGCAAGAACGTACGGGGGTACAGTTGGATCGGGCAGGCAGAGTCCACGTTGCGCCGGATCTGAGCATCCCCAATTACCCCGATATCTTTGTTGTCGGCGATATTGTCCACTTCGAAAAGGATGGTAAAGTGTTGCCCGGTCTAGCGCCTGTGGCAATGCAACAAGGCGAACATGCTGCAGCAGCCTGTCTGTGCCGGTTTATACATGGGCAGCCTAGCCTGGCTTTCCACTACCAAGATCGGGGCATGATGGCCACCATCGGGCGTGCTTCCGCCGTAGCAGACTTGCGCCTGGTAAAGCTCAGTGGTCTTCCTGCCTGGTTGATCTGGCTTTTCATTCACCTAATGTATCTGGTTGGCTTCCGTAACCGGCTGATTGTCTTTTTGCAGTGGACATGGAACTACTTCACCTTTCGGCGAGGTGTGAGGTTGATTGTGGACAGAAGGGTGGGAGCGAGGGATTAGCGAGAATACCTATGTAGAAACAACATATAGTTGTCGATATAGATCACAGACACGATAGGTATTCCCGTAGTTTGGTATTCCCGTAGTTTGGTATTCCCGTAGTTTGGACGGAGAAAGTGGTGTAGATATGGCTACGCTGCTACAGATCATTCAAGGGGTAATTGCCGGGGTTAGCATTCTGGCGACGACAGTAGCAATTCTCTACACGGCATCTTTGGGCGGTGTAGGCATTAACCTTGTCCTCGACGGTGAGGTAATTGAAATTATCGCCAGTTCTTCCGTCGCATCTGCTGCCGAATCAGAAGAAGCGGCTATGGCAAAAAAGGAATCGCCTCAAATGGCGGTGTCTGTACCAACACCTGCAACACAAGTTGTGGCGGCTGAAAAAGTAGATGCATTTCAGCTTACCCAACCACCGACGATTCCGCCTACTGCGGTACTCGACTACTACGATTTGATTGCGCCGGATGTCTCTGCCGCAGTCATCTCACTAGGACGTCTTTCGCAGTTGCTAGAAAATCCTCGGGCACAAGAGGAAGGATGGCGCACCGACGTCACCCAATTGATCGACATTGTGGCCGACAGTTACGAGCGCCTGATTCGTGTGCGCCCGCCGTCAGACGCAGTGGCGATTCACTCATTCTTAATTGATTCCACCGGTCGCTGTCTGGGCATTACCGAAGCGCTCTCGGGGGATCTTACCCAGGTGCCGGAGGATCTTTTCCCCGTCATCGGCAAGACGTTGCAACGCTGTACCGGGGAGACAAAATCGGTGGTACAGCAGGTTTACTGAGGTTAAACGGGTATTTGCGAGTTGTCACCGAGCTACGGGCGATTAAGTGACCAGGCGATTAAGCGAGTTGGACTCAATCGCTTAATCGCCTAGTCGCATTTATACCCAAAACCATTGTTTGAGCAATACACACTTACACTATAACGATGGCCTTCAAGAACCCATCCGGCCGTTGTTTGGTTGTGCTGAGTGCTTCACCCAATTCGGCCAGGTCGTAGATATGACTGCACACTGGACCAGGGTTGAGTCGCCCCCGACCGGCTTCGTCTACAGCCAAATGCAACCCCGTGCGTAGTAACTCTTGATTACGGCTGTGCGCGTTGACAATATCCAGGCCACGATCAGACCACATTTCGAGATTTACCTGGCGCAATCCCCCAACATGCGAGCCGGCGAGGATCAATTGGCCGTCAGGTTTTGTCAGTTCTGTGGCCACGAAAAGCGATTCTTGCCTACCCATCACTTCAAAGACAACATCACACAACCTACCATTGGTTACTTTCAACACTTTATCTACGATATTGCCGCGTTTGAGATTCATGAGCACTGTTTGCGCAGCGCCCAATTCACGAGCAATTTCCAGCGCGAACTGACGCCGTGATACAGCGATAACGCTGGCCCCTATCGATGCAGATAGATTCACCAAGATCGAGCCGAGAATCCCCGCGCCGACAACGGCGACCGTAGTACCCTCTTCCACATTGCTACGGGAGAAGATGTTCATCGCCTGCGCAAGGACCAGACTAGGAAAGGGCATTTCCAACGTCTGAATCGGCAATCGCGCTACTTCTTCTTGGGTCACTACGTCGTATTCTGCGAAACCACGTTGCGAAAGAATGGCAACGCGATCGCCGACTTTTACACGACGCACCTCCTCACCAACCTCTGCCACCCATCCCCAAGCCTCGCGACCGGGTGCACCTGGAGCTAAAGGATAGTCTCGGTGCTCGCTGTTTTCCCAGATGATCACGTCGTCGGGGTTTATGCCGCAACCTTCGATCTGAACCAGCACCTCATTCGGTCTTGGTTTTGGTGTTGTAACTTCTTCAATCCGCACGTGACCCGGCGCATCGATGACGGCGGCGAGCATCGTTTCGGGCACTGTCTTCAATGCGGCTACAGGACTGCTGATGTGGGCAGAACCGTACGTCATGCCCAGCATAGGCTGCCTCCTTTTACGTGGTACTTTTCCAAATGGTGGATGGGGTTCTGCACACGAGCCCTTATTTTATCACTAAAGATCAATAACAAAAGAGTAGGCATTCCCCTTATTCACAAAACAGAAGTTTTTACGCTGCAACATCAGTGCGCTGGACATTATGCCCAGCGCACTGATGTTACAAATTCAACGGCAGTCATATCCGCAGTTTTTACAAAACACTGCGACAAACATGGCTTGGTTCAGCTAAGCACTGGTTGGGCCAGGCGCTGCTTCTGTGTGGCCTGCTCGGCCTGAATCGCGGTGACGGCAATCGTGTAAATAATATCATCCACCAGGGCGCCGCGTGAAAGATCGTTGACAGGTTTGCGCAACCCCTGCAAGACAGGGCCAATGCTGATGACATTGGCACTGCGCTGCACTGCTTTGTAAGTGGTATTGCCAGTATTCAGATCAGGGAAGATGAAGACAGTGGCGCGCCCGGCCACAGGACTGTCGGGCGCTTTCTTCTGCGCCACCGACTCAATGGCGGCGGCATCGTATTGCAGCGGGCCATCGATGAGCAGATCGGGGCGTTGACGGCGAGCAATCTCGGTGGCGTTGCGCACCTTGTCTACGTCGCTGCCTTCGCCCGAAGTACCTGTGCTGTAGCTGATCATGGCGATGCGTGGAGAGACGCCGAAGGCCGCTGCGGTATCGGCGCTTTGGATCGCAATGTCGGCCAGTTCCTCGGCATTAGGATCAGGGTTGATGGCACAGTCACCGTAGACAAGCACCTGCTCAGGCAAGAGCATGAAGAAGACCGACGACACGATCTTGGCGTCGGGGCTGGTCTTGATCAACTGGAGCGCAGGGCGTACTGTGTTGGCGGTGGTATGCACGGCGCCGGAGACGAGGCCGTCCACTTCGCCCAGGGCCAGCATCATGGTGGCAAGAAGGACGTTGTCTTCGAGATACTTCTCAGCCACGGGGACAGTCAGCCCCTTGTGCTTACGCAAATCCACCAGTGGATCGACATACTGCTGACGAACCGGATCCGGATCGATGATCTCGATAGAATCGGGCAAGGTGACGCCCTGCGCCTCGGCTACACGCTGGATCTCATGCGGATTGCCGATCAGCACGCACTGGGCTATCCCACGTTCCTGGCAGAAAGCGGCGGCGCGCACTGTGCGCGGCTCGTCACCTTCGGGGAGGACGATACGCTGACGTACTTCGCGCGCTCGCTGCGTAATGCGATGGCGGAAAGCCGCCGGCGACAGGCGCGGCTCACGGCTGATGCTGATGCGCTGTTGCAGCCATTCAGTGTCCAGGTGACGGGCGACAAAGTCCATTACCCATTCCACGCGTTCCAGATCATCAAGCGGCACTTCTGGGTTGAACTGTTGCAGATTGGTAGCGGTGAGGTAAGTGTCGTCTTCCACCAACAGCAGGGGCATGCCCGTATCAAAGGCACGTTCGCACAGATCCATGATTCGGGGATCAGGGCGGATGCCGCTGGTGAGCAACAACGCGGGCAATGGCACACCGTTCAACGCGGCCATACATGTCGCCAGGATCACATCGTCGCGGTCGCCTGGCGTAACGATGAGGATGCCGGGGCGCAGTGCGCTGCTCATGTTGGCGGCGGTGCGCGCACAAACGGCGATTTTGGTGATACGGCGCTGCTCCATCAAGCCCGGGTTGATGACTTTGGCCTTAAGGTAGGCGGCAATGTCGCTGGTGCGTGGCGCCACCAATTCTTGTTTCCACGGAATGCAACCGACGAGGTGAAAGTTAGAATTTTGAAAGACGGAGCAAGACTGTGCAATGGCGCTATGCGAATCCTGATTGGCGCCGGTGCGCTGCCCAAATTCGGGCATCACATCGGGTGTGACGGCAATGCCTGTCTGGCGAGGAACGTTGACCTTGTTGACAATGCAACCGAGCATTTTCGGATCGTTGATGCCGCCAAAAACACGGGCAGCCAGTTCAATGCGGTCGGTCAACTCTCCCGACGACTGATTGTTGCCTGAAGTCACCAGGATGATTTCGGCGTCGAGGGTGCGGGCGATGTCTGCGTTGAGTTGATCGGCATAGCTTTCTGAGCCGGTAGGCACCAGCCCTTCCACCACCACCACATCGGCATTTTCGGCGGCCTCATGATAAGCGCCGACAATCTCCTCCATCAGTTGATCCTTTTGGCCTTCGCTGATCAACTGCTGGGCGTGGAGGATATCGATGGGGGTCGGTGGGTTGAGCGGCGTCGTCTGACGCACAAAATGGGTGGAACGTTCAGGTCCTTCCTGCCGTCCGGTTGGTTGGGCGATGGGCTTGTAGAAGCCCACGCGCAGACCAACGCGATCCAGGGCGCGGACGAGGCCCAGGGTTACAGAAGTGAGGCCCACGCCGACGCTTGTGGGTGCGACAAAAAGTGTGTGCTTCGAGGTTGTCATACGATTCCCCTTCGGCTACGGTCACCGCACAAGTGTGATTGTATCGGCGGCGATCATGGCTTCTTCATTGGTTGGGACGACGAGGGCAACGGTGCTGCTGTCTTGGGTGATACGGCCATTGCTTAGGCGCCCGTGATTTTGATTGCGTGATTCATCTGTACGCACGCCGAGGATGGCGAGTTGTGCCAGCGTCCTCGCGCGCACAGAGGCGGAATTTTCGCCGATCCCGCCTGTAAAAATGATAGCATCCAGCCGCCCCAGCGGCACTGCCAACGCGGCTAGGTATTTGGCTAGCCGATAGCAGAAGACGTCGATGGCGAGCTGAGCCTGTTCGTGTCCTTGCGCGGCGGCGGTTTCCAACGAGCGCATGTCGTTGTTCAGATCTGAAAGCCCCAACAGTCCGCTCTTCTTGTTCAGGATCTGTGTAACTTCACCTAAACCCACACCCAATTGCCCGGCCAGAAACTCGTGTAGGCTGGGATCGACGTCGCCACTGCGTGTGCCCATGACGAGCCCCTCCAGAGGCGTGAGGCCCATCGTCGTGTCCACGCTCTTTCCGTTGAGGACAGCGGCGGCGCTGCACCCATTACCCAGATGCGCGCTGATCAACGCCAATTCTTCGTAAGGGCGCTCCAACAGTTCGGCGGCTCGACGGGTGACATAGCGATGGCTGGTGCCGTGGAAGCCGTAACGTCGCACGCCCAATTCGGTGTAATAGGTGTAGGGCACGGCGTAGAGAAAAGCCTGCCGAGGCATGGTCTGGTGGAAGGCCGTATCGAATACTGCTACCTGGGGCAGTTGCGGGAAGAGCGCCTGCGCTGTCTCAATGCCGAGGACGTTGGCCGGGTTGTGCAGCGGCGCCAGATGGCTCACCCGCTTGATCTCGGCCAGCACATCTTGGTTGATCAGCGTGGACGCAGTGAAGGACTCACCGCCGTGGACAACCCGATGGCCGATTCCGGCAAGGCGCGCTGTAAGCGTTTCGCCGTAGCGATGCAGCACGACATCTTGTAGACGGGCGATGATGGCTTGCATGGCACCGCGATGATCGGCATTGACGATGGCTTCACTCTCCTTTGCGCCGTCGATCTTCCACGTGAGCAGCGCTTCGGGCTGGCCAAGCCGCTCAGCCAGACCACTGACCCACTCCACACCGGCATCGGCATCGATTAAGGCAAACTTGATAGACGAACTCCCACAATTGATGACAAGCACATTTGATTGCATAGCAGAACGCTTTCACAAAGAAGGATGGTTGGATGTCTATTATAACGAGCGACGGAAGAGTGTTCAATGGCGGATGAAGGGGTGAGGGGGTGACACGTTGATTGTGTAACACGAGACGATGGGATGATGGGATCACGATCACCGCGATTTAGGATCCCATCATCCCATCATCTTTGGTTGTACAGAACGTTAGCATTCGAACGATCACCTGCCCACCTGCTCATCTTGTCACCTGCTCATTCGCCGCGCGATCAACGTTGTCACCATGGCCCCCGCCCAGAGAACCATAACAACACCATACGCTGTCTGGATACCTACTTGGTCGGCCAAGGTGCCCAGGATCTGAGGAGCGATGAGGATGGCGAGTCCAGCACCCATGGCAAGGCGAGCACTGGCTGTGTCGGCCAGTTCACTGGCAATCCCAATCGCCACCGAGGCTGTCAAAGGGAATAAGTTGGCAAGGCCCAGCCCAGCGACGAAAAGCCCCCCCAACATCAAAGGGATCGACGGCGCCAACCAGAAGAAGGGAAAGCCCACACCGACGAGGAGCAGCGCAACCAGGAGCAGCGTGGTACTTTCGTAGCGTCGGGTCAATTGGCTGCCGGCAAAACGGCCCACTACGATCGCGCCAAAGAAGACGCTCATGGCACTAGAGGCTGCTGCACGTGACAAATTGGTGGTGCTTTCCATAAATTCTGCACCCCAGAAACCTATGCACCACTCCATGGCAACTGCGGCAAAGATGACAGACCAGAACACCCAGAAGGTGGCGGGCAAGCGCTCACTGGTTGGCCTGTCCCGGCGGGCCGAAATCGGCCCGGCGCGATCTGTCCTTTCGGGGATGGCTGTGTGGCGGAATTGCCAAAAAGCGACCAACCAGAGCAGCGCGCCTAAGATGAACGCCATCCGCCAGCCCAAGCCGACTACCTGAAAACCGCCAACCAACGACGGTGCAGCCAGTGCACCGACGGCGGCCACGACGTTGGATTCGGTAATCGCCGTCGCCCGCATCGGGCCATGGCGCGCCGACAAGGTGGATTGAATCATGATGACGAGCAGGGCGCCCAGGGCGCCCAGGATCCCTGCGCCGAGGACGGTAAAGATCGCGCTGCCGGCGAAGACGAGAGACAGCGCGCCCAGGGCCATCCCCGCGCCGCCGAACCAGAAGACGCGGGTACGTCCCCAGCGGCGGGCGGCAAGATCAGCGCTGAGGCCGGCGGCGATCATGCCCAGGGCCATGGCGCTGGCATGAAAACCGGCCACGGTGTAACTCAAGTTTAATTCCTGGCGCAGAAAAGGAATGGCAGGACCAAGAGAGGCTTGTAAGTAGGCGAAGTAGGCCAACATGCCATAGGCCAGCCAGGTAAAGCGATCACGGACAAAGGTAGCGGTCATTGCACAGGCTCCAGAAAACAGTGGCGATAGCGATCCAATCTAGTGTAGCAGAGAGGGCACTTTGTCACGAATTTCACGAACACTTCATGTATTACGCTGTCTGTCCAAACCGCTCAAGCCCAGTAGTCTGCGAGAAACACAGAAGATAGCTGACACTTGAATATCCGCCGGGAGAGCACGCCCTCGTGCAGGTAAACAACGAAATAGCCACCCGAGGGTGTGGCCACGCCACGCGCAATGACAATGGCGACGCACGGGTGAATCCTGGCGCGGATGCTGAGAATGTGATGCAGCTATAGGAGTAAAGAATTTGACAGTCTGGGCACAGCCATGTATACTGCTTCAGTCAGTGCGGACGAAGTCTTTCGGCCTGGAGGGATGGCCGAGTGGACGATGGCGGTTGTCTTGAAAACAACTGTGGCGCAAGTCACCGGGGGTTCGAATCCCTCTCCCTCCGCCTGGTTCGCAGGCTGACACCAAAATTGCAGATTGTGCGTGAGGGGAGGTCGCATAGCCCGGTCGAGTGCGCCCGCCTGCTAAGTGGGTAGGGGTAGCAATATCCCTCGAGGGTTCAAATCCCTCCCTCCCCGCCATTATGCGCCCGTAGCTCAGTGGATAGAGCATTAGCTTGCGGAGCTAAGGGTCGTAGGTTCAAATCCTACCGGGCGTACAAGCCCCCCGAATCTAAGATTCGGGGGGCTTCTTTTTTTGGCACCTCACTTGCGTTTTTTGGCCGTCTATATGAAACTAAGAATCCTGTGTCAATTGTTCAATGCCGAAACGGAGACAAGCCGTGTCGCCAAAAGATAGTATGCTCGATGGGTTTATGAAGGGGCTGGGGAAGAAACTGGGTGCACGTCGGCGCGAAGTTCATCAGGCGATTGAGCGTTTTAATGAAGAAGTCAATAAAGACGAGTCAAATGTAACCGCGCCCGTTGCGCCGAAGACAGTCGACATTGAGGCGACGGCCTCAACCGAAACCGAAAATGTCGATGAAACCAAGCCGTCTGCGTAAGACAATCCTACATCAACAAAAAACCAGGGAGCTTGCAAGCTCCCTGGTTTTTTGTTGATGAATATCAAAGCGATTTAGGACAATTTGGACTCGGCGGCTGCGATGTGTTGCTGAATCTTGTCGATGAAGCGCAGTTCGCTGTTGTCCTGAGGCTCGTAGCCAAGAACACGCCGTGCATTGGCCAGGCCCCAGAACGCCTGGTTGTTGTTGCTGATACCGTAGACGATCTGGAACGGCACCCCTTGTTCGTCCTGAATGTCTTCGGTTTCGATGCTCTTGATCACCAATTGCGCCAGATCCCGTTGGCTGATGTAGACGGCCAGGGCACGACGCATCCTCACCAGATCCCCCAGTTCGATGACGTCGAGATCTGTTTCACGCGGCCCACCGATACGGATCTGTACATTCTGCAGAGGGCTTCCGTTTACCTTGCCTACAGCAAAGACAAACCCCAAGTGCTCGTAGACCTCTTTCGCCCAGCCATAGTAATTGTCTGACAGGGCGCGCATATCCGGTGTTACAAAATCCCAGCGATGTGCCAAAATTAGGGGTTCGTAGTAGTCTGCCGCATGGTTCGAACTGGCCATGACCACACGTCGCACGTTCTCTTCCCAGGCAACCTGATAGACGTTGTACGCCATCTGAACGTTGAGCATCTCATTCTGGAAGTAGCGATCCACTTCTTTTGCTTCGTGTGTGGCCACAAAGCCCAGGTGTACCACGGCGTCTACATCGCGAAAATGATGACGGTATACATCGCGATTGCTGTCTGCCAGGTTTGCGATCTGGATCCCTTCCACTTCATCGCCATTACGAGTGGTTTTCTTTACATCCAAGAGCGTGAGATCGTAGCGTTCACGAAGCGCGGGCAGCAGAAGGCCGGCAATCAAGCCGGATGCACCGGAGACCAATACTTTACGACGAGACATGCAATATTCCTTTCACTATTGTAGGTTGAAGATTCAATACCATAACAGTTTCGTAAAAACTCAATTGAACAGGGCTAAATCCTACGAAATTGTCACGATTTGCTTATATTGCTTTTTTTGCGATAGTAATGCAGTGCTTTTTTGTTGCGTCGCTGTAATCATGCGGGCAGGAGAGAATTTCAGACAATTCTCCTTTGGCAGCCATAACCTCACCCTTAAGGTTCAGTTTCATAGCGCGATACAACTTGTCTTGCCAGTACATGCAGTCTCAATCAGCCAATCTCAATCCAACACAATATTCCCGACATTGCCCTATGATCTTCTACTATCAAACATTGCATTGTGCGACACCAATTGAGGATGGTTCTGCGGATCGTATTGTTGAGCATAACAATCTTGCCTGGACACAACGCCATCGCAGACCTGAACATTCACTAAAGCTGGCAAGAGAGGCAGAAAAATTCGGGCGCCGGCACAATGACAAAGCCATTCTGCGGCGTAGCCTGGTAACAGTTGGCGCATGCTACAACCAATTACATCAAGGTTGCATGGAGACGACAGGTTACCTGCGCGAGGCCATCACGTTGTGCGAGGCCGCAGGAGACGAACTCCTTTTGGGAGAGGCATTGGTAGAACTGGGTGAGGCACTGATCTGTACCCATGAGTACACGTCTGCCCTTTCAACCTTGGAACGATCGATCACCATTCACCAGGAACTGGGCTTGTCCGAGTGGGAGGTCCGCACCGGCCGTTTGATAGGACGAGCACACATCGGGCTGGGCAACTTCGGCGATGCCATGCAAAAGTTAATGACGGCACTTGAACATGCCGAAAAACTCGGCTTCAGTCGACTTGATCGCTTCTTTCATACCGACAGCCACCTTGAGCACAGTTTACTGCTCAACGCCATTGCTGCCGTTTACGCCAATATGAATGAATTCACCAAGGCGATTCAACTCTATCGAACAGTGGTAAGAAATTCGCGTAAAGCACATCCCCAGGTAGCAGCTAAAGCACTCTACAATATGGGCATTGCTTTTGAGTCGTTGAGCAACTACCCCAGCGCGTTGGACACCTACCACGAAGCCCTAAAACTACACGAGAAAATCGGCGATCACACACAAGTCAGCATCACCCAGATCGGTATTGGACGTGTCTACGTGGCCATGGAGATTTTTGGCGCTGCACGTTCCGCCTTATTGTGTGCGACAAACGGTTTGGTTAACGATCAAAGCAACACCACATTCTATGCCGATGCGATACACGCATTAGGTGAAATTTACCTGCGCACCCACGAATATCAAGCAGCAATCGACTGCTTCAAGCAGGTTGAAACCCTACATCAGGCCACTCGACGCTCAGTCGGCGCGTTTGCATGGCTGCACCGCAATCTCTATTTGGCCTATAAAGCCGTGGGCGATCACGAACACGCGCTACACCACCATGAACTCTACCACCGCATGAACCGTGAGCACTTAGAACAGACGTCGACACAGCAGATCCTGGAATTGATGATCAGGTTCGAAACCGAGCGCGCCGTAAAGGATCGCGAAACGCTCTACTTACGCAGCGCCGAATTAGAACAACAGATTGCCAAACGTCATGCTATCGAAGCAGCGTTGGCATCGGCGAAGGCGGAACTTGAAAAGCGCAACCTTGAATTAGAAAAACTGAGCAAGCTAGATCCCCTTACCGAAGTCTATAACCGGCGATATCTCAATCAGACATTGGCGCAACAGATTGCCGACACAAAGAAGCAAAAGGGAGCCCTCAGTGTAATGCTCTGCGATGTTGACAACTTCAAGGAGATCAATGATCGCTGTTCACATGTCACCGGCGATGAAGTACTGCGAACGGTGGCGCGCATCTTCCAGGATACATTGCGCCCAGTAGATACGATTGCCCGCTACGGTGGTGAAGAGTTTGTGGTAATCTTCCCCGGCCTTTCAATTGAGTCGGCCGGCGTGCTCACGGAACGTTTGCTAGACGCGGTGCGCGATTATCCGTGGCATACACTGCACCCCACCCTCGCCGTGACACTCAGTGCAGGATTGGCACAACTTACCGATCACAGCGACTACGAAAACCTGATCCACCAGGCAGATCAGGAGCTTTACCGCGCTAAGAACAGCGGCAAAGATTGTTATTCGCCCAGATTCGCCGAAAAAGTGCTGACAGCGATCCGATAGCCTGGTGGTGAATTGGCGTGGGCGCCCCTCGCCCCAGCCCCGTAAGTACCTTCTAGAAGGGAACAGACAACTTCTCGCCTCGTGTGGAAGCCCATGCCTACAGCCTTCGGGGAAGGGGTTAGGAGATTTTAGAATTTTATTGAGCCACAAAGCCAGAGAAGATAAGGACGCGGATTACACGGATCTTCAGGATTTTCAGATGAATACAGAATGCACTTCCTCTCTACAGTCCTGGTAGTCCTGAAATCCGTGTCCATCTCTGACTCTGCTGCAAAATGCAGAAGTTTACCACGGAGTGCACAGAAAACACGGAGTGCAGAAGGAGAAGAACAGAACTTTTTCTCCCCAAATCCTCTGTTTTTCTCTTTCTTAACGCTGTGTCCTCTGTGTCCTCTGTGTCCTCTGTGTCCTCTGTGTCCTCTGTGTCCTCTGCGTCCTCTGTGTCCTCAGTGGTGGAATTCTGCTTTTTGCAGCAGAGTCATCTCTTCGATCCTTTTTGTTTCTTCGTGGATCATTAAAATTCTGGAATTTCCTTAGAGGCTTGCAGAGAGCAGATGCTGGATGCGTTCCACAGTCACGTTGACTTTCGCCACATCGTCTGATTGAAGCGCCGACGACACCAGTTGCACCGTCTCTACGTAGAGTTGTAGGCCGGCGACGACCTGCTGCACAAGGATCGGCGCCACCCCTTTGTCATCTTCGATCCCCCAAGCGGTGCGGCGTAGACGGATCCAGCGGCTCTCCACGCCCAGGGCGTTGACCAGATCATCGTAGATGCCGTTGTCCCCATGCATGAGAACGCCACGCTGCACGGCAACCACCCGCGACAATAACCATGATAGCCCAAAACGGGCATTGAGCAAGCGGCCATGTCCTCCGTCTACAAAACCGTTAAGCCCTTTGTGTACTTCTTCAATCAGCCCCACTAGTTCCGCGCTCGCCCATTGATCTGCTTTGCGTTGCATCTGCTCATCCCACACAAAGGCATGTGCACGAGCCTGAATGGCGGCGAAATAGTCGGCTCGATCCAGTAGAGATCGCGCCTGACGCAATCCACGGATTGTGTCTACGGCTTCACATGGCTCACGGAACCAGGGATCGATGCGAGCAGGCGTTACTGTGCTCACCACCACCAACTGGTCACCCACAAAGAGGGTTTGTGCCTTGTCCGCTTCGTTGCTTCTGACAAAACGCACCAGATCCACATCGCTGAAAGGTGCGGCGTCGCCGCGCGCGTGGCTGCCCATCAAAACCAACGCCGCCACATCCGGCCCATCAAACAAGCGGACAAGATCAGCGAACAAAGGCTCCATGTGCCGCGCTCCACGTGCTGTAAAGTATCGCCGCTTATTCGCCATCCGGCATCACTTGATCAAAGGCAGCACATAACCGTTGCTGGCTGGCGGCGTAGTAGACGAAGTAGGTGTCGTCCTGTGTGGTGTAGCGGAAGGCGGCGTGGCAGGGCGAAAGGTCACCCAGCCCGCGCCTTGACACAAGCGAAGCACCACACTGGAGCAGAACCTGCGGATTCGTCGCCTGCTTCTGTGACGCGACCACCACCACACCCGCCGCCGTCGGATCGGCCTCGGAAACGTAGACACGCCAGTTAACCACCCCCTGATCCTGTGCACAGTTGCCGGCCTGCCCGATAATCTCCGCCACCACTGCCAACTCAGGACGCCCTAACAACAACATGTCGAGTATCTCGTTCGAGGCCAGTTTGTCGGCCAGATCTGCACCTTCATGCTGGCGATAGCCATTGAGATTGGGCAGTTGCTCCAACGTGCGGTTACGACCTGGCCACGGCAGTGAACAAGCTGTCAGCACCGAAACCAAAAGAGCCAGCATGGCGATGCGATAAAGAGTAGCCATTGATTGTCTCGCTTTGGAAAAGAAGATTGAGCACATTGCGCGCAATGGGTGAGTGTAACACAGGCCAGAAGGGTCACCAAAGCAAAATGGCTGGTAAGGGTATAATTCGATCTTGGGGCGAACAGTGCCTGGCACGGGCCACTGAACTGCCCGTCAAAGTATGCGCGCTTGGCTCGTGCCAGGCACTGTGGCAAGCGCAATCCCCACTCGAGTTACACCCGGCAGGGAACCAGCGGCTGGACAAAACACCTGCTCAGGGATACGATCTCTCATGAAAATTCATTGATCGTCATCAAAGAAGCAGGAGAGTATGAGCAGAAGATCGCAAAAGCCCGGCGGCAGCCGGCAGCTTTCGCTAGGAACGTTGGTGGTGGTGCTCGTGCTGCTAGGGGTGATCTACTGGCAGACGGGTAGCCTGCCCACCGAAGTATTGGACGCCGTATTAGGCGAAGAGGGCGCGGTGACCGTCCTCACCGAGGACGCGCCCACAGACGCGCCCACACGCGCCGCCCAGGTTGCCCCCACCCAGGACGCGCCCACCGCCGTCCCCGCGCAGACGGTGACACAGCCCCCTGCCACAGCGACAGCCACGCCACAACAGACACGCGGACCCACCGTCACACCGCAACGCAGCCGCAGCGGTCTGCCCACCATCGCCTTCGCCGACCTGCCAGTGCAGGCGCAGGAGACCATCGCCCTGATCGATGCGGGCGGCCCTTTCCCCTTTAGCCGAGACGATACCATCTTTCAGAACCGAGAACGGCTGCTGCCCTTGCGTGAGCAGGGATACTACCATGAGTACACAGTGATCACCCCAGGCTCGCCCGACCGCGGGGCGCGGCGCATTGTGGCAGGCAGCGATGGTGAACTCTACTACACCGACGATCACTACGACTCCTTCCGCGAGGTGTTCCGATGATCAGCGCCCTGGTGAAGATGCTGGAAGCGGGCGGCCCATCGGGGCTCTTCCGCATTGGCGAAGAGACCGACTCGGCGCGCATCCTGGCGGCGGCGGCGAATCGGGGCTGGCCGGCCTGTCACCTGCGCGGGGACGAGATCGGCGACAAGGCCACTTTCCTGGCGCAGATGGCGACGGCGTGTGGCTTCCCCGATTATTTTGGAAAGAACTGGGATGCCTTCGAAGAGATGCTGGTCGATCCGTCGTGGCGGCCTGCGCCCGGCCTCTTGCTGCTCTACGACAACCCGGTGACACTGGCGCGGCGCGATCCCGCGGCGTGGCGCACGCTCTACACCATCCTCAGCCAAGTGACGTCGGCGCAGCATGCCGACGCGCCGCTGCTTGTGCTCTTTCGCAAGGCCCGCCGGCTGGTGCCTGACGCGGTATGGCTGTAAGTGACTGGTGATTGGTGATTGGGCCTGGTAATTAGTGAGAGAATGGACGCCCAACATCTTTACCTCGACCCCTGATGCGTACACACAATCACAAGTTACAGAACCCAGTCCCCAATCCCCAGTCCCTAGTCCCCAATCTCAAAACACAAACAATGCCGACCGAACTCGAACAACACTTTCTCGAAGCTTATCAAAAATTCCTTGGCCGCCACGTTGCGACGGCAACGGCGCAGAGCGACGCGCAGCGGATGGTGCAGGCGCGGCGTGAGGCGATCTTTGCCTATCGCGCCATTGTCGACGCCGCCGACCGGGGCGAAGATGTGACCGATGCGGTGTTGGCGCAACTTTTGCCCCATGCCGATACGGCGACAAATCGCGCCCGTGGCGCGTGGATCCACCACAGCGCCGGGTTGAGCGGCGACGTACGCCAACTGCATGAGCAGTTGGGCTGGGCGCAACCGGATCAATGGCCGCAGAAGGCGGCGGCCATCCTTGAATTTGTGCGCACCTGTGTCGAGGATCCGGCGGATCTGGCTGTGGCCTGTCTGCGCTTTCGGGAGAAGCCCGTCTCCGTTGGCTTCCAGAGCGGCACACTGTCGCCAGTGCTCAACGCGCTGCGGCCTGATGCGTTTGTGATCGTACACAGCAAAAGTCTGCGCGTGATCAACTTCTTTGGCCGTCAAAAATTCACGCCGGATTTGAACGACTATCCCGCCGCCAATGCCGACGCACGTGGACTGGTACAGCGGCTCGCCGATGTCGGTGGCCTGCCCGCCGAAGCCGATCTGTTGCCGGTGGATCGCTTTGATCTCTTCTGCGAGTGGTTGGTGTCGGTGGAGAAGCACCCGTTTCGCCACAGCCGCCACTGGCTGATCCGCCTGGACGACGGCAGCCAGTGGGACGCCTGGCGCGGCGGCGGCTTCATGGCGCTGGGTCACGATGCGCTGGGGGATCTCTCTGCGTTGAGTCGGGGCGAGTTCAACCAGTTGCGTGATCAACTGGCGACGCAGATCCCCGGTGTGACGAAGCGCAGTGTGGACGCGTTGTGGCCGTTTGTGGCGCAGGCGCAGCCCGGGGATCGGGTGGCGGCGCTAAACGAGACGGGCGAGGTGCTGGGCGCGGGGAGGGTGACCGGCTTCTACTATTTTGTGCCTGATACCGAGTACGGCCACTGCCGCCCGGTGGAGTGGACGGACTCGCAGCGGCGGCAGGCAGAAGCGTTGCCGAGCAAAAGCCGCGACTTTCAGGCGATCGACGCTGAGCAGTTCCGTGCGCTAACGAGCGCGCCAGTGCTGACCGACAGACGCGACCCGGCGATACAGCCGAAGGTTGGCGAGTCTTGGCGGCGGGTGACGCCAACGGCGGAAGAAATGTCCTCGGTGGAGGGGGCGCGGGGCGTGGTGCGGGAAACGCCGGCAGGCTATGCGGTGGCGGGATCGCGTTCTGGTCCCCCGGCAAAGCGCCCGTTGGCAGAGATCGCGGCGGAAAGTGGTTTCAGCGAGGGGCAGTTGAGCGCCTGGGTGGATGCGGTGGAACGCAAGGGGCAGGCGATTTTCTACGGGCCGCCGGGCACGGGCAAGAGTTACATAGCGGCGCAGTTGGCGCTGCACCTGGCGGGCGGCGAAGACGGATTTGTGGAGCGGGTACAGTTCCACCCAGCCTATGCCTACGAAGATTTTGTGCAGGGGATTCGTCCGCTGGCGGATGCAGACGGCAAGTTGAGCTATCGGCTGACACCGGGGCTCTTTTTGCGCTTCTGCGCCGAGGCCGCCCGTCGCCGCGGACGGTGTGTGCTGGTGATCGATGAGATCAACCGGGCCGATCTGGCGCGTGTCTTTGGCGAGGTGATGCAGTTGATCGAGTATCGTGAGCAACCTTTGGCGTTGGCGGCGGGCGGACATTTGCAGATCCCGGCGAATGTGCGCATTTTGGGCACGATGAACACGGCGGATCGGTCGATTGCTCTGGTGGATGCGGCGTTGCGACGGCGTTTTGCCTTTTTGGCGCTCTACCCGGAGTACGACATTTTGCGTCATTTCCACGCCCGGCACAGGACGGGCTTCCCGGTAGAGCGGCTGGTGACGGTGTTGCGGCGGCTGAACCGGCAGATCGGCGATGTGGATTATGCGTTGGGCATCACCTTCTTTTTGCGCACGGATCTGCCGGCGACGTTGCCGGCGGTGTGGCAGACGGAGGTGGAGCCCTACCTCGAAGCCTTTTTCTTTGACCGTGCCGAACAGGTTGCGCCCTTCCGCTGGGCTGCACTGGCAGGCGAGATCCTGGGCGACGGCGGCCAAGGACGGGCCAGTTGAGCGCCCGCCCCGAAGTGGTGCAGTTGACGGAGTATGTGCCGCTGCGTCTGCCCGCCGACAGGTTGAGCCAGCACGAGGGCGAACGCTTCTGGCAGCGCTACGGGCGCATGGTGGCGGTGGAGTTCCCCTCGCCGAAGACGGATCACCATTGGCAGTTGACGGCGCAGGGTTGGGTTGGTTACCTGGCGCTTTCGCCGCAGATTGGGCTTTCTTTGCAGCCGAAGACGCCGCTGCAAAATCTTTTCCGCATGATCGAGGTGGCCTACGCGCTGGACATGCTGCACCTAGGCAAGGAGATCTTCCACTGCGACACGCTGCCCGATTTTTTTGAACAGTTGGCGCGGCTGTTGGCGCGCCGTATTCAACAGCATTATCGGGTGGGGCTTTATCAGGGGTACGCGACCCGCCATCAAGATCTTGGCGTTATGCGTGGACGGCTCAACGTGGAGCGCACGCTGACGATGTCGCAGCCAGGGCGGCTCCACTGCCGGTACGACGAGCAGACGGTGGATGTGGAAGAGAATCAGATCCTGTTGTGGACGTTGTGGGCGATCTTGCGCAGTGGTTTTTGCAGTGGGCCGGTCTACGAGACGATCCGCCACATCTACCGGATACTGGCGGGGAGCGTGTCGTTGCAAGTCTTTACAGCGGAAGATTGTGAGCGTCGTGTCTACAATCAACTTACCGAGGCGTACCGTCCGTTGCATGCGCTGTGCCGCTTCTTCCTCGATCAGAGCGGGCCGGCGTTCACGGCAGGGGATCGGGAGATGCCGGCCTTTCTCATCGACATGGCGCGCCTTTACGAGCGTTTTGTGGCGGGTTGGCTGAAGGCGAATGTGGGGCCTGATTTTCAGGTGCGTGTGCAGGAACGGCTCAATTTCGGCGAGAGTGGGGCGCAGAGCTTTGTGGTGGACATCGTACTCTACGACGCCGAGAGCGGCGCGCCACTTGCCGTGCTGGACACGAAGTACAAGTCACCGGGCGCAGGACCGTCTGCGGCGGATCTGGCGCAGGTGGTGGCCTATGCTACGGCGAAGCAGGCGGCGGAGGCGATCTTGATCTATCCTGGCGCGGCGGCGCACCCGTTCGACGAGCGGATTGGCCCTGTGCGGGTGCGGGCGTTGCCGTTTGTGCTCGATGGGGATGTGGATGGGGCGGGGCGACGGTTTTGGGATGCTGTGGTACGTAGTGGGTAGTGTGTGTCGATCCGTCAGTGCCTGGCACGGTGCAAAAGATTATGCGAATTCGCGGGTTCTCCTGCACCGTGCCAGGCACTGACTCGCGAGAGTTGGGTTTCGCCGCAGCATCAGATCTCTATAGAGATCCAATTTCTCTGCGTCGGAACCCAACCTACTGCGGACAATCTGCGCTGTTCTTCGTCTTCCGTCCTTCGTCTTCCATTATCTCTACACGAATTGCACCGCTACCAAGTCACCACTTCCTTCGGGCAATTTTCCATCGGGCCAGAGGGTTTGGCTGTTGTAGCGAGCGCCGTCGAGGACAGCGCCGCTGATTTTGGCGCGGGTGAGGTTCGCCCACACGAGAATGGCCCCGGTGAGATTGGCGTGGCTCAAGTTGGCGCCGGTGAGATCTGCCCAGCTTAGGTCGGCAAACGAGAGATCGGCGTGGCTCAGGTTGGCGTGCCCCAGGTTTGCGCCGTTGAGGACAGCTTGCGAGAGGTTGCTGCGGCTGAGATCGGCGCGGCGCAGGTCGGCGCCCATCATATTGGCGCGGGCCAGGTTAGCCCCTTGCAAGTTACTACTGTGCAGATCGGCCCAACCGATGTGGGCGGTGTCCGTCTGGTCGGTAGCCGGTTCCTCAGGTGGAAAAGATGCGATGGCAGGCTCTTGCGCATAATCGAGGACAGCACCCGCCATCACCAGTTCGCCACGGTCGTCGTAGAGAGGATCGGAGAGGCGCAGGCTGAGATCGGCCGCCCACTTGCGAATGCGATCCCAGTTGCGGTAGTCGCCCTGGGGGAAGGCGTCGCTTTTCATCGCCAACTTGCTTTGTCTATCCAATGAGCCGGCGAAGAGACCCAGCCCCACAGGCTTGACGTTGGGTGCCAGGCGCAAGACGGGATCGAGATAAGAAAGCACAATGCGGCGACTCTCTTCATCACCTTTGGCCATGGTCAGGCAAGTGGTGAAGTAGGCGACAGGTAGTGTGGCCAGGCCGGCTTTGAATCGTTCTATGAATTGAATCGCTTCAGGCAGCCACCGCCCGCCGCGGATCGAACTACCCACCACCACTGCGCTATAAGGTTGTAGAGTGGTCACTTCGGCGGCGTTGCACACGTCGACGGGTACGTCCATTTGGCGCAGCACACCGCCAATTGCTTCGGCCACCTCAGCCGTCGATCCGCTGCTGCTGGCATAGGCAACCAAAATCTTCGTTGGCATCGAATACTCCTTTCTAGTCATTAGACCAGCTCTCAATCACCAAGCGGAAGATGTCCGATTCGGTGATGATACCGACGATGCGGTCGTGTTCCACCACAGGTAGGCCGCTGACCTGCGCTTCGAGCATCAATTCGGCGGCTTCCTGGATGGTGGCATTGGGGCCGATTGTCTCGGGCCCCCAGGACATGATCTCCTGGACGGTCATGGTCATGAGGGGCAGATCGACTTCGATCTCCGGATCTTCGGGGAAGAAGGGGACATGCTGGTAGATGTCGCTCATGGTGACAATGCCGATCAGTTCGCCATTGCGTTTTACCACAGGCAGGCGCCGAAATTCGTTTTCTTTCATCAGGTTGTAGGCTTCGATGAGGCGCGCATCCCCGGTGACGGTGGTCGGGTCTTGCGTCATCCAATCCAATACCGCAGATTTTTGATGGAACTTCTTTTCGGCCAGCGTCATTGCTTGCCTCCTCTGATTCGTGATTGGTGATTAGGGATTGGTGATTGGTGATCAACATCCCTAATCCCTAATCCCTAAATGGAAAGGCGAACGCTCTCCTTCACAGGACAGCCTTCGCCTTAGGATGTGCGTATTGTCTGTGCGTGTCACCAACCTGTGCAGCTACCCCAAGAGGACGCTGGTCGGGTCTGTGCGCCAGGACTGGAGCACCTTCATGTAGTTGGCCCGCTCAAAGGTGGCGGGTTCGGCTACATTGATCTGGCTCATGCTGCCCTGCATCTGTTCGATTGACTCGTACTCTCGTTCGTCCATCCACTGCATGAGTTCGGTGAGGATGTCGCCGATGCGTTCCACGCCGTTGCGCAGCAGTTCAGAGGCCATCATGGTCACATTGGCCCCGGCCATCATGCCCTTGAGCACGTCGGTATAGGAATGCACACCGCTGGTGATAGCGAAATCCACAGGCACACGGCCGTAGAGGATGGAAACCCAGCGCAGCGGCAGACGCAGTTCATTTGAGTTGCTCAACACCAGATGCGGCACCACTTCCAGGGCTTCGAGATCGAAATCAGGCTGGTAAAAGCGGTTGAAGAGCACCAGGGCATCGGCGCCGGCGTCGGCAAACTGTGTGGCCATGTGGGCAAAGGCGCTGAAGAAAGGGCTTACCTTCACAGCTACCGGGATTGTCACCGTGCGCTTCACATCGCGCACCACATCCAGATACATCGATTCCACCGATGCGGCGTCCTGGGTGGTGGAGGTGGGGATGTAGTAGAGATTCAGCTCCAACCCATCCGCGCCAGCCTCTTCGATTTTGCGGGCATATTCCGTCCATCCACCAGTGGAGACGCCGTTGAGGCTGCCGATAATGGGGATTTCCACACTCTGCTTGGCGCGCCAGATTAGGTTCAGGTACTCGTCGGGGCCGACGTTGTAACGTTCTAGATCGGGGTAGTAGTCGAGCGCTTCGGCGTAGGTGTTGGTGTTGTACGACAGGTAGTGATCGATCCATTGGCTCTCGAAGTTAATCTGTTCTTCGAAGAGCGAGTACATCACAATTGCGGCGGCGCCGGCATCTTCCATACGGCGGATGCCGCTGAAAGATGTAGAGAGCGGAGACGCCGACGGCACAATCGGGTTCTTGAGTTTCATGCCCATGTAGGTGGTTGACAGATCCATGACATCCTCCAATTCGTGAACCATACGGTTCGATTCAGATCAATCCGGTGGGGAGAGCGGTCCGGCATACTTGTGTACACCGGACCGGGTTCGACTTGACGGAAAGATCCTGGCTTAAGACTCAATTGCCTTGCCATGTGCGGCGTTACGCTGCTCTTGCTTGGCCAGTTCTTCGTACTTGTGCCACCGTTCGAGGACAGTCTGCTGGGCAGCATTGAGCAGGATCTCTGCGGCCTTGGGCTGGCTCGAAACAAGCATGCGGAAGCGGTTTTCGTTGTACATGTAGTTTTCCAGCGGCGCTTTGGGCGCTTTGGAATCCAACTGGAAGGGATTCTTGCCCTCAGCCTTCAACCGCGGATCGTAGCGGAAGAGCGGCCAGTAGCCGGTCTCGGCGGCCAGCTTCTGCTGCTCCATACCCTTGGCCATGTTGATGCCGTGGGCGATACAGTGGCTATAGGCAATGATAATCGACGGCCCATCCCACGATTCGGCTTCGAGGAAGGCACGCACCGTCTGTGCATCACTGGCGCCCATAGCAATCTGTGCTACGTAGACGTTGCCATAGTTGACGGCCATCATGCCCAGATCCTTCTTGGGCGTGGCCTTACCACCGGCGGCGAACTTAGCCACCGCGGCCTGCGGCGTCGCCTTTGAAGACTGCCCACCGGTGTTGGAGTAGACTTCGGTGTCCATCACCAGGATGTTGATGTTGCGCCCACTGGCGAGGACGTGATCCAGGCCGCCGTAGCCGATGTCGTAGGCCCAACCGTCACCGCCTACGATCCAGATCGTCTTCTTGGCCAGGGCGTCGGCCAGGCTTTGCAGATCGCGTACCTGTGCAGTGGTGACGGTATCGAGGCTGCCGGGGGCGACGGCGGCAAGCTTCTCTTTGAGTTGGACGATGCGCTTGCGCTGTTCGTCCAGCCCGTGTTCGTCCGACTGGTTAGCGCCGAGTAGATCGTTGGCCAGTTCTTCGCCGATGAGGCTGCGTAGCTTGCCTACCAGTTCGCGGGCGTAGTTGCCTTGCTTCTCAACGGTGAGGCTCATACCAAGGCCGAACTCGGCATTGTCTTCAAAGAGCGAGTTGCTCCAGGCAGGGCCGCGGCCTGCTTTGTTCATCGACCAGGGCGTGGTGGGCAGGTTGCCGCCGTAGATGCTAGAGCAGCCCGTCGCATTGGCGATGATCGTATGGTCACCAAAGAGGCGGCTCATGAGCGACAGGTAAGGCGTCTCACCACAGCCGGCGCAGGCGCCGGAGAACTCGAAGAGCGGTTCGAGCAACTGCACATTCTTCACATTCTTGTAGTCAAGCGAACCATAGCCATCGGGTAAAGGATCGACAACAACCTTGTCGCCATTTTCGCTCTGCCCATTGCGTGGATACTCAGGCAGTTCCAAGAAGAAGTCCCAAGTGGCGCGCCCTTGTTCACGCAGGGGCAGTTGCGGCTCCATGTTGATGGCTTTGCGCCCCACAGCCCGCTTGTTCTTGGCCGGGCAGACTTCCACACAGAGTTCACAGCCGGTGCAATCTTCCACGGATACTTGCAGTGTGTAGAGCAGATTGTCCATCTCGCGCCAGCGCGCCGGGGAGGTGAGGAAGCCATCGGGCGCGTTCTCAAACTCAGCCGGGGCCGCCGCCTTGCTGCGGATAACGGCATGCGGGCAGACCAGCACACACTTGCCACATTGGATGCAGACATCCGGATCCCAGACCGGCACTTCCAGGGCGATGTTACGTTTTTCCCAACGTGTGGTGGCGCTGGGGTAGGTGCCGTCGATGGGCATCATGCTCACCGGCAGATCGTCACCGTAGCCGGCGATCATCTTGGCCGTCACCCGTTGCACAAAGTCAGGTGCATTGGCGGGTACTGCATCGGCCATACCGATGCTGCTCGTCACCGTGCTAGGGACCGTCACTTCGTAGAGGTGCGCAAGCGTTGCATCGACGGCCTCGAAGTTCTTGATCACCACGGCTTCACCCCGTTTGCCGTAGGTCTTGCGGATGGCGTACTTGATCTTGTCGATGGCCTCGTCCTGGGGCAGCACGCCGCTGATGGCGAAGAAGGCCGCCTGCATAATTGTGTTCATGCGCGAGCCAAGTTGTAGTTCATTCGCCAGCGCATAGGCGTCAATGACATAGAACTTAAGCTTCTTGTCGATAATCTGCTGCTGTACAGTTGCGGGGATCTGGTCCCACACTTCGTCGGGGCCAAAGGGGGCGTTGAGCAAGAGCGTCGCGCCGGGTTCCGCCAGCCCTAGGACATCGTAGCGCTGCAAGAAGCCGAACTGATGGACGGCCACAAAGTTGGCCTTGCTAATGAGATAGGTGCTGCGAATCGGGTTGGGGCCAAAGCGCAGATGCGAAATCGTGCGTGCGCCCGACTTCTTCGAGTCGTAGACGAAGTAACCCTGGGCGAAGTTGTCTGTCTCTTCGCCGATGATCTTGATGGAGTTCTTGTTGGCGCTGACGGTACCGTCTGCGCCGAGACCCCAGAAGACGGCGCGCACCACATTCTTCGGCTCAATGTCGAAGCCGGCGTCGTAGTCGAGGCTAGTGTTGGTGACGTCGTCGACAATGCCAATGGTGAAGTGGTTCTTGGGGCGATCCTTGCTCAACTCGTCGAAGATGCCCTTAACCATCGCCGGTGTAAATTCCTTCGAGGAGAGACCGTAACGGCCACCCACGACACGGGGAGCCGCGCCGGATTGGACATCATCCCAGCTTTCGCTGATGGCGGTGACCACATCGAGGTAGACCGGTTCACCGGCGCTGCCGGGTTCTTTGCTGCGATCGAGGACGGCGATCTTCTTCACCGTGCTGGGCAGTGCGCCCAGGAATTGTTCCACCGCAAAAGGACGGTAGAGGCGGATCTTGAGGATGCCTACCTTCTCGCCCTGTGCGGTGAGGTAGTCCACCGTCTCGTGCGCCGCTTCCGCGCCCGACCCCATGAGGATGATCACACGCTCGGCATCGGGTGCGCCCACGTATTCGTACAGTTTGTACTGGCGACCGGTCAACCCTGCGAATTTGTCCATCGTTTCTTGCACAATGTCCGGAATCTTCAAATAGAAGCTGTTCACCGTCTCACGGGCCTGGAAGTAAACGTCGGGGTTCTGTGCCGTGCCGCGGATGAAAGGACGATCCGGCGAGAGCGCGCGGGAACGGTGAGCGTGGATCAGCTCATCGTCGATCATGGCGCGGATCTCGTCTTCGTCCACCTGTTCGATCTTGGCGACTTCGTGAGAGGTGCGGAAGCCGTCGAAGATGTGGAGGAAGGGCACACGGCTGGCCAGCGTCGCCGCCTGCGAAATCAGGGCAAAGTCCTGTGATTCTTGCACCGAGTTGGCAAAGAGCATTGCCCAGCCGGTAGCACGCGCCGCCATCACGTCGCTGTGGTCACCGAAAATAGACAATCCCTGTGCCGCCAACGAACGTGCCGCGATGTGGAAGACGGTGCTTGTCAACTCACCGGCGATCTTGTACATATTCGGGATCATCAACAAGAGGCCCTGGCTGGCCGTAAAGGTTGTGGTCAACGATCCTGTTTGCAGCGCGCCATGCACAGCACCGGCTGCGCCACCTTCCGACTGCATTTCAATCACCAAAGGGACACTGCCCCAGATGTTCTCCACACCGTGAGCGGCCCATTCGTCGGCGAACTCGCCCATAGGCGAAGAGGGTGTGATGGGGTAAATCGCCACCACTTCATTTGTCTTGTGTGCTACGTAGGCGGTTGCCTCGTTGGCATCAAGCGTTATCTTTGTATGCTGCTTCATAATCTCTCCTCGTGCATTGGATCGAGGGCAAACTTCAATCGCTTAGGGTTAGTCACATGAAGTTTAAGAGCATTAAGGTTAACTTTCGCCGGACAATCGGATGGAACAGCGGCTGGTCAGTTGGTTAGGAGGGGGGATAGTGCGTAGTGCGTGTACCAGTAGAGGATGTGATTTCCGTATGGGGGAATTATTGGGGAGTTAAGCGCTGAGTGAGCTCGCCCTTATGCGGGTCTACACCGGAAGAACCGCACGAGGGCGTGCTCACTCCGCAGATATTCATGTGGCGATCACTAGACGCAGAGAGGGGGAACACAGATTTGTGATCCGTGTTCCCCCTCTCTCTCTACAAAATCTGTTACCAATACACCGTCAACGTAGCTACTGGTACACGCACCACGCACCACTCAATACTTAGCGAGGACGTTCACCCACTGTCAAGCTCAAGAACTGTTCTTCGCCGTCGCGGTAGATGCGCAACTGAACCTCTTGCCCCGGCTGAGTGGACGTAATCAAGTAACCGATCAGGTCCTCGAAGCTGCGCACGTCCACGTCGTCGATGCCGGTGATGATATCACCCACTTCCACGCCGGCGTTGCGGGCCGGGGTGCCGGCAATCTGCGAGACGAAGACGCCAAGCAGGCCGTCGGGCAGTTCCTGTTGCTCGGCAACGTTGGGTGTGATGGTGCCGCCAGCAATCCCCAGGTAGGGATAGCTGAAGAAGCCTTGCTCGATCAACGAAGGCACCACACGGCGCACCACCGATACCGGGATAGCGAAGCCGACGCCGGAATTGGCGCGTACTTCTGAGCGGATGGCAAAGTTGACGCCGATTACCTCGCCGTTCAGGTTGAGCAGCGGGCCGCCGGAGTTGCCGGGATTGATGGCAGCGTCGGTCTGGATCACCTCGGGCAAAGAGTACGTTGCGCCGCTATCAGTAAGCGAGCCGACGGAAAAGCTACGGCCAACGGCGCTGATGATGCCACGCGTCATGGTGCCGCTCAGGCCGAAGGGGCTACCGAAAGCCAAAGAGGTATAGCCCACCGGCGGCACGTCTGCCGCCAATGGCAGAGGCTGCAACGGGAAATCGGCAAGCGGTGTCACTTTGATGACGGCCAGATCGGCTTGTGGATCAGCAGCCACCAGTTCGGCGTCTGTCCACTGACCATTGGAAAAGTAGACAATGATACTTTCCGCATCTTCAACCACATGGTTGTTGGTGACGATGTGGCCGGTATCGTCCCACACCCAACCGCTGCCCTGGCCTTGCGACGGCATATCTGGGAAGGAAAAATTATTGGCGGCGGTGCTCAACGACGTCACCTGAATGTTGACGATGGACGGTAAGATAGATTGGTAAAGCTGTGCCAGCACTTCCTGCGAGGCTTCCACCTGAAAGTCGGTCTGCTGTTGCAGGTTCACAGGTTGAATGCTGCTGGTGCTCGACAGGCTTTCCACCGCCGCCAACTGACGCGCCGGCGTCCACGTGATGTTGCCTGCAGCGAAAACCACAAGCGCCACAGCGGCGCTCAACAGGACAATCGAAAGTGCGATCCGCTTCATTGTGCGGCCCATATCAAGACACTCCTTATGGTTCAAGAGAAAATGAATCTGTTTTGTTCATTAAACGTTGAATGTCTTGATTTTAATGTGAAGTCTCGCACAGTGTCTTGGGAAAGTATGAGGAATTGATTAACGTAGCTTAACTTGAACCGGTGTGACAGCTACAAACGACTAACAGATCCGCGGCAACTGCTCCCCGCTCAACATATCGACAATTCGGCTTGCACCGATGGCGCTACGCATGGTGACAAGCCCGTCTTTCTCCTCCGCCACATGACCGATCAACGCTGCGCCCTGGCCCAGCGGATGCGCCTGCATGGCGGCAAGACAGCGCTCCGCCTCCGCCGCAGGGACAAAGGCCACGAAACGCCCTTCGTTGGCGACGTAGAGGGGATCGAGGCCGAGGATCTCGCACGCGCCGCGCACATCCTGGCGCACGGGAATGCGCCGCTCGTCGATGTGGATGCGCTGTTTCGAAGTCTGGGCAATCTCCACCAACGAACTGGCCAGGCCGCCGCGGGTCATGTCGCGCAGGCAGTGGATGTCGATATCAGCATCAAGCATATCCATCACCAGGCCGGCCACACAGGCGGAATCGCTCTCGATGGCGCTCTCGAAGGCGAGTCCTTCGCGCACGGCCATGATGGCGATGCCGTGACGGCCCAGATCACCGTTGATGATCACGGCGTCTCCGGGCTGTACCGACATAGGGCCGATGACGCGGTCATGTTCCACGATGCCGACGCCGCTGGTGTTGATGTAGATGCCGTCGCCCTTGCCTCGATCCACTACTTTGGTGTCGCCGGTGATGATCTGCACACCGGCTTCGTTGGCCGCCACCGCCATGGACTGCACAATGCGCCACAGATCGGTCATGGGCAACCCTTCTTCCAACACAAAAGACGCGCTCAAATAACGCGGACGTGCCCCACACATGGCCAGATCGTTGACCGTCCCATGTACGGCGAGTGAACCGATATTGCCGCCGGGGAAGAAGAGCGGGCGCACCACAAACGAATCGGTGCTCATGGCAAGCCGCCCACCGGCCACGTTGAAGACAGCGCCGTCGTGTTCCTGGGCCAACAGGGGATTGGTGAAGAGCGGCGCAAACATCTTACCAATGAGCTGATGCATGAGCCGTCCGCCACCGCCGTGGGCGAGTTGCACGGTGGGGTAGTCGGAAATGGGAATGGGGCAGGCGAGTGTGAAATCAGGCATGGTGGGGTCCTATGCTTTTGGTGAGCAGATGTGCAAGGCAGGAATGGTGCGAGAAAGTTGAATGGCTGAACAAAAAACGCCCAGTCAGGTGTCTCCTGGCTGGGCGGCGAGTGTGAACTAACTGAGCACCAACCGATACCCCCGTCCGCGTACCGTGGTGACAAATTGGGGCGACGCCGGATCCGGCTCGATCTTCTGACGCAGACGACTGACTAGCTTTTCGATACGGGCATCATCGACGGAATCGATGTAGCCTTCGCCCCACACGCCGGCCACGATCTGATACTTGTCTACAATCTTGTCGACATTGTCGAAGAGAAGCAGCATGAGTTGATATTCGAGGCGGGTCAGTGTTTCGGCGGCTTTGCCGTTGACCAGCACCTCGCCGCTGTCGCGGTCGACCCACAGGCGTTCGGGCTGGGCGGTGGGTTTGTCCACTTTTTGCTGCGCGTAGAGGGCCATCAGCCGCCCAAAGAGACGGGGTTCACCGTCTACATCCAACAGCAGGTGCCGCTGCCGCAACCGGTCCATAGCGGCGGGGTCGGTCTCTTGCCCGGCAAATAGGGCGAGCAGGGTTTCACGTTCCGCCGTAGTCAACTCCAACCAGATCTTGTCGCACTCGTCTACAAGCACCGGCTCGCGCCGCACACTGGGCACAAGTGCGCGATGGAAAGCCCAACGATCCGTGCTTTCCTCGGGTTCACTGTGCAACGCCTCGGCCAGCAGATGACAGACACCGTCCAACATGCCGGGGTGACCACCCGTCCACTGATAGACGAACTCGGCATCTGCCCGCTGCAAGGGGACGGCGTGGCGCTCGGCATAGGTGAGGACGTACTTTTCGACGTCCGCGGCGGTGAGTGGGGCCAGACGCCAGGGCTGATGCACAAAGAGTTCGCAGAATTCATTGCCGTGATCGCCAACGCTCAGTTCGGAAAGTGAGCGCACCGTCGCCGTGACGTAGGCGAGGCCGTCGCTGTGACCGTCCTTTTTGGCACGTAAGTTGATGAAGACGCGCGAATCGATCTGCTGGAACGGTTCGTCGAACTCGTCGAACAAAAGGACGATCTTGCCCTGCCCGGCGTTGAGCGCCGCCGTCAATCCACGGCTAAAACTCAGCGGCACCTGGAATTCACTGGCGGGTGCGATGAGCGTGTCGTAGGCCGTCACGAGTTCGCGGTCTTCAGCCAGCATAGGGCTGCTCTCCTGCAAACAGCGTAACACCAATTCGTAGAAACCCTGGTCGGTCATCTCCAACATGCGGTTGCAATCGATGTAGACAGGCAAAAATTGCGCGCCGGCCTCACCCAATTCACGCACCCACACGTCGGGCTGTGCCAGTAGCCGCATCAACGCCGACTTGCCCAGATTGCTGAAGCCGGTGATTTCGACACAGCGCATATTGTTTAAAAATGCCAACACTCGCTGTACGTCGGTGTTACGCATATAACTGCTGTCGGACAGCCGTAATGTTGCAGGCATCGAAATGTCCTGTTCACGGGTAAAGGGTTAGCGAAACCAACAAACACACTTTAATAAGCTTTGCGCAGCGCGTCAAGCTCTTTTCGTTGAAAAAAGAAGTCTAGTTTCGGCGCTTTAGGAATTTTTAGTCGCCGAGGAGATACACAAAGGTTCTGGCACAAGGATATAACAAACGGTCTATAAATCTCAGTTCGGAGTCAGTTCTACATTTAGCCACAATCTCTCTTGTTACCCTAATTTTTCAGGTTGACGTGCATCTAAGTGGTCTTCTCGCTAAATACGCAAACCTTCCGGGAACTTAGCGAGAGAACCACTAACCAAGCCTCTGTAAGGGCTACAAAATGACGATTGAGCGTTGGGATAGAAGAGGCTCGAACTTAATGGTGAAGAGTGGACAGTGAAGGATAGCTTGAAGCAAGGATGCCCAAACATGAAACTGAACATAAGGCATACAGCGAAACAGAACCGTCGGGATGCAGGCCGATTTTCACACCCGTTCAGAGAGGGAACCCTGCCCTCAGCCATGCATAATGCCGCCCTGAAGTGGGCCGTCTTTGTTGCAGGGCAACTCTTGGCGTTTTCTTTCGCCGTCGGCGGGATGCTCTATGTTTTTACAGATAGAACAGTGCAAGGGTTGGCGTCACTCGGTCTCTGGCTGATATTGCGCAGACTCGGCGACTTTGACAGGATGGCAGAACCGGTATCGTCCTTGGCGACACGTCCATGTGCATGGCCACAGCACGAAGACCGATCTTATCAACACTGGCCGAACGTTTCGACAGTGCATCCGGTTGATTGGGCGCATCCGATTGATTGGGCGCGTCCGGTTGATTGGGCCATCCATCAAAAGAGGACAATGCCCGAGTTGAGCTACTTTGTGCTTGTACAGAACCCAATACAGAACCCAGTTGAGCCAGAGGTAGTCGAGGTAGCTGCCGAAGAGAAAGAGTTACCTGCAGTTGTCACCCTCCACCTTTAACCCGATCAGGGGATAAGCGAAGGAAAGGAAATGCTTTATGGAATTTAGTATTCTGAATCTACTTTTTGTCTTGCTGGCCGCATGGCTGGCTGGATTGGTTGTCTCTCGGCTTGGCTATCCGTCGATGTTCGGAGAATTGGCTGCCGGTATTATCCTCGGGCCGCCGCTGCTAGGGCTGCTCCAGGGCAGCGAAGCGCTTAGTGTGCTGGCCGAAGTGGGTGTTTTGTTGATGATGCTCTACATTGGAATGGAAGTTGACCCCGAAGAGCTGTTTCAGGCGTCCTGGGGTGGTTTTCTGGCTGCCATCGGCGGCTTCATCACACCATTCGTCCTTAGCTACCTGGTTGTCACCTGGTTTGGCGGTAGTGTGCCGGCGGGGCTCTTTGTAGGTATTGCCGCAGGGGTCACATCACTGGCTACAAAGTCGCGGATTCTTGTCGACCTCAATTTACTGGATACACGCATTGCCCATGTAATGATGGCTGGTGCGCTCATCGCCGACACGCTTTCGCTCGTGGTATTTGCAGCCATTATCGGGCTATTCGAAGCAGGGAGTTTTCAGATCACCGAACTGGCGTTGGTGGGCGCGAGGGCCATCCTCTTTTTTGGGGTAGCCTTCTTCATCGGGCAGAAGGTCTTCCCGGTGCTTTGGCAGTGGTTGACACGCAGAGGACTCACAGGCCGTACCTTTAACGCCACCCTGGTCTTGCTGATTGCGCTTTTCTTTGCCGAGTTGGCCGAGTTGGCCGGCCTTCATGCCATTTTGGGCGCGTTCCTGGCGGGTCTCTTCTTACGCGAAGGGATTGTGCTTACACCAAGTCTCTCACAAGATCTAAACAAAGTTGTGCATGACATTTCAATCGGTTTTCTGGCCCCCGTCTTCTTCGTTACGGCAGGCTTTAGCATTACGTTGGAAGTGTTCCGTACGGAGCTACCGCTGTTGCTTGCCATTGTTGGGGTCGCCATTGTCGGCAAGATTATCGGCACGGCGATTTTTTACTTACCCACCGGAAATGGCTGGCGTGAAGGGCTTGCAGTAGGTGCCGGCATGAATGGACGCGGCGCCGTGGAGATCATTATCGCCGAGATCGGGCTGACGATGGGGTTAATCTCACAAGAAATCTTCTCGATTCTGGTCTTCATGGCGATTTTTACCACGGCACTGGTGCCCGTGATGCTCAAGTGGAGCGTCGACTGGCTACGCCGCAATGACCAGTTGGTTCGCCCCAAGGAACGGCAGGGGACAGTGATTGTCGGCGCCGGCCCCACGGCCCGCGAACTGGCCAGAGCATTAAAGTCCAACGGCGCCGTCTGGTTGATCGACAGCAACCCCGATCACTGTGACATCGCTGCCGCAGAAGGTTTGAACGTCGTCTGCGGTGACGTGCTGGACGAAGAAACGCTGCGCTCAGCCCATGCCCAACAGGCGATGTGGTTCTTGGCCCTGACGCCGAACTCAGAGGTCAACATCCTGGCGGCGCAGATGGTGCGCGATCTCTTTAAGGTGCCGGAAATTCATGTTCGCATCCCGCAGCACAAAGAACGGTCGCTCCATACTGTCCTAGACTCGCTCAAGGTAAATGTCTTACCTGAGGACACCCATAATCTGCAATCCTGGGATCATTGGCTGACACAGAACACGGTGACACACCGTCAATTCACCGTCGAAGAAGAGACAGACCCACAAGCACTGCTGAGCAGGCTTGCGCAGGACGAAGGCGAGATCTTGCCCCTAACTGCCATCCAGGACGGGCAACACGTGCCATTCATGACGGTCACATCTTTGACGCCGGGCAACGAAATCATGACCATCATCCGATCTGCTCGTCGCCGGACGCTGGACGCTGGAGCCGATAATGTAGGCGCCCCTGGTTTGCCGTAACCACAGATAGGTCAGATCTGAACCCCTAAGCCTCTTTCCCAGTCACCAATCTCCACCTGTCCCACGGCTGCGGCTACGGGCAATATGCCCTGTGGTTCATGCCAATGAAGTTTAGGGCGCGGCCATGCCGGCGGCCATGGTCCGCTCACAAGACGCAGGGGCGGCCAGCCATCCAACACACGCGGACGAACACCCGGCGGTGTCATGCGCACACGTACAGCCAGTTCATCTGCCGAACTCCATACATGCATCCACTGACGGGGGCCGCAATAAAGGGCATGCAACTCGGCCAGGCGGTGGGTTTCGCGCCAGAATCGAGTGGCCTGGGCAAAGCTCCACTGAAAGCTGCGCACCACAGCAGGCAGCGTCACCCAAGAGGCCAACTGCTGCACTTCTG
This sequence comes from bacterium, assembly GCA_016124945.1. Classification (GTDB taxonomy): domain Bacteria; phylum Chloroflexota; class Anaerolineae; order Caldilineales; family Caldilineaceae; genus RI-153. The sequence goes on along the minus strand of WGMT01000024.1, from coordinate 50,042 downwards.
GTGCAGCGCGGCACAAAGACCAGTAATGCTGAGACAATGTAGCCGCCAACGAGGACGTATGCACCACGCCCCGTGCCGGCAGGACGTTGAGCACAGCCTGGGCGTCTGCGCCGGGAATCGCCCGCCACATCTCCACCGCTGCAGAGGCTGCCCAGCGATTGCCGGCAAAGAGCAGCAGAGGCGAGCGATCCAGGCGCAACAGGCGCACCGCCTGCGCAACCAATTCACATAATGCCAGCACGGGGCCTTGCGCGGCGTCGCCGGGGACATCATAGCCGCCACAGACCACGATCACGTCGGGCGCAGCGTGGAGCAATTCATCGCGCAGCCTGGCGGCGTCATCATGAGCGCCAGGACGACACAACGCCACGGCTTCGCAGGGTCCGGCGCTTAGTGCTTCTTGTACCGCGGCCAGGCTTTCGCCTGCGCTCAACCCGGCCACCCAAATCCGTAACGGTGGCAGCGGATCAGCCACCGCCACGACATGGCCCAACGCCAACCCCAGCGCCGGGTCTGCATCAGAGAGCGCCGGCCCTTCCCCCGACGGCAGCCACAAGGGACGGCCCAACCGTCGCCCCAGTTGGCGACACGCCTGTGCCAGCCGTTCCAACGCGGGGAAGGTTCCACCATCACCCACATGACGCGGTAGACTGTGCCGCCCTACCAAATGGAGCGCCCCATCCACCGGTTCAAGCAGCAACGCCGACACCTGATGCATGTCCACACCTAGCGCCAAAATTGCCGACGACGCGATGCCGACGGCCAAAGTCCGTTCGGTCATGATCCCCCCAACAGCGCCCGTAGCCAGATCCATACATCGGTGCTACGTAGATCAAAAACGAAGTAGTTGAGCCGGGCGATCAACAGCGTCACCCGTGATGTGAACAATTGGGCAAAGAGGAAGCCTGCCGCCAACCATAGCGAGCGTTGACCAATCCACGACCAGGCAGCGATGATGGTTCGATGCGGCCCTGTGGGGGGTGCGGCCGACTCAACGCCGCCGACGGCATCGTCTGTGCCCCAGTGCAGATGCACCAACGCGCCGGTGGTAATCAAAATCGTCAACATACCAAGCAGCAGGCCGCCCAGCGATTCTTCGAGCGGCAGCCCCAATGCCGCTGCACGCAGGAACTGCGGCCACAACGTCCCCTGAATTGCGCCGGCCACGGTGACGCCCACGCCTACGCCAACAATCAATCCAAGCGGCAAGATCGCCAACAGGCGGATGATCCCACGCAAGCGGCCAAAGCGGCCGGCAGCGTTGCACAGTGAATCCACACCCGCCGCCCACAGGATCAGGCCCAGCACCAATGGCAACCAATAGAGCCAGAGAGCCGTGCTCTCTGGCAGCGACAAAGACGGCACTTGGAGCTGCGACCCGGCCAACAATGGCTGAAAAAGCCTCGGCCAGAGTACACCATGCCAGGCGATGACAGCGGCATATCCCAAACTGAGCCCGACAAGCAGGTATTGTGCCAGCCGTACCAGCCAGTTGTCGCGCAAGATAAAGCTGAAGATCATGAGCGACAGCACAAAGCCGGCCACAACGCCGGTATGTTCCCAGACGGCAGGCAGCGGACCGCTAAAGGGCGTCATTGGACCTCCGCTCAAACGAAAGTGCCACATTCGCCGCCACCAACACAATCAGCAGAGCCAACAGCGCCCAGTTGTGGCCGTTGATTTGCCGCCACAATTGGGCCTGTTCGGCCCGAGGAAGCGCCCGCAGCAGCAGATCTCGGTAGCCGATGCCACCGTTGTAGCCGCTCACCAGCCCAAGCAACTGGCCGCTGTCTGCGTATGGCTGCAATACAGGACCGGCGACAGCACTGGTGACAGCGATCACCGGTACGCCGTCGAGCGGCTGTACCTGTTCCAGCCAACGCTGCACCGGCTCCGACCGCGCCGATATCACCAGCGACAACATCGGCCCATCGGTGGCCAGATCGCCTAACGAAGGACGGATCTGGGCATTCCGTCCCTGCAGATCCAGGGGCAAACCCAGCCCCGGCGACTGCCCCAACAAGGCCAGTGTGGCTGCGCCGCCGGGCAAAAAGCCGCCTTCCACCAACACCGTATCCAATTGGCGCGCTGTCACGGTGGTGCCGGTGCTGCCTGCTGTGGCCAACAGCCGTCGCGCCGTCGCCGGGCCAAGTGGAAGTTGGCTGATCACCACCAGGTTGGCGTTGCGCGCCAGCAGGTGCTCAATCACAGGACGTGCCACCAGATCCATTTCGCCGGATGTGGCTGGATCGTAGGCCCAATCCACCAGCACCGTCGCTCCGGTCGGCAACGACTCAATGGCATCGTAGACAGGCACGATCCCAGGCCAGGGGTGTGGCAACGTATCGATGGCATCGTCGCCCAACAACAGCGCGCCCACCAACATGGCGGTCATCAGCCAGTAGATCCACGTTCGCCGCAACAACCCCACACCGTCGAATGGTCCTGGCGCGGAGGGTGCGTCGATCAACGGCACTTCGGCGGCAAACATCTGGCGCAACTGCCGGCGCAGATCGTCGTCGAGTGTGGCCACAGGCTGCACAGCAATCGGCGGGAACTGTTCGAGCCAGAGGGCCATCTCTTCTTCCATCACCAGGTCGGCATCACTCTTTTCGGGGATATCGGGCGGTGGCGGCGCAAGGACAGGTTGGGGCGGTGGAAGGTTGTCGGCATCTTCTACGGGCGTCGGCGTCGACGAAATATCTTCGGCGGGTGATGTATCCGCGGGTAGTGACGCTGCGTCCGCTGCGTCCTCGCCGTGAGGGGACGGATCATCGTCTTCATGCTGCGCAGCCAGGGAACTTTCCACATTCTCAAAAATCGTGCCGCAGTATGCACATGAACGGGCATCAAGCGGGTTACTCCGTCCACAGTGAGGACAACCGTAGGTCGAGGTCATCGTCCGTTTCGGCCCCCCTGAACCAGCAGACGCAGGGCGACGAAAAGCGCAGCCAGTGCGCCACCCAAGAGTACGCCGCGTAACGCCGCCATTATCGGCCATGCCAGCAGCCAGTCGGCCAGATCCACCACAATACGGGGTGCGTAGATACGGGTCATTGGTGTTTGGACAAACAGGGCCAGCAACGCGCCAAAGAGGATCCAGAGTGCTTCAGGACGGTCCAGGCGCAGGTAGCGGTAAGCAGCGGCAATCACGAAGAGGCCGGTCAGGGCGAAGAGGGAGGCTTGACCGGGGGCGATTAAGGCGTCGAAAACCCACTCCATTAGCGGACTGGTGGTGCCTCCCGGGCTAAGCAGGCCTGTCACCACCGCGGCGAGTAAGCCGATCAAAAGGACAAGGCTAAACGACCATTCCTTTTCTCCATGCTGAATACGTTCCACATGTGCCCATGCGACGCTTACCACCCCCAGGAGCAGGGTAAAGGCGCCCAGCAACAACACCCAGGTGTAAAGAACATTGGAGATCGGCGTCAACCCAGGCAGCAAGCCAAAGCGGCTGACCACGATCACGCCCGCAGTGACGAGAATCACAAATGTACTCAAGCGGTTGATCCAGCCGACGTTGATTGAAGGCATTGGCAGGGAAATCCAGAGGAAGGAGGGTTAGACGAAAATGGCGGCTACCAGCAAAGCCAGGGCTAAAATGAGAACCGCCCAGGCTTCTACCTGATCGATCCAGTGGGGCAACGCGGCCTGCGGTGCGCTTACCGGCGCAAAGGGTGCCCCGTTCTGTACCAATGGCAGGAATTCGAGATCCGCCCGTTCGCTGCCCGGGAAGGCTGTAGGCGTCAGCATCCAGGCCATGCCGGGAGGCAGGGGCGCCGTGCCCGACCGTGTGATCGGGGCGGTGTGCTGCGCTGTGGCAATGTTCAAAGAAGCGGCATGGGTAGCGACGTCGCCACCTGCGTAGGTAACATCAAACGAGGAAGGAATGTCCTCATGGATGGGCGGGCGCAACATGAGTGCAGAGAGCCATAGGTCACCGTCACCGGCTACCACTTGCGGTTCGGCCAGTGCGCCTGCCTTTTGGGCAAAGCGTTGCACAGCTAAGAGCGCCACCAAGCTCTGCGCGTCCACATTGCCCAGCCCCAACCCCACCAGCGGGCGTCGGCCACTCTCAATATCAATCTCTGCCTGTCGCCGCCACAGGCTCGCAAGCACATTCGGATCGGACATACGGTTCACGGCCTCATCTCCGAATTGCCTAACTTCTTGCCAACGGCCAATAACTGTTCCTCCATACGTCGCACCCCATCCACGTTACTAAGCGTCTCCGCCCACACCCGTAAATTTAAGGACGGGAAGAGCAACGTCAGGGGTTGAGCGGCAAAGAGGAGTTGCCCGGCCACAAAGCCCAAAGGCCGATGCGCAGTGACAAAGAGGAGCAAAGGCAGCAGCAGCCGTCGGCGCGCTGCGTAGACGAGCAGCGCGTCCACTTCCGGCGGCAACGAAGCCGCGGCTTTGTGTGGCTGTGTGGCAGATGGGCTGGACGGTTTAGCCAGGTTGCTTGTCATGAGACCGAATTGTACCATAAAGACGAAATCTGGTACGAAGTAATGACTGCGTTTTGGGTGTCAAGCCGAGGGTGAAGGCAAAACTTCCTGCTCAGGTAGATAGATTGTGAAAGGGAGGCCAGGACAATTTTGCGCCGCTTGCCGCATGTAGAATCTATACAGCTATGGTATACTACCGAGCGTTTCAATCCAGGTATCGCTATCATTTTAGAGATCATTTTAAGAGAGATTGGACTTGTATGGAAAGCAACAGCGTTTTCCTCAACCGAATCCGCACAGGGATGATGTTGTCTCTGCTTTTGTTCGCGGTTTTTGTCTTCGCTGCCTGTGGACCGGCCGCACCGGCACCCACGCCAACCCCAACAAAGACGCCGGCCACAGAGGCAGTCAGTGTAACCACTGAGCCAGCAACAGTCGCGGAAGCGCCGAGCGCTACACCGGAACCACCCACAGCCACGCCGGAACCGCCCACGCCTACACCTGTCCCGGCCAATATCTCGCCGTTCACCGGCCTGCCCGTGGACGATCCCAGCCGGCTGGTTCAACGGCCCATCTTCATCTGCCTGAACAACGACGGTGCCGGGCGCAACGCCCACTACGGCCTCAACCGCGCTGATCTCGTCTACGAGTACATTGTAGACGGCTTCACCATCACTCGCATGACAGCCATGTACCAAAGCCAGGACGCCGCCCGTGTCGGTCCTGTGCGGAGTGCACGCTTCCCAAACATCTGGATCACCTACATGTACGACGGCGTCCTCGCCTGCTCCGGCGGCAGCGATGACATCCGCTACCTGCTCAAAAACGAGGTCGGCTTCCCCTATCTCGATGCCGACATCGACGATCCCAGCAACAGCGTCTACTACAGCAGCATCGGCACAGATTATCGTACACGCATGCAAGGCAGCACCGACGGTGTGCGCCGCTGGCTTGCCGATGTGGCGGCCCGCTGCCAGGCCAACCCGCAACTACTTTATTGCCAAAAGGTGATCAACAACGTGCTCACCCCTGAAGGCGAGTACAAAGCTTGGGGCCGCGAAGGGTTCGCCTTTAGCGAAGCCCCTGCCGATTTTAATGCAGGCACTGCATCCACCATTCAGTTGACTTACCCTGGCGGCAACAGCGTCGAATGGCGCTACGATGCCGGGCGCAATGTCTATATCCGCTTCCAGGGAGGCAGGGCACACATCGACAATGAAACCGGCCAACAGGTGACAAGTGACAACGTCATCGTACTCACGGCCAATCACATCCTCACCGACATTGTCGAAGACAGCCTGGGCACCAAAGGGGTTGACATCGAACTCTACGGCTTCGGCGACCTGCGCATCTTCCGCGATGGACGGGTCTACGAAGGCACGTGGCGTGCCAGCGACCAGACCACGCCGCGTTGGTTAGGCCCCGGTGAACAGGTGATTCCACTTAAACCGGGCCAAAGTTGGGTACAGGTTATCCGCGAAGCAGCCAACATCACCTATCAGTAGTAGACAGAAAGACGACAAGCTGACCGGCTGAAGTCCGGCATCGTGTTCTTAAATTTGATAACATTCAACTAAGTACAGGTGAACGGCAGCAAAGACGCTGACTTTTCACCTGTTTTTCTATGTACCCTTGTGGATCCTGATTCAGACAAAAATCCCAACGTTCTGCGTAGAAAAATTGGGCCAAATTGTTCTATCAGGTTGACAAGAACACAATTATGCTAAAGTATAAGGTTTGAATGAATTCTGATGACAGCACGCCACCAACCATAGAGTGCGCCGTTGTCGAAAGGATCATTCCAACCAGCACCCCCCGAACGTGTGGCCATCAGGCAGCACGGACAGTGCGGTTGGACGAAGGAGAAGTACGATGTCGAGAGCCTATCATGAAACTGTTGCCCGTGAGCGTTACATACGCAATGTACGCAAAGCACAAATGCAGGATCTGCTCGGGCTGATTACTGGAACAAACACGAATCTGGTAAACTTTGAAGAAGTTGCCAAGCGGCTTAAAATTCGTCAAGAAGTGGGCAAACACCTGGAAACCGTCTCTGTGCAGAAAATTGTAGGCAGCCTGGGACGTTACCACGACTTCACGCGTGAGTTTCTACCACGCAATCATGTCAACAGCGACCGCTGGGCAAGCCTGGATGCAGCGCTAAATGCGTTGGAAAACGTGCCGCCGGTAGAATTGTACAAAATCGGTGATGTCTATTTTGTACAAGACGGCAACCACCGCGTTAGTGTGGCCCGCGCCAACAAGATCGACATCATCGAAGCGTACGTCACCGAGTTGGCGTCGCCGATTGTGCTCACGCTGAATGATTTCGAGCGCGATCGCTGGATCATCAAGATGGAGTACGTCGACTTCTTAGAGCGCACACGGCTCGACGTGCTGCGTCCTGGCGTGGATCTGATGTTGACGGTGCCCGGCCAATATCCGTTGATCCTCAAGCACATCGAAGTGCATGGCTACCTGCAAAATATGGAATTGGATCGTCAGGGAGCCAGCCGACGCTTGGGCCCTAGCGATATTGTCATGAGCTGGTACGACAGTATCTACCTGCCCGTGATCGAAGCGATCCGCCATTACGATCTGATGCCCGAATTCCCAGACCGCACCGAAGCGGACCTCTATCTCTGGATCACCAAACACCGCGAAAAACTGGCTGAGCGCTACCATTTGGCGCCGCTTAGTGCCGAAACCGCAGTGGCGACTTTTGCCGAACTCTACAGCGATCGCCCTGTCAAGCGCACCATCAAGGGATTACGCAAAGGTTTGCAGCGCACGCTGGGCAATGGTCGCCCGCTGGGCATGAGCGCAGAAGAGTTCGCTGCCGCCAAAGCTCGCCGCGCCGCAGGCGAAATGACACTGCTTGAAGCAGAGAAACGTCTGAACGAAAAAGAACAATCGTTGGCAGAGGCGCCGACAGGCTAGCCAATCTTCTAGAAAGCGCTAATACCTTCTGGAAGATTGCACCGAAGTAAGTAGTGCCCGTTCAAAAAGCCCGACGCTTCGCAAACGCCGGGTTTTTGCCATATTTGCCAGTCACAATCGAATACGCCTATACACCCAGTTATCCTCAACACTGCGGAACGTCACCCCACACATACCGCCAACCAGCCGACAGGCCGGCTAGCAGAGCACTTATCACGGGGCAGCCTGGACAGGCCTCTTCATGCTGCCATGCCACCAAACGAAGGAACCATTATGCGACGTGTCAAAATCGTCTGTACCATCGGGCCAACCAGCCGCGACCCCGAAATCCTCACCCAATTGATCGAGGCCGGTATGAATGTGGCGCGCATGAACATGAGCCACGGCACTTACGAGTACCATGCTGAAAATATCCGGCGCATCCGCGAAATTTCTCAGTCGTTGAATCGCCCTGTGGCCATTCTCGCTGATCTGCAAGGTCCTAAGCTGCGTGTGGGAAAGATGCAAGAAGGCGGCGTCCCGCTTAAAGCCGGCGAAACACTGATTATGACCGCCGAATCTGTTGTCGGTGAGCCGGGGCGTGTACCAATTCAAAACCAGGAATTGCCAGGCAGCGTAAAGCCTGGCGAGCGTATCCTGCTCGATGATGGCCTTCTCGAAGTGGAAGTGGTAAGCGCCAAAGGCAAGGAGATCACCACCCGCGTCATCGTAGGCGGGCAGTTGATGGACAACAAAGGCATGAACCTGCCCCACACCAAGCTGGCCATCCCATCGCTCACCGAAAAAGACCGCAAAGACGTTGAGTTCGCGCTGGAGCAGCAGGCCGATTGGATCGCCCTCAGCTTTGTACGCACCGCCAAAGACGTGGAAGATCTGCGCGCGATTATCCGTGGCCGCGCTGCCTTTGGCCGCACCACCCCAATCATCTCCAAAATCGAAAAACCCGAAGCCGTGCGCAACATCGAAGAGATCATCGATGCGTCGGACGGCATCATGGTGGCGCGCGGTGACCTGGGCATCGAAACCAGCCCCGAAGCCGTGCCCATGGTGCAGAAGATGATCATTGCTCGCTGTGGCCGCACCGACAAGCCGGTGATCACCGCCACGCAGATGCTCGATTCCATGATCCGCAACCCGCGCCCCACCCGCGCTGAAGCCAGCGACGTGGCCAACGCCGTCCTCGACGGCAGCGACGCCATTATGCTTTCAGGTGAAACCGCCAGCGGCTCCTACCCTGTGCGGGCGGTGCAGACGATGGTGAAGATCGCCGAGGAAGCCGAACGCGTACGGTCGCTCAACCAGTCGAACTACCCGCAGCAGTTTGAGCAGGTGGATTCGATTGCCGGCGCCGTCAGCCACGCCACGGTAGTGACAGCACACGAAGTGGGCGCAGCGGCCATCATCGCGCCGACGGTGAGTGGGGCCACAGCCAAAAAGCTCTCACGCTTCCGCCCGTCCGTGCCCATCATCGCAGTGACGCCCAGCCCGATTGTACACCGTCAACTTGCGCTCTTCTGGGGCGTTTACACGTTAATGGGCGAACGCATGAACACCACCGACGAAGTGGTGGACGACGCCATCCGTCGCGCTCACCAGGCCGGCTATGTGGACCAGGGCGACATCGTCCTGGTGACAGGTGGCGTTGTGGGTGGCGTCCCCGGCGCCACGAACATTATGACCGTACGCCGCATTTCCCGCATCATCATCACCGGCACCGGTCTTGGTCATCGTCGCATCAGCGGGCGCGTCATCCGCATCAAGCCCGGACAATCCTGCCAGGGCATCTCTGCCAGCATGCAGGACATCATTGTCGCCGAGCGGATCGACGCTGCCTGTGCCGATCTCGTCTACCAGGTGGGGGGTCTCATCACCCAGGAACCAGGCATGGAAAGCTACGCTGCCCTGGCTGCCATCGAACTCGGTGTCCCCGCCATTGTCGGCGCCCGCGGCCACTGGGAAGATCTCGAAAACGGCCAGTTGATCGTCCTCGATTCGAACACGGGGAATGTCTACGACGGCGCGGCATGATGAATGGTGCAGGGTGATTGGGGATTGGTGATTGGGTATAAAAGTAGATGATGGGATAATGAGGTGATGGGTCTTGACGAAGCCCATCACCTCATTATCCCATCATCGTTTTTGGTGCATCTTCATGCACAAATCCCCAATCCTCATTACCAGCTACACATGTGAAGGCGCTTCGTTGCCGGCTTCCAGTGCGGCGCGGCGGATGTCTACAAAGAAAAGCAGCGCCAGGCCGGCGATGAAGAAAACGATCACAGAGAGGATGCCCAGGCGGTAGCTGCCGGTAAATTGCAGCGCCAACCCAAAAACGAGCGGGCCAATCCAACTGGTTCCACGTTCGCTGATTTCGTAGAGGCTGAAGTATTCGGCCTCTTTTCCAGCCGGGATCATGAGTGAAAAAGCAGAGCGGCTCAACGCCTGACTGCCACCGAGGACCAGGGCAATCGCCGCCGCCATAGCGAAGAATTGTGCTTCGGTCTGTAAGAAGGCGTAAGCATAGACAATCGTGCCTGTCCAGATAAAGAGGCTGATAATCAGGCTGCGTTTGGTGCCGACACGGCGAGCGAGGAAGCCGAAGGTCAACGCGCCGAGGAAGGCCACAAACTGCACCATTAAGATCACCGCCACCAAAGAAGTCTCACCCATCCCCAGTTCCTGGCTACCAAACTGAGAAGAGAGCGCAATCACCGTCTGGATGCCGTCGTTGTAGAGCAGATAGGCCACGAGGAAGAGCAGCGTCTGTGGATACTTGGGCAGGTTGCGCAATGTGTGGCCAAGTTGGCTGAAGCCGACGGTGAGCAGACGTTGTCCTTGTGGCAGAGGCTTGGCGGCGTGTCTTCGGCGCAGATTCAGGAGCGGAATCACGGTGAAGATCGCCCACCAGATCCCCGCCGACATCATACTAATGCGCACAGCAAACCCCGTCTCTAACCCTAAAGACTCGGCGTTCATAAAGAGGGCCAGGTTCAGCGCCAAGAGAATACCGCCCCCGAGATAGCCCATTGCCCACCCTTCCGAAGAGACCTTGTCGCGCTGGTCCGCTGAGGCGATTTCGGGCAGGAAGGCATTGTAAAAGACAATCGACGCCCCAAAACTCAGGTTGGTCAATAAAAACAGACCGCCACCAAGCAGGTAGTTGTCGCCCTGCAAAAAGTAGAGCCCCATTGTGGCGAACGCACCAAGGTAAGCACAGAAACCCAACATCTCTTTTTTGCGGTTGGCGTAATCGGCATACGCGCCCAGTAACGGCAACACCAACACTTGCAAAAAGACCGATAACGACACCATATATGGGAAAAACGAATCGGCGCTTATCGGGAGCCACTCGCCTAACGGATAGACGTAGCCGGCCACGTCCGCTGCGGCTTTGGTGACGTTGGTAAGATACGGCCCCAAGAAGACGGTGACCACCGTCGTGGTGAAGGCCGAGTTGGCCCAGTCGTAGAAGTACCAAGAAATCTGTTCACGGCGGTTATCGGTCACAGGAGCAGCGGGCGCGACTTGAGACATGGGTGGGTTTCCTTTGTGAGACGACGAGGCGTTGAAGCGTTGAAACGTTGAAACGTTGAAGCGTTGAAGCGTTGAAACGTTGAAGCGTTGAAGCGTTGAAGCGTTGAAACGTTGAAGCGTTGAAGCGTTGAAGCGTTGAAACGTTGAAGCGTTGGTATAGCGAAATACCGGGATAGTGAGATTTTGGGACGAAAAACGCCGATAGCGGGGAGTAATCTGCTATCGGCGTTTCAGTCTAAGATTTCCGATGTAGCACACAGATTGTCCAACAGGCAGACGCACTACGCACTACGACTATTTCTTACGCAGGCACAGGGAAATCCTGCACCATTTCGAGGACTTCAAAACGCACACGCTCTTGCAGAGACTCGTCTTCGGGATTGCGGGCGATTAGGGCGATCCAGTGACCGATCTGCTCGAACTGGGCTTCTTTCATGCCGCGAGTAGTGGCGGCGGGGCTACCCAGGCGGATACCGCTTGTCACCAACGCGGGGCGAGGATCGAAGGGGATCATGTTCTTGTTGCAGTGAATGGCCGCATGGTCCAGCGCCCGTTCCACAACCTTGCCTGTCGCTTTGTCGGAACCGATGCTGTTCAGGTCCACCAAAAGCAGGTGATTGTCGGTGCCTCCGCTGACAACACGCAGCCCCTCGCTTTCCAGCGTGGCGGCCAGGGTATTAGCGTTGCGCAACACCTGCTGCTGATAGTCCTTAAACGACGGCTCCAACGCCAGCTTAAAGCCGACGGCCTTGGCCGCGATGATGTGCATTAGCGGCCCCCCCTGCATACCGGGGAAGACGGCTTTGTCGATGGCCTTGGCGTATTGATCGCGGCACAGGATCAAGCCGCCGCGGGTGCCGCGCAACGTCTTGTGCGTCGTCGTCGTCACCACATCGCAGTAGGGGACAGGATCCGGATGCAGATCGGTGGCAATCAACCCGGCTACGTGGGCCATGTCCATCATCAGCAGGCAGCCGACTTTATCCGCAATGGCGCGTAGACGGGGATAATCAAAATGGCGCGGGTAAGCGCTGGCGCCGACCAACAACATTTTCGGCTTGTGTTCCAAGGCCAGGCGCTCGATTTCGTCGTAATCCAGCCGCTCCGTCTCAGGGTTCAGCCCGTAGTGGACAAAATTGTAATAGTGGCCTGAACTGTTCAGGTGGAAGCCGTGACTCAAGTGTCCACCGTGATCCAGCTTCATGGCCAACACGGTGTCGCCCGGCTGAAGCAACGCCATGTAGACGGCGGCATTGGCCTGTGCACCGGAATGGGGCTGCACGTTGGCATGCTCGGCCCCGAAAAGTTGCTTGGCCCGCTCAATGGCGATGCGCTCAGCCACGTCTACATATTGGCAACCGCCGTAATAGCGACGGCCCGGATATCCTTCGGCATATTTATTTGTCAACACACTGCCCGCCGCCGCTAACACTGCGGGGAAGACATAATTTTCACTGGCGATCAGTTCGATCCCATCCGACTGCCGGTGACGTTCCAACTCAATTGCTTCGTAGATTTCGGGATCGACTTCTGAGAGAATGCGCCGCGGATCCGGCTGATCGGTCCACGCCGTCCACTGCTGCGCCTCTTCAGAAGGATGAATCGGGGCAATCTGCGCCATGAAAGGGTTCTCCTTGAAATAAGACTAACTGCTCGAGATCAATCGCAGATCAGAAGTGCATGTTAGAAGTGCATGTTAGAACTGCAAAAGAGAGGGGAACCATAGCACGGATCGCTCTGATCGTCAACGTTTTGGCGTGATCATCCGCAGTCACAAATGTGAGCAAAATGGAACGTAGCGCTTAGTTTGTTGGGGGATTTGGCCTTCGCTTCTTGGCGCGTGGTACAATCGGCGCAGAGACTATTCAGCGTGCACCAGAAACCGATGGGGCCAATGACCATTCATATCCCGTACAACGAAGCAATCTTTGCTTTTACCGCAGGCGAGACATTCCGCGAATACATGCTGCGCTTTGGGCCGACACAACGGCTGATGCTCAGTCAACGCTATGACGCGGTACGTGTCTCCACCGATGCACAGAGCACGCTCAGCACCTATCCTGTTTGGCTCTACTGGGTGTTGTTGGTCAGCGATGACACCCCCGATACGTTGATGGTGTTGCCTATTGTGCAGCGATTGGCCGAGCTTTCGCCGCGCATTGATCTACGTATCTTATCAGACGAGGCAGATCTCTCGGCGCTCAATACATTGGTAGACGAAGAGATCGATCTCGCCGAAGTTCTGGCCGACATTGACCTGCCCCACCTCTTCATCTTCGATGAAGAGTGGAATCAGCAGGCGCAGTGGGGTCCGCGGCCGGAAGCCGCCGAGGAAAGGCTGGAACAATGGCTCACCTCACACCCTGACTACGAACACCTGATGGCAGAAGACGATACCGAGGACCCGGATCAGTTGGAGCAGTTGATCGCCGAACTCACGGCACAGATGCGCCTTTGGTATAACGACGATCTGACCGTCGCCTGTATCGACGAGATCATGGCGCTGGTCAACGAACTCAACAACGACGACGCAGAGTAGTACGTAGACGGAACGGACATACGGAACGGACATGTTGACAATGAACACGCTGTTAACGGCACGGCGCGCCTCTGTGTTGGCGGCGCTTGTGATCACCCTCCTGCTTTCGGCCTGTGCACCTCACCAGTATACGGGTCTTATCTTTCAAGATGACAACCCCGCCGCCGACATCGTCGGCATCGACTACAACGGCGAACCGTATCAACTGAGCGATCACCGCGGCGAACTATCAATCGTCTTCTTTGGCTACACCTTCTGCCCAGACATCTGCCCCATGACGTTGGCGAACATGTCGCAGGTCTACACCATCATCGAAGACGAATCGCCTGAAATGGTTCAAGATCTGAACATGGTCTTCGTTTCCGTCGATCCTGAACGGGACACGCCGGAGCGAATTGCCCAGTATGTACCGCTCTTCAACCCGGCATTCCACGGTCTCTACATCCCGGCGGATCAACTGGAACCAATCAAGTCGGCCTATGGTATCTACGCCGAGAAAAATACAGAGGTTGCAGGAAAGACAGCCGCCGAGTATTTGATTGATCATACAGCAGGCATCTACGTCGTAGACCGCGACGGGAACTTGCGTGCCCTCTTCAAGCACGATATGGATCCGCAACTGGTCGCCGCCGACGTCAAAGAATTACTCAAACTACGCTGAAAGAACGTTGCTTTCCTGTGCCGAGAAGACCATTCCTGTTTGCCCCGGGCCTGTTGCGCCGCATCGCATTTCTGTTCCTCTGCCTGTTGGGGCTGGGCATAGGCAGCATCGCTACGTTGCAAGCAGGCGTCGAACTGTTGCGTCTCGACGTCATTCCCCTGGCCGACCGCGTACGCATTGAGTGGGAGACCACCAGCGAGTACGACATCAGTGCATTTCAGCTTTACTACAAGCTCGAAAGCGAAGCTGAAGCCGAATACAAGCCTATCGGCCAGCCCATCACAGCACAGGGCGAGTTAGAGAGTGGCGCGCTTTACACGGCTGAGTTCTTTCAATTGCAGCCGAACACCAGTTACTGCTTCCGGCTGAAAGAGATCCCCAGTAACGATGAGCCTGGCGAACAATTTGAACGCTGCGGCTATGGCATCAATACTCGTCCTACACCCACGCCAACCAATACGCCCACCATCACACCCATCCCTACTGAGACGCCGATCCCCACGTCGACGCCCTTTCCGACGCCGTTGCCCACGGATCCCCTACCCACGCCCACGTTCACAGACACAGTGACGCCGGATCCGAACAGCACCGAAGAGGGTGGCGTCACCATTGTGATGACACCGGCCCCCCCGCCCACGTTCATCGTCCTGACGGCGACGCCGACCAACACGCCCGTAGTCTTCGCGCCGACGCCGACGCCGTTGCCCATTGCCACGCCGGTGGCAATTTTACCCGGTGTCGGGTTGGACGGGTTGCTGGGTTGGTCGGCCGGCACCGGCTTCGAGGACGTACTGGCGCTGCTCCTCTGCTTCGGCGGCATCGGCCTGGCCGTCATCGGCTTGATGACACTGTTGGGCACGATCTTCTACTTGAGATCGCGAATGTAACCCATGCGTACTTTCATTGCCATCGACTTGTCTCCTGCCGTCAAACAACAGGTGCGCACGCTGCAACAGCGGCTGCAAAGCGCTCTACGTCCCCTTGGCGGCGACCATCTGCTCAAATGGACCAAACCGGACAAGGTGCATGTGACGCTCCGCTTTCTGGGTGACACCGGCGAAGTACAGACGCGCTGCATGGCCGAAGAGCTAGGCCGGATCACGTCGGAGATGGCGCCATTTGCGTTGCAACTGGGCGGTATTGGCGTCTTCCCAAACTGGCCGCGGTTGCGTGTCCTGTGGGTGGGGGTCGACGGGGCAATGGCGGCGTTGCATCGCTTACAGCAGGCAGTGGAAGCGGCGGCGCAGGCGGCGGGCTTCACCGCAGAGGACAAATCCTTTTCGCCGCACATCACCCTGGCGAGGATGGGCAACAGCGCCCGCAGCGAAGAGGTGCGCCGCATAGGTGAATTTTTGCGCACAGGGTCTGCGCAGGAGACAACTTTGACGGCAACATGGCGCGTCGAGGAAATTGTCCACATGCAGAGTCAACTCCGCCCTGAAGGTGCAGTTTACACACCCATTGAACACTTTGCCCTAAAATACAAAGGCACAGATCAGTCGTAGTATTCGGTAAATGACAGTATTCGGTCATGAAGTATTCTAGCAATGAGGCTCGATCAAGAAGCGGAGGGAGCACGCCCACGTGCGGCTCTTCACGGTAAGAGCCGCACGTGGGCGTGCTCCCTCCGCGTGATTTCATCGACTTACTTCAGCCATCTTCTATGAAATAGAAACTGCCAGACCGAGACGGTCTGGCAGTTTCTATTTGGAAGCATAGAACGAGCAGTCACTTCACTTTTGTACTTCGGCACTTTTCTCGAAGAGGGCCAGATATTCACCATACCCCTCTTCTTCCAACCGATCCACCGAAATAAAGCGCAACGCAGCGGAGTTCATACAGTAGCGCTGGCCGGTAGGGGCAGGGCCGTCATCGAAGACGTGGCCCAGGTGCGATCCGCCATGCTTGGAACGGGCCTCGGTGCGTGTCATCCACAACTTGCGGTCCGTCTTGGTGACAATGTTATCGGGCTCCAACGGCCTCGTGAAGCTCGGCCAGCCTGTACCGGAGTCGTACTTGTCCAACGAACTGAAAAGCGGCTCACCCGTAACAACATCTACGTAGATACCCGCCTCTTTATTGTCCCAGTAGGCGTTGCGGAAAGCAGGCTCGGTACCTTCGTGCTGCGTCACCTTGTACTGCTCAGACGTCAACTTTTGACGCAACTCACTATCGCTTGGCTTATGATACTTTGTCATCGAGTCCTCCAGTTTGCTTTAGAAAATGCTGACCCGATCATAGTCGCGCCAACTGCTTACGTCAGTATTGCCCATCCATTGTGGAGCGATTGCGGTGACTCTCTGAAATCCCCAGTCGCCTAGTCGCTTTCAAACGGCGATTAGGTGATTTCAGAGCTTGTGCTCGATCCCAATTCCTACCGAATCGTGACGGTGAGGCTAAAATCTACAATCCCCTGCCCGCCGTTGACAATTTCGACGGTGTAGTCGCCGCTCATGGGGAGCAGACCCGTCCATTGCTGTATGCGGTACTCGCCGCCGATTAGTCGCCGCCCACTGGGATCGATAAGGGTGATGCCGGTAAAGATATTTTGCGCACTCAGGTTGAGGCTCATCGACTGCCCTACCCTTGCCTCAAGGACGTACCGCTGCGGCGTCGGCGCGAGGGTGGTGCCTGTCACCGTTGCCGACGTTGCCCCAGGTGCAAACTGAATCCGCTCGGTTGTCGGTGCAGAAGAGATGGGCAGGATTTGCACCAGCAGTTCGTAGCGCACCGACGCGCTCGTTGACGACACGACCTGGATCAGATAATCTTGCGTGGTGGGTAAAACGAACTCAAAAACAGTGCCGGCCACGGCGGTGCGCTTGAAGGGAATGCCGTCACTTTGGCCCACAATCCCCAACAGGGCCGACCCGTCGGCAGAGGTTAATTCCACACGCATGCGCTGTCCTTGTGTGGCGCGCGCCACGTACTCCATTGCCAAGCCAGGTTGCACCGTCCCCGACCGCATGGACATCGTCGCGCCGGTGGCAAACTGGATACGTTCACGCTCGCCCGTCTCAGCGCCCGGTGAAGGAATGCGCAGCCGCTGCCCCACATAAATCACCGTGGTGCGTAGATTGTTGGCGTTCTGAATGGCGTCCACGGTCACCCCATAATGCTGCGCAATTGCAGACAGCGTGTCTGCGCGCTGTACAGTGTAGACAATCTCCTGCGTCGCAGTCACCTGCAACCGTTGCCCCACATAAATGCGCGTGGACGGTAGATTGTTCAGCCGCATCAGGGTATCGACAGTGGTATTGAAGCGCCGAGAGATCGACGATAGCGTGTCCCCGCGCTGCACGGTGTAGTAGATGCGCTGCGTCTCCTGGGCCACAGGAGCGGCCTGCGTCACAGATGTTGCCGCTAGACTGCCAAAGAGCAGAATCGCCAGACACAACGCCAAGACAACATCGCACACAAGCTTTACAAGCATACCTTTTACAAACATAAAAAGTCTCCCCTTCACACACCTTCTCATCGATTTTCAACGCGCACATAGACGTGCATAAAAATAGCACGCGCAACGTTTGGCCGCCGTTTATCCCGGCGTTTCGAGCCGGCACCATCGATGTTTTTAAGTTTATAATCTGGAAGACGACATCACAGCGAGGAAAGTTTCACTAACTTGAGTTTGTTACCGGTTTGAATGTGTTACCGGTTTGAATATGAAGGTGGAGATAACCTTGCAGGCGACGTTCCAACTCAGCCTGCGCTTCATCGCGGCTCCATCCGTAGCGGGTTTGAAGAATATCTAGGTGATACTCATGGCGATCTTCAACACATTGCAAACGTTGCACATTGAGGGTTTTGCGGAAAGCAACCTGACGCCCGGCCATCGACGGTTTTCGTTTATTGGGTTCAGTCAACACTGGAACCTCCTCCTAAACCAGGACAATACCAATACACAGAGCAACAATACACAGAGCAACAATACACAGAGCAACAATACACAGAGCAATGCGCCCAATATAAGATCACTCGCGTATAACCATTAGCATATGCCCCTTTAAGGTCGGCAAAACAAGCTCATTTACATGAGAAGATTACCACAAACGGGGCAAGTTATCTACTAAAAATGGATATAGATTCGGTTATTACACAGGTACGCGCTCTACCACCCGCTTAATACCTTTTGGTTCATCTTGTCAGTGTGGTAGACTTGGCCTATACGACTCTTTGCGCCGCGTTGCGGCCAATCGGAGGTTCATTTGTGGAAAAACTGATCGTGGCGTGTGTGCAACAACGCATGCGTCTGCCCGATACGCTCGACGCATATCGTGAAGATCTAAGACGGTTCATGCGTGCAGCGGCCAACAAACGAGCCCGCCTGGTGGTCTTTCCTGAGTTGGCAGGGATGATGATCGCCCCGTCGCTCTTGCGTGGTACACAGGCCACCCTCTTCAAACGCAAAGACCGTGCCCAACGGCGGCAAGCCTCGCTATGGGACAAACTAGGCGGTCAGATGGCCGGAGCTGCGGCCCGTCTGCTCAACGTTGATCTACGCCGTCTCTTCCAGGGGCTTTTGGATGTCAACGCGGCGGAACTTTGGCAGGAGTATGTGGCCGTCTTCGGTGGGCTGGCTAATGAGTTCGACGTCACAATCGTCGCCCCCAGTGCCTACCTGCCCGATCCCCTGGACGGCGTCATTCGCAACATTGCCGCCGTCTTTGGCCCCAGCGGCGAACTCCTCGGCTATCAGGCCAAAGGACTGCTCCACAGCGAAGACGCCGACCTGGCCCAACCCGGTGCAGAGTGGCGCGTCATCCTCACCGATGTGGGGCGTATCGGCCTGATGTTGGGCAGCGACATGCTCTACCCCGAGGTTGGACGTCTATTGGCCTACCAGGGCGCCGAAATCCTTATCGGCCAGGCAGCGGCCATGGATCGATCACTCTACGAGAAACTGCGCGCCGGGATGCTGGCGCGTATGCAAGAAAACCAGATCTTCGCTGCCGTAAGCTTCCTGGTGGGCCCCAACGAATTTGGCCGTCGCCTGGAACGCGCGCCGTTTGTGGGCAAGTCGGCTATCCTGGCGCCCCAGGAGTTGACGCCCGAATCCAGCGGCATTTTGGTGGAAATGTCCAACGTGCGCAGTGAAAGCGTGCTGGCCGCCGTGTGGGATTTCCCCGCGCTCCAGGCACTGTGGCAAAGCACCGACGCGCCCATTCGCAGCTTGACGTCGATGCAGCAGATGGCGCCTATGTTGGCTGCACTCTACCAGCAACTCCACCGGCTGCCCAAACACCCTGAACCCCATGCCCTCCCCGATCACAGCCGGGACGACAAAGCCGACGCCCAGTTGCTCAGTTTGGACGATCTACCCGTCCTCGCTTCGGTGACGGCACGCTGGCCGCTCTCATACAATCACCACGAAACGGCGTTGAACGGCGACCTGAGCGTCGACGATCCGCAGCTCGAACTGCCCCAAAACGAAGATGAACCTGCCGCCTTCCTGCGCTCTGCCCGGGCACATCCAGGCGTCGAACCTCACACCGTCGAAGAAGAGACCCAAGAGATGGACGCTCTCCTCGAACCGACGCCGAAGGAGGAGAAGGGGGAGTAGGGGGAGTAGGGAACGGGGACTGGCGATTAGGGAATGGAGACTGGGGAAAGTATATTGTCGTGCGGCGTGAATGCGGTTTGGCTTAATCTCAATTTTACAGACCAACATCCATCTCTCCACTCACTCGCGCAACCCAACCGCCAATTTCACCGCCGCTTCCGCCAACACTTGATTTGACGCGATCAGGGGCGCGGGTAGATCGCCGTCTTGCAGCGCCAGCGGGATCTCTGTGCAGCCAAGGATCAGCGCTTGCGCCCCCCGCACCAGGAGACGTTGACCGGCTACACGCAATTGTTCGCGGTTCGCCGTCCCTGCGCCACATGTCTTGACGCCCGCTGGGCCGTAGATGGCGTCCATGATCTGGGTGACTTCGTCCTCGGTGGGGAGCACCGGCTCTAGCCCCGTCTCAGTCAGCGCTTTCTGGTAAAGCCCCACCGCCAATGTCCCACTCGTCGCCAGGACGCCCACCCGCGCTACGTTGGGATGCTGGCGGCAGATCGCCTGCGCCGTCTCCGTAATCATATCCACAATCGGCAGCCCACCCTGCGCCCGTAGAGCAGGCAGGTAGTAGTGCGCCGTGTTGCAGGCAATCACGGCAAAATCCGCGCCCATCTGCGCCAGCGACCGCAGCCCCGCCACCATCACCGGCAGCGGATCGGCCCCGCCGTGTAAAATTGCCTCGCTGCGGTCGGGCACTGCCGGATTGCTCACCATCACCACAGGAATGTGCTCCTGATCGCGCCGCGCCGGCGTCACCTTCACGATCCGGTCAAAAAGATCGACGGTGGCGGCAGGTCCCATGCCGCCGAGGATGCCGATGGTTTTCATAGGGGTGCTCCGTGAGACTTGAGGAGGATGAGATGATGATGATGATGAGATCCCATCATCCCATCATCTTGTCTACCAACACCAAATGATCGATATCTGCTCGTTCCACGCCCCCCACAGAGAACCCCAAAAACCGCTCTGCAATCGAGACAAAAGCCGGCGGGATGTCGGTGAGGTAGAAGCGGACGTTAGGCGCGGCGTTTGAGGACGGCGGCGCGCTGTGGCAAAGGATGTCACGGGCGACGTGGGCAGCATGTTCACCGCAGTCGATCAGGTGGACCGACGGCAGTAGCTCGTGCAGCAGCGGCTTGAGCAGGGGATAGTGGGTACAGCCGAGGACAAGCGTGTCGATGTCGGGTGAACCGGCGGCTGCGCCGTGGGCGAAGAGGTGATCGAGGTAATCCTGGGCTACGAGGCGGGTGGCGGGGTGATCGATCCACCCTTCCTCTACCAGCGGCACAAAGAGCGGACAGGCGAAACTGTGCACTGCCGGAGCGGGAGCGTGTCCGTTCAGTGCCTGGATGACGGCGGGATAGGCCCCACTGCTCACCGTGCCGCGTGTGCCGATGACGCCAATCTGTCCACTGCGCGTGGACTGCAACGCCGCCCGCGCCGCCGGTTCGATCATGCCGATCACAGGCACGTCCACAGCAGCACGGATCGTCTCCAGCGCCACCGCCGACGCCGTGTTGCACGCCACCACGATCAATTGCACGCCCTGGTCGAGCAGAAATTGGGCGCACTGACCGGCGAAGAGGCGTACCGTCTCCGCCGACTTGGTGCCGTAGGGCACCCGCGCCGAGTCGCCCAGGTAGATGTAAGACTCGTCGGGCATGAGGCGCAGCAGTTCACGCAGCACACTCAGCCCGCCGATCCCAGAGTCGAAGACGCCGATGGGTGCAGTCATTAGGTTCTTACATGCATGTCGCCCACAGCGATCCACTTGTACGTCGTCAACTCCTCTAACCCCATCGGCCCGCGAGCGTGGAGTTTCTGCGTGCTCACCGCCACCTCCGCGCCAAGACCAAATTGGCCGCCGTCGTTAAAGCGGGTGCTGGCGTTGACGAAGACCGCCGACGAGTTGATGGCGTTGACGAAGTGGGTGATGTTGGCCAGGTCGTTGCTGAGGATGCCGTCGGAATGGTCCATGCTGTGTTCCTGAATGTGCTCGATGGCTTCGTCCAACGTGTCCACGATTTTGACGCCGAGGATCAGCGTCATCCATTCGGTGTCAAAGTCATCCGGCCCCGCTTCCACTACCTGCGCACCCTGGTTGAGCAGGTGGGGCAGGGCGTCGGGCGTGGCGCGCAATTCCACCTTCTTTTCACCCATGCGTTTGGCCAGCTTGGGCAGGAATTCGGCGGCAACGGCGCGGTTGACTAGCACGGTGTCCAGCGAATTGCAGACGCTGGGGCGCTGCACCCGCCCGTTCTCGATCACATCGAGTGAACGATCCTGGTCGGCGCTGACGTCCACGTAAAGGTGACAGATGCCCACGCCGCCGGTGATGACGGGGATGGTGGCCTGTTCGCGGCAGAGTTTGTGCAGCGCGTTGCCGCCGCGGGGGATGATCATGTCCACGAACTGGTCCATGCGCAGTAGTTCGGTGACCAGCGCCCGATCGGGGTTGGCGATGTATTGGATGGCGGTGGTGGGGATGCCACACTTTTCCAGTGCGGCGGCAATCACCGACACCAGCGCCATGTTGCTGCGCAGCGTCTCTTTGCCGCCGCGCAGAATCACGGCGTTGCCTGTCTTGAGGCAGAGGGTGGCAATGTCGATGGTGACATTGGGCCGCGCTTCGTAGATAACGCCAAGCACGCCGATGGGGATGCGTCGACGGCTGAGGCGAATGCCGTTGGGCAGCAGGCGGCTCTCGATCTCCGCGCCCACAGGATCAGGCAGATCGGCCACTTTGCGGGCGTCGGCGGCCAGGCCGGCAATGCGCGCCGGCGTCAGCAGCAGACGATCCTGCAACGCCTCGCTCAAGCCATTGGCGCGGGCGTCGGCGATGTCCTGGGCGTTCTGCGCCATGACGTATGCCGCCTGCGCTTCCAGTTCGTCGGCAATCGCCAGCAACGCCGCATTCTTGGCCGCGCTGGTCAGCAGCGCCAACTGTCGGCTCGCCAGCCGCGCCGCCCGTCCCATCGCGGGCAGATCGACGGTTTGGATGGTGGGTTGTTCGATGGTGATCGTCATTGTTCGCTCTCCTTACTCCAACAAAATCATATCATTCCGATGAATCGCCACCGGACCATAGGCGTAGCCGAGGACCTTGTCGATTTCGGCGGATTGGCAGCCGCGGATGCGGGCCAGATCGTGGCTGTTGTAGCGGGCGATGCCACGCGCCAGGATCGGGCCTTCAGGTTCGCGCACGAAGACGGTGTCACCCCGCTCGAAGAGGCCGGTGATGGCGGTGATGCCCGCCGGCAGCAGGCTGCGCCCGTTCTGGCGCAGCGCCCGCGCCGCGCCGGCGTCGACGAAAAGTGTTCCCGATGGGGCGGGACCGGCCAGGATCCAGCGTTTGCGGTTTTCAAGCGGCGATTCCAGGGCAGGGAAGCGGGTGCCCACCGGCTCACCGGCCACGGCGCGCACAATCACATTGGGCGCACTGCCAGCGGCAATGACAACGTTTGTGCCGGCGCGGCGCGCCACGTCCGCGGCCTGGAGTTTGGTGGCCATGCCGCCCACACCCAGCCCGCTCTTGCTACCACCTGCCAGCCGCTTCAGCGACTCGTCGATGGTGCGCACTTCGGGGATCAGCGTGGCGTCGGGGTTCGTGCGTGGGTCCGCCGTGAAGAGGCCGGGCTGATCGGTGATGAGCAGGAGCAGATCGGCGTCAGCCAGCACCGCCACCAGCGCGGACAGGTTGTCGTTGTCGCCCACTTTGATCTCTTCGGTGGCGACGGCGTCGTTCTCGTTGACAATGGGTACGATCTTGTGCGCCAACAGCGCGCCGATGGCGTCGCGTGCGTTGAGGAAGCGGTGACGGTCTTCGGTGTCGGCGCGGGTGAGCAAAATCTGGCCGACGTGGATGCCGTAGATGTCAAACAACTGCTCCCAGACGAACATGAGCCGTCCTTGGCCGACGGCGGCGAGCATCTGTTTGCTGGCCACAGTAGGCGGCAGTTGGGGGAAGCCTAATTCGGCGCGCCCTGCCGCCACCGCGCCGGACGTGCATAGCAAAATATCGCACCCTTGCCGGTGCAACTCGGCGCACTGGCGCGTCAACTCCACCATCTGAGGACGGTTGAGTTGGCGTGAGCCGCCGGTCAATACACTGGTGCCAAGCTTCACAACAACGCGTTTGTACATGCAGGAGAGTATAGCGCAGGGGGCGAATATTGATCCAACTTGTGGGGGTGAGGGTGAAGAGGTAGTTTTTCCAAATTCGTGACCGCAACTTATGAACCCCGCAACTTTTACCTAGTCGGTGATGTTGCTTGCCATGAATTAAGTTCACTCAAAATTCGTCAACTTATGTAGGCTACGATCCTATACAAAAATCCGCATATACGGTTATTTTTGTTTCAACGCCCCAATTTTCTCAGCGCAATTTGTCATACATAACTGTTTTCAGACGCCGAACTGATGAAGTCTGTCTTCTAAAGCCAACGTCTAAAGCCAACGTCGTTTACCTGCGCATGGTTGTCCATCGGCGCAGCATGGCGTAGGATGGGAGATAAACTCTTACCTGTAATCCGAAAGGGGATAGCATCATGCAAGAAAAGACGTTTTCACTTGATTTCGAGCCAGACTGTTGTTTCGGCTACTTCGACAAGACGGCACAGGCGGACGATTTAGAGACCGCACAGGCTGAATTCTTGCGTACCTACCCGTCCTACGCGGGGACGAGTGTATTGGACAATCTGCGCACAAGCGAGTTTGCTCGCCTTGATCGTCAACGACACGTCTACCTCGACTACACCGGCGGCGGTCTTTATGCTGAACGACAGCTTGCCCAGCACATGCAGATGCTGCAAGAGGGTGTCTTCGGCAATCCCCATTCGCACAACCCAACGTCGCAGGCCATGACGGATCGGGTTGAAGCAGCGCGCGCCTATGTGCTCTCCTATTTCAACGCCGACCCTGCCGAGTATGTGGCTATCTTTACGCTCAATGCCAGCGGTGCGTTGAAACTGGTGGGCGAATCATATCCCTTTGGGCCAGGATCGCACTACCTGTTGACCTCAGACAATCACAACTCGGTGAACGGTATCCGCGAATTTGCCCGCGCAGGCGGTGCCAATGTCGTCTACTTGCCAGTGGCGCGCCCTGAGATGCGGCTAGACGAAGCGGCATTGCAGACGGCGCTGGATCGTGCTGATCCCCAAAAATCAAATCTATTCGCTTACCCGGCTCAGTCGAATTACACCGGCGTGCAGCATTCGCTGGGCTGGATCGCAGCGGCGCAGGCACGCGGCTGGGAGGTCTTCCTCGACGCCGCGGCGTTTGCGCCCACCAACCGGCTGGATCTGAGCGAGATCCACCCTGATTTTGTGTCGCTCTCGTTCTACAAAATGTTCGGCTACCCCACCGGCATCGGCTGCCTGCTGGCGCGGCGGACGGCGCTGGCGAAGCTGCGGCGTCCCTGGTTTGCCGGCGGCACTGTCACTGTCGCCTCAGTACAAGGGGACGGTCACTACCTGGCCGACGGTGAAGCGGCCTTCGAGGACGGCACCGTCAACTACCTAATGATCCCGGCGGTGGAGATCGGCCTGCGCTTTATGGATGAAATCGGCATCGACACGATCCACGAGCGGGTGATCTGCCTGACCGACTGGCTTTTGTGGGCACTTTCTTCGCTGCGTCACCGCAACGGAGAGCCCCTGGCGCAGATTCACGGCCCGCTGTCAACGGTGCAGCGCGGCGGCACCATCACCATGAACTTGCTCGACCCGCAGGGGAAGGTGTTGGACGTGGAGCGCATCGAGGAATTGGCCAACGCACTGCAAATTTCATTGCGCACCGGCTGTTTCTGCAATCCCGGCGCCGGTGAAATCGCCAAAAGACTCACGGCGCAGGAAATGGACGGCATCTTCGGCCAGCCGAACTCGTTGCCCTTCTGGGAGCTACGTTCTCGATTCGTCGATCACTACGGCATTGATCCTAGTTCCATTCGCATCTCGGTAGGCCTCGCCACCACCTTTGAAGACGTCTTCCGCTTCGTCAACTTCGCCCGCGCCTTCCTCGATCAAAGTGTCGAAGAGATTGGGCCGGCCAGTCGTGTGGACGTGATGTGCAGAATGGCGAGAGATAGTGCGTAGTGCCCCCCTACCTTACTAGTCACCTGACTAGCCGCTTAACTCATCGCCCGAACGGTGAATGTAGTAGTCATCTCCGCTATAACTTATTACCTGAACGGTAGAGAAATAACAGAGATCGATGAAGCCACGTTTGGAGGGGAACTTGGCTGCTATTCATGCACAGACGGGGACGGAGTTCTCGCTGCTTCGCTCTAAATCCACCCTGATCTATATGCTGATTGCGGTGCCCGTCATAGCAGTCTTGCTTTTTGTGACGGTGCGCCCTGTGTTGGTGTTGCCGCGCATTCGGCTGGCGCCCGGCTATCTGCTCGTCAACCAAGATGGGGTGCGCATGTCGCACGAGGATCTGCGCGGCCACATTGTCCTGTACAACACGGCATTCACAGATTGCGGTGAAACTTGTACAGCGTCCTGGGCACTGATGGCCGATTTGCAGCGCGAAATTGGCGCCCTCAACAGTGAAATCCCGATTGATTTGGTCACCATCTCCGTCGATCCGGCGGACACGCCCGAGCGCCTGAGCGCCTATGCCCAGGCCAACGGTGTGGACACAACGCGCTGGCATCTGCTCACCGGCGATCCGGATCAGCTTAAGTACATTGTCGGCGCGGGGATGACCACCTACTACACCGTCGAAGAGGACAAGGTCACGCTGGAGCCGTCGATGATCATTGTCGATGGGGTAGGCATTTTGCGGGCCGAGTATCGCCGCGGCGTGCCGTCTTTGAGCGAAGCGATGCGCGATATCGACCTGTTGCTTACCGAAGCGCGCAACAGCACGGGCATCACCAAGTATGCGTATGAAGCGGCCCATCTGTTTCTTTGTTATCCGTGATCATTACCCAATCACAAATCACTTATTCTTTTCATCAACCACGAGGAGGAACCATGAAAGACCCAGATACCCCGAAGGGTGCGATTGCGTTGATGATTGTCTATGCGGTCATCATCCTGGCCCTGTGGAGCAATGTTTACCTCACCCTGCTATCTAGAGGAGCGACCCAGTGATACACGTAGATCGCTATGAACAGGCGTGGATCCGCATTACGATCCTGATTCTAGTTGTCTTCGTCGGCGCGGTGACAGTGGCCGGTATTGCCCATGGCATTCAGGTGCCAGGCGCCTATCAGCGTGTCAACCCGCAAACGTTGACCGAGGCCGGCAGTCCGTGGGCGGAGCCGGGTTTGCGTGAATTGGCCCCCGGCAAGTACGAAGCATATGTCCTTTCGCAGGTGTGGAGCTTCGTGCCCAACGAGATCCGCGTGCCGGCCGGCTCAGAGGTGACCTTTTACGTCACCAGTCGCGATGTCTTGCACGGCTTCAAAATTTTGGGGACCAACGTCAACATGATGGTGATCCCTGGCCAGGTGGGCAAGCTCAAGGCGACCTTTGACGAGCCAGGCACCTACGACATCATCTGTCATGAATATTGCGGCACGTTACATCACACGATGTATGCCCAGATCTTTGTCGAAGATCCAAACGCAGAAGCGACCGCGACCGAATAAGGTCGGCGCATCTCTGGTCACATCCAGTATCACATCACATCGAGAGTGTGAGGAGAAACCATCATGTCAGTAGGGACATTACGCCAACCGCTGGGCGCTGCGCCTGTCTATGAACAGAGTAGTGCGGTTGGCTACAGCACCGAAAACAAGCTGACCGGCGCCCACGTGGGCATCGGCACAACGGCCCTTTCGGTTGGCATTTTGATTGGGATCTTGCAGGGGTTTGAACACGCCGGCTTCAACTTTTACCCGTTCCTGGAACCGGCGCTAAAAAGCTACTACCAGGGGTTGACAATCCACGGTGTGCTCAATGCACTGGTGTGGACAACCTTCTTCATCGTCGGCTTCTTCACATTAGCGATCACTCGCTCGTTAGGACGACCACTACGCTACCCGGTGGTGAACTGGGTAGGCTTCTGGGTGATGACCGTGGGCCTGATCCTGGCTGCGATTCCATTGCTGGGTGACGCCGCCAGCGTGCTCTACACCTTCTACCCACCGTTGAGGGCTGATTCAAAATTCTATCTAGGGCTAACACTGGTCGTGGTGGGCTCTTGGATTGCCGGTTGGGGATTCTACTTCACCTACTGGGCATGGAAAAAGGACAATCCCGGCGTGGCGACGCCCTTTATCGCGCTGGGGTCGTTGATCACCATGGTGCTCTGGCAGATCTGCACCATCGGTGTCGCTGCCGAAATCCTCATTCTGCTCTTGCCGGCTGCGGTGCTGTGGGAGATGCAGAACGACCCAACTTCGTGGTTCTCCCAACTCGTTTTCTCGTTGATCCCTGGGGCGGCAACAGCCGATCCTACGACGGATCCCCTGTTGGGCCGCACGCTCTTCTGGTTCACCGGCCATCCGCTCGTCTACTTTTGGTTGCTGCCGGCTTATGTGGCCTGGTATGGCATGGTGCCGAAACAAGCAGGAGGCAAACTATTCAGCGACAACCTGGCCCGCCTCGTCTTCTGGCTCTTCCTGCTCCTCTCAACACCATTGGGCTTCCATCACCAGTACACCGACCCTGGCATCCCGGCGGCCTGGAAGTATATTCACGCCATTTTGACCTTCGGCGTAGCCTTCCCCAGCTTGTTGACGGCCTTCACCGTTGCCGCGTCGCTGGAGACGGGCGGACGCGCTCGCGGTGGCAAGGGCTGGTTTGGCTGGATGTGGAAGTTGCCGTGGAATGATCCATCGTTCACGGCGCAGAACTTCGCCATGATTCTCTTTGCCTTCGGCGGCATCAGCGGCATCACCAACGCCTCGTACAACATGAACCTGGCCGTGCACAACACCACCTGGATCCCCGGCCACTTCCACTTGACCGTGGGATCGGCCACAACGTTGACCTTCTTCGGCATCGCCTACTGGATGATTCCTATGTTGACAGGGAAGAAGCTCTTCTCGCCTAAGTTGGCGCTGGCCCAGGCGTGGACATGGCTCTTCGGCATGATCCTCTTCGGCAACGGTTTCCACCTGTTGGGCCTGCATTTCGGCGCCCCGCGACGAACCATGCTGGGATCGACCCCTTACTATCAAGAGGCCTGGAACCCCATGATCATGGAGATGCTTGTGGGCGTGCTGCTGCTCACCGTCAGCTCCATCCTCTTCTACGTGGTCATCGTGGGCACGCTCTTTGCCACCAAACGGCTTGAGAAGCCCATCGAAATGCCCATCGCCCAAGCGCTCGATGAAGATCGTCCTGTGCCGGATTGGCTCAACAACTGGAAGCCGTGGCTCTACGGCGCCCTTGCGTTGATCGTCTTCGGCTACGGCCCCATGCTTTACCGGCTTATTGTGGAAGCGGAGTTCACATCGCGCATGATGCGAGTTTGGTAGTTGCATAGCAGAACATCGAACCTAAAAATCTGACGAAAGACAGAGGACGAACGTTAAGCATGTGATGATGCTTAACGTTCGTCCTCTGTCTTTCGTCAGATTGTGCCTTACAACATCCCGCCCGTAGTTCCATTTACTCCACGAAGATCTCCACCAGGTCGCCGTCTTCGCTCTCCACTTCGAGGATCTTGCCGCGGGTGCCTGCCTGAAGGGCGGCTTGCAGTTGGCCTACATCGAGTTTGTTCATTTCGGGCACGAAACGCCCACCGATTTGCAGCCCCATGCTCACCAACCCAATTGGGATCTGCATGTTGACCTGTGTCTTACCCGAACGGGCGTTGGAGACCCGTAGACGAATCCAACGACCATCACCGGTGTTTGGCGCTGCACCGCGCGAGGATCGTCCAGCCCGTTGGCGGCTCTTGTCGAGTGCAGCCAGCAGGCGCGTCCCCTCTTCAGCGGTCACCTTGCCGTCCTGAATCATTTTGAGGACTTTGATACGTTCTTCTGATGTTGCCATAAATACTCCTATAATCACATACCCTGTATTGGGCTCTATTTTTGTTAACGGAATGAGTAATGAGTAGGCATTCGATATAGCTTCTGAATTACTCATCACTCTTACTCATTAATACTGCCCCAGTGCCCCCTTCTGTCGTGCTTTCTTCTCGCACCAGGCAAAGACAAACCACCCTGCAACGAAATAAAACGCTGAGTGGACCGTCAACCACACCAGGCTGCCTTCTTGCCAAAGTTCCGCCAGCGACGCGCCTTCAAGGACAACCTGACGCAGCACAATGATCCCCTGCGTGGTGGGCAGCGTGTGGGCGAAGGCTTCAAGCCAGCCCGGCAGCCTGTCTACAGGCAAGAAAGCGCCGTTGAGAAAAAGTAGCGCGTTCTGCAACGCGTTGGCCAAGGCTTCCACCTGCTTAAAGACCAACGTTGCTCCGGCCAGCATGAACGAAAATCCATAGAGGCCGATAAGCGTCAACAAAAAGACGGGCACCCCGGCCCAACGCATGGGCAGCGCCACCTGGAGCAGCAACATGAGGACGACGGCCGTCACCGCCACCATCATCGTGCTCACAATCAACGACGCCGCTGAACGCCCCAGCAAAAGGACGCCGGTGGGCAGCGGGCTCATGTACATCTGCTCCATCGTACCGGTCTGCGTCTCTTCGCGGATGCCCCAGCTCATGTCGCCAATTGCGGCCAGGGCGTAGAACCAGACGAGGTAACCCAGCAGCGCAGGCCCCAACAGTTCCTGACTGGGCGCGCCGCCGGAGATGAAGAAACTAATGCCAAGAAAGATGAAGGCGAACATTGCCATCTGGGTGAAAAAGTTAAATTTGTACGCCCAGAGCAGCATCAGCCGTTTTTGCGTCTCGTTGGCGAAGATCATGGCGGTGAGTTGCATCATCATCCCCTTCCATTGTTGCGTGTGGACAGGCCGGCAGGTTGCGGCGCAGCACCGTTGTTGTTTTCCGCGGCTG
The DNA here is from genome assembly GCA_016124945.1 of bacterium. Taxonomy (GTDB): domain Bacteria; phylum Chloroflexota; class Anaerolineae; order Caldilineales; family Caldilineaceae; genus RI-153. Next base: position 19,422 of record WGMT01000024.1, on the reverse strand, counting down.
CCCGATCCATCAACTCAACGAAGATCTCTTCGAGATTGGCTTCGGTCGGTGTCAGCGACACCAGCGGCAGGTTCAGCCGCCGCAGTTGCTCGACGACGGCGTAAAGATCCGTTCCGGCAGGCAACGCGCCGGTCAGGATCGTCTGCCCGTTCTCGTGCGCCGCTGCGAAGTGGACAAAATCCGCCATCTGCTCCGCCGTCAGGTGACCCTGCACACGGATGCGGTAGAACTCCTGGCGGAAGAGATCGAGCAGATCCACAGTCGGTTCGTGGGCCAGTAGACGGCCATGACTCATAATCGCCACCTCGTCGCACAGGCTTTCGGCCATGTCGAGCTGATGGGTGGTGAGGACAACCGTCTTGCCCTGTTCACGTGAGAGTGATTCGATCCAACGCTTCACCGTGCGCGCCGCCTGCACATCCAGCCCCAATGTTGGTTCATCCAGGAGCACAATCGGCGGATCGGCCACCAGCGCACAGGCGATGGCGACCTTCTGCTGCATGCCCCGCGAAAAGGCGTTGACCATATCATTGCGCCGATCCCATAGCTCTAATTCGCGCAGCAGGCGTTCGGCTCGGGGCTTGAGTTCTCTGTCGGGCGTCCCTTTGAGGCGGCCAAAGTAGACCAGATTCTGCCACGCCGTCAGCCGCCAGTAGACGTTGCGCGTGCCTTCAAGGACGGCGCCGATCTGGCGCATGGCCTGGCTGCGCTGCTGTTGCGCATCAAAGCCGTTGAGGCGCACCCGGCCCGACGTCGGAGACACCAGGCCGCACGCCATTTTGATCGTGGTGGTTTTGCCTGCACCGTTGGCCCCAAGGAAGCCGAAGACCTGTCCGCGCGGCACCTTTAGGTTCAGATCCTCGACGGCGACCACATCGGGGCGGCCGCGTTTTGAGTAGACTTTGCGCAGTCCTTCAATTTCAATGGCGTAGCTCATACAATTTAGCCCTCGTGTTCACCTTCGAGGGCGGCAATCAGCCGCTCGGCCTCGTTGGCGGTGATTTTGCCTTCTTCTACCATGCGCAACACCAACATGCGCTCTTCATCGCTCACAGGTTCGTTGGCGCTCTCTTCGGCAAAGGGAGGACGTGGTGAACGGGGCGGAATGGGCGGAGTGGGGATGTCAAACTCGAACGAGAATCCACGCTTGCCGGCCTTGGCTTGCGCCTTGATGGCAGCCTTGCGCATACTCTTTTCGAGCTTGCTGCGCAATTTGCCGCCGATGGCCTCGGCAATACGGTCGCCCAAACTGCCGAACTCACGGCCCAGATCAATGCCCATTGATTCCATTTCGCGCCCCAGCCGCTCCATTTCAACGTTGAGGCGGTCCATTTCTACGTTCATGCCCGTCATGTCTTTGTTGACGCTGCGCAGCCCGCCGATGACGCCCTGCGCCGTCACGTTGACGTCGGAGTTGGCGACCAACGAGATCGAGCCTTCACCCTCGCCGACGTAGAAGGTGTGAACGCCGCGCCCTTCGACTGTCTGGCGGCTCCCCGCTCCGGTGACATGCAAATCACTGCCACAGACGACACGCACATTGGCCCCCACCGCTTCGCCAAGGATACAGCGAATATCGGAATTGGCATTGACGCGGATCCGCGGCGTTGTGCCAAGCACTTCGATCTGCACATCGCCTGATGCGTTACCTGCCACGTCACCATGACAGGCCATCAGTTTGAGATCACCTGAGGCGTTGACAGCAACCGCTTTGGCGATCTCGTGCAATGTGGCGTCTCCGGCCACATTACACGAGACGGTGTCGGCCTTGCGCACGGTGAGATCGCCGGATACGTCTTTGATATCAACAGTGCCGATTTCGTCCACTGTGGCGCTGCCGCCGATGCTGCGTCCTGTCAGCGTTGAGGCGCGCACCGCACGTAGATCGCCGCCGATGTTCTTAAATTCAATAGACAACGCATCTTCAATGTTGATGTCACCACCTACTGCGTTGATCTGAATTACACTGCGGCTGCTCTGCACGCGCAGATCACCACCGACGTCGAGGGATAAACGTACGCCGGTAGGGAGTTGAATATGCAGATCGCCGCTGGTGTCGATGTGGATTTGATCGTCGGCGATGACCACATCGGGATCTTCTTCGTCCGTATCGGCTTCGATGGCTTTGCGGTCCCAGCCGGTGATGAGCAGATCGCCAGCCACGTGCAAGGTGATGGGCGGTACTTCGGTGAAGTCACTCAGATCGTGTTGGATTTTCATCTTTCGCTCCAAAAGAATGGTTATTCGCCTTGTAGTAGACGCATGGCTTCGTCGTACGAGATTTCGCCTGCTTCGAGGGCGTCGAGCACGCCACGTCGCGCCTGATCGTTGAAGACGGGCGATTCTTCCTTGCCCGGTTCGTGGCCCAGGGCGCGGATCACCTCGTGTAACCGTCCTCGAATGGTGGGGTAGGAGAGGCCGAGTTCGGTCTCCATGCGGGTGAACTTGCCTTCGCAGCGCACAAAGGTCTCCACGAAGGCCAATTGCTCGGCACTGAGACCGGCGAAGGGGCTGGCGGTGTAGAAGCGCCCCTCCACCTTGGTGTCACATTCGCGGCAAAAAAAGCCGGTGATGGTCAGTTCCTCGTTGGCGCAGATGGGGCACCGTTTGGGCAGTGGATTCACAGGGCACGCTCCATGCGGTTGCCGGTGTGCTGCCAGTTCGTCTGCTGGGCGACAGCAGATCGCTGCTTGACTTCACCGTAGCGGTTCTCCAGTGCGGCTCCCCAAGCGATCATCCGGCGGCCAACGCTGGCCAGCATGCGCTTGTGGAAGGGAGGCTGCCCGCTGTACCAGTCGATGCTTCGTTCAAAATCCACATTGCGCCGCATTTCTTCAGCGCGAATTTGAGCCAGTGAAAATGCTTTCGGGTCGAACATGGGTCGCTCCGTTTCTATCTTCTCGGGGGAAACTCAAACAATCTTTAACTTCTAAAAGAAATATTATCAGAAAAATTCGATTTGTCAATATATATTTTTTGATTTTATGATATTTCTCTTTGATTTTGTTGTTTTTCTTAGTGCAATCCTCGGTTTTACTTGAGATTTCAATTATTGGCGTTGACTCAACACAAAAAAACCTGCCTGGTTTCAGAAAACCAGGCAGGTTGGCAAACAAGGTATCTTGTGTTATGCAGTGTGCAAGCGATGCTGGCCTAAATCAGCGATTCACGAGAGGCACATTCGAAGGTAGGACTTCCTTTCAGATCAACGAAGAGGGTTCACGGCTACGCAGCCAGAGCGTTAACTGCATCGCCAGCACGAGGATGATGAGGAGCAGGAAACCAAAGTACAGCCGATAGGTGTGGGAACTAGAGGTGCCAATCGGATCAAAGGGATGCTGTAACAGGCTGGCGCCCTTGATCAAATAGAACGCCACGCCGGTGACGGCCACGTTTGCCAGCGCCGTGAAGAGCTGGCTGCCCACCCACCACGAAAAGAGCAAAGAGACAATCACAAAGCCCAGCACCATAGCGCTGGCGCGCACTCGTGGTTCGTCCCAGGCGATCCACTGGCCCCAGGCCAGTTTGGTGGAGAGCATGCTAGACAACGCATAGAAGATCCAGAGGATCACGCCCGTCTTTTGCAGGGCTGCGCCCCAGTGGGCCAGCCGATCTGTGCGCCAGACAACATAGGCCAATCCCACCAGCCCACCAAGGAGAAAGATGACCAACCCCACCTCTACCAGCGCGCCGTGGAGGAAGATCACCTTGATGATGCCACCCAGCGTCTGCTCCGCCGGGATCAGCCACAGATCGGCAATCGCCAGCGCCACAAACACAGCGACCGTCCACGGCGAGCGAAAAAGAGTCGAAACCTTGTCCACAGAACACATCCTCCTAATGACGCGGAAGAAATTTACGCGTAAGAAGAAATATGTCCCATCCTAACGGGTTTCGCAGCAGAAAACACCACCCAAGGGGAGAGGAAGAGAAAGTTTACCCACTTCCTAATCTTTGCAGAAACTGCTCCACCTCGTCCACGCTGTATAGGATAAAGTCCGCCGCGGTGGTGCGCCCGGCCACTTCGGGATCGTCGAGGCTGCCGACGAAAACGCCGATGCCATGGCCGGCCAGCGCGTGAAAGGCATCTTCGTCTGTGGTGTCGTCGCCCAGGTAAAGCGGGACAATCGCTTCGCCGGTCAGGTTGAAGGCGTTTAAGAGATAGTGGACAGCCTTGCCCTTGTCCCAGTCGATCTTGGGTTGAATTTCGTAGACCATCTTGCCTGGTGTGAGTTTGAGTTCATCTGGATACTGCGCCAGGACACCTTCAACCACACCCGCAATATGACGGCGTCCTTCATCGTCTGCCAGCCGGTAGTGGACGGCCACCGACGCCGATTTCGGCTCGACAATCGCCCCGTCGACACCGGTCAACTCTGCTTCGACTTGTTGCCGGACCTCTGTCATCAACTCGCCATACTCTGCGCCCACGGCATGCTCGATCTGCCCGCCATCGGGGCTCCAGATGTCGAAACCGTGGCTGCCGGCGACAATCAGATCTTCGATGCCCATAAGCTGCTGCACGGTGCGCCGATCTCGCCCACTCACCACGCAAACAGGAGAACGCTGCGCCAGATCGGCCACCGTCTGCCGCATAGAAGGCGAGATCAGCGCGTCTTCGGGCCGGGCTACAATTGGCGTCAATGTGCCGTCGTAGTCGAGGAAAATAACTGTTCTTTTACCGGCCAAACGCCCGGCAAGCTCATCTTGCTGCTGTAAAGCATGGGGCAATGTGTCAAGCGCACGTTGTTGGATTTGGGTCGACATGGTCAGTTTCCTCCATGCTGGTGGTTATAGCGGTGAGGGATCCCGCTTCTTTAGCCTACCACCACTGAGTACTCAGTCCGTGAGATCGCTCCAGTTGGAGCAGAGACAGGCAAAGACGGTAAGATCAATGCCAGCTACCGAATTATAAATTTTACCTTACAAAATGAAATACAAATAATTAGAAAAACAGAACCATTATCATCAAGCGAAATCATTTATGATTTAGAGAACCAATGGAAGTAAACTATAAGTAGCAAAGTCTCATCAGGTGGATTCTGCTCACGTGCAGTAACCACGCCACGCGCCGGTAGGCGAAGAAGAAGCATGATCACGGAAGAGCAACGGTTCAAAAAGCTGATTGAACACGCACCCGAAGCGGTCACATTGCTGGGCATAGATGGTACGCTTCAATATGCAAGTGCTTCCGCACTACGCATGTTCGGCTATGAAATCGAAGACATCCTCGGCGCCAACCCCGCTGCATTTACCCACCCGGACGATCTGCCCCGCGTCATTGCCTGCTTAGTCGATTTGATGCAACAGCCAGGCAAAGTTGTCACCCTTGAATACCGTTTCCGGCACAAAGACGGGCGCTGGCGTTGGATCGAAAGCACAATATCGAACCTACTGGCGGAATCAGGTGTGAATGCCGTTGTCTTCAACTTTCGCGACATTACGGAACGCATCGAGGCCGAAAAGGCACTTAGAGAGAGCGAAGAGCGCTTTCGCCTTACCTTCCGCACCAGCCCAGACGCGATTAACCTCAATCGACTCACAGACGGACTTTTCGTTGACGTCAACGAAGGCTTCAGCCAGGTCACCGGCTACACCCGCGCCGACGTCATCGGCAAAACGTCGACCGAGATCAACCTGTGGCACGATCCGGCAGACCGCGAGAAACTTGTCGCAGGTTTGCTGGCAAATGGACAGGTAAACAACCTCGAAGCCCGGTTCCGCCTCAAAAATGGCAACGTTATACGCGCTTTGATGTCGGCCAAGGTGATCCTCCTCGACGGCATACCGCATACGCTCTCGGTGACACGTGATATTGAGCATCTAAAGCAGGTGGAAGACGCGCTAAGCAGGAGTGAGGAACGTTACCGCACATTGATCGAACAGGCGTCTGACGGGATCTTCCTTGCCAACAGCGAGGGGAACTACATCGACGTAAACCCCAGCGGCTGCGCTATGCTGGGCTACAATCGGGCGGAACTGCTTCAGATGAATATGCGCGATCTCTTTTACAGCGACGCAGAGGAGAAGTATGCGGCTGCGTTGCAGCGCCTGCAAAGCGGACGCGACAAGTTGGTGGAGCACAAACTTAAACGCAAAGACGGTTCACCGCTCCTTGTAGAGATTAGCGGCAAGTTACTGGCCGATGGCCGAATACAGGGCATGGTACGTGACATTTCCGAACGAAAACGCGTCGAAGAAGCGCTACGCGAAAGCCACTACCAGATTGAAATGACGCTCAACGAACTACGGCGCACACAGTCGCAGCTTGTCCAACAAGAGCGCCTGGCAGCCGTCGGCCAATTGGCGGCGGGCATCGCCCACGACTTTAACAATATCCTCGGCGTCATCACTTTACACACACAAATGGCGTTGTCTACCCCAGCAGTTCCAGCATCCGTTCGCACGCGTCTCGAAACAGTCGCGCAACAGACTCGTCTAGCCGCCGACTTGGCGCAGCAAGTGCTCGATTTTGGCCGTCGTTCTGTGTTGCACACAAGCCCCGTAGACCTGGTTACACTGATGACAGAACAGGTGAGCCTCATGCAACGCACACTGCCTGCACAGATCAACGTTCAATTCAGCTATGCGGCAGCCGAATACGTGGTCAACGCCGACACAACACGGCTTCAACAGATGATCACCAATCTGGTGATCAACGCGCGCGACGCCATGCCAGAGGGAGGAACGTTGATTATCCGGCTGGAGCATGCACTCGATCGGCAAGGCGGTTCACCTCAGTCGGTCCACATGATCTTCAGTGACAGCGGCACCGGCATCGACGAAACCATCCTGCCGCAGATCTTCGAACCTTTCTTCACCACCAAGGAACCAGGCCGCGGCACAGGATTGGGGCTGGCCCAGGTTTATGGGATTGTCCAACAACACCACGGACGCATCGACGTAAAGTCGAAACTGGGGTATGGCACAATGTTCGAGGTGACATTCCCCTTGTACAAAGATCAGCTACAGCCTGTCGCCAACCACCATCCCCAATAAGTGGCCGGTTTTAGCACCTCGATAGGCCATCCCTCTCTGCTCACCGATTGCGTATCTCATCTGTTGGTTGCCATGCACAGCGCATTCATTGGGTGCTGCTGCCTTTCACCATGGTCAGCAGCAACGTCAACGCCGTGTCAGCCTTGACGCTGTGGGGCAGGTTGGGCTGCATGTAGAAAAGATCGCCAGGGCGCGCCGGCAACGGTTCATCACCCAGCACCAGCGTCCCTTCACCGGCGAGGATCTGAATCGTGGCCGCCATTGGCGTCTTGTGCTCGGTCAACTCCTGGCCGGGTGCAAAGCCGAAGAGGACGACACGCAGCGCCGGCTCAGCCACAATTGTGCGGCTGACGATGCTGTCCACGGCAATGTCGGTCATGGGCAGCGCCACGGTGTCGATCTTTTTGTAGGGGGTTGGGTTTGTCATCACTCAGTCCTTTTCACTTCCAAAATACAATCAAAAACGGGAAAGAGAACGCGTCTGCCAGGCAGATGTCCTGGCAGGCAATGCAGTAGGTACGCGGCAAAGGGGACAGACCGTAAGACGGTTCGATCTGGCTTGAGGATCGCTCAGGAGAGACGGACTATTTGGAAAAGACGCGCTGCGTCTACCATGCCGTGTTAAGCCGATCGTAGTGGACAGTGCGGTAAAGTTCCACGGTGCGAACGGCGATTTTTCCCCAGTCGTAGAGGGTGACGACTTCGTTGCGCGCTTGGGTTCGCCACTGTTCCGCTTGTGTCGGCTCGTTGAAGATCTGATCCACCGCCCAGGCAATACTGGGTGGGTTGTTTGCCATCACCGTCAGGCCGTTGATGCGATGGTGCACCACTTCACTCAACCCACCCACATCACTCGCGATCACACTACAACCTGCGGCCATGGCTTCCAGCGCCACAATGCCGAAGGGCTCGTAGAGGCTGGGAAAAATGGCGGCGTCGACGGTCGCATACAAGCAGTTGCGTTGCTGATCGCTGACAAAGCCCAAAATCTCAACACGCCGCCCTAGTTTCAGTTCCTCGACCAGGGGTTTCATCTGTTCACTGTTTTTTCCTGCAATCAAAAGCCGCGTATTGGCATGCCTGCTGGCGATCAAGGGCATGGCACGCAGCAACACTTGTAGTCCTTTTTCAGGCGTGATGCGCCCTACAAAGAAGAGCAAGCGCTCACCATGCGGTGCATAGCGGTTGCGCAAACGTTTGACCTCTTCCGGCGCGCATGACTGAAGCGGCAGCGGATCGATGCCATTTGGGATCACGCTGATCTTGTCGAGGGGGATGTTGAAATAGCCACGCAGTTCGCCCGACATGTAGCCGCTACACACAATGATATGCCATGCTTCGTAGCAGACCTCCCACTCAAGTTGGTTGATCTGGTGGCTCATTACGTTGGGTAGATGCGATTGGTGCCGTCCTCGCTCAGTGGCATGGATGGTGACAAGTAACGGTGTCTTCCACTCATGCTTGAGTGTGATCCCGGCGCGCGCCGTCAACCAATCGTGGACATGAATCGCATCATAGCTGTGGACTTCGGCCAATCTTCGGGCGCGCGTTTCAAGGGTGCGGTTGCCTTCCACCACGCTGTTAAAAAGATCACTTGGATCGATAGGCGGAATATCGGTGCGGTAGATGGTCACCTGATCAGAGACCTGCTCCACGGTGGCCCCACCCGCCGAACGGGTTGTCAGCACATCGATGTAGAGGTTCTCTTGCGTTTTCGCAATCGCTGCCAAAGCCGGCAGCAATTCGGCGACATGCTTGCCCATGCCGCCTACCACAAAAGGTGGGTATTCCCAACTAATAAGTAAAATGCGCATATGGGTTCGATCTATGGGGTAGGGGAGTATCCAGTACAAAGCAATGTACTTCGGTTATACCATAGCTACAATCATAATTCCAACGCGGCAAAGAGAGGGGCTGTAATTCAAGTTGGCCGAGCGCGCCACAACGCCAGACAGGGGCCGGTGCGGTGCCTGCCCAATTAAATCGGAAAAGCAAAAAGCACCGACATTGGTGCCGGTGCTTTTGACTCATCTATGCAGTCAGCGTCAAAAAGACAACTAGACGCTGATGAAGCGCTTCTCGCGCAGACGGGCGGCCTTGCCCTGGCGATCGCGCAGGTAGTAGAGCTGTGCACGGCGAACTTTGGCCTTGCGTAGCACTTCCACCTTGTCAACGCTGGTGCTGTACAGTGGGAAAGTACGTTCCACACCTACACCGTGGGTGCCGGTACGGCGCACTGTGTAGGTGGCGCCGGCAGATTTGCCGCCACGCATCGCAATTACGACACCCTGAAAAATCTGGATACGCTCGTTGCGGCCTTCGGTGATGCGCTGGTGGACACGCACGGTATCGCCGGCGTCAAGATCCGGCATGTTCTCTTTGGTTGGCTGTAAAGAAGCCATCAATGCGTTTGTCATAAGTCACCGCCCTTGTTCAACTCAACATAATAAATAGTCTATAGGTGTATGCCGGCGGACAAGAGCAGTACACGCAAAGTGGTTGCGAGTCACCGCCCACACAAAACCGGATCCGATACATGGCACAACAACGCAGTTTAGCACAGCCGGTAGACAGGGGCAAATTTTTGGGGTGCTGCTATTCTATGCGTTTGGCCATGTAGATATCAGGTTTGCCGCGCCCGTTGGCATCGGGCAACACACCGATGATCACATAGCCCATTTTGGCATAGAAGGAATACGGATGCCCCTTGAAATTTCGGATGTTGCGGATTTTTTCCCACGTATCGGTGTAGAGATCCACACTGGCCAGAGACGTCATCTCGTTGACGTCGTCTGTGCCTAACTGGATCGTGAGACCGCCGCAGCGACGTACCTGTTCCTCAAAGTCGCGTACCAGCAGTGCGCCGATCCCTTGCCTCTGGCGTTGTGGATCAACCACAACGGGATGCAACTCCCAAACGTTGCCATTATACTCAGGGATGCCGCCGATCCAGCCGACGACCTTTTCCCCGTCTAGGGCGACACGGGCGATGCGCTCAGGCTCGACCATCTCAGATACTTCCTCGCGCGCGTCCTCCATCGTCGCCCAGGAGCCAGGCCAATTTTGGGCAAAGGCGACGTTCAATAGACGCGCTGCCGCCTCACATTCCACCTTCATATCCGGCGTCAGATCTACAATCTGTATCGTTGCCACAGGGAACTCCTCCACAAATTTAATAAATCCTTTGAATCCGTCTCCTCCGTGGTAGCATTTCTGCTTTTTGCAGTGCAGTCATCTGTGGAAAATTTCTCAGGTGAGCCCAGGATACCAAGTCTCTGCATTGGTGCGGTAGAACTTGGTCAGCACGTCGCCGGGGAGATCGATCCCGCGTGTGGATCGGCCGCGCACGGTTACCATGTCGCTGCGCTCGAAGTAGGCGAAGTGCATCTGGTAGACCTCTTTGAGTGTCTGCAATGCGTGGGACCGGGTGACGTCGTCCATGCTCGACAAGGGCGTGCGCATAACCACATCAGTGCCAAAGAGGATACGGTCGGCGTAGTCAATAAAGAACTGGCGCACTTTGTCGCTGTCTTGGATGGCGATGTCTAGCAGGCGGGCGGAGATATCCACGGCAAAGTTGGGGTAACGGTCCAGGCGCGTCGCCACGGCGTCGACGTCGTATTCCAGGCTGCCGAAGTGTGCGCCGACAACACGTAGAGCGGGGTGCTTCTCCACCATGTGATCCCGTGCGTCCATCAAACGTTCGTGCGAAGGGAATTCGGGGCGATTGTACATGTGCCATTGTGGGTTGCGGCTGTAATAGCCGTAATGGGGGTTGTTCTCATCCAGGGGCTGCCAACAGGCCAGCGGTTCGGCAATGTGGGTGAGCAGCGTCCGTCCTCGTTTGGCGATGTGTTCGAAGATAGGATCGAGCAGTGGATCATCCACCATGAAGAAGTCGCCGTCGGGCGTCTTTACCTCCATGCCCACGTTTTTCCACACCTTGCATGCCACCGCACCGGCATCGAAATCGCGATCCAATTGCGCGATGACGTCGTCCACGTAGTTGGGATCGTCGAAACGGGGCAGGTCGAAGGTGGTGCACCAGGCAAAACGCTGCGGCAGTTGTTCGGTCAACATGCGGTAGCGTTCCGCCTGCCCATACCAATCAGACCATTCATTGTCGACATGGGCGACGCAGATGTTGAGCAGTTTGAGCGCTTCCCTATCGAGCAACGCCAGGAAATCCGGGTGGTCGTCGCCGTAGTGAATGTGAGCATCAATAATCATGAGTCCTCGCCGGTGGGGTGGATAGGATGGCCGAAGTCATCGAACTATAGAATCACGGCAGAGGATTGTCAAACGTTTCACGCAGGGCATGAAGGGGGAGATAGGATGCGCTCTAGTTCTCTCGCCCCCAACCGCGGGGTTTGCATTGCAGGCAGTGGACGGCGTCGCAGACCAGGGATGTGGCTTCATCGAGCCGCGCCGGGCTGATCCAGTCGAGGGTGTCGCCGCGTAGGTGATCCCAGTGGGGTGCGCCGCTGTTGCTCAGCGCAATACAGGGGACGCCGCGGAAGGCGAAGAAGGCGTGATCGCTCTCGATCCACGGATCGACCCAGGTTACGCCAGGATAGCGCTGCACCAGTTCGTCCAGGGCGCTGCGGAAGTCGTCGCTGGCGGCAAGCGTGGTGATACTGTTTACGCCCAGTGCACAGCCGACGCGGTCGCAGTTGATCACCGCCTGTAGTTCGGCCATTGCTGCATCCACGCCGTCGCCCAGCCGCTCTAGATAGACAGCGCTGCCGACAGGCAGATACTCTTCGTTGGTGAAGGCGACGACTTCCAGGTCGTAGGTAGGCGTTTCTGCGCTCAGCCGTTCCGCCGCCGCCAAAAGGACAGACACGCCGCTGCCGTTGTCCGCTGCGCCCGGGGTGTCGTACTTGGTGTCGTAGTGAGCACAGAGCAGCACCCGTCCAGGCTGGGAACCGGGCCGGCGGGCGATAATGTTCGACGTTTCGCCCACTGCGCTTGTGCTGCGAATGCGCAGATAGGCCACCGCGTCAGGACGCTTGAGCAGCGGCAACCCGACCTGCGCCGTCACCGTCACCGATGGGATGGGCAGATCGGCGTCTTCGATCAGCCGTTCCAGGTCGCCGAAGCGCGACTGCACGGCGATGATGGCTGCCGGCTGTTTCGCTTCGAGCAATTCTACGGTGCGGGCTTCGTCTTCGCTCTTGAATGTCCACGCTTTGCAGGGCAGCGGTCGCCGCACCAGATGTCCGTAAAGCAGCGCAATCTGTCCGCTCAAATCAGCAGCATTCAGTTCGGCCAGCGTCCCCACCGGCACCACCGCCCCTGTGACATCGCACGGCGGCGAGTACGGATTGACCGCCGCCGGCACCCATTCCCCGTTCACCTCAAGATAGGTTTCGTAGACAACCCAGGTTGGGCAGGTGAAAGTCTGTCGTTCCACCGAAAAGCCGCAGCGACTGAGAACATGCTCAATGTACTGCGCCGCCGTCTCATTCGCCGCCGATCCACCGGGTCGAGGACCAATCTCACTGGACAAATGGAAAAGGTGCGTCATCGGGGAAGACTTCATAGTCAAGTGTCCTTTGGTGACGGTAGGAGAAGGCATCTCTCCTTCTGAATCCTATAAATCCGTGTAATCCGTGGACAATTTCTGAAAAAACGTGTCCACGAAAACCATAGTAGCGACACCATGCTTCTCGTGGACCGGACATCGGTACGGTTTGTTACCTATCTTTGTGTCTGGGCTCTTTGTGTCTGGGCTCTTTGTGTCTGGGCTCTTTGTGTCTGGGCTCTTTGTGTCTGAGTAACGACGAGGTCGGCGACAATAGGACAGTGATCCGAGCCGATTCGTGGATCACGGAGAGATTGCATTTTCGTCACCTGCACAGCGCGAGGACGAGTCATTCCTGTATGAAAGAGGTAGTCGAGGCGGAGCAGGGGTGGTACATCTTGGCCCAAGAGAAGACGCTGCCACGTCCAGCCGGGGCCGTCGCCCCCTTCATGCCAGCCGTCTACAAGCTGAGCAGAAGTCCAACGGTAGCTGTCAGCGCCTTCGGTGCTGTTCCAATCCCCGGCAATGATGACAGGCCGTTGGCGGCTCTGGATCTCCCGTAATACAGTACGGATCTGCTGTTCGCGAGTACGCAACAGCCGGGTCGGTCCCCAGCGGCGGATCTGGTGGTTGGGTGAGATAAAGTGGATGCAGTAGACGTCGAATGGGCCGCCGGGCAGGGCCACTTCGGCGCGCAAAGCGTAGGGTTCCAGCCCGATGTCCTGCCAAATGCCGGTAATGGCGAAGGGCAGGCGACTGACGATGCCTAACCCCATGTTGCTGGGCAGATACGGAACCCATGCCCGGTACGCGTACCGTTGTGCCAACGTGCATTCCAGTTGCTCGCAGTGGCTTTGAATACACTCCTGGAAGAGCAGTAGATCGGCGTCCAAGTCGAGGAGTGCCTGTGTCGGCTCGTCGAGATTGCGTGATTCGTTGAGCAGATTAGCACTGACAACCTTCAGCCGATCCCCAGCGATGGGTTCACGGGGATAGGATGGCCGTAGTCGCGCCAACAGCGGCCGGTAACGCCCGACGAAAAATGTCCCCGCGCCCACGGCCCACAGGAGAGCCAACACCTTTGAACGTCGCCACAGGGCAACCGTCCCCAATGGGACGCCTTTCAACAGCAGCCAGAAGGCCCACGCATTCGCCAGTGCCAGCCAGCCATTGGCATCGCCCACCAGTCGCCATAACGCCAGCCACAGGACAATTGAACCAGCAAAAAAATCGATTAGTCGTTTCATAAAGGAGTAATTGGGGGGTCGTGATGGGTGATTGGTGATTGGGGGGAGATTAGGCGATTGAGGGATTGGGGCATTTCAGATCGGGTACCCGATCTGAAATGCCCCAATCCCTCAATCGCCTAATCTCAAGTTGACCGCGCCTTCATTCGGCTGTCACGATCTGGCCTCTGCCGACGTCACCTTGCGCTGACCGGCGGGCAGCGACGGTGCGTCCGCGAGGGTGGGGACACTTTCGCCCACGGCTTGCATGCGCTGGAAAAGACGTTGGCGCAGCACGTCGACGACTTCTTTGTGCGATTCGAGACCGATCAGATTGGTCAGTTCATGGGGATCTGCCTGGAGATCGTAGAGAAATTGATCCTCGTAGTGATCTGATCCTGCGTCGGCCCAGCCGCTCTTGTCCGGCGCAGTGACACAATATTTCCAGCGTTGTGTGCGCACGGCGCGGCCTACCTGCGATTCGCTGATCTGAATAAAGACTTCTTCGGGCCAGCCGGCGTCTTTTTCTTTGCGCACCAACGGTAGAATCGAGCGCCCAGCCATCTCGGCGGGGACGGGGATGCCGGCGGCATCGAGCAGCGTGGGCGGCAGATCGACCAGACTCACCAACTCGCGAATCTGTCCACCGCTCTCGAAGCCTGGCCCACAGATGGCAGTGGGCACCCGAATCGACGCTTCGTGGCAAGATCGTTTGTATTCCCCGTTGCGCGTTTTGAAGTGATTGCCATGATCCGACGTAAACAGGATGATGGTATTTTCGTCCATCCCCAGACTTTTCAGCGCGTCAAGTAGACGGCCCAGCGCTTCGTCTAGCCGCTTGACCATGCCAAAGTAGCCACCCAGGTGCGCCTGTGTGGAGCCGCCTAACGCAGCCAAATCCGGCGGCGTCCACCGACCGGCGTAGCGTTCGCGGTAACCGTCGGGGGGCGGGTAATCGTCCACGTGGTTCTGGTGGTGCGGTTCAATGTACGAAACGAAGAGGAAGAACGGATCGTGTTGGTGGGCGTCCACATAGCGGATCACGGCGTCGGTCTGTGCGTCGACGCGGTAGCCCGGCATCTTTACCGCCTTGCCGTCGTTGTCATACATCACCATGTCGTAGGCGTCAGACGTGAATTCGAGCAGATTCGAGGCCAGCCAGTAGTCGTAGCCGCCCCGTTGTTCCTCGCGTACAGGGCCAGCGCTTTCGCTGTCTGCCAGGTGCCACTTGCCGATGTAGCCGGTGGTGTAGCCGGCGTCGTTGAAGTGGTGGGCCAGGGTGCGCATGTCCGTGGGCAGGGGGATGCCATTGCGGAAGCAGCCTGTCTGCGTGGCATACAAGCCGGTTTGCAGGCACGAGCGTGCCGGCCCACACACAGGTTGGATGGTAAAAGAATTGTAGACGTGTGTACCGCGTTGGGCCATGCGGTCGAAATTGGGTGTCAGATCCAGTGGATTGCCATGAACGCCGGTGGTGTCCCAGCGCTGTTGATCGGTGAAAAAGACGATCACGTTGGGTGAGGACATAGGGGCTCTCCTTAAAAAGGTCGTGTGGGTTAGGAGATGATGGAATGATGGGAGATGGTGATAGTCCATCATCCCATCATCTTTTTACAAGCAAACAGCCGCGCTACGCGTCTTGCGCCTCAACACGTCGATAAATTCCTCCGCTCCGCGTCAGGAATTGGTAGTCGACCAACATGCGGCGCAAAGTGGCATAATCTGATGCGTGCTTGTCGAGGATCTCGTTGACGGCACGTTCAGGGTAGTCGACGCCGGGGTGGAACTCCTGCACCAGCCAATCAAGGACGATCAACAGTTTGGGGTGTTGGGTGGGCAATTGGGTCAGTCGATCATTTTCAACAAAGCGGCTGAGCACCTGATCTTCCTCGCTTTGTGGTTTTTCTTCCACAGGCGCTGCAAAGAGTTGACGCTTTAGTTCTTGAACTCGATCCACATTGAGGACAAAGTGATCGAGGCCGTCGAGGCGCTGTTGGCCGATCAAGCGCGCTTCTTGAAGTTGGTAAAGATGCCGCGCCAGCACGCCCGCCTTCATCGAAGACTTCGCCATCAAATCGGTCTGGCTTAACGGTCCTAGCGCAAGGAGACCGATCAGCCGTAGCCGATCCTCATCGAGCAGGAGTTTGCAGAGCGCGGAGAGGTTCATGTCGAGTGCTTTCGATTGAAGAGAGAGTGGAGGTTAAGCGATTGAGAGATTAGGCGATTTTAGATCGTGTACACGATCTGAAATCGCCTAATCTCTCAATCACCTAATCGCATCTGCTAGAGCAGCGTATCCGGCGTCGAATCCAGCGGCGAATCCGTCGCCTCAACATCCGCCGGATCCGCCGCCGTCACCTGTTGCGCTGCACTGGTGGCGAGCGTATCGGCGCGTTCGTTGAGTTCGTCACCGGCGTGACCTTTGGTCCAATGCCAATTGACCTGGTGTCGGGCAACGGCTTCGAGCAGCGCCTTCCACAAATCCTGGTTCTTCACCGGCTGTTTGGCAGCAGTGCGCCAGCCGTTGCGCTGCCAACCGTGGACCCACTTAGTGATCCCATCGCGCAGGTAGCTGCTATCGGTGTACAGGTTTACCCGACACGGACGTTTGAGCGCGTTGAGTGATTCTACAGCAGCGCGTAACTCCATGCGGTTGTTGGTGGTGTCGCGGAAACCTCCACTCAGTTCCTTTTCGTGCTCGCCATACTGCAAAACCGCCGCCCAGCCGCCCGGGCCTGGGTTTCCAGAACAAGCACCGTCGGTATAAATTGTCACCAGGGATAATTCGGCCATTACTGTTGCGTCCGTAACTCCACAAAGGTCGTCTTGCCGTCTTCGACGACAATGTTCTGGCCCACCTTTTCGCCGTTTATCTCAGCAGCGATGTAATAGGCCCCGGCAGTGAGATTAGACGCAGCCCCGTTTTCGCCCCAAAGTGGATTACCACGTAACCGTTCTTCGCTACGGTAAGTCTCCACAGTGCGTACCCAACGAGCGCTTTCGCCTTCGTAGCGAAGCAGACTTACCCGTGCCCCCGCCCAAGACTGTCCTTGCGCGTTGAGCAGCCGGATCGCCACAGAACCTGTACCCCTGGGCGGCTGCATCCAGAGAACTGGATTCACGGCTGTCATGTAGCTGTTCTGCCCTACTCGGATCTCTACATGCAGATGCGGACCGATGGCAATGCCAGTCATGCCCACTGTGCCCACTGAATCGCCCGGGTTCAGGCGCTGTCCTCGCTCGGCGAAGACTTCGTTGAGGTGTCCATACAGCAAAAAGACCTCTTTTTCGCCCTCAGGTGTGGGCAATGTGCGCTCCAGGCGCACCACGACGCTATTGCCGTAAAAATTGTTGTACGGCCCCAACAAGGTTGGATTGTCGGGCCCGGCATGGATCACCTCGCCGCCGGCCATTGCAATCACCGGCGTGCCCAGTGGATTAGATATGTCCACGCCGTGATGGGGGCGGTATCTGCCACCTGCGGTACTGCCGAACTGATAACTTGGGCTGTAGAATTGGTTATAGCCGGCAGGGAAGGCCAAGCCCAGCCAATAGTGGTCGATCTCTTCAGACGAAAGCGGCGTAAAACTCTCCCATTCCGGCCCCAACACAGTGGCGAACGGGTACGTTGAAGACGGCGCAACGGCTTGAGGCTGAGGCTCCTGCGACTGGGGCTGAAACTGGGGCTCCACCACCACTAGATTATCCTGAGGCGCATTTTCAGTCTCCGTTGCAGCGTCTTCTAACGCTTTGGCAATGGCTGCTTCCAGCCGACTTAGAATCGCAGCAGAGGCACTGTCCTGGGGCAATTCGGTTTCCGGCTCAACGATTTCAGGGTTCACCGCACCAGATTCAACAGCACTTTCTGTGGCGGAAATTTGTTCAGAAAGCGGCGCCAATGTGCTCACATTTAAAGGCGAAACATCATTCGCAGGATCGGCGCTGTCATCACCGGTGGTGTTTGCCGTCATCTGGGCAAGTAGCGTCTCCACATTCGGTTTTGCATCCGTTTGTTCACCGATCAGCACCACCGATGACGTCTGAGCGCCTTCAACCACACTTTCCACTGGGGTAACTGCGTTTTTTACAGGGATCTGAAGAATTGTCTCCCCGGCCGATAAAGGCGCATCAGAGTCCACAGCATCTGCCGCTGCACCGACTGCGCGCATTCGATCTGTATCCACAATTGGGGCAGCCGCCGATTGGGGCCAGTTTAGCCAGATCACCACCACGCAGGCGCAGGCCAACGTCACCTGTAACAGCGTCGCCGCACTTCTTTGTATAGGCGTCAGTGGATCCGATTGAGCGAGCAGCTTCTCGGGTGATAGCCCCTGTGCTACAATCAGCCTGTCAACGCCGCCGCCAATCCAGTCGATGCCTCGTTGGATGCTAGGAAGACGTCTGCCCCACGAGCCACTGCGCAACCGTTGGTGTAGCCGCGTTTTGCGGTAAAACGCAGTAGAGCGGTAAAGCGCATCGGCCGCCAACACAGCTCGCTGAAGCGACACAACAATATAAACCGTCAAATGATGGAAAAACCTTGAGTGGTCGACCAATCTGCGCCTTCCGAAGCTTACGAAGAAGCCTTACAAACGCTACACTTTGATATCTTCACGCTCTTTCCGGCCATGTTTGCAGGACCGTTTGGCGAAAGTATCCTTAAGCGCGCTCAGGAAAAAGAACTGCTGTCTATTGCGCTACACGATATCCGCGCCTACACCACCGACCGTCACCACGTTTGCGACGACACCCCCTACGGTGGTGGCGGAGGTATGATCATGAAGCCGGAGCCGATCTTCCGCGCCGTCGAAACTGTCCTCAGTCGTCCAAGCGGCTGGTCTCTTCCTACTGTAGACGCGTTTTCTAACCTGCCTTTTTGGGACCAGAACGATTCCCCGCTATTGCCGGACGATGTCCCCGTCATCCTCATGTCGCCTCAGGGCCGCCCATTTAATCAGGATATTGCCGCCGAGCTAAGCACCCATCGCCGGATCGCCTTAATCTGCGGACGTTACGAAGGCATCGACGAGCGCGTACGTCGTCACCTTGTCACCGACGAAATCAGCATCGGCGACTTTGTCATTAGCGGTGGAGAGCTGGCGGCAATGGTCATTGTCGACGCTGTCACCCGTTTACTGCCAGGGGCGCTAGGTTATGCCCTTAGCGCCCATCAAGACAGCCACTCACCAGGATTGGGTGGCCTACTGGAAGGGCCACACTATACCCGTCCGCTCAGTTTTCGTGGCGAACATGTCCCTGATGTGCTGCTCAGCGGCCATCATGGACACGTCGAACGTTGGCGGCGTGAACAGTCCTTACTACGGACAATAGAACGCCGTCCTGAGCTACTAGACGAAATCGCGTCGTCGTTGTCAAAGGCAGATCGGCAATTCCTCGCTCAACATGGCTGGCCGAACACAAGTGCCAAACCATCGATTTGATCATTCTATTTTGATCATTCTATCACCCTGTTAGAATGGCGGCAAAACCAAACCGAATTTCCGCAGCCAATCATCACGGCTAGAAACCTAAAAACATTTGAAGCGTTCTCGATTTGACTTCAAAGAGAGTCTCCGATAAAATCAGCAGTCGGCCCACCGAACAAAGTGTGTGGTGGAGCGTGTCAGAAACATGAAAATCAACAGAGGTTCATGGATTTGACCGAAGCGG
>WGMT01000068.1 GCA_016124945.1 bacterium | reverse complement strand
CTTTCCACGAAAGTAAATAAGCTTTGGGCACGCGCAAGCGTCTCTTTTTTCGTCTGTGGGGCAGTTTCAGGTGCAAGCAGCACCCGCCCGACGATAGACCTCGACGCCGACACCTACGCTAGACGTGACACCCATGATGTGAGTCTCCCGCTCGGACACCGTTCCTGAGACTGTGCCCGCGCCATCCCCTTGCCCAGGCAAGGTCAACAGGGAGAACATCATGGAAAAGCGTAGGTGGTACGTTGTGTTTAGCGTGTTTTGTGTCGTAATGTTATTGGTCAGTCCGGTACACGCCGGTGCGGAGCGAGTAGACTCTCAGGTCAACTGTGATCCACCGCATCACACGGCAGCGCCATTTCTGTCACAGATGATGGGCAATGACAACGCCCGTCTCTATGCCAACATGGCGCAGACGGTCATCGTTGCTATGAAGATCGCAGAGTGTGGCAATCGCTGGTTCTTCGCCCTCTATTCCAACGGCCAGTTCCACACCAACTACTTCCCAGCGGATGGATGGCAGTACATCGCCAAACAGATTCGCGACCTTGGCCTGAGCGTCATCCCCTGGCGCAACGTCGTGGTGCAGAGTGTGACCAGCATCACGGTGTTGAGTGTCGGGATTCTCTTCCCAACTCCGCTCTTTCTTCCGTGGATTCGCATTGAACGTCTGTACAATATCCCCAATCCCACCGTCAGCGCCGCTGAATATGTTGCGCCGGTACCCAGTAACGATACACCGTCGCCCATAGCGACACCACAACCATGAAAGTCAACAAACACCAACTCGACGACGTCAAGTTTAGAGAACTGAATAAACTCTATGCCACCCTGATCACCCGGTTGTTGGAGTCGGTCGCCCCGCAACATGCAAGGCACCTACAGCAGCGGCTTCAGGAAATCATGCAACAGGAAACCGTGGAAGGGCTGCGGGTGAAGCTGTGTGATTTCGTGGATTACATTGACGAGGTGCTGGTCATGGCGGATCTCCTCTCCGCACAAGAACGGACGCGTTTTGTGATCTGGGCAAGCTGCATTGCCCGTCTGGGGGAGGAGCCGGCGCAGCGCAGCTTCAGCCCCTTCGGGGATGAGCGGCGGATTGAGATTGCTCTGCCTGATATCGAGGTGGTGATAGATGAGTAACCGACTACTCGCCGCGTAGTCGGACCCGTCTGGTATCCGGTTCCAAGGGCTGATGTCTATTCTGGTAGTAGTATGAAATTAAGACGGAGGATAGTACACCCGATGTGTACCGTCCTCCGTCTTTTGTCTTTCGTCGCACCCACTGCACGCCGGTACACCTGTGCTGTTTCCCACTATATAGCTCTTATGCAACTTCCTTGAACGGCTCGAGCCGAATTGATGTTGACCTCGTAATGACGCGCTTTCGTCGCAGATCACGGAAGTTGCGTAAGAGTCATTTTGGGTGAACATCCCTGGTACACTGTCGGGCGGCATTTGAAATTCTGTGACGCCGAACTATTCTTGGACGGACCGGCCTAGCTCCAGCACCCCGGCGGCTCTCCCCCTGACCAATCGTCGAGGACCTGTTCCTGCATTTCCCGCTCGGTCAGCGTCCCAGTGGCTTGCACCAAGCAGTCAGCCAGAGTCGATTTCAGGATGTAGGCATTCGGGTAAAGCGAACCTTCTCTACACCCTCAATCATCTCTAATGCAAATCGGGCCGATGTGATAGACGGGGCATCAATCTCCAGCGCGAGTTGCTGCATATCGACTATCCTTGAGCCACCCTCTGACCGGAATGGAATGGTGACAGAGGTCCCGTTGCGTAACAGTTTGTGGTAGCCGACCGGTTCACCACTATTCCGAGCCACGCCAAAATGCAACATTTCCGGTTTCAGATGAATGTCAATGGTTTGCGTTTCGCCGCCGAACAGGCAAAGCAGCACGTTGTCTGACAGCCGCGCCATCCGTACCAGGCTCACAGGTAGGTGAACCGGCGTAAAATTGTTATCATCAATTCGCTCGGCGTAACCATCTACCAACAGTCCCGGCCAACCGGCAACAACAGCCGAGCGCATCAAGAAGCCGGTGGCACCGGTGTAGCGGTTGGCAGCCAGATGCATGAGTTGGTCGCGGTCATAGGCGTGGTCAAACGTAGTGGCTCGGCCGATGCTCAATGCCCCATCTAACAAACTGCTTATCCAGGCTTCGTCTAGATGAAAGAAACGAATCGATTCAGCCGGTAACATCTGCTCTGCCGGCAGCAAATAGTTGAAGGGAATCCCTTCCAGCCGGTTTAAGCGGGCAAACCAATTTTCAACCTCGGGCGGGATGTCTGCCTGGGCACTGTTTATGGTGTTGACAGGCGGTAAATGGGTGTTGCGCTGCTGTTGTTCACTGGCCGACATTTGCCGGTGCGCGCGTTTCCAGTTATAGAGGGCGACAGAAACGGGACTTTGCAGGGCCAACAGCCGCCCGATTTCCCAGGCCGCCGCATAGGAAACGTCAAACAAACCGGTATCGCGATCATAGTATGTAAGTTCATCGGCCGTTTGCACAGGCAAGCTGAGCGTAGTGGGGTTAGCCCCGGTTGCCAGCGGGCCATGATACCAGGATACCGTACGCTCTCCCTGTCGTATCGCATGCGGTAGCGGTGTAAACCCCATACGGAGATAAGTCTCGGCTTGCGAATTGTCGTTATGGGGTAAACGCAGCGTAGGATGATCACGGTTAAGGTTCAATAACAACGTTTTAAAGGTTTGTTGTTCATCCACAACCGTGAAACGCCAGCTTTTCAGCGTGACCAGGCGAATGAGGTCAGCCGGTCCCGCCCCTTGAAAATCGAACCCATTGTTGTTATAACGCCCTTCAATAGACACCAGGTGGACCGTGTTCACTTGCCCCCTGGCAGGCAACCGGTTGCCGATAAGCAAAGCCATCTCTTCATCAACCAGGTTGCCTGCTTCATCTACGCCCTGGCGCACGTGGGCCAGATAGGGCAATTCCGCAGGCGTAGGCAAAATCTGGCCTAACAGGGATTGGGGCACGTCAATAACGTTGACACGATCGGCTGCCGTTTGGCCTGTTTCCAATTGTAGGCCCGGCCAGTAGACGCCATTCGCACTAGAGGCCAACAAGTCGTCGAGGGGAACGGTTTGGGGAGTGATGGAACGGCCCTCCATATCCACTTCCGTTAACAGCAGCAGGTACAGCCAGGGAGCGGGTGTGGTGCTGTCCGGGTCTGGTCGCCGTTCCCAGGGCAGGGTGCTGCGCGTAAGAACGACGTGCGGCAGCACGTTATCATAATCCCCCAGACTGCTGTCGGGTGGAAAAACAGCCATGACGCCGGCCGGTTGTAGGGTAAATCGCTCGCCGGAGACAACCAGTCGCCGGTTGGTGCTGAATGTGATGGCCGGGATGCGGGTATCATCAGGGGCGGTACTGCCGATTGTCTGCCTAGCAGTAACCTGATATTCCCCGACAACCAAAGCAGGCTGGTGAAAATCAATAAATTCAATTTGTGTGGCAAGAGCTGGTGTTTGATTCATAAGGGCTGCCTCCTTCGAAAATGTAGGGCGAACTTTCCAGTTCGCGCTACAGATTTTCATTCCCGGCCACGCCGGCGATTTGGGAGTAGGTTACGGCGTAACTGTCTCTTAAACTAATATTTGCGGAGCCATGACAAAAACGTCGGCCGTGTTATTGCTCAAGGTGATGGTCTCGCCGATGTCTAATGCAGCCAGCAAGTCCGCGCGGGCTGTCACCGTCGTTTCATTGACCAATTCGCTGCGAATGATGTCGCGCCGGGCCGTTTCATCTAATGACTCGGCCACAAAGGAGACGAGCGACGTCAGGTCATAGGGTTGGGCCGGGGTGGTTGAGAATTGTAACTGGTTGCGGTTAATGGGCAAAGTAGTTCCGGCTATTGGGCCACCGGCTGGTTTAATGGTAAAACCGGCCAGGGTGTTGGCGATTAAGGCCGGGTCGTTGAGGGTGGGCAGCAGTTGTTGGCCCCACAAGCCGGCCGGGGCATCTTTTAAGATAGGTTCGTATATAGCACCCACAGGTTGATCGCCCGGACCGGTGACGGTTATGGTATAGGTGGAGGCAAAATCTACAGGCTGAACCCCCATGGCCGCTATGCCCACGTTTGACTCGAATGGGCCGGCGGCCGTATCAGACGATTTGACGGGAATGACGGAACTGGTGGCCACGGTAAACTGCTTAGGATTCACAATCCAGCCGGTCAACGCTCCTGTCTCATCTGTCAACTCTTGTATAAGCCCCCCAGCCACCACCAGGCTTACGATATCTTCATCATCCGCGGGCAAGAAAGAAGCCCGGAACGCTTGCCAATCGATTGCCTGCGCGGCGCTGGCGCGGCTACCGAAGCGAATGTCAAACGACACAACCGAAAGGTGGATGTGGGCCGTGCCCGAAAATTCCGGTCCCCACAGGTGCAGATTGGCGCCCACATCGACGCTGATGCGCTTGCGCACGCCAAAAACGGAGAAGGTGTAATGAACCATCAAATTGGCATTGGCGCGGGCGTCGTAATGGTAGGGTTTCCAGGCAATGATAAAGTCGGCCCCCACGTTGAAGCAGGCCATTAAACGGCCGCTGTGCCAGCTTCCTTGCAAATGACCGCCTGCCATCAAGGCCGACGGCGTGAGGGCGTAATAGGCTTCCCCTTTCAAAGTCAACTCACCGTTGACGCGCCAATTGAAACCAAGTCGGGGCACAGTGGGGTAATGGGCCGGGGGCCGAAAGTCGGGATGGTAGCCGCCCAGCGTCTGCACAAAATCGCCGACGTTGGGGCCGGAGAACCAGGCAAAGAAGGCAAAACCGCCTTGCAGATGGCAGGCCCTGGACAGGATGTAGGAAGCATCGGTTAATTGGGCGCTGACGCCCAAAAAGCCTTCGTCGGGAATAAAGGAGGCTTTGAGGGCCATTTGCACTTCGGCCAGGGGGGTCAGCGTATCGCCGGGCAGGGGGGTGGGCACGACCAGGGTAGACAGGCCCAGGATGTCCAGTTCAAAGCGATTGCCGAAGGAGACGGTGACCAGGATAAAGGAATCAATGAGTTTGAAAGAGGTAAATTTGATACCAACGGCCAAAAAGTTCTGTCCAAGGTCAATGGGTACGTCATTACGCAAGTTGTTAAGGGTGTCGGCCAGGCTGCTGGGCGTGGCCCCCGTGCTTATGGAGACGGCTTCTCGTACCAGGGCAAAGTCGGCTACCCGTCCGACATCAGGCACGTTAAGCGAACGGTTGTAACCAAAACCGGCGGCCAGGCCGGTGACGAAGAAAAAGGATGGGCCGCCCAGGGGATAATCGAGAACGGCGTAGATGAAGAGGGAAGGCTGCCCATTTAACCGAGCATAAGAGCCGACGGCGGACAGGGTAAGGGCGGAGGTGCGGATAACGGCCGCGCCATCATATTCATCTACAATCTCACCGTCGGGCAACTGAACGGTTTCGCGCAAAAATGCGCCGCCAATTTCCAGCGGCCCGTTGCGGTAATCAAGGCCCAGCCCTTTCAGGTCAAAACGGGGGGTAAAGGGATTGAGCGACGCCCCAAACCCCAGGCCATCTAATGTGAGCGTCAGGCCGGCGGCCGAGAGGGAGGCATCCAGCAAAAAGAGCAGGGCCGAATTTTGGTACTGCACCCCGATTCGTTCAAAGTGAACAGGGCCAAACGATTTTTGCAGCGTGTACCATTTGGCGTTGTCGGCCGTGGCTACGGGTATCGCTCTTGGGGTGGGGTCGGGTACCGGCATGGGCGCCGGTGGTGGAGTCTCGCCACCGCGCACCGGCAGATTCAGCAGTTCCATCGAGCCGCCAAAGTTAATCGTGGCCGCCACGTTGACGCCCTCATCCAACATTCTGTCGGGCAGATGGGTGATGCCTTCAGGCAGCAGCCCGTTGAACTCGCCCACCACCTCTGACGTAATGGGGCTGGAAGCGACGATAATTTGCAGGTGGTCCACGCCAATCGTTTGATCCGGGGCAATGACCCCACCCACCAGCGGCAACTGGGACAGGTTGAAGCCGGAGCCGATGTCTAGCCCGAACACAAATTGGGAGGCGGTTTCATCCCGGCGGTAGGCAAAGAGTACATCCTGCAAGTCAACTTCCATGCTGGCTGGGATGTAGTTGGCAACTGTTTCCGAGAGGCTGGCGACAAATGTTTTTACAGGAAGCGGTTGGACCGCGGCCGTGTGACTGTAGGCGGCGACAAAGTGATTTGAAGCCGCGTCCTGCACAAACAACAAATCGAACTGCAACCCGCCAATCATAATGTGGCCGCCGAAACGTTTGGTGTAGGTATTGTCTGGTTGGCGGGTGATGTCAATCGTCAGTGTGGTTTCCAAGTTGCGGCCGTTGATAGGCAACGTTCCTTCACCTGCAAAGCTAAAATTCCCAGTTGCACTGTTGAAAGAGACCATCAGATTTTCAATGGTCAGGTCGGTCAAGGCGGCGGGGAGGGTGAGGGGGCCAAATAGATTGCCCAGGTCGGTGATGAGGGTTCCGATAGGGATTTTTTGGTCTGGGCCAGTATTTCCGGAGAGTTGCCAGTTATCGGCCTGTCTGCTTGCCAGCAGATGCAATTCAGTTTGGGCAATCGTAAAGCTACCTCCAAATACTACTTGGGAAAGGTTTTGATTTGCGTATTCAAGGGATAACCCGATTTCGGTGACCACAAATCCTTCAATGACGGTTAATTCGCCTGAGGCTTGACATTGCAGACTGTAAATATTTTGTGTCAAATCGGCGAAGACGTTCATTTCGTAAATGCTTAAATCATGGCTGCCAGGCAGCCCAACTCCGTTGGCAAAATAAGCCAGAGCTTCGCTCATATCTATGGTACTATCCGGAATTAACTGCGCTCGTAGAATGTTATCAGGCACAAATATGTAGGTTTCTAGATTGGCTGCTCCAACGCTTAACTGAGCCAAAATATGAACAGATAAGTTATCGGGTTGTGAAGGGGTAGGTATAGTAAAAAGAACCGCTATTCTTTTGAGTTCGAGGATGTCGTCAACGATTTGCCAATCTGTGTTAAACCCAACGCCTAGCTGTAAATTGACCAATTGCCTGGTTGCAGGATCCAGTATGACGCTCATAGTTTCTAAGGATAAACTACCTATCGGTACTTCAAGCGTAAGAGACTGGCCAGGGTCTGTATTACCTGAGAATCCAGAGAGGTCATCCAGACTATCGATAGCAGGCTTAGGTTGAGCTAAATCTAAAGAAAAGGAGAGAAGGTGCTGACCGGCCCCATAAATAGGCATAACTACGGGGATAGTCAGGTGAGGTGTTATAAAAGTTGTGACTAACTCAACACTGGTTAAGAAGAGATGGGGTTCTTGGCCGTCCGGTAAGTTTACTGCGGCGCGTAACCTGATTTGTAAATCGAGTTCAAAGACAGCCAGGGTGACAGGGTTAGATACATTTGCCAAAAGTTCCATAGCCGGCAGTAATTGTCCAGCGGCTGTCGTCTGAATTTGGATATCTCCGGTCAGGGTCAAGTCCCCCGGCAACAACCAGGCAATATCTTGGAATAGACCCGACGTTTGCAGGTTGGCCCTAAATCCAACCAGGTGGCCTGCATCGGCCGTCGAATCAATCGTAAATACACTCTCACCCATCTCAACCGAATTTATGGGCAAAGCAGGCGCGTTTTGTAAAGCAGCGAAACTATCAGCAAACCGATATGGCTCCGGTATGGTCACTGTGAGGCTACATTGGATGACCTGATCCAAAAGGAAAAAGGCAATGACCATTTCGATTGCTTGCTCGGCAGGATAGAGAGAAAAATTGGTGGTGTTCAGGGTACCGTTATAGATCACCCGCTCATCCTGAATAACCGGGGTATTTACATTGGCTATCAACTGACCGGCAAAATAGGTGGTTAATATGGTGTTAATATTGGGTGAGTTCAGGTCATTTTCAGGCGTTAACTGCAAAATACCGTCGGTGATAAATTGGTTGATTTGGTCTCTAACGTTGTTGATGTCCATAGTTCACCTTTTACAAAATCATTTGGAATATGACCGGTAAATGATCACTCACACATAAACGGATAAACTCTGCTGCCCGGCGAGCGGGTGGCGGCACCATGCCGAAGGCAGCAGGCCAGGCTACTACCCCAGGCAGCGGCGGGTCCGCAAAGAATCCGTGGAGCAACATATTTGTGAGAGATGCATTGATGTTCAGGATACCAGGTGTTGCTGGCGGAGCAGGCACAGGTGGCCCTTGTCCTATTGCATGGTTGTAAGCAGGCAGGTTGTTATTAAGCGTACCGGTACTCAAGAAATTGAAGATGAATGCGGGCGGAATATTTGCCCCGACAACTGCGGCATTTGTTACCGCTAACAAAAGGTCATAGAGTTCATTGTTCCCAGGTATTGCCGGTGCTTGGGCCGGTGCAAACCCCCGGTAAAACACATTATCAATAGCCAGCCGGCGATAATCATTCGGATTAATCGTGTTAATGGGCACCCCCCCCCCGACCGGCGAAGTTCTAAGTTGGACAGTTGATTTGTTTAATGGATTATCACGCGGCATCGCGCCCATAGGCATGGCTGGAGCAGGGTGATTGACTCTGGTATTACAATTAGCTCCGCTACCGTCCCCAGGTGTCGGGCCAAAAGGATTGGTAAAATCGGCATAAGCTCCTACGCCCGGTGTTAGGGGAGCATTAAAATCACCTCCCAAAACAGCGTGAGTGTTATTGATCCAGGTATTGGCATTAGAATCAAAAGCCTGATATAAGGGACGAGAGGTTGACGCTTGTGACATACCGGCCGTTGCGGCAGCTAAAGCTGAAGGAGCATGATACATGATAATCGGTACTAATTTATCGGCCGGCCCATGGGCCGGCCCAATAACAGGATTTTGCCGGTTTACATCTATAGTGCAAAAGGCGGGTCTTCTGGGGCCTGCAAAAGCGGCCACGTGCGCCGCACTTCTGGTAAAGTCGAGATATGGCCAGGTATTGGGCCCCATAGGATCAAAATTAACCGAATTACCATTATTAGCAACGGCTCGACCTGTTAGTACCAAACTTAAACTATGTTGAGGGACAACTAAGCCTCCTCCTGCTGGTAAAGTTAGTGGATCTGTTAACTGAAAATTGCCAGGCACAACCACAGGGTTCAAGCCGTAAAAACCAGCATAAACGGGATCATTTAATTCGATACCACCTGCCCCAATGGTGGTCCCAGCCGGAATAACATCGCCAGGGTTAAGCATAATTTGCCCTCCACTCGTGGCTCCCGCAGCAAGCACGACCATACCACCACTCATAATGGCTGTCCCAGCCGGGGCCATTGTTCCAGTCGGTAAAATATAAGAGCCTCCCATAATTGGGACAGAAATACCTCCGGCTGGAACAGCAATTCCATAGAATACTCCTGCAGCGGGATTATTGGCTATCGTTCGCACCCACCCTGATTGTGTGTTTGGCGTAAGAATAAGCGGTGTGGCAGTTGGAGCCACTGGTGCAGCAGCCTGCATCATGAATTTAGCGATATTCTGATTCCAAAATAACGCATAACCTTCGTGATGAGCCACATCCCAAGCAAGATCATTAGCTGTGGCGTATGGTGATACAGCCAGTGGGTTTCCAAACGCGTCATTATCATCCCTTATCGCACCTTTTATCCAATCGTAATACCAATTATTCCTTGGAGCTCCTAAACTATTTAATGCTCTATGTAACAATTGTAGGTAACCTTGATTTATGGCTGGCTGTTTTAATTCTTGGATGCAGATAATATCAGCTTGAGCAAGAGCAGTAACAGCAGTAATGAAGTCACAAAGCGGGGCATAGTTGCCCTTGTAACCTTGCGGGTCATTGCCAAAGTCTTGTAAATTCCAGTATAATACATTTATAGTTGGCATAATTTGTCCTATCTATTACTTCAATAGTCTGATGAATTTAACTGTTGATGTCTCTATGTAGCCTCACCACTGCTTCCTTTAAGCCTCATTCTCCTGCTGCAATGCCTGAATAGCCGCCAGGCCGTTCACGAAAAGCCAGTTCTTATCTTCATGGTTCAACCCAATGTGGCGAATTTATATACCCCAGGTCATGATCACCCTTCTTACTGCTCGTTGCCCCGGCCTTCGAGCCGGGCCAGGAGGCGGGCGACTGTTTCTTCCAGGCGGACAATCCGGTCGTCGTATTCCTGCTTCATCTCCTGGATGGCGCTGATGGCCAGCGGGCCGAAGCCGGCATAGTCCAGGTATTTGTCTTCGCTGCCGGTGACCAGGTGGGGGAACACGGCTTCCACATCCTGGGCGATAAAGCCTACCAGCGGCGGCCCTTCGCTTTCCATCCCCTTGTAACGAAAGGAGACAGGCTGCAGGGCCATGATCTTGTCTAATATCCCGTGCACAGGCTGGATCTCTTCTTTGAAGCGCCTGTCGCTGGCCACGGTCCAGGTGCCGCTGTTGTTCAAGCGGGCGCTTTGGGGATTGGATAAATTGGCGCGGTTGGTGACGTCAAAGAAGCCGTCATTGGTCACGCGCATGCCCACCTGGAAAGTGGGTTGGGCCAGGTTGTGGATACGAAACTGCCAGCTACTAGCGTTAGGAGAGACCAGCAGCAAGGCGGGAACGGCGGCGCTGTCGTTATTCACGTGCAGCCGGGCAGTAGGCGTACTGGTATTGATGCCCACGTGGCGGAAACGTTGGGCGTGGTTGCTAAGGAAGAAAACCGGAGGCGGAGGCGGATTAAAGACTTGAACGAGCCCTCCTTCGTTGTGAGTTAGATGGAATGCCAGGCCTTCTGTGGCAGAACGACCGTCATAAACCATATCGGCCCCGGTGTCATTGCTTTGCCGCAGCGAAACACGCCCTGAGTTCTCATTCGTCCCATTAGACTGTATCTTGAGCGTGGGATCGCTGCCGCCGCGAATGTGTACCCTTGTTTCCGGGGTGATAGTGCCGATGCCCACGTTGTTGCCGATAGGGTTAATGGCCAGGGGGCGGCCGCCGTGGGATTGAATCCAGCTATATTCCTGATCGTACCCCAGGCGCAGATTGGCCTGAGTGGTCGGGCCTAATATCAATGTGTTGCCAGTGGCATCCTGGTTGGCATTGATAATTTGCAGCCTGCCAGCCGGTTCGCTTGTGCCAATGCCTACGTGGCGA
Organism: bacterium; assembly: GCA_016124945.1. Taxonomy (GTDB): domain Bacteria; phylum Chloroflexota; class Anaerolineae; order Caldilineales; family Caldilineaceae; genus RI-153. The sequence continues at coordinate 67,002 of WGMT01000068.1, read as the reverse complement.
TTTTCGCCATCTGCAGTCAGGAGCGGCTGCCAATTTTGGGGAGCACCGCCGCGTAGAATCACTTTGTCGCCGGTGACGAAGGCTTGGTTATTGGTAAATGGAAAGTGGCTGTTGTAGCGGGCATTGGGGTCGGTAAGTACATTGTGCCCTCGCACGTCTAACGTGTAATCAGGATCGGCTGTGCCGATGCCCACACGGTCGTGACGATAAATTAACGGCGCTTTTTCAATGCCGGCAATAAATTGACCATCCCCGTAACCGGGAATATTTTGGTAATGCAGGTAGAGGTTGGTATGCCCGGTGGGCAGGGAGGAAATGATGCCGGCCAAGAAGAGTTCCACGTGTTCACCGGGGGGCAGGGAGATCTCTTCCTGAGGCGTAAGAATCCAAACGGGGGATTCACCCTCCGTTTCCTGCCGCACTTCCCAAAAGCCATCGAGAAAACCCACCTCTATGGCTTCCACTTGGGCGGTTGTGCCCAAAGCCCATTCGATTTCTTCCCCTTCCGGCTGGCTGTCAAAGGAGAGAATAAAACGAGTGGGGGCTTCGCTGCCGGCCGGATTCAGCGTGATACTGCCGTTACGCAGGGCATTGGTCAGGCGCAAGCTGAGGTTGTTGGCGGTAGCACCGTCATTGAGGATGGTATTACCATCCAGGAAACCGGCGTGCAGAGGAATGGTGCGCCGGCCGCGGCTGTTGACAATGCTCAGGTGGCGCAAGCGATTACCGGTGACCACATCGCCCGTGCCGGTGGTCAGTTGCTGGTAGCGCAACTCCACCCGCGTACCCCGTGCGCCACCCGCGGCCGCTGCGCTGACGTTTTGCAGGGTGACGGTGAGAGAAGCGTTGGGGTCTAGGGCCGACGCAGCGGCTGCCGGATTCAGGAAGATGGAATCGGTGCCGTCAGCTTGGGCTACATGTTGCCAACTCCAGCCTGCTTCGGCAATGCGCAACCGGTCAACCGCATCGTTAGAAAGCGTTCCCGGCCGGAAACGTAGTTCAAAGGGGAAGTTATCGGCCGACGTAAGGCCAAGTGTGAGCGTAGAAGTATTGCGGATGACCAACGCCAGGTTATGACCGATCTGATCATCTTCAATGTATAGTACGGGATGGCCGTTTTCATCATATAAATCAAATTCCAGGGGATAGGTTTCTCTGAAAATAGCGGCCGTTTGTGTGGTTGGGTTTTCCATCTGTTTTTACTCCTTTGAAATGGCACTCAGATTGACGCAGATTATTTATTCCATCGTCTGTAGTCTATGGTCCATCGTCAGAAACCGGGATTGGGCTCAGTTTGAGCCATCCTTCTTGAATGGTTTGTGGTCCGGAAAAAGTTGCCTGGGTGGTAGATGGGCCAACATCTACCATCTCTACCAAAGTTGTCTCTTCCGTTCGGGTCTGCTTGAGCCAGGACCAGGCGTAGCCGGGTTCCTGGGGTAGGGGCAGGTTGATTCGGGCCATTGGCGGCTGCAAGCGGTCGTTCAAGATGGGGGCGGTGAGGAAGGTAATCTCAATCGCTTGCAAGGCCGCTGCGTAATGTTCCGGGGGGATATCGATCACTTTAGTGGGCAATATGCCCGAAGCCAGGTGCAGTTTGCCGCGCGGGTCCATCAGCAGGCTAAGCGTTTGCGCCGGGTCGGCAATGGCCTGCTGCAGATTGAGGTCGCCGTTGGCATAGGTTTGGATGCGAATGTTTCCAGAAGGATTCGGCTGCGGTGTAAAGAAGGTGTCGTCTGCATAACCGTAATCTACGTCGTACCAGAAACCAATGACGCCGTCGTTGAGTTGACCGTTTTCGCCAATACGAATCGGGATGGGCACATGGATGAAGTTAGCTGTATCACGGCCGTCGCGTTGCAGATCTTTGCGAAAGCTGTTCCAGCCCTGGTGGATGGCGGGCAGCCCTTGCACGTCTAAGCTAACGGTGGCGCGCACCAGTGCTAACGGCCGTGCCATCAGCAAGGCCATACCCTGATGCTGGGCAAAGTTTTCGGGGTCAATATTCTCTAAACTGGTGTCAATGGTATTGATAAAATCCGCCAGAAATTCGACGCCCTGTGCGAGCAGGTAGGCGGCCATTTGGCGCAGATGAGGATTGGTGATGTCGGCGGGGGTGGCAACGGCCGTTTCACTGCCGATTGCCGCCTGCCAGGGCATATCCGGGTTGGGCGTGACGGCGCCCAACGCCTGTCCCTGACTGTTGTAAAAGGCCAGGCTCATGTCCAAATGGTTGGCCAAAACCCAGCCACAAATGGGCGTGGTCATCGGATGGGCATTGCTTTCCATACTGGGCATATCGGCCGCCAGCCAACGCACGTTGAGGCAGGCGGGCTGGGCAAAACGGGGGGGCAGCCTCATTTGTTGGGGCATATCGGCCACCACCATGTTTTCGGGCACAGTCGTCTGATTGACGTCTAAGTCTAAGGTGCGGCCAAAGGTATCAACCAGGCGCAGGCGCACCAACTGCAAGATGCCGGCGCGAATGGGGTTGAAATCATTTAAGGGTTCGGGCGCACTGTGCAGGCTCTCTTGCACGGCTGCCCGCACAGTCGCGGCAAACGGTTGGTAATCGGCAAAGCCCAACGGGTCGGCAATATCCACTTGCAGCGTTTGTTTATGCATAAGCAAAGCATCATTGAAGCCGCTGAGCGCCTGCGACAGGTGAAAGAATTGGGGATCTGTTAACGCCTGGTAGGCCTCAAGAACATTCAGGATGGCCGCCTCAGGGTCGGGCCGGTTTTGGTACCAGGCAATCACGGCCGGGGCGTTGGCGCTAAAGTAGTCGGCGTTCATAGCCCCATTACACTCATTTTGTTCAGCGCAGTAAGCCGGCAGCAACTGTCGGGCCAGGTATTGCTCCATCTGCTCTTGCATTTGCATGCCGGCATAAGGCGTCAAAATGCTCATACCACGATACAGGTTGGCGCCACGGGCCACAGGTTGGCCCGGTCGCAAGTCCAGATCAACGCTATCGAGGGGCAGAGAATAGTTGCGGCTTAGGAAATCAAAGCTGTAGCCGGTCGCTTGGGGCTGCACATTACCGCCGTCGCTTAGGGGAAAGATCTCCACTTCCCACTCCAGCAAGAAAGGATGCCAGGGTTGCTCGGTCCAGGTACTAAAGGCAACGTGTTCCTCACCCGGTCCAGGTTGTTGGGCGTCAATAGCCGCCAAGAGAATGGTCCGGTTCGCTGGGATCAGACCCGGCAGGGCAGGGTCGCTAATAAGCCGGCAGTCTAACAAGTTGTCGCTGCGTAAACGTCCGTCTTGCCCATGCCGAGTAGTGGGTTGCACCGCGTTGCCCGTCAATAAAACAACCGGTTCGGTTGGTTGCCAATAGCGGGGGCGGGTAGTGGGTTGCAATACATAGGTTACAGCCGCCGCTTGCACCATTGGCTCGTTATTGTGGTCGCCGATATTCAGTAAAAGCTGGTTTAAGGCGTTGGCCAATTGCCCTGCTACAGAAGTTGGGTCAGACTCCGGTGCCGAAACCGAGACCACGGCCTGTGTCTCGCTTAAATGGAAAGCAAGCCGGCCTGTTTCAGCCACTTTTGTCTGTAAGGGAGTTATATCTCTTTGCTCAATGTAATGTTTGATTTCATCAATATCCGGGTAATCATCCCTTGCCTCCGGTGGTGGATAAGCGCTCAGCATGTACTTGTACCAGTCCGAAAACAATTGGCGACGCATCGATTCAAGTTGATCTTGGGCCTGATCGTAAGCAGTTTGAAATTCATTGGCGGTGGCCAGTTGGGAGGCCAGGCCTGGCGGCAGGTAAATTTGCCGTGCCTGGTTTCCCTGGGTGGCATCGGCGGCTGTGTCGTTGGCCGTTTCAGGGCGAATCGTCCACAGTGTACCGCCGGGGACGGCGATAAAACCGGATTCGTGCTGTGCTTCCCGAAATTTGAAGTCTATATCCAACCGGCGCTGATCGAGACGGGACAAAAGCTGCACAGTTTCTAACTGATCTTCGATCATGCTTCTGGTTGCCGTCGTGTCGGCAACAGCCGCCAGGTGGGTGGCCAGCGCATCAAGCCCTGTATTGCCAAGAACGATAGCTGTTTGGGGCGAAATAAGGGCCGGGTTTTCCGGGGCCAGGCCGTTGGTCTCAAAGCGGAGGTGGGCGAAACAGACAGTGGTTACTTCGTCAGGAATCGTCTCACCCGTGGCCAGGTCTACGTGCCAGGCCAACTCATCCGCCAGAGCGAGGCGCACTGTATCACCGTCAGGCGGAGCGCCATTCTCCTGCTGATACACAGCGCGAAAGTTGTTCAGAAAAATTTGCAAATGATCTTGCTGCCCATCACTGTACCAACCGATGAGTTCATACTGCACACCCTCTGGCGGGGGTTCGGTTTGTTCCGAATCATAGAAGCCAAAGACGCTGTGTGAATTGGGATAAAAGGCGGCAAAGGCGGGGTCGCCATAACCAACGGCGGTCAGGAAATCGAGGTATTCAGCTACCGGGTCGTGGGGTTGCCATTCATCGAGCGACAAGGCGCGCCCCAGGTGTCGAAAAGGTTGTGGACCGGCCGGGTTGTCCGGCGCCATGATATTGACGCTATCGCTAACGCTGCCTACCGGGTGCAGGAAATCGCTTTCCACTACCCATTCCTGTTCCACAACCCGTTCGTTCGCCTCATTTAGGTGGCTGCGGATGAGGAGCCATCGATTGGGAACCCGGGGAAATTGGGTGGTTACGGCCGTATGGCTGGCTCTTGTCAAGGCATCGGGCAAGGCCCAATGCAAATGAAGCCCGGCGCGCAAACGTAAGTTTTGATTTATAAAGGGAATCGAAACGATTTCTTCACTCAGATAAGGTACGTCCGGGTTGACATCTCGCCTTTGTGGGGCATCAACATAAGGGAGTCGTCTAAAATCGGCCAGAGGAGCGTTTACTAACCTGTCTTGTGGCAGATATAAGGCATCAAGATGAATTGGAATCATTAAAACAGCGCCCATATAATTTCCATCCTTAACATAATAGAATCAAGGTAGAGGATAGTTCATGAGGCCGAATTCCGGCTCCGATATCCACTGCCACAGTAGAGAAATCGCAACCACCGATGTGACTACCGGCGCAAAATAGAGCGAGAGAGATTGCGCACTGGAAATTGCCGATTGAGTAAGCGCACCAGCCCCATGGCCGTGAGCATGACCAATAGAACGTACACCATGGCTAGATATGCCGTATTCCATGCCACAGTGTGGAAAAGAGGATCAGTCAACTGCCGCACATAATTATGCATCCCCACCCAAAGTGGAGGTGCGAGCATCCCCCAGCATTTGAGGTGCAATCAACAAATATCCCCAAAACGCTTCTCAACTTCGCAATTGTGGTTCTCCGAAAGTTCTATGGGCAAAACTGACGGCGAAAGAATTGACGACGGGATCCGGTCGCAAATCTTGAGTTCGTTGTCGACACCGAGCATTTCATACGTATCAGAGGTCAATTTCTCATCATAGATGGATGCGGTGAAGTTGTGGCGCAAATCGGCAAACTCCCCCGTTCGATTCACATTTTAATAGCACGTACTGCACGGTATGTAACACTCCACACGTGAATTTCTATTTGTGATTCCACTGCACAAAGGGTAGGTGGCGCTGCAACCAGACCATAATTGGGAGGTATGACCAACTTTGGCTTAGGATTTGTGAAATGAAATTTAGCGTCAAGCAGCTCCAGAATATTGGCATATTGAACAGCCCAAGACACCAGTAACTGTAATGTGTCCACGCCGTGTATGACGATTGCATGGCTGCGTGTTCCAGCAAACCCATTCCCCACAAAAAACGCCCAGACCGAAAGGCCAGGGCGTTTTACATTGGACAGCCAGTCCGTCACTCCACAAAGCGCGGGCTGGCGTAGCGGCGGACCCTTCGACGCCGCCATGTCGCCCATCCCCGTGGCTGATGTGGCCATGTCGCCTGACTACGCCGCCGACGGCATCCTTTTCGCTGCTACGGATCAGGGCGTCTTTCGCTCAACAACCCGCGGGCTGAGCTGGCATCTTGTCTTGACTCCACCCACTGGACATGTGGTTCACTTTACCCGTCTGGCCGTTTCGCCACATTTCGCCCACGACGGCGTGGTCTTCGCCGCCTACGTCGACGATAGTGCCGGCAGCGCCGGTCTATACAAATCGGCGGATGCTGGTGTGAACTGGTCGCTGTTGACAAACGACGGCACAGTGCAGGCGCTGCTGTTGTCGCCCAACTATGCAGCCGATCGAACCATCTTCGTGGGGCGGCAACATGCGGTGCGCAAGTCGACCGACGGCGGCGTCACGTGGACGGACTATCCGCTTGTCCCCGCGGGCGAGAGTTTTGACCTCTTCGATCTGGCAATCTCGCCCAATTATGCCGCCGATCGCACCTTGTTCGCGTCGGGTTACAGCGCTGTGCGCCGCAGCCAGGACGGCGGCGCGACGTGGCAGGGTGTGGGTGGCTACGCTCCAACCTATGAGATCGTCCTCTCGCCCAACTACGCCGCCGATCAGCGTGTCTGGGCGACCTACCGCTCAATCGAAGCACCCGGGGACGACACACCCGAAAGTGCTGTCTTCCGTTCCAGCAACCGCGGCACCACATGGACACTCACATCCGCCGGTTTGCCCGGTTTCTATGAACCCTATCCACGTCATTTGGCTGTTTCGCCCACCTACACTGCCGATCGCACGCTCTTCACCGCGCTCAGTGGACAGTTTGTGGCCGGCGATCAACACAGCCTCTACCGCACCGTCAACGGCGGAGACGCCTGGATCAACCTGGGCAGCGCGCCCAACAATCCCGACATCCGCAGCATAGCCGTCTCGTCTACGTCGGCGGGGGGGATCGTTGCCCATGTGGCCACGGCTGCCGGTGTGTGGCACTACGTTGTGGGCGCTTGCGAGGAGCGCATCGCCGACGGCGGTTTTGAGGCAGCCAATGTCTGGGACCTGCCCAACACGGTCTATCCTGCCGGCTACAGCACCGGCGTTGTGCATAGCGGCGTTCGCAGCCTGCGCACAGGAATCACCGAAGGCGCCGACATTTTCAGCTATTCCAGCGCGGTACAGCCCTTCACCGTGCCCAGTGAGGTTGTCAGCGCCACCCTCTCGCTCTGGTGGTATCCGATCTCGGCGGAAGGCGACCTGACCGCCGCTGAACGAGAAGGGTCTGCGGGCGATCGGCAGTACGTCCTCTTGTTAGATGGGCAGGAGAAGACGTTGCAGCAACTTCTGTGGACGCGCAGCAACGCCTCCACCTGGCAGCAGCTACAAGTTGACCTCTCCGCCTATGCCGGGCGCGCCCTGCAACTGCACATCGGCGTCTACAACGACGGCAACGGCAAAAGAACGTCGATGTATGTGGACGACGTCTCACTGCGCGCCTGTCGCAACCTGCGCTACGACAACTACTTGCCTCGTATTTTGAAGGGAGTCGCACCAACTGCCACATCTTCACCTACTGCCACATCTTCACCTACTGCCACGGCCACACCTTCTGCGACGCCAACTATCACCGTCACCCCAACCGAGACGCCGGTGACACTGGAAGCACGCTGGCTACGTTCGCTGGTGGCCGAACCCGGCGCAGATGGGCGACTTTTTGCCATCACCAACGAAGGACGCCTTGTGGTCAGCCCCGACCACGGCGTCAATTGGACATACCTCGCCCTCCCCGATGACATCGCCGACTCGCCCCTGCAATATCGCGGCGCCGTCACGATGGACTACAGCCACCCGTCCACGCTCTACATCGGCGCCGGCGCGCAAGGTGTGTGGTGCAGCAACGACGGCGGCGTCACCTGGGCCAAGAACAGCGCGATCCAGGCCGGGCCGGTGGCGGTGAGTTTCGACGATCCCAACGTGCTGTGGGCCGGCATCCCCTGGGACAACGTCTTGCAGAGCACTGTGGCGCGCAGCGACGACGGCGGGCAGAGTTGGCACGCCGCGGGCGGCGGGGATCGACCTCAAACCGCTGGCGCTGCATCCCGTCTACGATTGGATCTATGCAGCGAGCTGCAACGGCCCATACCTGAGCAAAGACGGTGGCGCATCGTTTACACACCAGCCGAACGCGCTGTTTGGCGTCTACGATGTTCATTTCCTGGCGCCGGTGGGCAGTGATTGGACTACGGTGTGGGTTGGCGCGATTAGCGAAGGGGGCGGCGCTGTGCTGGTCAGCCGCGACGGCGGGGCAAGTTGGACAAGATCCACGCCGCTGGAGCCTGAATCGGGTGGCTGGGCGATCTGCGCGTGGATCGCGCTGATCCGGCAACCATCTACGCGCCGGCCTACCTTGGTTTCTTCGAAAGTGACAACGACGGCGTTTCCTGGCGCAGCGTCTCAGTCGGGCTGGGATCTGTGATCGGAGGCGGCGCGTTGACCGGGCTGTATGCCGTCTTCGACAAGCCGGAGACTGAGCATACACTCCTATTGGGGACAGTGCGCGGTCTCTACTTCCGCCTGGCCGAAAGTGCAGCCCAGCAGAAACTGGAGGACGAGCCGTTCGACGCCATGCGCATCGACGATCTCCTGATCCTCGATGCAGTGCCGGCACGGTTATACGTCACCACGCCGATGGGGGTGTTTGTAGTCCCCCTGTAGAAAGAGAATTAGGCGACCAGGGCAGTGGGCGAGTAGACGATCCGCCCATTGCCCTAATTTCTTGCTTTCTTATTCTCTCAATCCCTCTTCTTCAAAATTGGCGGAACTATGAGGTAGGCAGATGGTCTTCGATGTGGTGGCGCACGGCGTAGGCGGCGGCCTCGGCCCGTGAAGATAGATTTAGCTTTTCGAGGATGGAACTCACATAGTTGCGCACGGTGCGTTCGCTCAAAAAGATCTCGGCGGCGATCTCTTTGTTGGTCTTGCCGTCGGTGATGAGAGCAAGGATGCGCAATTCTTGATCGGTGAGGGCGGCGAAGGCGGCGTCTTCAGATTGGCGCGCCGACTCGCGCAGTTTGTGGAAAACTTTTTGCGTCACCGCGGGATCGAGGACGGATTCACCACGGCCAACTGCTTCGAGCACATGGATCAGTTCGCCGCTGCCGATGTGTTTGAGCACGTAGGCCGACGCTCCGACAACGATGGCCTCGAAGAGAAGTTCATCCTCGGGGTAAGAGGTGAGCATCACCACTCTGGTTTCCGGCCTCTGGGCCAGGATGTCGCGAGTGGCGTCGATGCCGCTCCTGCCGCCAAGCCGGATGTCCATGATCACAATATCAGGGTGATAACGGTGGACTTTCACGGCGGCCTCTGCTGCATCCGCCGCTTCCGCCACCACTTCATAGGCGGGGTAACGAGAGAGTAGCGTTTTTAGCCCAATACGTACCAGTTCGTGATCGTCCACTAGCATAACGCGTAGCGTCATGTCTCTTGATCCTCGCCAGGCACAGTCCTATAATAGAGGTAATCCGTGTCGCAGGTAGATTAGGAGTATCTTCCATGTCGACATCCTACGATCAGTATATCAGGTTTTTTGCCGGCCAACGCCTCTATTTTCTTGGATCCATCTTCGCCTTCCTACTCTGGCTAGCGCTTACACTGCTGCACCTTGCCCTGGAACCGCATTCAGCGACTGTGTTACACATGGTAGCAGACTTTCTCGTACTGCAGGCTGTGGCATGGCTGTTGTCAAGTTGGGTGGTGCGCCAGACCCAAAGGTGTGCGGGAAGAATTGCTGTTGAAAATGCTCGTCTTTATCGGCGGAGTGAAAAGCTTTATCGACGGAGCGAAAAGCTGGCCGTTTTGCAGGAACGTGAACGCTTTGGTCGCGAACTGCACGACGGTGTGATTCAGTCGATCTATGCAGTAGGGCTTACGGTTGAAGACTGCCAGCAGCGTATAGAGAGTGAACCGCAACTTGTCCATGCTCGTTTGGGGCAGATCATGGCCGGCTTAAACAGCGTTATCATGGACATCCGCAGCTACATCCTCGATTTGCGTCCTCGAACAGAGCAGCCAGAGAGAATCGGCGCCCGGTTGGCGCAACTAACCGATGCAATGTTTAGCGAAAGCAACATCGAAGTGCGTCTCGAAACCGATCCCCTCGATCCTGGGCTGTTGTCGTCGGCCCAGGCTATGGAGACGCTGCGCATTGCCCAGGAAGCGCTGCTTAATGTCCAACGTCACGCTCTGGCCACCGAAATCGTTGTGCGCCTTCACTTTGTTGACGGCATGGTGCATCTGCAGATCGAAGACAACGGTGTTGGTTTCATGCCCGAGGCTGTTGTCCTTTCCGGTGGGCTTCACAACATGCAGGAACGCGCCCAATTACTTGAAGGACAGTTGAAGATTCAGAGCGTCGGTGGCCAGGGCACTTGCGTCCACCTGTGCTTTGCCCCGTGAGCGTTTTCCCGTCTGTGGCACGACGGGGTCGAACGCCTATAAATCACAGGACATTCGCCTCTGCATTTGTCTTTACGCGCATGCTTTGATCAGAACAAGTAGACCTTCCTTCTGAGAAAAGTGAAGAGCATGAGCGTTCTAGCCATTTATACCCACCAGTTGACCCGCCTCATCGGCGGCCAATATCTCCTCAACCGGGTGACAATGACCGTAGCCCAACGCTCCATCCTTGGGCTTGTCGGCGCGCACGGCGCCGGAAAGACTACCCTCCTTCAGGTGCTGTCCGGCAGACTACTTCCTATCAGCGGCGTCGCCCAGATCCTTGGCCACGATATGTGGACGGAGCGCGAAGCGATCCGATCTCACACACTCCTCATCAGCGCCTCATCTCCTGCCGTCACCCCGCGCCCTTGCAGTGAAGTGTTAGCCGATATCGAGGCGGCGATTACACGCCGATCCCTCGTTTTACTCGATGAACCTGTTGTAGACGTGCATAGTTGTGTGGAAGCTGACTTCTACCGTCGTCTCGAAGCGATAGTGAGCAACAACAGCGCCACACTTGTCATCACCAGTGCGCATTTGGATGCGCTGGAACCGATCTGTCACAACATTGGCGTGCTGTGCATGGGGGAACTGTTGGCCGTTGTCCCGACAAGAGAAGCGCGCACGCGCTGTGCAACCTGTGTCGAAATTTGGGGGCGCGGCTTTACGCCGGCGCTTATTGCACTCTTGCACCGGCGTTCATCCGTCTTTGTGGTTGCGGCCACAGCATCCTACCTGCGCATCATACTCCTTGGCACATTGCGCGGGCATCCAACCGAAAGAGACGACAGCGCTCCCCTGGTGACGCTCCTCATCGAATCCGGCGCTGAAGTGGAAGAAGTTTATCGGCGTCCCATTGGCTTCGCTGAACTCAGTACATGTGCTGTCGGAGTTAGTGTCTCGTCGACTCCTTAACAAAATTCATGCATGAATAATGCAACTCTATATGAACGCCGATCTCTTTTAGGGGAGATATGTACCACAGTTGACATGACATCTGACTCTGCTGACCTGAAGACAGAAAGGTTGATACTGGGGTAACGCTGCTTCCGTACGTTGTAAACAAAGCAAGTAAGGGGACATGCGAAAAATCGTCCGGTCCATCAAACAGTACAGATTTGTAGGAGGCAACCATGACGAGGCAAATATGCACGCGTAGCTGGTGGGCGATTCTCCTTTTTACGTTCATTCTGGTTTCCGCTTGTGCACCGACAACTCCTTCTACAGGTGGGGCTGCCCCTGCTGCTCCTGCTAGCAATGCATGTACGGTGACGAGTAGCGTGTACAGTGGCTGCACCCCTCTTTCAACTCCAATGAGTGTGGCATGTACTGGCAGTGACGTTTCCAGTTTGGAACTTAATGCTGGTGTTGCAGGGCTGCTGGATAATTCTACAGACCCCTGGTGTAATCCACAGTTAGGGATTGCCGCCGTCGATGTAGAACAACTCGTGCTGAGCTACGGCTGTTTCACAAACCGAGCCGACACGACGCCGCCGTGCACTCCCTACAATGCCCTGGCTGCGCTGGAAGTCTCACCCAGCAATGTACGTTTTCCAACCTACCCGCGACCCAAGCTGACTTTTGATCTGCGCTTCCCGTATTACCAACCAGAGGCCAGCCTCGAAAGTGTGAATTGGTTTGGCATCTATCAGTTGAAGAACCCTCTCCCCACTTCGCCTGCTTCAGCCTGGCGCTGGGTTGGTAGCGCTCAGAAGGCCTACACCGGTGGTATCTTGACCGCTGCAGGCGCCATCAACCATTTCTCCACCTTTACGCTGGTTGCTCTGCCTGAACCTGTGTCGGTTGCAGTACCCGGCCAACTAGAAATGGTCGTGGCATCCGACTTCAACGAAGAGGAAGATCAGTCGATTACCGTCGCCTTCGAGATCCGGGCCACCGACGATCCGCAGTTAGGCGGAACAGACGGCGAGACGCGTATCTTCCGGCTCAGAGGTGTTGATCCTGCATTCTCCAACGAACTGCCGCAGGAATGTTTGAGCTTGGATACAATCGCGAATCAGTTAAGCTGTCTCCTCCCTGTTGAAACCGGGGTTTCAGTAACGCTTGAGCCTGTCAACATCATGCGGATCTGGAACCTTGACAGGGGGTATGAGGTGGTCACTTATGCAACTGTGGAAGTGCATTAAGCCACTTGGAGTTCTCTTCCTGGCTCTGGCGCTGTGGACTTCTCTGGTGACTGCACAGTCAATTCAGTGGCACACATTTTCTGCAAAATCAGGGCTGCCTGCTGCGCCGGTCGAGGTCATCTTCGTTGCTGGGGACGGGACACTCTGGGCGGGTACGGGGAACGGCCTCTACTCCTTTTTCGGGGATCGGTTCTCCGCGGTCATACGTGATCCTGGCCGTTACCCGATCCACGATCTGGTTGAAACGGCAGACGGCAGCCTGTATGCCGCCACAGCCGCTGGTCTTTTCCAACGCGGCGTCGCGCAAGCGTGGCATGGGCCAGTGGCGCTGGGCGTTGATGCTTATGATGTTGCTGCGCTGCTGGTTACCGAGAACGGACAGAGACTCTGGATTGGGTTGCAGGATGGCGATTGTGGCCTGCTGCACAACTCCGGCCAAGGCTGGCAGGCAGTTCTTGTAGAAGGAATCCCCCCGTGTGTGCATGATCTCGCGGAGGATGGTGCTGGGCGTCTCTGGATCGCCACCCCCGACAGGCTTCTAATTCTTCAAAATGGAACCCTCATGGCAACCATCGGCGCGGAGGACGGTCTACCCTTGGGCGCAGAATTGACCGCTCTCATCGTCGATAGCGACGGTGATCCCTGGTTGGCGACCAGATCGGGTGTTGTGCGTTTTTCCGGCCTGGACGTTTACCGAATCTACACCCGTGAAGATGGTCTGCCAAGCGCCGATGTAGAGACATTGTTGGCCGATCCAAGCGGCGGCGTATGGGTTGGCACACAGGCCGGTCTCAGCAAAATAGTCGATAACCAAGACGATGAGTCCATTCCACAGAGCTGGACACTGCTGGACGGGCGAATTGACGGCGCCGTCTATGCACTCGCCTACGATGCCGACGGCAAGCTGTGGGTTGGCGCAGATGGCAGTATCACAAACATCTCGCTGGATCGGTGGGTTCGGGAGCCATGGGATCCCTTGCAAGGGATCTCTGTGAACGCCCTGCTGTTAGGAACATCCACAGGGGACTATGTGGGCACAGGGAACGGCGTCGTCGTCCGTGATCCAAATGGTATCTGGTCGCGCCAGGGCGTTGACTCACTGCTGCCAGGCGTGCGCGCACTGACAGAGGACGGTGACGGCGGGGTATGGGTTGGCGCTGCTACTGGCCTGTATCACCTACGTGGTGACACCGTCACACACGAACTTCAGATCGCCCAATCCGTCGAGTCGCTGTTGCTGGATGAAGACGGAACACTCTGGATAGGTACAACAGAGGGGCTCTACAACCGGCACGCTGACGGCGTTGTTTCACCTCCTAACCTTGAGATCTGGCAGAAACCGATTTCCTCGCTCTGGCGCGATGACCAGGGCTCCGTCTGGGCAGGTGTACTTGGCCTTGGCGTTTTCCTCGTTCAGCCCGAACCCGGAACTGCACTCTCGCTTTCCACCACCAGTGGCGGCCTTATGACCAACCACATCACCGCCGGCATGGTAGACAGCACCGGAAACTTGTGGATTGGCACAGGTGAAGGGATCAGCCTACTTCCAGCCGGTCGTTCGTTTGCCGAACGGTCTAATTGGCAAACCTATCTGCAGGGCGAAGTTGTCTACACCCTTGTGGAAGATCAAGTCAAACCCGGCGTAATCTGGGCCGGCACCGACCGCGGCCTCTCTATCCTCGCCGATGGTGTGGTGAATCACTTCGGCCCCGAAGACGGCTTGCCCGACAAAGGTGTTTTAAGCCTGGGGCAAGATGCCGACGGCGCCTTATGGTTTGGCACGAGTTCGGGGCTGACCTATCACCGCGATCCAGGCAATCCTCCCCAGATTCAATTGAATGAGCCTTTGATCGATGGGCAGCCGTGTGATCTGGCCTGTCGCCGTACAGGCATCGGCTACCAAAGAGAAACGGTTGCGTACCGCTTCGAGGGGAGCGACCTTGGCGATCTGGGCGGCATTCAGTTCGAGTACGATTTTGTGGCCACGGATGCCTCCGGTAAAACTGAGCGTGCCCATGATATCGTCTCCACAAATTCCTTCAGCCGGACGTTGCAGCCCGGTTTTACCTACACCTTCACAGTGCGCGCGCTCGATCGCCATCTTAACCCCTCTGATTTTGTGCCAGTACAAGTCTTGACCGTTCTCCAGCCTCTTCCCTGGCAGCCGGGGCATCCACTCTACGCTACGTTATTAGGGTTTGGTGTTGTCATGTTGATGGCATCTGGGGGGATGCTATACAGCTTCGTGCGTCCACGGCTGCGATACCCATACCTGGATCTCCTTGTCTGTGTGCGACCGTTGGTGGTTGCCGATCATTACCAGGTGGAGATCAGCCTGAGTCAAGGTCCAAACTGGGCTATCAATTTCCAGCAACGCCTTGCCCGCCGGCTGAGCCGAAGGCAGAAAATGTGGGCGGATTCGCCGCTATTGCTTGTCGACGAGCGGATAGTGCCCACCGAATCACTTTTGCTACAGAGCGCAATGCTTGGTACAGAAGAACCAAATGAAGAGAGATTGATCCAACTGGGCGCTGCCCTCTACACGGCGTTGTTGTCTTCGCGTGCAGCCGACCAGATTTCACGACACCTGCCAACAGGACGGCAATATCGCCGGTTCCAGCGTCAGGGGCTGCGCATTCGCCTCGACTTCAGCCAAGCGCCTGTGCTTAATCAACTGCCGTGGGAACTCCTCTATGCGCCGGAAATCGGTTTCCTCGGCCGGCAGGAGGATTGCGCACTTGTCCGCTATCGGCAAAACCAACGTGGTTCCGTTCAACGCGCCCGATCGATGCCGGTACGGGTACTTGCCGTCATGGCCCTTCCCATAGGCCATTCCATAGCGCCGCTACATCTGGCGCAGGAAAAACAGCAACTAGATCGCCTTGCGCAGCGAGGAAAATCTATTTCTGTGCGGTACCTGCTTGGCGCCAATGCTGCAAAGTCTATCGGGATCACCGCCGAAAGCGAGAACGTTCGGATTGCACAGGATATGCATCTGCGCGATCTATTTGTGCAGGAACTTCAGGCCGGGTGGGATGTCGTTCATTTTGCCGGGCATGCAGGGGCGGATCCCACTGCACGGCGTCCGGATAGAGAGATTGTGTTGTGGGGTGAAGACAAACGTGGTGAGCTACACACGATTGGCCCGGCGCTGCTTCAGCGCTGGTTGGAGGAGTTGTTGCCCACAGCCAAGACGCCGCTGGTGGTAATTCTGGCTGCCTGCCGCACGGCGGACGTTGAGAGCAACTTAGTCCAGACATTTCTCAACAGTGGCGTGGCCGCCGTCGTCGGGATGCAGTGGCCCGTCAAGGATGCAGCAGCTAGCGCATTCGTGGACGGATTCTACACAAGGCTTGTGGCGCACGGACAGGTTGACCACGCCGTTTCAATTGGGCGCAGGCGAATGGTAGAGGAACTCAAGGCCGGTCAGCGCGACTGGGCGGCGCCGGTTCTAATCTCTCAACGAGACGACGGCCAGATCTTTACACTTAAAGCGAGGCACAACCATGCCACTACAGGCAACTGACTACGATCAATGTTTTGTGTGCGTAGAAGAGTCCGAGTTGGTCGCCGACGCCATGAGTCGTCTGCACACGCAGCAAGGCGGCGATGACTGGCACATCTTTGTTGCACGTCAAGACAACACCTTCTCAGTGATCCCAGTCAGCTCTTTGCAAAAGTGGCTGGCGTGGGCCGGCCCCAATCTGTTCTCAATGCCCATGACGGCGTTCCTTGGCAGCGATCCTGGTGACGAACCCGTCGATCCAGCGCGTATCGGTATCGGCACGGCGGAAGACTGGGCGGTACAAAGCAAAGACGGTGCGCTCGTCCTCGTTTCGAATGACAGGGTGATCGGACGTTTTGTGCCCCAAGGTACTGCCCAACGCGGCGAAGTGTTTCCGGGTGATAGTATGAGCCGGCTCTACGGCGACTACATCAACACAGCGCGCGATCTTCGTGTGCAGTGGCGTCCGCCGCACAAAGTAAAATGCCCTGAATGTGATTCAAGTGAGCCCTTTTACTACGACTGGAACAGCGAAACCCTTGCTTGTGCACAATGTGGTTACAAGCTAAGCATACGGAAGGATCCTTATGGCCTCCCTCACTGACCAGATCGATACCATTCTCGAACGGCTGGGCACGTCGTTTCTGCTCTCCGGCTACCTGCCCTCGGCGCTCTTTCTGGGGGCGCTGGCGCTTTTTGTCCTCGCCGGCGCCCCATACCCACTGGTCGTGCTCCCCGTAGCCCCTGCCGACCAACAGGCGACAGGTACCATCTCTTCTCTGCTCAACATACTGGCTGACGCCGTATCTGCCCTGCTTTTGCCGATCTTGTTGGGCGTGCTGCTGATGGCCTTGAACACACTGATCATCCGGCTCTTTGAGGGCGCTTACGCTTGGGAACAGCTTCTACTCTGGTTCTCGATTCGCCGCAATCGCAGGCGCGTCCGCCGTCTCTACGGAGAATTGGTCGAGTTAAAGGTGAAATATACCGGGTATCTAGCAGACACGATGGATCAGCGCCTATCGGCAGGTGACAACACCCAATCGGCGATTGCAGCAGCCACATTCCCGCATCTGATACAAAAGGCGCATGATCGGTTGGAGCAAGAGTCTCCACGGCAGACTCTGCCCAGGCGCGAAGCGTCAGTCAAACCGACGGCGTTGGGCAATGCCTTTGCCGTGCTTGAGGAATATCCCTACGAACGCTATGGGATGGATGCCATGATCTATTGGCCACGGCTGCGTCCACTGGTGGAAGCTGAGTACGGTGCTCAGCTTGCCAACTACAAAATGCTACTGGACATGCTCCTGAACGTCGCCTTTCTGGCCGTCCTATTTGGCGTGATCTGCCTGGTCCTGGCGATCTCGTATTGGGCATGGTTGCCAGGCCTTGTGGCATTTGTTGCCTGGAGTATCGCGTATGCGTCCTATCAGGGGGGCGTGCAAATCGTGTATGGCATCAAAGAGACCATCAGCCTGAGTTTCGACTTTTACCGCCACCGGCTGCTAAAGGAATTCGATCTGCCGGTGCCGGCAGATTTGCAACACGAACAGGCTTTGTGGCTACAGTTGGGGCAGTTCCTCAGGCGCGGTGAAGGGTTTTACCATCCGAAATGGGAAGCGCCTGCGATGGGTGAGAAGGGCAGCGTCGAATGAGATCATGGGTATGGGAGTTCCTTGGAGAATTACTTGGTCTCGTTGCAGCGAGCTATGGAAGTGTCTCACGAATCAGAATGAGCATGCGTTGTTGCTTTTTTTCTCAGTGCGTTACGTCGGAACGGGTGCAACTGTCTCTTCGTCCACCCTCGCTGTGGATACCTCATTCGCCCAAACATTGACCTGTACCCCAACCAAGATCAAACTGATCGCATAGAAGAGCACAATGAAGCCGATTACCTGCGGCAAGTGCAGATGCTCCGCCGCCACGATCAGCGCGGCGCTGACGTTGCGCACCGCCGTCGAAGCGGCCACCACCCGCGGCGGATCGGGCAGACCGCTCTTCACCATGTTGTTGACAATGGCGCCGGTGGCATTGCCGATTGTCAACAACAAAGCGGCGATGGCGGCAAACACGGCATAGGGAATCAACAGAGCTATCATATCTCCGAGGGCGGCAAGTAGTTGTCCCACATCTCTAAGGTCAGTCACTGCTTCGAATGGTTGCTTTATGTGTGCAAGCGGGGTTTTGATTTGGATAAGCAATGCCACCAACACCAGAAAAGCGAGCGTGGTTGCCTGCACAAAGACAGGCCGCATCCATACTGCGATTTTGCTGTATTTCTCTTTGAGGAAAATACCCAGCGCAAGTGGCAGAAGCTGGTAGCTTAGCAGTGTCAAAAAGACCGGAATCGGTTCGATTGATGCGCCGTCCAGGCTGTCGGCGTTGAGAAACGGAGCGACCAGTATAAGCAGCAGTGGAATGGACAAGGTGGTCGCTCCTGCCGACGTCACCATGATCCCGCGCGCAAGATCCGTCGACAGTTTTGCGATCTCGGCGAAGATCGGCCCCAGCAGCGCCCCCGAGGCCATCAGCAGCAACAGGAATCCAATCTTCTGCCCGTCGGTCAGGGGAAGAATCGCTTCGACCACAGTCTGCAAAGGCGTCCCCTGTAACGCCGGCGGTAAAATAACTATCACCAGCCCGATCAGCGGCACCAGCACATTGTTCACCAACACAATGATCGCCAGCGCCAACTTGTTGCGAAAGGGTTTGAGCATGTCATCGATGGAGACGCTCAACCCCATAGCCAGCATGGTAGACACACAAAAGAGCTTTACCACGAAACTGATGACATCTAAGATGTTCATGTTCACCTTTCCTCACACGCTCTGTGCCATCACTGTTGAAAATTCTCCGTTGCCGGCTTTGTCACCCTGGCTTTGTTGACGTCGGCTGCCGGCTTTCCACGAACAGCAGCGCAATCAGCAATACCTCGACCACTTTGCCGACATAGGCCAGCGGCTGCCAATCCCCCGCCACGGCCCATAGGACAATCGTCAGCAGGGCATAGCCCATCAATATCCAGCGCAAGGTGGTATGGGTATCGGCAAAGAGCCACTTTGTGGGCAGATAGAGCGCCACCAACAACACCAGATAGCCCAGCCCGCCAAGCAGGTAGACGACCGGTGGCCATGGCGTCGACGTGATCCACGGCGCCAGGAAATGGATCAGGGACGCAATCACCGTCAGCGTCATAATCCCGATCTGCACATATCCCGGCAGCACAGTAAAATGCACCCCTGGCGAGCTGGTGGTTTCCCCGGCAGGCGTCACCACCCGGCAGGCGCGTGCGCCGAACTCGGCATCGACGGCAATGTTCACATCCACAGCCAGGAACTCCTCAGTGGCGTGGCGGATGGAGGTCGCAATGGCTTCGTCTTCTTCTCCGTCGCGCAGGAACTCGACTAAGCGAGCGCGCATCAAGTGTTCGCCCTCAATGCGCAATGCCAGTGGGTGACGAACGCCAACCATGCCCCACGCCGGGCGGATCTTGAGAATTTGGGCAACTTCGCCGGGTACAACCATGAAGGCGACTGTGTCCGTCCCCTGGGGCGTGCATACCTCGAAGGTGCGCTGCCCCATGCGGATATGATCGGGGAGCTTGATCGCTACCGGCAGTGCTTCGTCTGTGCCGCCGTTGCGAATGAAGACCTTCGTGCGTTTGTCTTCCTCTTCGCCCAGGTAGACGTTGACGGCGGTGGCATCGCGCAGCCCCTTGCCATAGATCACAGCGTCGATGGTTTCGCCGCGCCGCCCTTCGTCGGGGGTGATGTGGCTGATCTTCGTCTCAGGTGGTTGCGGTAGTACGTGGACGACCACCGTGTCCGCTTCACTCTCGGATCCAACGTCGTCGCGCACAACCAGTTGCAGGATGTGTGTCCCCAGTGGCAGCGTGACGTCGAGCTTCGGTTCGAGGCTGTTTTGTGGAAAAGTGGATCTACTCATGACAGTGGCTCCTTCCCTCTTGAAAAGGGATCAGACGATATCCCACCGGTAGTTGACGATTTTGCGGCGCGGCCCGGCCTCAGAAGCGCTGCCATCCAGTATCACCCTGGCTTGCGCATCCGGCGTCAACACCGTCTGATCGTCACCGGCGTCGGCCACGGGCAATGGAAAGACGACCTCAGACAACAACAGCGCTGCTTCGGCCACACTCTGCTGCGCCGCAAAGACGGCGTCAAGATCCTGATCCTGTTGCAGGGTCTGGCGCAAGGCTGCAATCGCGTCTTTGTAGTCGATCAACGTCTCTTCGGAGGCGAGGGCCGGGTAATGATCCACCAGTTCACGCTCCGTGGACAGCGTCACCAATGCCAATCCATTTAGCCCATTGAATAACGCGGCTAGATCGATGGACGTGGCCGTCATCTGCAAGTGGACGGCGCCATAGCGCACATCTTCTAGCGATGGCGTGGGAAAGCGCGCACTCAACGCCGCAAAGTGATGACGTGTCGCCAGCATCACCTGCACCAGGCGATGTTGCACCGCCAGATCGAGATACGCCGGCTGCACCGCCACCGCGCCGGAGAATTGACGCACACAGCGGTCGATTTCGTTGGGCTGCGGGTGTCGCGGATCGACCGGCTCTCGGATCTCAGTGGCGTTGGCGCTGAGGTTGATACGCGCCAACGCCAGCCAGATTTTGTTGTCAGGCGCAAGATCCGTCACCTGGAACTGAGCGGTGCATCCCTGCTCGGTAAAGTGCTGCTCCAGGTTGCTCAAATAGGCCACCATACGCTCTTGATAGGCCACCGCCACGTAAACACATTTGGCCTCCTCAACTATGGGGACGGCTAACGTCAGCGGCGCGTCGAGGAAAATCTCGTTTCCTGCTGCGTCAATGGCCGCACCCGGCCAGACCGTCACCGACAGGCCACCAGTGGCGCGCACGCTGAATTCGCTGGTCTGCCCATCGTCACTGGGGATCTTGTGCAGCACGCCCACTGTGTGCAGGCCGCGATTGTGCCGCCGTTGTCGCGCCAGGTGATCCTGGTGCAGATGCGTTAGTCGCTCGGCCAGGGCGGCCGTTTGCCTGTCTCGAACGGCGTCAATGGCGCCGACCGGCCTTCTGCACGTGTTGTCGATGTCGCTCGGTTTGATCTCGGCGGCGGCAGCGTCCACCCAGATGCGGGCAAGCTCCACTTCGTCGTCTGCAACCGGAGTGCGGTCGGCAATGAGACAGACGTTTTCCACCTGGCGGGTGAAACCGCTGTATTCCGGATCCTGCACGTTGGTGAAATATTGTTCGTGGGTCACGTGGAGCTTGAGCCGCACCTTAATCGGCTGTGTGGCGTCGCCGCCAGTTTCCACCCGGGCTTCTTGCCGGGCGGCCACATAGATCACATTTCCCAGCGCATCCAACGCCACACCCGGCTCGACAACGATCATGCGCTTTTTTTCCGAATCCGGGTGCAGCCGCACGGTTAGCCCCTCGGCAACGCCGGGCCGGTGCAAAATCTGGTTGGTGAGTTTGGCCTTCCCCACGTGATAGGCTTGTTCGTCGATCCAGTCTTGGGCCGTAGTGAAGAGACCCGCAAAGAAATTTAGCCGCTGGAACTGTTGGTTGCCGCTCATAATCACTCCTTTGGGATTATCCGATGGCCGTATCCAGGCCGACCGTCGAATGGACTTCGATTTGCATACACCTGCGCGTTTCCTGCTCGGGGATCGGCGTGAATTTAAGGAAGCAGCGGGTATGCGCCGGTTTCTCCAGATCGAGGATCGACTGGAGCCTGGCGCGTTCTCTGACCCGTCTTTCCTCCTTTTGCGCTTCCCCAGTGCCGGTCACCTGCTGCGACACGAAACGATCCAACTCGTCGAGCGTGCCACGTATCTCCACTACAAAACAGTAGGCGGCGTCGATAAGGTCAATCAGAAAGGTGCCTCCCTGTACAACCTGCTGTGAACCGTCCACCTCGGCCTGTTGGCGGGTGCGGTACTCGATCTGCTGATTCAAACGATCGATATTTGGCGTTGGCGCACCGCCGGGCTTCGCATGGACAGCGTGACGTAGCTCGTCAGGTTTGTCAGGTGCTTGATACCAGACGCCCACCCCCTGGTCATCAACATCGATTCGCTGCACCGTCGGCGCTGCATAGCGCAACTGCATGGAACTACCAGCCACGAGGCCGATCTGGGCCGGGTTCACTGCGGCGAAAAGATCGGTCGGCCAGAGTGTGTCGACTACATAGTCGTCGTGGATCACTGTTTCGATCTGGTGGGCGGGTGTCGTCGGCTCTGCAACGCGAGCAACGCCGATGCGCGACGAGATGCCGATCTGCATTCCTGCAGGCTGCTGTGCTTCGTGGATCACGATGTGCTGCGCCTTGATCCCGCTGTAGATCTCGAGATAGCGCTTGATGCCGCGCCCCGTACCACGCCAGCGATAGAGCTCCACTGCTTCGCTCAGCAATCGCCGCCGTCGATCTAGATCCCACTCTTCATCGAGCACCAATGCCACCCAACTCGCCAACCAGGGCAAAAAGTCGTCGGCTGGTGTCATGGCCGGGGAAAACTTCACGTCGAGTTCTACCAGCAGCGCCTCCAGCGCCGCCAACACCTGGTCGAAGGGCAGCAGAAAGCCATCTAGAAAGGACGGTCTCTCTGCGTCCACGCGCTCTTGGAAGATGGAAGGCAGGTATTGGAGCAACCGGCTGTGCGTTGATTCGCTCATCCGCTTTCCTCCTTGACGATCTTGATCTCCGCCGTGCAGCGGACCATGTGGAAAGGCGCAACGCTGTGCGAGTCCGCCCTGATCACCAGATGATTGACATGATCTACACCGTCCACCTGCTCGATGACCTGGTAGATCTCCGACTCGTACACAATGCGCCCCGGCGTCCAACCCGCGCCGTCCGGCCCACCGTGCAGCGGGTGGAAGAAGTGCTGCAACGCATCGACAATATCATCGTGCAGCCGTTTGTCGCTCTTGGTGCTGCCCGCAGCCACCACATCCGCTGCGATAGTGACGCCTACATAGATGGGGCCCATTACCGCAGTCTGGCTGGTGACCAGTCGGCGTTCACCCAGAAATCGATCCACTTCGGCGACGTGTTCGATGTTCAAGCGTTGCAGGGTTCCGGTGTAGCCGTCAGCGGCTACGGGGACGACGAAAACGTGCCGACTTGGCGGCTGTGATGTCCACAACGCCCAGGGAGTGCCGACATCTGCCCAATCGACGTAGAGGGTGGTGCGTTGCCGCGCTTCCGCCGCATCCCACACATAGACGTAGGGACGTTCCACACAGGCCAGCCAGCCCCCAGCCCGGTTAAGGATTAACCCCTCGCCGCAGTCAGGCACTGTCTCATCGATCATCCATGTCGGCCTGCCATGCTGGACGGACCACCAGCGCAGACGTTGTTGCCTGACATCATTGCCCATGTTTTTTATGTAGACAGCCAACAACCATCGGTGACCGCCGCCGAATGCTATCTCCACAATCTGTCCATCGTCCACAATCTGTCCATCGCCGGGGACGGAGGCCAGTAACTCCGCCTGCTGCACCCCCCACAGACGTACAATCTTGTCGGCGTGGCCCGTAGCCAGCATGGCACCGTCGTCACTTACCGCCACTGCGGTAACAGGCGACTCGGCGGCCAACTCAGCTACCCGTGTCCCCGTGCGCGTGCTCCACAGCCCCACGCCGCCGTCGTGGTTTTGGATTGCCAGCCGCCTGCCCTCCGCTGCAAAGAAGACCGCATCCACCGCGCCCACATCGACAAAGCGCATCCTATCGACAATGCGCCTCCCATCGACAATGCGCCTCCCATTGACGCAATCGGCTAATCGCCACAAAGACACGTCGCTGCCGGTGTCCGTAGCGCTCTGCGCCGCCGCATTCACCGTCAGCAGAAATTGGCTGTCGGGGCTGAAGCAGATCTGCTGCGCCGTTGCCTCCAAGCGCAGTTCACAATGTAACTTGCCATCATCCGCATCGTAGACGCGCACGAATCTGTCTTGGCAGGCCACGGCGATCAGCCTGTGATTGAGGCTGAAGACCATCTCCTGCACTGGCGAGCGCGATGAGAGCAAGGCTAACCGTTCGCCGCTGACCGCGTCCCACAGCCAGGCCACGCCTTTATGACTAATAGCGGCAACGCGCCGGCTGTCGGCGCTGAAGTTCACCGCTGACACATGCACGTACGAGGTCAGTGTTTCCACAAAACGGATACGGTCCGGATCATTCAGATCCCACAGGACGACTTTACGTTTCTCCTCCATCTGCGTCACCATCCGCCTACCGTCGGGGCTGAATCCGAGGATCTGCCGGATCCCCGGCGGCATCGGCCATGTTGCACCCGCCTGCGGTATCACAACCACGCCGAGATGACCGGGCAGACCCTGATGCTGAGTCGAATTCTGCCCGGCGTCGACCTTTGAGGCGGACAGATCATAGCCGGGCAGACTGTAGACGCGGGCGATTTCGGGGAAACGTTGCGCCACAATCTCGGCCACGTCTTCATCGGTGATGGCGCGCCAGTGCGGTTGCAGGATGGCATACACCTGCTCACGCGCCTCGTCCAACGACATGGGATCGCGTCCGGCGTCCGTCACGCGGCAGCTTTGCAGGCGCAAATAGCGCGGTGACGACGCCCCCGCTGTCGATAGGACTGCAAAGTAGTCGCCCTTGTCCGGCGCGTCCAGTGCGCCCAGTGTATGCCGATAGGAGAGCCTGATAGGCGCGTCTTTTGGCGGGGGCTTGCCGTGATCGCCGTCGCCGAAGCGCACGGCGTTCCGCTTTGCTTCCACAGTAAAGTCCCGCGCAGCGGCCCGCATCGACAGGAAATCGGGTTGATAATCCCACCGCTCGTCGCCGACCCAGAGCTGCGGTGTCAGGTCGTCCAGTGGTTGTAGATCGAGGGAGAGGAAGGGCCGCGCCATCCGGAACGACTGCGCCGGTTTTCCATTGCTCACCCCAAGCGTCTCCTCGCAGGTGCGGATCGTATCGTCTTCGGTATCGTCTTCAGCATATCGGTAGCGTAGCGTGAGTATTGCGCCTGCCGGCGGAATTCTGCCGTGGGTAAAGCCTGGGCGCATCTCGTCGCCATCGCCGAAGCTGACTAGATTCAGGCGCGGGCGAACCGTGAAATGTCGTGCATCGTGGGCCGAGTTGATCAAATTGGGGACAAACGACCACGTCTCATCGCCGGCTGCCGTCTTCACCGTGAGCCGCGCAGGCTGTGCATAGGGGATTGGGGGTGTCACGATGTGTCGCCCGGGGATTTCGACGAGTTGGTACGCTGCACCGCTGCCTGTGCCGATCCACTGCTCAGACACCGGCAGTGTCTGGCGAATGCGCACAGGCTGAGAGGTGCACTTCGGCATCAATTTCAGGCTTTGCAATGTCTCGAAGATCTCGCCCGACTCATTGACCTGGGAGCTGGCCTGAAGTAGCGTGCCTGACGGCAGTTGGCAGAATTTGTCCAGTTGCAGCGGTGTGAACTGCACGGTAGCAAGCAGGGGTTGCGCTGTGGCGAAGCGTGCCCCCAATAGCTCTAACAGCCGCACAAGCCCCGCTTCGGGAACCCGGTTGATGCGATAAAGCATGGCTTCGCTCAACCACGCAAACAACTCGATGAGCATGATGCCTGGATCCGAAAGGTTGTGATCCGTCCATCCTGGCGCGTGGCGTGGGATCAACGAGCGCAGTTCGTCGGTCAGATCGTGGAATTTGCGGTCGTCCAGTTCAAGCAGTGAAATCGGCATCGGCTGCCTCCAAACTCATCTCAATCTGATGATTGCCCGAACAGATTAGATAATCAGCAGGGACGAAGATGCGTGTGGTGTTCGACGCGCAGCCCACTCCCTGCACCTGTCGGAACTTGACCCGACGGCGGCGTCGTTCTCGGTGTGTCAACGATACGAGATCGCCGTTGCCGGGGGTGCGTAGCCCGGCTCCCCATAGTTCGATATCGGTCTCCTGACCGACGGTCTCCTGACCGACGGTCTCCTGACCGGCAAGGATCGCCAACGCATCGGTGCGCAATGGCAAGCGGACACGATGATCACCAGAGATCAATGCCGGAAAAGCTTTACACCAATCCGCAAGTCTTGCACCGCCGGCAAAATGGATCGGGGTGTCGAAAAAGATGGCGAAATCGCGTGCCGATACCCCGGCGATCTTGCGCACTGTTTGCAAAGGTATTGCCTCTGGCGGCGCGTTTTCGGCCATTTCCAGGGCGGCGCCGTCCATACCATTCAGCGCCGCCGCGGAGATGCACACACGCAGCGCATGCACCAGGACCGTTTCACCCTGCTCCAAATCCAGGGGGGCCACCGGCAGCCGGATACGCCCGTCGTCTGAATGCAGCGCCGGACGCTGCAAACGCCAGTTGTCGTACGTAGCGACGTCTGCGAAGTGGAGCGGCTCGGTCAGCCTCAGGGTGAACCCATCTTCGTCCCATGTTTCGCTCTTCCACGCAACCTCGGCGGACATGCTTGCATCGTCGCCCACCAGAATGGCGGTATTGGCGCTGCTCAACGCCTCACCCGCAAAGGGGACAATCACACTATACAGGCGCACATGCTTGTTGCCGTCGATGCTGAGCAGGGCCGGGTACACAGGCAGGCGCACCTGTCGATCCGCTGAAATCAAGGTGGGATCAGCGGCAGACCAGGCGATAAAGTGGGCGCGTTGGGCAAATTCCAGCGGCACTTGAAAGCTGAGCACGCGTCCACTCGACATCACCTGCGCAGCGCGGCGGCGCTCGCCGTGCCAGCTTCCATCCGAACGTAGAGTGATCACTTCGATTGGGGCGGCCTGGTTGAACCCGTAGAGCGACAGTTGGGTGTGCTTAATGTCCTTCGGCCGCTCCCGATCGCTCTCCTGTGGCAGCCCTTCGGCCAGAGATAGCTTGATCTGCTCGTCGATGGTGCTCACCAGGCTACCCGCCGGCAGCGCCCATGGCAACGCTTCCCAGCCGACATGCAGAATCTGTTGCTGCTGAGAGGTACAACGCAGGGCGATGCGCCCGACATAGTCCACCCCTGGAACTCCCTCAATCTCCGCCGCTACTTCAGAAAGGTAGACGTCGCGTCCCGATTGCCAGCCGGCACCGTCGGGGCCACCGTGAGTGGGGTGTAGAAACGTTTCGAGCTGCTGTATCACAGCGTGGCGCACCTGATCGGCATCTTCAGGCCGGCGCGGCGTCACCTGCGCGTGGACTGTCACTTCGAGGTAGGGGGCAGCCTTGACCAGGATTCGGTCTTCGTCGGCGGCAGCCATCTCGGTCGCGCCCTCTGTGGCCGTGGGCATACGGTCTTTGAGATTGGTCAGCGCTTGCGCCTGAAGCCGTTGCCGCACCTGTTGCAGCAGAATTGCGCCGGCAATGGGCTTGCGTTTGGCCTCTTCGTCGGAGCGGGCAAGGCTTGTCTGCGGCGTCACCACCACACTTACCCAGCCCGGCTGTGTCTCGCCGCGGGCGTTGTAGGTGGGCAGGCAGTGGGCGCGTTCCACACCTTCTACATCCCGTGCCAGCCAGGTGTAGTCTTCCACAGTAACTGCGCGGCCGCGGTTTTTGATGCGGTAGGGTCCTCTTTCTTCCACCTGTTCCACTTTCTCTATGGCGCTGCCACCCGCGGCAGGGATCAGATTGGTGACACTGCGCACTGCGCTCAACTCCACGCCGGGGTTGCGCAGGACGTTGACGCTGTTTGCTGCCACGTTGCCGGCGTCGGCGTTGTGGACACGGTAGCGGCGTGCGCGTACGTTTTCGGTGCCTGGCGGCGGGATCTTGCCCCGCTTGCCGTCGCCGAAACGGATCTCACCGCTGATGCAGTCGAGGATGAAGACACGGTCTTCAGCGCCCGCCGTATAGAACGAGGCGGTCGCGGTCCATGCCATCCACTCGCCTTCGCCGCGACGCTCCTCGCCTGTCGTCGCCGCAGCGGCCGGTGACATCGTTGTCTCCTCGCCTGCCGATTCCTTGCGCCGCTGATCGGGCTCAAAAACTTCGACGACCACGTCATCGCGCAAAACCGGTGTCCGCGTCAGACGGAAGAGTTGATGCGCTTCGCCGTTACCCGAACCGAGAATCTCCGACTCGATGGTCTGGGCGTTGGTGGCCGAGACACTGTTGAGGCGTAGCGCCTCTAGACGCGGGCGATGATTCGGCGAGGCGGGCTGTACGCGCAGCCAGTAGGCGGCGAAGCCGAATTCGTAACTGCTTCCGTGATGCTCAGGCGCAAAGAAGCCCACCACGCCGGTACGCTGGAATGCCGCCGTGCCGTCCACCACCGCCAGCGGACGCCAGCGGCTGCCGTCCCAGTACGACCACTTGAGGCGGGCGCGGTGCAAGGCGGCGATCTCTTCGCCGGGGACGTTGATACGTAATTGGATCCACTGCCCTGGTGGGAAGGCGGGCGCGCTGCTCTTTGCGTCGAGTGGTTTGAAGCCCAGCAGCAGCGTTTCGCTTTCGGTAGCGGCTGTGAAAGGCGCAAAGGACTTGCCGTCGCGTAATGCCTGCCCGTGAACACGCTCGCGCTGATCCACAACACTGATGCAGTCTGTCACTGTCTTGGGCGCGTCGTCGGCGGCAGGGTCGGCGATCTCGAAATGGCCGTAGCGCACGGTGATCTGTTGCAACACCGGCGGCGTCGTCACGGGGGGGGCGTAAGGATTGGAGACGAGATTGCGCAGTGCGTCAAGCGGGCCTGTGGCAGACTGGGGCACAGCGTAGCCTCCGCTGACCAAACGCACACGGAGCCAGTAGCCTTTCTGGTCGCCAATCTCGGTTCGGACGGGAGATGGCCGTTTGTCATCTCCCCGCGGCGGCAATGTGAATCGAACAATGCCGGGAGTGGTGAGCGCGCAGGTGCCATCTCGAAAGCCGAAACCGTCCTCGCTGCGATAGGCGCCATAGATCAGATCCTGGGCCGGTAGCGTGCTACAGGCTTCGGGTACAGCAATCTGCACGTAGCGACGCCGGCTGTAAATGTCTGTGATTTGCTTGCCACCGTCAAAGGCTGCGGGCAATTCCTGATCGTAGTAGCTCGGTGGGATCTCGAACTCAAGGAATTTGCGTCGCGTCAGCGGCTGCCTCACCAGTGTGGGTGGTGCGAAGGATGGGTAGTTGTCCTCGAAGTTGCGGCGGGCCAGATCGGGGCAGCCACGCCGGCTTTCGCCGAGAAGCGTCCATCCTTTGTCGCTGTAATATTCCCAGGCGACGTGTGGCGCTGTGGCTTCGTCGAGTGAGGACAGTTTTGCAGCGATTTCGTCCAGCGCCAGATCGAGGGTGACCCGCGCTCCAGGTTTTGAGAGTGCTTCATCCAGGCGCAGGTAGAAGGCGTCCAACGGCAGCGGGTAGGCGCCCAACGGCAAAAAGGACGCGTTTTCGTCCAGCGCTGCCAGCACTGTACCCGACTGGGTGGCGGTGACGATAGCATCGATCTTGGCTGGGATTTCGTCTTCGACGTGGATCGTGCGGCGCATGGCGATGCGCTGAATCAGAGGCAGTTGTGTGCGGGCGTTACCGCCGCTGAGGCGCGCCGCCAGCCACACCACCACGCCTTCATGTAATGTGTAGGCCAGCGCGTCGTCGGGCAGGGCGTGCACCAGCACGTCATCGCTCTGCGCCAGATTGGCGGTGCCGTCTTCGACGCAAGCGCCCAGTTCGCGCCACTCTGCGCCGTCCCAGTAGCACCAGTGGACACGCCAGCCGTCCTGGTTGGGGGTGCCGGGCCGGGCCAGGCTGAAGGTCAATGTGAAGGTGGCGTGGCGGCGGCTGTTCTCGTCGTCGAAGGTAAAGAGCCGGTCGTCGCCGATCAAGAGGACGCGTTCCCGCTCCGTTTCCCCGCGGAATGCGGCGAACTCGCCGGCGACACTGCCTCCGGCTTCGGCGCTGCGATCGCTGTAGTTGACCCGATCTAGCACGATGCAGTGGGCCAACTGGGCTGGGATTACCGTGAGATCTTCGTCCGTTTCAAAGATGATCTCGGGTTGCGACGGCGTCGGTCGTGTCGCCACCTGTGTCCTTGCCGGCACCTGTATCAGGGCCGGGCCGTCAGAGGCAGGGGTGAAGGTCAACTCAGTGCGCGCGGCGCGGGGCACGGCGAGATCGATGCCGGCTTCGTTGAGGAATGCGCGGAAATGCTGCCTCGGTGTCTGGTTGAGCCGGTGTGCGATGATCTGCACCAGCCGCCCAAACAGGTGAATCAGCGCCGTCCCTACGCCGTTGGGCTGTGTCGCCCAGCCGGTTTGGGCCAATTCAAACTGGATCGACTGCGCCAGATCTTCATTCTTTGTGCGATAGAGTTGTGGTTGATCGGCCATTATGCCGCCGTGCCTCTCTGCAAGTAGAACGGATAGACCAGGTTAAAGCGGCTGTCTGTGGCGCGTACACGATAGGCCACACTGATCAGTAGTTGCTCGGGCTGCAGCGGATCGGGCTGCACCTCCACTTCGTCGAGATCGATGCGGGGTTCCCAGCGCGACAGTGCCTGTTCCACGTAGACGCGGGCCAGCCCGGCTGTGCCCGTATCGTTGGGCGCAAAGACGAGATCGTGAATGCCGCAGCCGAAATCGGGGTGCATGAGCCGCTCGCCCAGCGCTGTGCTGAGGATGATCCAGATCGCTTCCTGTATGTCGATCTCGGCGCTGGACATGGCGATCTCGTAGCCGCGGTCGAGCGTAACCGGGTACTTCCAACCGCTCCCCAAGAATTCAGAGCTCACGATGATCCCTCCTTTTATGGCCCGATCAGCACCGTGGGGCAACCGGGCGGGATAATACTGTCGGGTGGGCCGACGCAGGTGGCCAGATCGCCGACACGTGCCGCTGGCATTCCGCCAATCAGCACGGTGACGCCGCCGGGCGGCAGAATCGGCCCACCTACGTGGGGCACCACCCCCGTTACCAGAGGACAGGTGTGCATGTCGCCCACTCGCGCCGCCGGCTGTCCGCCGATGATCACGGTGGGGCAGCCAAGGGTGATTACGCCGCCGTGCGCCGTCATATCGCCTATACGGGCGGCTGGTCTTCCCATGATTCGCTCCTTCCACATCAGTTGATCTTGACGATGCCGCCCTTCACCTCGGTGACGCCGCTGCCGTTGATGTTGACCGTGGTACCCTTCACAGTAGTCGACATGCCCGAAACGGTGAGCGTGGCGTCGGATTTAATGTCTAGCGCACTGGTGGTTTCGATCTTTCCGCTGCTCTGCGCCGTCACGGTTAAAGCTGCGTCTGTGCGAATGTCCATGTTCTGACCGGCTGAGATCGAAATTTTGCCGCCGGCCTTGATTTCCAAGTCGCCGTCGACGGCGATGATCATTTTCTTGTTCTTGGAATCGATGGTGATGCTGTTTTTGCCGGTCTGGTCAATGATCTGGACAGAGGGAGCGTCGTCTGAATCGTTGAAGGTGAACTTGTGCCCGCTACGGCTGTGGATGGAGCGCACGTTGTTTTTGCCGTCGCCGTCCATGCTCTCGGGCGGTGCGTCTTCTTTGTTCCACAGCCCGCCGAGGACAATCGGCCGATCCATTTCGCCGTGTTCAAAGGCCACCAGCACCTCGTCGTTGGGCTCGGGCATGAAGTAGCCGCCTCGTTTCGCCCCAGCCATAAAGCTCATCACCCGCGCCCATTGACTGTGGGCGCGGCCCTTGTCTTTTTCCATGGCCACTGTTTCAGCCCCTTTTTCGGCCAGCCAAGTGTAGTCCACCTTGACACGTCCCAGTCCCAGTGGGTCCTGGATGTCGATTACAATGCCCACCACTACGCCGAAAATTTTGGAGCGCATCTCCCCGCCGCTGGAGCTGTTCAAGAGCTCTATCAGGCTCATCGTCCGTCCCTCTTGCATTCAAAATCGGTGCGATACCCGTTGTTGTCGATCTTGTGTGTGGTCTCCGTTACATAGTATGGGCCGCTGAAACGCTCGCCCACACCCTCTAGTTGAATCACCTGGCGCGCCACCAGTTCGGGGTTGCCGATGGACGATCCACGCGCCTGGATGAAGTTGAGCATCTTGCGCCGACAGTAGGCTTCGGCTACAGTTCGCGCTTCCTCCGGAGTGCTTACCAACATGTCCTGGAGCAGTACTTTGTTTTCGCCCAACCTGGCCGCCTGTGCCATGCCGCTTTTTTTGCCCAATTTGGGTTTCAGCTCGGCTGTGTTGCACACGCCGCGGATGGCGTTCTTGTCGCCGCCCCACGTTGTCTGTGGGCTACGCACCTCAACGCTGCTGGGTATGCCGTAGGTCGATAGATGGGGCTGAAAGCTGAGTAGATCCTGACCCCACGTCAGCGGCGGCAAGGTAGGCGACGGTCTGTCGATGTAGGCCGGTTTCTTGAAGATCAGCGTGTTCTCCTTCACTGCCACCTCATAGTTAATGCGTTCCGCTCGATCCTTTAGAATCTCAGCGCAGGATTTGTTACTTGTGGAAACCATGGGATGTTTCACTGCGGTGGGATCTACATCCGCTTCCAGTTTGACTTTCGCTGCAATTTCTTGGGCGATGCCGCTGTCGGTGTTGGCATCAAACGGTTTGGGATGGTGATCGTGGATCAACTGCAGGTAGCGGCTGAAACCGCGCACCGTGAGCGTCGGAATACCCGTCACCGGGAAATTGCTGCTGTTGGCGCTGATCTGCCCCAAAAAACGCAGCGCCAGGTTGCCCACATAGCCCACACGAATCTCCACCTTATGACCTTCGCCGAAGCGCTCGTCGTCGAGACAGGCCAGTTCACGCCCGGTTGGGAAGCTTGCCAGGTGGTGGCTGTGTGCAGCGACGGTAAACTCGAAGGAGTCGGCCTGGTTGATCGTCTCCTTGATGCTTAGCGACATCACATAGAGCTTGACGCCCGCGCAGAAGAGATCGAGGGGTTCACCGTCGAGCTTGATCTCGAAATCAGGGACGTAGCGGCTGGTGTCCACAGGCAGCATGCGCTCACCTCTCTCAATGACCGGACTCAATGGCCGGACTCAATGGCCGGACTCAATGGCCGGGATGATCAGCACATCACCAGGGCGAATCGCCAGTGGATCGTCCAATCGATTGGCCTCGGCGATCTTGCGCCACAAGGTCGCGTCATCATATTCCTGGGCCGCGATCATGCTTAGGGTGTCGCCCAGGCGCACCGTGCGGCGCTTACGGAAGTTGGCCGACTGTTTCTTGGCAAGCGGCGCCGAAAAGAGACCGGTTTCGGTTTTGCCGTCGAAGAACTGCTTAAAGGTGACGTCCACTGTGGCGCGCACCGGCACACCGCTGGGCAGAAAGAGCGTGTAGCTGACGTCCGCCTGCTGCAACACTCCCACGAAGACGAATCCACCCCAACTGAACTGGCAGATAGGCGGCGCGTGCAACTTTTCATCGATCTTGAGCAGATCGGTCACCTTGCGCACGTGGACGCTGGCATCCTGTACTGTCACCGCTGATCCGCTGCGCGCTTGAGGATCATAGGTGTCGAAGAAGAGTTGCAGCGTCAACGTCTGGGCGCTGCCATGCCCGAATTGCAGCAACGGCGCACCCGAACCCGGCGTCGTGAACTCAGAGAACTGGTTCGACTTATTGATCCGGTATTGGTTGGGGTTGAAGAGCACGTCGAACGGCTCTCCCGGCGGCTCAATCCTACGGATCGATGCACGCTTCAAGTTTGCCGACATAGCATCACCTAAAGCCCCATACTTTCTCGTTCAATGCGCAACCGCTGTTCGATCAGCCTGTACACGGCG
The DNA here is from genome assembly GCA_016124945.1 of bacterium. Lineage (GTDB taxonomy): Bacteria > Chloroflexota > Anaerolineae > Caldilineales > Caldilineaceae > RI-153. The sequence continues at coordinate 33,316 of WGMT01000068.1, read as the reverse complement.
TCGGCCAATTGATCCAGAGCGACGTCACCGGCGAGTGCGGATGGAAAATTCATCGTTGATTCGGCGTTGGCCGCCTCTCTCTGCGAAGACGCCGGCCCCGGGATCGACAACGGGGTTGATACCGGGATCGACGCCGGTTCTTCCTCGCTGCGTTGTAGCGCCCACGGCAAGTGCCCAACCTGTAGCATGTCGGCGCAGGGCTGTTCAAGGCGGTGGGCATGTCCTGGTGCGCGCCGTGTCGGCATCAGGAATGCATGACCGTCCGTGGCGTGTTGCCACCTTTTCAATGGGGAAAGGGTGGATGTCGCTTCGTTGGGCTGCTGCTCGCGCTGGGCCACGTCGTCCGGTTGAGCGCGCAGGGCGTAGACCATTGCCGCGGTGGCAGGTTCACTTCGCTGCGGACTCGCTGCGCTTTGCGTTTCAGCGTTCGCCGCAGGGGATTGGCCCCACGGCTGTACGCGCACCGTCGGCAGAGATGTCACGGCGTTGTGTAAGTGTTCTTTGGGCTTGGTGGCAGCCGGCGTGCCCGTGTAACGGTTCTTCACTGCTGTTTTAACCACCGTCGGATGTGCCGACGTTCGTTCCGAGAGCGCCCGCTGTGCAAAGACGAGCTGTGCAGTCATCGGCGGCTGGGATGGCACGCCGCTTGCCTGCAACTGACCCTGCACCCTCTCTTTGTCTCCCTGAACGAAGATACGGATGCCAGGAGGCGGAGCGGCTGTTGAAGTGGCAAATGGAGCCGATGCAACCTGTCTACGGGGCTGAACAATCGGCGACGGTTGTACTGTTTGGTTGCCTGCTCCCGACATGGCTTGTAAGGTCACCATCTCTGTTGCATGGTGTGCCGATTTCGCCTGGTGTAAAGTTGTTGGCGCGTCTGTTGCCAGTTCATCCTTTCGCTTGGTCATTTCTTCGCCCATTTCTGAAAAGAAGGCGGGCCGTGTCAACCTTGCAACGCTCGGTTGGCCGTTGAGGGGCGTCACCCACTGCGCCCGACGTTGCACAATCGGTGCACCGAGGATGACTGTCGGCGTGGATGACAGAGCCATGGCCGTTACCGCCTGCGGTGCTCCGGGTTCAGCGCGGGTGGCTGCCACCAATGGCGATTCCTTCGCCGCCGCTGTCTTTTGCGGCAGTGCAGGCCCTTTTGATTGAGCCGCGGCAGCCGGTACTGATGCCGCCGTCTGTATCTGTAGTGATAGCGCCCCGTCTGCTGTTGGTGACGGCATGCCCTTAGGTGCCACCACGCTAGCTACACTTCGCTGACCGGGATATTGTGGCGCGTCCCCTGCCGACACTTTGTTCGGCGTGCGCTGTACCTGCTGCACTGCCCGCTGCAACACGATCACAGGCTGCGCCTCGCCGGGCTGTATGGAGACTGCATTGGCCTGCACAGACGGAACATCGGCAGACGTAGATGAGGAGGGCAGCGTCCGCTGTGCTGATCCCATCGTCGGCATGGCGCTACGATCTGCTGACGTCTGGCCCGACGCTGACTCCCCGAACAGGGCGTGTGTGGGCGTCGGTTTCTGTGCTTGCACAACCATGTGTTTGGGTTGCAGCGTGGCGCTGTCGCTGTGGGCCTGTACAGTCGTGGGTGGGTTCTGTGGCGCGTCCTCGCCAGGGACGGTGACTGGTGATTGCGCAATAGATGTGAGTGCGGTTGCCGTGGGGTGCAGCTTGTGCTCACCCGCTGTGGCGTTTTTTGCGTGCTGAGACGCTATCGCCTGCACCACTGGGATCGGCGTCTCCGGCGCGGCCGACAGCACATTGGCGACGCTACGGGCGATCTCACCGGCGGCGCGGATTGCGGAAATGTCGACGCGGGGTTCGGCCGGTGTATGCAGGACGCGCCCGGCAAGATGACGGCGCAGAATCGACCTTCCCAGTTCAGGCGTTTCCAACACAGGTGGGGCGAGCAGATTGTTTTTACCCTGTGGCAGCGCAGATGTCGGCATTTCGGCCCGCTGCACCTGCTCCAGGCGGACGCTTGCCCCCGTCCCCTCCGTCGGTGTGGTGGGGAGACCAACGTGACGATCCATGGCACGGGCATTGGATGCGGGGACAACCAGAGACGCTGTGGCGGTGTCAATTTGGGCGGTGTCAATTTGGGCAGCGTTGGGTGATGCTCCTTTCTTTTGAATTGAAACCGACGCCGGCCCAGGCACAGGACGCACGATAGGCAAGGATGCGCTCTGTACGGCGTGTGGCGGCATTGCAACATCGGCGGGCGGCGATTCGGCGGATGTAGCCGCGACCACCGGTCTTTTCAGCCACTGGAATTCAGCGGATGGACCTGCCCAGAGGTCGCCAATCTCGGCCTGCCAGCGACGCTGCAACAGCGAAAGCAGCGGGAGCGGATCTTCACTCAGGCGTAGAATCCGGCCCGTGATTTGCTCGGTTGCGCGGCGGGGAATGGCGCCGGGTGTCGCAATGTAGCGCTGTTGAATACCTTGTGCGAGTGGTGATTCGTCCTGGTTCATGGTGTGGCTTGCCCGTAGTGTGTGAAAATGTCGTTTGCTGGTGGCAGCCTTCGTCGCTCGTCTGTCGTCTGTCGTCTGTCGTCGATCGTCTATCGTCTGTCGTCGATCGTCGATCGTCGGTCGTCCACTAAGTGCGCTGAGCCGTCAGCCCATTGTGGGCCAATTCGAGCGTTTCGATGGCCACTTCTGCTGTCGCGGCGCGCAGGTCGGGGCCGTGCCAGCGTACGGGGTAGGCGTCGCGGAAGTTCCAGCGCCGTCGTTCGACACCGGCACTGTCCATGAGGATGACGGAACCGCTGCGCCGGGTGACACGGCCTTCGACAATCTCCTGCTGCCAGTCCCACAGCAGGGTAGCATCGATGACGCCGCGCTTCAGGATCAGGTTGGATGGGTAGCGAGCAGGGCCAGCAAGCTTGTAGATGACCTCATTGACGCCGCCCTCGCGATAGTCGTGGGTCTCGATCTCCACCTGCAGGCCGCTGACTTCGGAAAAGGCGCCGGCTTCGATGCCCCGGATCTCGATGCGATATTTGAAGGTGAGCAAGGGATCCTGCTGTACGGGTCGAGTGAGCATAGGATTGGCTCTCTGGCTAGGTCTCTTCGTTCAGTTGCCGGATGATGTGGGCGATTTCGGCTACCCAGTGGCGGCGTTCGCCGTGCTCTAGATCCATGATCTGATCGTGTGGCCAATGAAAGTGATACGAGATGTAGGCTACCTCCTCCAACAGCCTGTCGGGGGGGTAGCCTGTTATCCCCCCGAGTTGCTTAACTCCACGTCGAACGCCTCCTGGCAGTGAGGACAGATCACGGTGACGCGGTTGTGGCCGTTGTGGTTGATGCGCTGGTAGAGATCTTGCAGGTAGGCCATGTCCCCCGCGAAGAGATCTTCCATGGTTTTGGGGGTGACGATTGTCAAATCACCCAACCTGGTAACGACGCGTGAAAGCAGGATCGTCACCAGGTAGCCGGGGTTGCTGCGCACGCGCGGATCGCGTAGCGGCGCGATTTCGTCGTTGGCGGTGGCCATGCGCATAACGCCCTCGCGGTGTACGTTGCCGTCGCCGTCGACATATCCATGGGGCAGGGTGAAGGTGAACTCGGTCTGTTTCATGGCTACTTCTTGTGAATTTCTAGACCTTCATGGACGATTTCCAGCGTTTCGATGGCAACCTCGTTGCTGGTGGCATTGAAACTGGGGCCTGTCCATTTGGTCGGCCAGCCTTCGCGGAAGTTCCAGCGCATCTTCTCTGCGTTGGTGTCGTCGAGCAGGATGATGGAGCCGTTCTTGCGCTTGATCTTGCCTTCCATGGCCTCCTGTCGCCATTCCCACAGTTCGCGGTCGTCGCTTGTGCCCCACTTGAGGCTGATGTTCGAGAACTTGATCAGCCCTGGTAATTTGCGTGTCGTGAGCGGATCGACACCTTCGCGGTAGTCGACAGGATCCTGGGTGAAGTCGAGCCCCGAACATTCACGGAAGCCGCCGCGATCGATGCCTTCGATCTCGATGCGGAATCGATAGCTGCGGTAGGGATCATTCTTGCCGTCTCGCTCTGCCATGATTTTTCTCCTTGTCTATCCTGAAATGATGCGCACACCCGCAGGGCCGTGGATGATGCGCACGACGATGAATTCCGCCGGCACGGCGGCGGCCAGCCCAATCTCGGTGACGACGACGCCCTCTTCGCGCAGTTCAGGTGGGTTGGTTTCGGCGTCGCACTTGACGTAGAACGCTTCACCTGTGCTGCGGCCGGCCAGTGCGCCCTCTTCGAGCAGTTGGGTGAAGTAGACGGTGAGATCGCGCACGATCTGTCCCCACAGTTTGGGGGTATTGGGCTCGAAGACGACGTTGGTCATGTTGCGTTCGATCCAGCGCCCGGCGGTGAGGAAGATGCGGCGCACGTTGACATATGTCCACAGCGGCGATTGGCTGAGGGTACGGGCGCCCCAAACGCGGATGCCGCGGCGTGGGAAGGCGCGCAGACAGTTAACGTGTGCTTCGTTGAGCGGTCCTTGGCGCTCGTCGTTGAGGTTGACAGCCAGATCGACGACGCCGAGCAGATCCTGATTGGCAGGGGCGCGGTGTACGCCAACGCTGAAGTCGGTGCGGGCGATGACGCCGGCAACATGCCCACAGGGCGGAACGATGCCGTTGGGCGGACCGTCGGCGACGCGGACCCAGGGGTGGTAGAGTGCGCCGTTCTCCCCGGTAAACTGACTTCGCTGCGCCAGGATGGCGGCATCGTCGGCGCCGGGCCTGCCATCCAGCAGAGCGAAGCGGTCGCCTGTTTGATCGCAGTGGCGCAGGAGCAGGTTTTGCATTTCGAACTGCGTAGACCAATCCGCGTCTGGGCGCGTTTCAGGCGTCCAGAAGATGTCGGGGATGCAGACCAGATCGAATTCGTCGAAAGGTTCGAGCGTCTGCAAACCGGTCTGCACGGCAGCCAGGGGAGAGTCGCCGTCGTAGCCCATCACCTGCACGTAGCAGAGCCGCCCGCCGTTCTCGAAGAAGCCGCGCACGGCATAGCTGAGGAAGCCGTAGGGTTGTATCGCGCCATAGGTGGCGGCGAACTGCGGCCACATGGTGAAGCGCTGCGGCTTCTGCGAGATAGCGGTTTCAGGTGAGCCGTCTTCGAGCCAGCCGCCGGTCTGTCCGCCGGCGCCGGCAGTACGCCGCACGCGTTTACGATTGGCGAGGCTGGCACGTCTATCGGTGCGCCTGCCGGTGCTGGTCATGTAGTAGCCGGGGTAGGCCGAAGCGGGATCCACTGTCAACGTGCGTTGGGTAGTGGCGTAGGGGCGATTGGGCAGTTCCAGGTAGGCGCGCTTGCGCGTGATAAAGATGGGATGCGGCCAGGTGATGTACTGTTCCCCTGCTTCGGGCTGCTGTGTGTTGTAGGCATCGAGATCGTCGCGGCGCACAATGCCCAGGAAGACAGGCACCCCGGTGCGCAGCAGCCGCTCCGGCTCGGTGACGACGTGATCGATGTGGACGCCCGGCGTGGTGTAGGGTTGCATGGTTGTGATCCGTGATCCGTGATCCGTGATTCGTGTTGCGTGATTGCCTCTGCCGTCGTTTGTCGGTGCGGCTAGGCCGTCTGCGGCTGCCACTGGCTGATGCGGAAGATTACGAATTCGGCGGGGCGCACGATGGCGACGCCGATCTCGGTGACAACCTGGCCGATCTCGCGCAGTTCGGGTGGATTGGTCTCGTCGTCGCATTTGACGTAGAAGGCTTCAGCCGGGGTTGCGCCGAAGAGCATGCCTAGCCGCCACTGTGTGGTGAGGAAGGCCGAGACGTTGCGTGTGATCTTGGCCCACAGGTTGCGATCATTCGGCTCGAAGACGGCCCACTGGGTGCCTTCGTCGATGGATTCGCGCAGGTAGAGCATGGTGCGACGCACGTTGATGTAGCGCCACTCGCCGTTGTTGTCGCCGCCGATGGTGCGTGCGCCCCAGACCTTGATGGCACCGTTGATCTCGCGCAGGCAGTTGACGCCCTGCGGGTTGAGGCCGTCTTGCTGGGCCTTGCTGATCTTGTACTTCAGCCCCAGCGCACCCAGGATCACCTCGTTGGCAGGCGCTTTGTGGACGCCGCGGGTGTTATCGACGCGGGCGTAGATGCCGGCCAGGTGGCCGTCGGGCGGCACGAAGATGCGTCCTTTGTCTTTGGGGCGCATGGTCTTTTCGGCGGGATCAAAGACCTCGATCCAGGGGAAGTAGAAGGCGGCATAGTCGGAATAGCTGGGCAAGACGCGGCTGGGGTTGCTGGGCGAAAGCAGGGTGATGTCGTCATCGGCCAACGCCTCGGGGCTGTCGAAGATGGCGAAACGATCCTGTGTGGCGACCTTGCAGTGAGAGACGATCTTGTCGCGGATGGCGTCGTCGGTAATGCCCGGTGCGGCGACAATGGCGATCTCGTCGACGGCAGCGAACTTTTCCAGCAGTTTGTCGATCTCGGCATCCGATGCGATGACGCCCACGTAGCAGCGCGATCCGCCGTTGTGGAAGAAGCCATAGACGGCATGTGTGAGCCGGTTCATCTCCGGATCGGTAGAGAAATCGCCGAAGTGCTTGCGATACTCCGAAAAACTGGTGCAGAGTTTTACTTCGTTCTTGAGCGGCGTGAAGGTTGGCTGCACCACATAGTCGATCCAGATTTCGGCGTTGAGCGCGGGCGGTTCGTCAAATTCCACCCAGGCTGCTTGGCCATCGTCGACCAGTTTCACCTTCTCTGTCATTGGTATCGCTTTGCTGTAGTCGCCCACGCGCACTGCGTACATGCCTGCTGCTGTGTCGATTGGGTAGTTCGCCAGACGGAAGCGTTTGCTGGATGCGTCACCTATGCCTGCACGCTCTTGGTGTCCGACAGTCTGTAGTGGTGCCGCCAGGTAGTCGACCATTATGGGTATGCCATTCCAATCTACCGGGTTGCCATCCGAATCCGTCATCTCACTCAGATAAATATGAATTGAACTGGCACGTTTACGGAAGTCGTTGATCACTTGGACATCCGCTGAGATATCTTTGTCCTCCTTACCCTGCTCGTTATTGCCGAGCGCCTTGCATTTGACCTGTGGTTGAACGGGGTAGGCTGCCAGACGAAATTCCTGTGGCAAGAATACCTTGTAGCTCGCCGTGATCGCGTTGCCTTGAGCCGGTTTGGCGTCCTCCGAAAAGACAATCTTGGACTTCCGTGTGCTTGGATCGTTGACCAGCGTCACGTTTGGCGACTCGATCTCATTCGCACCAACCTTGACTGTCCAGTCCTGTGCATCCGTATTCACGTTGAACCTATCTAATTCAAATTCAAGGGTTTTGTCGTCTCCTTCCGCCACTGCCTCCTCTGTGACTTGTTCGATTTTTGGTGAGATAAGCCTACCAACAGCTTCTCCAGTCACTACCTTGGCAAACGCGTCGTAACCGACACTGACGGCAGCACCCGTATCCGGTTCGGTATCTAGGATAAGCTTGGACTTCCTCTCGGAGAAGACATTCCTGATTGTGCCCGTGGCTGGCTTATCGTTCACCTTGATCACGTAGGTGCCCGGCTTGGTGAGTACCGGGAAAGCCTTCAGCCAAAACTCTGTCTTGGGCGTGCCTTCTGGCTCAGGGGTTTCGTCACTGACGCGGTAAGCCGGACCGGGAGGCACGACGATCTTCTCCTCAGCACACTTGCCAATAAAGCCGGCGGTACTGGTGCTGACGCCGACAATGCCCTGCACGGCGGATGGCACCTCCTCTACATAGACACCCGGCGAAAGATACTGTGGCATAATCTGTCTCCTTTGTGATTGTCCGCAAATCATGTGCAGCAGCACATCGGCTTACCAGTGGGCTGTTTCGCCGGGATGCTGTGACTTTACGGATAGATTCTTTGTTGAAGAAGAGTGTCGATCTACGATCATTGCCGACAGACTCAAGGCGACTTTTTCTCGCGCTGCAAGATCACGTCCACGATTTTGGTTTGCCCGTTGCTGAGTTCGACGGGCTGTGAAAAGGGATGGAATTTGTTTGCATGGACGGTCAATTCGAAACGACCGGCTTCGGTGCCAAGGTTGAAACGTCCATTGCTGCGGGTGTAGGTGTGGTTTTCGCCGCCACGCAGGCGGACACGCGCGCCTGGGATCGGGATCTGATCGCCGGCATCGTTTGGGCAGGTCACCGCGCCGCAGATTCGGGTGGGTTGCAGTTCGATGGCCGCCCACGCTGTCTGCACCGGTTGGTGACTGGGGTTGGAGTGTAGGTCGATGGGTCGTGTGGTGTGGGTGGCGTAGCGTGTACCCAACTGTGGCAGCCCGGCGCGGAGCTGGTAGGTGCTGCCTGTGTCAACGGGCGGCAGATCGAGAAAATAGAAGACGCCGTCGGTCTGTGTCCGCGTCTGATCAGGCCGCGCGGAAAGCGCTGTAAAGAGGAACCCAGGGCGGCGGGCGTTGAAGTAGACGAAAAGCCTGTCGAGCAGACGCCAGATCAGGTAGATCTGGCCCGAGTCGATCACCTGCCAGGTGTTGCCCTGTTCCAAAACATGCAGCGAAGCCCCCGCCGAAAGGGTTTTCCCCTGCGCCTGAAACAATTCACGCAGAAAGTGTGGGGGGGCGCTTTCCTGGTCGAGTTGCTTGACGGCGAGGTCAATGGCGCCGCTGAACGAGTCTGTGTAGAGGCCGTCGAGCCATTTCTGTATGTGAACCTGGAAGGCAGGCGGTGCGGTAGCGGTGACAATGCGCACCAGCGCGCCGGCCAAACGTTGCGGTTTGGGCCGAGGTTGCGTCTGACTGCCATTGGTTGTGGTGGGGTCTTCCGCTTCTAGGACGACCCCGGCCAGATTGACGACGTGCCGGATGGCGGTTGGGCTGTCCATGAGATGCTCGGGTTGGGAATGGGGGACTAGGGACTGGGGACTGGGGCAGAGAGCGCCTCTGGCCCAATCACTTATCACCAATCACCAGCCACTTAGGTTGCTGTTGGGTTGAGATCGGCCTTGCTTTCTACGACGAGTGGTGCGGTGTCTATGGGTTGTGGGCGCACGGCAATGGTGACGGTGTAGTTCAATGCGGCTTTGGGTTTGCCGTCTAGCGCCTGCCAGAATTCGCCTACGCTCTGGAGCCGCCCCGGTTGAAGGACGGCGGTGGGCAGCGGTAGATCTTGATCTTGTAGCCTGTCGGCCAGGAGTTCTTTGGGCAAGGATGGGTAACGCAGTAGCACGCGCATAACTTCGCCGAGCAGGATGTGTTCGCTGCGAATGTCGCCGGCCCAGGCGGTGAGCAGGTAGGAGCAGTCCACGCGCGCGGGGGACATCTGTTGGGTTGCCTGGGTGCCGGTGCGCTCTACCTGCCATTCGTTGCTGCGCAGATCCAGGTTCTCGCGCACGTCGTAGAGGAAGAGATCCACGGCGGGCAGAGATGGCTTGAAGTCGCGATCCGGCGCGTCGAAGTAGACGTGATCCTCGATCTGGGTCAGTTCGCGGGCCAGCAGATTTTTGAGTGTTTCGTCTACGAAGCCGATCATGGTGTCTCCTCGACAACGGCGGCGGTGAGGCAGGTGGGCCAGCCGTCCTCGGCTAGTGCGGGATTGGGTATCTTCTGTTCGTAGTCGAGCCAGATGCGTTTGTCCTGGCGGCAGTCGTAGCCGCGACAGGGGACAGGCCGGTGTTCATAGATGGAGCAGTGCAGGCAGTTGCGGTTCATATGTGTGCAGTAGCCGTCTTCGTCCTGGTCGATCATGTAGGGCCGTCCTAGCGCCCAGTGGACGATCCCCTCGCGCACGTCCTGTTTCGAGAGGGCGAACGAGAGGCGGCAACAGCTTGCTTTGCACAGATGCAGGCGCTCGGCGCAGTCGATTTCGGCGCTCTGCTCGAAGCTGTACTTGTCGGTTTCGGGATCGAGCAGCATCGTCCCCAATCCTTCGCGGCGCAACTGCTCGGCCAGCCGTTCGGCCACGACGTGCTTGCGCTCGTCCAATTCCTCGATGGTGAGGATGCCGCGCTCCTCCAGGATCTCGATCAACGCGTAGAGAAAGGCCGCAGCGTCCAGAGTCTTACGCTGGTTGGCGTTCAGGCGCGTGTGGGTGTAGAGGAGTCCTTGGGCGATGGATTGGTGGATATGAGGCGGTATTGATACTTTGCTAGAGTCCATTGTCTTTCAGTTGGTATTTGTCTCAGGTTCAAAAGCAGATGTTGATCGTGAAATGGAAAGCGCTTATCGAGTGCTTTCGTAGCTCAAGTCTTGATGTACTCCTTTTTCGGAGCCTTCCACGGTGGGCGCTGCGCTCTGCGCTTCATAGTCCTGGGGAACAACAAATGCACTGAACTTGCTAACCGGTGTCCTGTTGATAGAAACCTGATTACTTTGGTTTCCACCTAGAAGAAGTACATTCTTGCCCTGAGTGCCGACGACAAAACCGACGTGGCCTTTACCACCTCCATATGAAATGACACCAATCGCCCCAAGAACCGGTTCACTTACCTTTTTGCCCCAGGTCAACCAAGAAATAGCTTTGGCGCTGTTCGTACCTGTGTATCCTGCTTGTTGCATTACCCAGTTCACGAAGCCCGAACACCATGGCGTTTCATCCGTTGACCACCAGCTACCAGTTGTTTTCAGGTACTCGATAACTCGTGGATTGTGCTTGTCTCCGGCGAATTCTTTGGTCCCAAGTTCGCCCCGCGCCACGACGATCCAGGGGGCAGCACCGCCCTTTGAACTGTTTGGATTGTTCCTCGCAGCCGGGAGTTCTGCCCGAATGTGTTTCCATGTGGTCGGGCCAAGAATCCCGTCATCCGTTATCCTTTGCGCACTCTGGTACTGCTTGACAGCCTGCGCAAATACCTCCTGGTTTGGCGTTTGTTGTGGTGGCAGAAAATTCTGTGTTTGGAAGTAATTGACGATTTCGTCAAATCGTGAAATCCATCCTATCTTGGAAGCCAGGGTCGAGTTCCGCTCTACCGCACGTTTCAGCCAATCTTGAGATGTATCGGCTCTGCCTTGGGTTGGTGATGTTTGCAGAGCAGATGACGTTTGAACTGGAGCGGAACCCTTGGATGGCCCTCCTTTGTTCTGATATATCCAATGCCATGGCTCTACCTGGTATTCCACAAAACCATAGGTTCCAGCATTGTCTTGCAACCATTTGAAGAACCAAGTGGCCTGCCATCGCTTCACTTCAGTGGCGTTCGTTGAGTTGGAAATGGTGTTTCCTTTTGTCCTAACTTGTTTGAAATCGATGGCAAGCCCAGCTTGATGTTTGCTAAATCCCGGTGGTGCAATCTTGGGAGAGATGTACTTAACCATATACGTGACCGCAGCGTCCCCGTGTTCTCCTCCAGGGAGGTTAGCTCGTGCTTTTGCGGTGTTGTTATAGTATTCATTTTTTCCCAGCGTAAAGTAACTTCTCCAAAGGTTTTCTTGGTGAGGTTTGGCTCGATACCCACTAATGGCCGAAATTTGCTTGGTTTTTTTTGCGTCTACATCACTAGCGTTTTGAGCTGCATTTAAAGCTTGGTTTGCATCTGCAATTAACCTCCCTGCTGTCTCGGCTGCGTCGCGTCTCATGTGAACGTTTGTTCCAGAGACAGTTCCTAATTCATCATTACTGAGGTCTGGCAGTGCTTTGCGTCCACTTTTTGTTTTGGTTTCTATGTGAGCTTTGAGTACACGTTCTAGAAACGCTTTTTGTTCAGGCGTCTCTTCCCATCTCGCTGGAACTGACAACGAACTGCCGCCCGCTTCCTGACACTGCACTAGAGTTGGATGGACGAACCCTTCATCATACATCTGCTTTTGTACGCGTCCGTGTTCCACCTTGGCCTGAACCGGTTCTTCCTCCTCCTCCTCAACCTGCCGCTGAAGACCCTGCTGCTCTTTCTGCAACACGGCCTGCGCCATGCTGTCGGCTTCTTGTTCGTACTTATCGCCAGGACGGCCTAGGGTGAGCTTTGTCTGCACACCGCTGCCGTTCTGCTGCACGACGTGGGTGAGTTCGTGGGCCAGGAGTTGGCGGCCCGAGGAACTGCCAGGGCTGTATTCACCCTGCTTGAAGAAGATGTCCTGGCCGGTGGTGAAGGCCCGTGCGCGCAAGGACCGGTTGAGCGCGTCGGCGCGGCTATCGGTGTGGACGCGCACGCCGCCGAAATCAGCCTTGAATGTCGGCTCCATCCGCGCGCGGACGCTGCTATCCAGTGCATGACCACCGCCGCGTGCGCCGTGGATCGCGCGCTCGATCTCGGGGCCAACGTCGCCTTCGCTGCCCTCGCTGCGCATGAGATCGACCACGCGCTGCACGAAGCGATTGCCGTGAGCGCGTTGCAGGTGCATCCACGCCGACGCAGGCTGTGCGGTGTCCTGTTGGGCGTGGATCTCTTCGTCGTCGCTGTCTTCGCTTTGAGCGCGTACCGACTGTCGGTTCAACTTTGTGATAGGTAGGCGTCCTTGCTCAAACTGTAGGTCGCGCATGATGCACCTCGTGAATGTAGGCATCGAATTCGCCGTCGATCACGACTTTGCCCATCTTCTGGTACTCGCGCTGGGTGGCGTGCAGCAGGTGACGCATCTGCACGGTGTCGCCGTCGTCGGCGGCAAGGAAGGCGGCGGAGAGTGCAATGTTGCGGATGGCGCCGCCGGTCAGATCGAAGTGTTGTGCCATGAAATCGAGATCGAGGACGGGGCTGCGTGGCATGGCGTCGGGCCAAATTTGGGCCCAGATGCGCCGCCGGTTGGCCTCGCCGGGGAAGGGAAACTCTACAGTGAAGTGCATGCGTCGTGCGAAGGCTTCGTCCAGGTTCTTTTGCAGGTTGGTGGCGAGGATCGTCATGCCTTTGTAGGTTTCCATGCGCTGGAGCAGGTAGCTGATCTCGATATTCGCATAGCGGTCGTGGGAGTCACGTACTTCGCTGCGTTTGCCGAAGAGGGCGTCGGCCTCGTCGAAGAAGAGGATGGCGTTGCTGGTCTCCGCTTCAGCAAAAATGCGCGCCAGATTTTTCTCCGTCTCGCCGATGTATTTGCTCACCACCGAGGCCAGGTCGATTTTGTAGAGATCCAGGCTCAGCTCGCCGGCCATGATATCGGCGGCCATGGTCTTGCCTGTCCCCGAAGGCCCTGCAAAGAGGACGTTCAGCCCTTTGCCCATTGCCAGTTTGCCGTCAAAGCCCCACGTGTCGTAGACCAGCCCGCGGTAGGTGACATGGTGGACGATCTCGCGCAGTTGGGCCATGCGGTCGGCGGGCAGCACGATATCGTCCCAGGTGTAGTGGGGCTCGATCTTGGCCGCCAGTTCCGCCAGTTTGGGGTTGGATTGCAGGCGACAGCCACGGCGCAGATCGTCCATTGTCAACTGCGGCGTGTCTGGGTCGCGCCATTGGGCTACATTGTGGGCAGTGGCTACTGCATCGTGGATCTGTCCTGTGCTGAAGCGGAAACGGCCTGCCAATTCGGCCACGTCTGCGTCGGTTGTGTCGTTGCCGCAGGAGAGGAACTGGCTCCATAGACGCACACGCTGTGGATAGTCCGGGCGCCGGAAGGGGACGGTAATAAATGGAACCGCCAGATCGGCTGTGGGTGCCCACGCTTTGTCTGCGGCGAAGAAGGTGGGCTGCGGCAATGTCGCCAGTTCATCGAGCAGCAGATCGCGCCAGGCGCGACGTTCGTCGGTCAGGAGCAGGCCGAAACTGTCCCAGTAGATCAGGGCGTTTTGCAGCCGTGCTTCACGTGTGAGCAGGCGTAGGGCAAGATCGAAGGGAAGATTCTGTGCGTCGAGAAGCGTCTCGCCGTCGACGACAAGCAGTTTCAGGCCCAGCGCGGCGGTGAGTGCCTGTGCTGTGGCCCGCCGCCCGACTCCGTATGTCCCCTGCATGCACAAGAAAAGCGCCTCGGCCCGCTCCAGGCTGCGTTGTGACAGCTTCCACAGGCTTTGCTGTGTATCTTCGTCAATGGGTGCTGCTTGGGTCTGTGCTGATTCGCGCAGGTGTACGTATGGCGCCAGCCGAGGATCAGTTTCATCGCCGTCGAGAAGATAGTCCACGATCCGCGGCTCTACCACGAGGAACCTGCGTAGCAGCGGCGCTTGCGGCTGGGTGGGATCGTCTACAAGCCGGAGTAGCGAATGACGAAAGAGTGGGGCTGAGGGGACAAAGTGGCGACGTCCCATCACTTTGGCGGCGATGGTAGGGCTGAGCAGATTCAGCGCAAGATCAACGGACGGGCGTTTGCGTGTGATGTCGTCGTGGAGGTAGCCGTAGAGACGCTCGTAGCGCAGATCCAATTCAGGTGCCAAACAGAGCAACAGAATATCGACCTCAAGCGGCGAAAGCTGATAGAGACGACACAGCCTGTGCAGACGCAGCGTCTCACCCTGCCGGTGGCTTTCTTCCGTCCGCTGTGCAATGCTGGATCTCAGTTGAGTCAGCGCAGTATTGATCTCTTCATCGAGCAGGGGATGAGACTCCGTGGCCCATTCCGGCAGCCCCACGGGCGAGGCAAGCAGCACATCGACTTCTTCTTCTGGGATGTAGAAGCCGTGGAATTCTTCATCGCGCAGATCGAGGCAGCGCGCCCGCTCGACTGCTAGGTGGATCAGCAGATCCACGCACTCTAGTTCGGCGAAGATATGATCTAGCGAAGTCGCGTACTGTGTCACACGCCTGCCCCTTTCCCATCCAATGGAACTTTAGGCAAGTTTCGACATCTAGATCTACAACTATCGATGTTGGGCAGCAATGAATCAGCGATGAAGTGTCAAACAATTCCTATTGTAAAATGGCCGGGTCTGCCCACACATCTGCTGGAGCGTCTGCCAAACGTCTTTCCGTGGCCTAAATGGCAAAATTCACAGAGGGATCACGCTTGATCTTGCGAGACGCTGATGGCGGTACCGTGTTACCCATGGGTACCGTGTTGCCCATGCAAAATCATCTGCGAGACTTGCCGTTGTAGTAGCGACAGTGTGTCTTGGATCTGCTTCAGTTCCGCGAGGTAGGAGCCGTTTTCACATTCCTGTAGCTCCGGTTTTTGGGGAGCTACGTGATCAGTGCAAATCTGCTGGAAGAGCCTGTTTGTCTTCTGCGATGGGGAGACGCTGAGTTCGTCTTCGAGCGCTTTGACACAAAGTTTGTACTGGTTGATAGCGCCGATCCTGTCCCCTGAGTGATAGCGTATCTGCATCAAGCGGCGATGGGTGCGTTCATGTGCTGCGTCGAGACGCAGGATTTCTGTGCCGTAGTTGAGACTGGTGTCATAGGATCGATGCGCCAGGCTGTGGACGAGCAACTTTTCGAGTGTGGTCAGGTACATTTTGCGGAAACACTCTCGTTCGACCACACACCATTCCGTATCCCAGTCGTCGAGCAGCCCTGCTTGGTACAGGTTGAGTATCGCGTGGAGTTGTTCGACCTGGGGAACATTTAGCGCCTGGCCCGATGTGTCATGGAGTGAGCGGATCGTCTCTTCAAACGCGGCGACATCGAGCCAGTATTGGGCTTCGGGGTTGATGCCGAGGTACTCGTGATCTACTTGCAGGAGATCTCGCAGCGCCGCGGTGGACGGTTGCGGCGCTGATTGAAGCTGCCAGAGTGTCTGTCGCAGATAGCGTTTGGCCTGCGCCGTTGTGGAATCCTGCCACATCAGTGCTGCCACCTTTTCGCGGTTGTGTTGCTGGTGACGGTGGAGTAGCAGGTAGCCGAGCAATTCCTGACAACGGCGCGGGCCGACGTCGACGATCGTTCCGTTGTTGCTGTGAATCTGGAATGCGCTAAATAACCGGATGTGAAGCATTTCCATGGCAAATGGCTCCCCATTTGTGGCACAATGCGCGTAACTTCATCTGTTCTCGCTACTCTGATTTCTGCACCGACCGACGACAGTAAGTTGGTCTCCCGAATCAACAGCGCTTCGTCTCTCTCTCTCTCTCTAGCCTATGATGCTGTAGCTGCTTCTTGCTTGACTGTCTCGCCTAGCTCGGTGTGAAATTGTTCTGAAGCCTGTGCAATTCCCAATCGTTCTCGCACAAATGAATCTAGTTTCTGCCAGATATACTTGGCGCTGAAACCGGCTGCTAAAGCGGTTAGGAAGATGGTTGCATAGAGGGCGATAGGAACCTGATCCGCCGCCTGTGTCGCTACCTCATCGTAGCCACTCACCACAATTGCACCGCTGAAAAACAAGTAGGCAACTGCGCCTCCGAGGATTGAACTTACAAAAGGGTGCGCGAAGTACCAAATGGCGAAGAAGTGATCAAAACGGCGCGAAGCAACTCGTCCGATCCCGTTGTACATGCACCAGAGAATACCGCCAAGGAAACCACCTGCGAAGAAGGTCACTGGTACTCTAAATATCTGCAATTCCAGCAATAATCGATTGCCACACCAGTAGCGCACCCAATAAGGATAAGACTGGTGACTTTCACCAAGCCATCTTTCCAAACCCAGGCCAATTATTACTGCTTCAGCGTCAGATTTAGCCGGAAAGCATGCCCCGGCGATCTGCTGATCAGTGAGCAGTGTGCCTACTAGATAGGGAATCAACGCTAGTGTCAGCAAGTAGACGATCTGGAGTAAAACGCAGAGCCATCCCACTACCTGGTGATCCCATCTATATGCTTGCCGAGCTTTCTGGAGTTCATAACGGGCCTGGACAAAACTTCTCCATGCCTCTGCATGCTTTCTATTCTCAATGGCTCTTTGGCCGATAAGAGCCCAATCTGTTGCCGATCCGATGTTGGTTCCTTGCTCTGATTCTTGCACCGCACGGAGTTCATTGACGAATTCTTTTGACTGGTAAAAGGTATCCTCCGGAATCTCTGACTTTACATTGAGGTCGGTCATTGGATTTCCTCCACTCTGTTGATAGATCCATCACGCATCACATGGTGTGAAAAAGTTGGATAAAGGTGGAGTTTTGATGTCCTAGATCGCTGTCAGGTGCCCAAAGAACCCCAGTTGTGGCTTGAGGCATCCTTGATCACCCGCCTGCCAAAAGTGACTCCCGTATTCGGTCCTGAGAAAATCCATCTGCCGCTTCTGGCGTCGTGTGCTGTCGATGTTCTTCACAATGACATAGCGGATCATGCCTTCGGCATCTATGATGACGGTGGAGCCTCCATAGAACTCAAATTCTGGGATCGCATCGTTGCCGGGGACGAGGCGGCGCTGAGTAATTTCCGCCACCAGGTCATAGACAATCTGCCCATCCGGCCCAATCCGCTGTGCCGAGCGAATCGACTGCACTTCTGGCATTGTCACATGTCGGCGGCCAACGGCTGGATCCTGTGGGCTGAGGCAACCAAACGCCGCCAGACACTCTGGAGAACGTGTGACATACCAGCCCAATGCACATGCCTGGCGACGCAGTTCGCGGCGATCCGCCGGCTGCGCCGGTGAGCGATGAAAGGCCAGGTGTGCAAAATCCAATGCGGGGGCGATGGGAAGTGGCATGAGCGGCGGGCGCCACAACAGAGCGTCTTCCGCCATGAAGTCAACACCCGACGGAAAGATCCCTCGCCGCCGAAAGGCATCGATCCATGCCTCTCGATATCCCCAGGGATCTTCCGGCACCAGTTCATAGTCGGCTGTAATCACCGCGCGCAGGAATTCGCCCAACTCAATATCGACTGGCGGACAGTAGTCGATGGCGCGAATGCAGATGTTCAGGAATTGGTCGGCCAGCTTGCTGACTTCACTTGTCAAGATGTCAAGCAGTTCACCAGGAAGATGACCCGGTGGGAGTACACCCGTTCCTCCCGTCGCAAGTCGCACATAAGGGCGCGCCTTACGCTTGAAGATGGTCTGAAACGCTTCAAACACCGCTGTTGTTAGAATCGTGCTCAATGCGTGAGGTTCGCTAGACACCTGCTCATACCGTTTGGGAGGCTCAGACTTGTCCAATGTGGTGCGCAGTGCGCCGCCCAGACCCACGGTGTTGCCGAATTGGCGCGCAATTTCGGTGAGCAGTTCGGCCTCGGCCAGATTCCCACGCGCCTCGGCCATGGCGGCCTCAACCACGTCTCGGTAGCTGAAGCGTTGGAAGATGGCGACCAGATCGGCAAAGGATTCGTGAAATGCCGCCACGTCGGGATGGCTGATCACGGCGAAGGAACTGCGCAGCCCATCCAGAAGGGCGTGGGTCATTTCATGTGCGATCACATCATGGGACAGACAGGTGAAGACTGTTGCGCCCGGCACGTTGCGATCGCTGGTCTCCTCGGGTGCGGGTGTGTAATAACCAAAGTTGAGAGAGCCATCCGTCCGATCATAGTAGGCATTCCGCTCTTCGCTACAATGTGGACGCAAACGAAGCTTTTGTGGACAGTTGAGATCTCCCGACCGTTCAAAGCCCCATCCCACAAATCGCCCCAGTGCTCGCTGAAACTTGGCATACGTAAGACTACAGACTGCGTAGACCATCTGTTTGTGAAACTCGACCTGCGACGGCGACGGCGCGTAGCCGTTGCGAAGCAGAATCATCGGGTTGTCCAGATCCGCCTGCGCCGTACGTGGCGATGTCTCAGTGGTCTCGAAGATCATGCCTGTTGGGCCAGGCTGAAGTGGCTCATAGGGGACTTGAACCGTAGCAATGGCGCCTCGGTGCCTTGGCAGCGATGGATCGACGGCGAAGATCTGTAACGGGCGAGATCGGGGTTCACCGGCTGCTGGTTCATACGGACGCACTTGGGCGCGGTTAATCCAGCGGGAGACCTGGTAAGCCGTCCCTTCCGCCGGATAACGTTGACCGTCTGCCAGAGGGTGCAAGAAACCGTCCATGTCAAGCGATCTCTTCTGCTCCATAGCGGAACAGACCGGTTCGCTTCTTGCCGTTGCTTCAAAATAGTCTGCCATCGCCTTCCCTCCGAAACATATCGGTTGCTGGTCACTGCGATGTGTGGACGAGCCAGGCGAACAGTCTATAGAAGGCTGCTGTGAATTTCAGGATAGAACCTTATACAACATGAAGGTTTTGCGATGTTTCGGCTAAGGCTTCAAGCAACGGCTGTGAACGTAACCCAGGGGCGCAGTCTAGATTGGGGTGCTGGCGTGGCGTGGATCCGAACGCTTGCACCACAGCCTCGATAAACTGTGCATTGCTGCCACTATTCATCTGGCCCTTACGCAGGAGATCAGTGGCCCGCAGTGTAAACTCACCTTGTCCCCCACTCTCCCAGGCAACTTCTTGAGATTGGCAAGCAGAGAAGACAACTTCGCGCATGTTTTCCGGCCCCCGGCTCATCATCATGCGGGATGTCGGCTGTTGCCGCCGAAAGCGGATGTGGGCTTGCACCAAAGCCGGTGTAGGCTCCAGGTATCGTGGCCGTTCATCAACCGAACGTCCGGCCGCTTGACTGGAGACACCGACGGCAAAGCGCGAGATTGTGCCGGAGTGACAACAGTCAAAGAAACAGGTGAGATTCACATCGGCGGGCAGCTTTTTCAAAATCTCTGCAATGTCGTCGTCAATCAAGAATGCGCCTGAATCGAAATCATGTGGGCAGAGTGCTTCATCCTTCAATGGTGTATCCCCGTCTGCCTCGTCACCGCTTACATCTGGTAGTTGAATGCCATGGCCTGCATATTGGAAGACGAGCACATCGCCTGCGTGGCTGTTGGTGATCAGCTTCTCCAGTTCAGCCATAATGCGATTGCGGGTTGCGTCCTGATCCAGCAGGAGGATAGCTGGTTCAAACCCCATGCCTTGCAGTGTTTCATCCCATCGTTTGGCGTCGCTGACGCAACCAGACAGTGGATTGGTTCTGTAGGTGTTGATTCCCACGCAAAGCGAGCGCCGACGTCGTGTGATGATCTGATGTGAGGTCGTCGTCTGCACCGATGACGGCGTTTGCGTCTGTGTGGGTGAAGGTGTCTTGCCGTTTCGCAACCATTCTAACCCTGGTGGCCAGTCAAACTGGCTATCCCAGGCAAAGAGGGAACGCGCTTCCTGTGTGCCTGGGTAAGGCGTGATCTGCGCGTGATCGTCAATGTGCAGGATCCGTCTCAATACGCTGTTCATGGTAGGCGGGTCCACATTGAAATCCACATGCGTTTTCGCCTGGCAAGCGCTTTGGCCTTCAACCACAGCGCCTGTTGGGGCCCATACCACCTGGGCGTTTTCATTCTGTGGCCGGGTTACGCCCAACAACTTCTGCAGGGTAGGATCTGCCTGTCGGAGCGAGATTTCCAGGCCGAGGATCGGTGTTTGCGGTTCCGGCTCCAATCCGTAGTGCAGCAGATAGAGAATCGAGCGGTTGTAGATGCGAGCCGTTGGATCCCGCTCCTCATAGTTGCGCCGCAGCGTGAAGATGGTGCTGTTGCGAATGCGTTGGTTATGCAACAAAGGCGCAAGTCTTTCTGAAAAGTCGGCTACTGTAATAGCCGGTGCAAGAAGTTGCATAGATTCAAAGGCGGGGATGTTCCGCTGTAGGGCACAAGGCAAGAAGTGACTCAGGAAGATAGAGCCTGCGCTGTGGCCCACTGCATGCAACAAGAGGTCTGCCCCGGCCTGGTTGCAGAGATCTTGTAGCCGGTCTGCTACGTATGCTGCACCTCCGACGGCATCGGTCGACCGTTGTGCGCTGCTTTTCATACCCTGCCAAACAGTAGGGCCGCCAAGCTGGCGCACGAGTTTGTCGATGACAGGGTCGGTGATCCATTGGCGGGTCATCGCACGAGCGCGACTGTTTTCCCCGCTAATCAATTGATAGAGAATCTCAAGGAAACCGGTTTCCCAGATGAAAAACACTGGGTAGACGTAGTTATCTCGCCACCAGTCGAGTTGGCTGTGTGCATGTAGTAGCGCGTTCTTCTCAGAGACCAGCCCACCGTGGGCGTAGAAGAGCAAGTGCAGCTTTTTGTGCGCACGACGTGCGTCTTCTAAAGCCTGTGGAATATGTTCGTTGAAGATCGCATCGACGTCGATGCTGTAGGTCTGCATGTGTCCACTGGTGGAGAATCGGCCCTGCGAAAGATTTACGGCATGAGGCTGAAGTGCATCGATCATTTCCAGCGTCAACTGTGATTCGGCCAGTCGCTGGCTGTCTGTACTCGCTACAGCAACGCCGCTGCGCTGATCCGGACCATTGGGTGTCTGCACGAACGACATAGGATTTTCTCTTTCTGGGATCTCTTCGACACGATCCCTGCCGGTGCGGGCTGTCGCTTGGAAGCGAGAAAGGATTCGATTCCACTGCATTGCTTCATCGCTGAACGGGCTGTGGACCATCTGTTTGCTGCCATTTTCACTGCGCTTCTGTTTCAGGCAGACATGAACCGTCCTCAGATCGCTAAGGATCTGTTGCTTGTCGATGGTAGCGCCCGGCCCAGTTCCTGCAGTGAGTTCACGGCGAAACACAAGCATATCTGGGCCAAGATCTGCGTGTACCTGAACGCGCGCGATAACGTGCAATAGGCTCTCGTGTTGCTGCAGCGTCAGCTTTTCCCCACCAGGGTCGAAGTCTCCCACAATCGTAACCATGAACGGGCCGCTTTGATCGTTCCCGTTGTGTCCGGCAGCGCTAACCGGCGGCAGATTCCAGTTGCGTCCTAGCCAGATGCGGCCTTCTGGATCAATGGTGACGTGCTGCGCAAAATCCTGTAGCCCGTACCTGTCCATGTGTTCGTGTGCGAGTTCGTCCATTGAACGCGCACCGGCAAAGGCTTTGGCCTTCAGATCCTTTGTTTGGTGCAGGTGTACAGACGTGATTTTGCGTATGAATGGGAATCGTTCAACAAACCGATCGAATTCTTCTCTGCATAGGTAATCGACATTCATGGCCTTTTCCTCCGCGATATCGGCTGCCCAAATGGACCGATCATAGAGTCTTTCATCTGTGAAATCTAGAATTTCTGTCGAGGTCTCCTCACTTTGTGAGATGCATGATCCTACCGATTCAGGCAACGATCCCACTCTGTTTTGGTTCTACTGCCAATGCTACTCTCCATAAACGAAAAAAGTAGGGACATTTGTCATCTGCATGGCAATTGCAAATGTCATCTTTAGCGAATTTCCGAACTTTTTCAGTCAAGAAGATGTTTCATGCCTAGGCTTTTGTGCACCACAAAAGACAGCCAGACTGAAAGGTAAGGGCGTTTTGGTCTGGCTTGACGAAGCGTCCCCACAGCGCAAGCGGACCCGCCGCCTCGGCGAACGACGTGGCTTTGGCAATCTCGTCGATATAGGCGTCACAAAGCATTACAATGCTGAGAGTCTGTCGCTAGTATTTGTTCCAACATGGAACTGTTGCCAGGTAGACAGTAGCGTCACATGTCCTATCTTGAGGGGTGCAAATTGCCATGACGTCCTATATGCAGACTACACCCCTCTACTCTGCAAGCGCCAAGGTCATAGCATGCGCCTCCGGCGGCATGATGTGCAGCCGGTAGCCGTAGCGTGCTGACGGGTAGTCTAGAGTAAGCTGGCGAGTGGAATCGGTGGCGTTGGTGACGTAGATATCGACGGCGCGCTTGCCTGCTTTGGCGGTCTCCACGATCCACCTGAGCGTGGTAAAGTCAGGATTATGGTGAAGGCCGTTGGCCGAGATAATGTAGTGGTCGGCGGTGATCCTGGTCAGGAAGGATTTCTTTACATTGCGCTGGCTGCCGTGGTGGGGCAGTTTGAGGATATCTACGTGCAGCCTGCCATCGATGCCGAGCAAGTTTGCCTGTTGTAAGCCCTGTAAGACCTGATCGCTGGTGCCGTCGCCGGTCAGGAGGATGGTCTTGCCGTCGGCCTCGGCCAACAGCATGATGCTGCTCAGATTGGGAACGCTCTGGTCAATGTCTACTGCCTCCACTAGGTCCCGTGTGTCCGCCTGCAGTCGCTTTTCCTGAGTTCGCAGCCACTTGAGCCACGCTTTGCGCAGCTTCTCCAGCATTCTCTGGCTAGGACCGAGGACGCGCAGGGTTAGGTTGTCGAAGACGGTGGGCTGCTGCGCCTTCTCCACGGTGATGGGCGCGTAGGGGCCAAAGGCGGCGTTGATGGGGATGCGCAGGGCGACGGCGTGCTGGGTCAGTTCATCCCCCTGGCGGACGCTGCGCGATGTCTCGTCTGGCAGGGGCGAGAGGCCGCGCTTGCCGCTTACCTGGCGCGCCAGGGCGGCAAAGCGTTGCTCGACCTCATCGCCGGCCACCTGGCTGAAGGTGTTGTGCCAGATCTGCTCAATGCCAATCGTCTCTGCAAGCCCAGCCATGCGTTGATGTCTCAACTCGGTCATCAGTTTGAGCAGGCCGGCGATATGGTCATCATCGATGTGGGTCAGCACCATCAGCGACAGCTTGCCGCCGCGCTCGCGTTGCTCCTCGAGCGCGTGGCGCAGGTGCTGGTCGTAGATCGGCGCGGGTCCGCCGTCGACGAGCACGGCGCGTGGGGCGCAGGCTTCGCCGTACTCGATGAGATAACAGTCGCCGTGGTCGGCCTGGACGATGTGTAGTTTGAACATGAATTTCATCCTTTCTTCAGGTTTCAACCTGCTCAAACCCGGCATCTCAGGGATGCTCTCGGCTCAACGCAATCGCTTTTGAGGATGCAGCATCCCTGGGATGAGGCCGCTGTTCATGGTAGTGGGAGGCAGTCTTGGTCCTGTCTCCCAGGAGCTACCACACGACGACGCCGTTGATTAGAGACTTCGGTGATTCGCTATGCCCCATTCTCACTCAGTGCTGGCGCCAGGGTTCGGATTGGCACTTCCGTTTCTGCAAGGTCAGGCACCCACTGGCGTTCAGCAGGGAATGGTTGAGCTCGAGCCGTTTCTGGTTGATCGGCAACCTCGGCAGGCAAGCGATAGCAGTGGCCAGGCAACCAGGGCAGAGGATCACAGTACCCTTTCCAGCCATCGTTGAGGTCGTAGGGATCTACGCGAAGCGCCAGATGCAGGTGGGGACCGGTGCTGTTGCCAGTGTTGCCACTGTAGCCAATAATCTGGCCTGGCGCGATCTGTTGTCCTTCTTGAATGGCAAACCGTGACAGGTGGGCATAGAGTGATTCACCCCAGGCATGGCGCAGCTTTACGAATTGGCCATAGCCGCGTGGATCATTTTCCACTTGAAAAGCCCAGCCGGCATCCACCGCCTTGATTGGTATACCTTCGACTATGCCCAGATCCAGCCCGTTATGTCCGCGCAACCCGAAGCGTAGATAACTCTCTTGATTCTCGCCAAAGAACTGGGTGATCAGATATGAGCCATCAAATGGCGCCTGTAATCGGTTCGCCAAGGCAGAACTCGGTCTGCGCAACAGGATTGTGCCGGCCGGATCTTGTTGGGCAGTCCAACCAAGAACGCGTGCGCCATCGGATTTGACAGCGCGAACTTTCCACCAGATCAGCTCACCAGATTTCTGGGGCTCATCGACGATGTATACAGGAAGGCCAGGCTCAAGGAGTCCCAGGACTTCTCCATCAAGCCCTGGTTGACTGCGCACGCGGCTGCGGATCGCGGCCTGTACAATCTCCCGTTTGCGAAAGTCGAAAGCTGCCTGTAAGGGGATAGGTTGCGGCTGGACAGCAGAGGTGGAAGGTACAGGAACAGGCGTAGGAACAGGCGCAGCCGGTTGAAGTTGCGGCTGTGGATGTTGCTGGTAGTAATTCGCCAGACCATCCGCTACTTCGCCATTGATATCATAACTGCCCCAAGGGGCATTGTGCCCCAGCGTGAAGACTGCATAACCGATGACCCGGTGCTTATACCGTTCAAGATAGCAGCCGATATCAATCAGATCCTGCGTATACTTTGCTCCGTTCGTGGTGTTCTGCCAGCCGCTTGCCCCGGAGTGATACCTGTTAATCAGGTTGTCAATGCCGAATTCTGTGCAGGCAAATTTGATCCGACTGAAGGGAAGGCGTGGCAGGACCTGATGTTCAAGCCTATGGATATACCAGTTCGGATCAGGTTCCCAGAGGGATGGGCTGCCATACTGGTGGACGACAACCACGTGTTCGCGCTGCTCCGCATGAGAAAGCGCTTCATAGACCCGTCGCCACAGGGCTAGACGGTCATCTTCGGGCAGGTCTGGGTTCCCAACGCTAAACCCCAGGATGGCTGCCTTATAGCCTTGGGTATCGGCCAGACGCATTCGTTCCAGCGCGAACTCGTTGAGCAGTGGCAGGCTATCCCAATGCTGCATAACTTAGTTTTCAACCTGCCAGGCGTTTACTTCGGGTGCAAACCGCTCCACAATCGCCTCGTGAGCCCACTGCGCCGCCTGCTGCGGATTGGCGCGAATACGCCGCTCAACATCGTCATCTGGTCGGTAGACCCTGCCGATGACAAAGGTGTTTGGACATCGCTGGCGTAACTCGCGTATCTGATCCGGGCTGGGATCGAGTACGAGGATTAGCCGGGGTTGCCAACGTTCAAGCCTGCCAAAATGATCTGAGAGAGAACCAATCACATGTGGACCTAGCATGATTCAGTACCTCCTTGTACTGTAGAGCTTACCCACGATAGTGGACTGGTTTAGGTGTGTTGGATCAGAATCCTCCTCTATTCACTGGCTAGTATTAATGCCCTTTAGGGATAAGCTTGTTCAAATAGATCGAGATCGGATCTGCTCATAGATCGCCAGATACATCTCAATCCGGCTCTTATAGAGTTCAGCCTGCCCTCTGCCGTTATAGATCTGGGCAAAGGTGAGAAAGTCTCTTTGGCGTACAACCTCGACCAAATTCTTCACCTGAATGAATCGGAAGAGGCAGGCAATCTGGTTGCCGACATCACTGCAGAAGGCATAGAACATCTCCTGCACGGTAGCGTAGCCGATGGCGCTGTGGTTGAAGCCCATGATCTGAGGGGCGCCCATAGAGATGGAGAGCAGAGCGGCCTGTTCGTCTAGGTTGCGTGCGAATTCGAAGACCCGCCATTCAGTGCTCTGGTTGCCGTGGAATGACTGCCATGCATCGTTCGCATTGGGCCGCCAGGAGTGCCCCTCCCATTTACGATCATCAGCAAAGCTGAAGTGCTGGCGGAAACGTAGCTCGTTCTGTTTGCCCCAGTTGTCGTAGAAGATATGGTTCTCAAAACGGATTTTCAGCCGGCCATCAGGGCCATAGGGCTTACCACTCACTTCGGCTGCCAGCACGGCAACAGCTACCGATGGATCGATCCTCAGTCGGTTCGCCTCTGCCAACAGCAGGCCGCCATAACGGTTCCAGATCCTGGCGACCATCTGCTCTGCAGGGGTGGCCTGGGAATAGACCGTGATCTCCTGCCCCACCGGTGGAGGGTAGGGAGCTGCCGTAGTTGGCTGCTCTACCAGTGGCGCGGCCACGTTGATCACCAACCAGATTCTTGGGCCGAACTTCTGACCTTTCTCGTTGCATAGCTGCCAGGTGCTCTTGTAGCAACCCGGTTCCTGTGGCGCAATGAACGGCACTGTGACGGCAACCTCTCGTCCGGGCGCACAGATGGGTACATGCATATTAGGCGGCGATTCCAGGCTCATGTCGCCTACCCGGACAAGTCGATAGCCGGATCCCCATACTCTGCTGCCGGTGTTACGCATAACCCAGCGTTGGGCGAAGCGCTGCCCAGGCTGCATCACCTGGCCATCAGGAATGGCGTCATAGCCGGCAACGTAGGCGGCGTTATCGACCGGAGCAGGTTCAATCTGCGGCGCTTCAATCTCTCTGGCGCAGAAGGCTTTAAAGGCGTCGTAAATTGGCTTTCGGTTGGTTGCGCTTAAGCCGTCCTGGCGGTAGAGGCCGAACTTCTCGTCAAAGTCCTGTGTGCAGAACCAGAAGCCCAACGCCACCCCAGGATCCTTGAGCATACATTCGGTTCCGACGCGCATACATTCTGCCTGGCGGGCATCGCCAGTGACGCTGCTCTGCCACCCGAACTCAGAGAGGAAGACAGGTTTGTCTGCCCCTTCTTCCTCGCGAATGACACGACGTACTGCTTGCATGTACTGCCCGTACCTGGCGCTGATCTCCTCCTGAACATTGGTCGGGTTCTGAGCAATGTAGAGGTGATAGCCTACGCCATCAAAGGGGAAGGGCACGCCCGGTTGTCCCCAGCCAAAGAAACGCTTGCCTGCACGGTAGGTCTGGCGTAGGTAGTCGGCGCCGGCATTGTTGTTGTTGTCGAGGCCTTGTAACGGGCCAGAGATCAGCTTAATGTGGCGCAGGGACGGTTCACCGCGTACTCGGGTGTGGATCTCCTGTAACATCCTGGCGAACCAGTCTGGATGGACCCAGTTGCATCGTTGCCCATGCCAGTCGTCCGGCTCATTAAAGCTCTCGAAGTATTCCACCTGATCCTTGAAGAGGGTGGCAATCTGCACGAAGGTGGCCGCGTAGCGCTCGATCCACTCTTGTGCCTGCTGGCTGGCGCCAGGGTTGCGGAAGCGGTCGCCTGGATCCTCGCGCATGGCTTCTGCGCTGATCAGGCCATAGATCTTGAGTCCCTGACCGCGCAGGCCGCCGATGATACGCTGGTAGGTCTCAGCCCAGGTCAATTCCATGGGTCGGTTCTGATCGTATGGGCCGGACCAGCGTTCGCCCAGCACAAAGTTCAGGCGCACCCAGCCAACCCCTGTACCGGCGATGACTGCCGGAACGGCTACCTGTCCGGCAATCGCGCCGCTCCTGGGATCGACGGGCCTGTTGGCGTCGATGCCCAGCTTGTCGCGCACGCGCATCGGGCGAAGGGGGAGTGGAGCCACAGGCTCTTGCTGGTCATCCTCATCCTGGTCACCCTCATCGTGGTTCCCATCTTCTGTCGCCTTTTGGGTGCGTTGGAAGACCACATAGAACGAATGGTGGCCGATAGAGTTCCACGTTTGGCCTTGCGGCCCCAGTTCGTCGGGATGGTTGCTGTGCAGGTTCTCCACCCTGTCACTTGGGCAACCATCCCCGCTGACGGCGACGTAGACACGCTGGCCCGAGTAGAGATCCAGGTTGGTTGCCGGTTCGTCCTCTGGTTTGTCGAAGGGTTTGGGTGGGGATGGCTCGTCGGGGCGTTGGCCTTCCCAGCCCCACTGTAACGAGAGGGCTGGATTGTGCGCCCGTTGACCAGTGCCGTCCAGAATATCGAGGAAGACATTGCGCTTCCCCTGGTTTTCGGCCGGCGCCAAGTGGTGAACCCCGATCACACGCCAGTACTCCTGTCCTGGCGACACCACCGCTGGCACAATCCGCACGCCATAGGCAGCGGCGTCGTTCACGGCTTCACCAGCGGCATTCTGGAGAAAGCGGCGGTTGTATTCACAGAAGTTAAAGCCTGCCACCGAGCGCGTCTGTAGGAGAACAGGGGAAGGGGTCTCCTTTGGCCCAATCGTCGCTTCCGGTGAGTCTGCTCTGGTAAGGGTGTCATCCATGATGCTCTCTCTCCTTGTTAAAGAATCAAGAACGGTACCATTACGTTGTTTCATTCCTGGCGCAGCAACGCCAGCATCGCTTCGTCAAAGGGATTCTGGCCTGCCTCCAGATTGCGTGTCACCTATACTTTAGCCAGCCACCGTGACAGAAACGCCTCAGAATCGTCCCCGTGCAGATAGAAACGGATACCGATTCTAAACACAGTCTGGGACGCGTATAGTGCCAATCTACTTCTTTGATTCGGGTTCAGAGAGTGAGGGGATGCCTGGGCCGGAACAGTGGATAAGAGTGCAGTGACTCCGCTTGCCAAGCCCTGCGCCCTGATCCACTCCATCCTAGGCGGTATGCTTCTGTTGGACGAGCAGGAGCCTATCGTCTCGCCACCCATTTACCAAGCGGGCAGTTCCCACTGGCGTAGGACGATGGAGAGTACGGCGCGAACCAGGACACCGTAGAGCGATACTCCTTTCGGGTCGGATTCACTGACAACCGGAACAACGGTTACCTCAATTGTGCTGAGCTCGGCCTCATAGGCGCCAATGTCACAGCCAGCGCCCTGCGGTCGGGTGACCCCTCTCTGGTCGCTACGGTCGGCGTCGTTACAACCGTCAGCGCCCATCGGGATGGCGTCGAGGGCGGGGCTGCCAGGCAGCAGGGCATGGGTCTGGGTCGGGCCGCCGTTGTCGGCCAAAGGCCCAAGCAGCGGGTCACCGCGTATCCCTTTGACGCCAGTGCACGAATCGTCCTCTACCAGATTATGGCCTCCGACAATGCCAGAGGCATCGCCGCCGCACGTTCCACCTATATTCTGGGAAAGAATGTTGTAGCTTAACTCGTACATGGCTATGTTGGCGAAGAGGCCGCCACCTTCCTCAGCGCGGTTCTCGCTAATAGTGTTGTAGCCGATGTAGACGATCCTGGTAAAGTAAAGGTGGATAGCACCACCCTGTCGGGCTTCATTGCCGCTCAGTGTGCTTCTGATAACGGCCACGTTACCCATTTCGGCATAGATACCGCCGCCGGCATCGGTGGCGCGATTGGTGCTAATGGTGCTCTGGTCAACCTCGAGCGTGCCAAACCTGGCAAAGATACCGCCGGCGCTTTCGGCGCTGTTACCGTGGATGGTGCTCTGCTCTATCAATGCCTCACCGGTTTGCTGGTACTCTGTTTCCATGTAGAGGCCACCACCTAATGTGGCGGCGCGATTGGAGCGGATGACACTGTTGCTTACATTGACCTTGCTCCTATAGGCGACGATACCGCCCCCTAGCTCGGCACTGTTATCGCGGATCGTGCTGTTCTGCACCATCACCTCGCCGTTGAAGACAGCGATACCACCGCCGAAGCCTTCAGCATGGTTATCGGCAATCGTGCTGTCAACAACCTCTAAGCTGCCCTCTGCACTGAGAATCCCCCCACCAACCGCAGCGCGGTTGTTGGTGATTAGACTGTCTACAACAGTCAACTTGCCGCCGTTAAGGATGCCACCGCCGTAGGTGTTTCCGTCCCCCATCTCACTCCCTGTGCCACCGCTGATGGTTAGACCTGACAGCGAGACGGTCACGTCCTCCATGATGAAGAAGACCGATCCAGCGCCACTGGCTTCCACAATAGTGACGTCCGCACCGGCGCCGATGATAGAGAGAGAGCGTACGACGAAAATGTTCTCGTTATAGGTACCGTTAGGCACACGGATCGAACTGCACGCCGTATCCTCTACAGCGGCCTGGATGGTTGTGTAGCCCTCGCCTACGGTGCACTCACCCGCGGCCTGCAGCGGCTGCGTTATGGCCAACATCTGCACGAGCAATAGGAAGATGGAGATCAGCTTGAATGTAACCCGGTATGTAGTGTTCATACGCTGTTTCTCCTCTGGAATGGATGAGTCTTTACCAGCCCGCGTGTTGTGGGTTGCAGCGAGTGGGCTAGTTCTCCTCTACCACACGATGAAGCGGTCGCCGACTGACCATGAGTTGTAGCGCATCTGGACGAGAGTAGTACCTCCAATGCCGATAGATCCCTTTGCCATGCAGAAACAAGGATCTGTGTGCCCAGCAATCAAAGCATAGCTGGTTAGTATCATCCGGTGCTCCCCAGCAATTGAGGCCGCTGATTTTCCCATCGGGACGAGCGTGGATCACCAGGCCAGCGCCATCTCCCTGACCCTATACAAGTCGCTCGGTCATTGATAGCATGAGTTTCCGGTGGCATCCCAGGATTCGGCCATCCCGGCTGATGAACAGAATTGTGCAATAGGTGGTAATCGTCTGCACCTGGTCAAGCTCTGCCATGCGGATGACTACGTCCGTTCCTGCCTCAGACGCCGCTTCACACAAGCGGTCTGTGGTGGGGCTGGGAATCTTAACCGCGTGGGTGAGATACCGCACTCGGCCTTCGTCAGCAACTCTCACTGAAAGCTAGAAGATCTACGTTCATTTTTCCGGCATCGCGAATCAACCTACATGCTTTCTCGGTTTTGGCTTTTCAGTCAAAATAGACTGGGGCCACCTGGAAGGCGCCTAATGTGAATTCATGTAGGGTGATCATTCCTTTCTCCTTGCGAATTGTTTCGCGTTGACTTGATCTCGTGCATCGCGATGCGCTACTCACCTATTTAACGGTCTTGACAGCGCTTTATGCACAGGGCAGGTGTACGAAGGTAACTAGATGAATCAAGTTTGGGTGGTATGAATGTTGAGATGATTCCAGAGATCTACGTGTTGGTACGACAAACACTCTGAATGCAACTTCTACCACTTGGATAGAACGCAACCTAGAGCTAAATGCCAACACCGATTTGGGTGTTGGAGACCCGTGCACACAGAGGAAAGTTACCTCAACTGTCCAGTCTTTCCAGAGTCTCAGTCGGCTGGCAGTGAGGAGGGGAACAGTGAAGATCCTTGGGGACGATGAGGAGGGCGAATGAGATCTTCACAAGGGGTACGTTACTTAGTTGACGGTAGAACGTAACTCAATTCAACACAGTCAACTATCTCGATTGAGTAGTTCGAATGGTCACATGAATGCATAAATTATTGCATCTCCAATTCTAGAAATCAATACGTCTTTTGTATAATTCACGATTGGCATCAGCCCTCAGCCTACTCTCCATGGCAAATCTGGCTACTCCACACTCTGTTGACTTCAGTGCTCTTCGCAGTTTTTGTTCATTAAGTCCAGGTTTCGCTTCCAGGCTTTCTCCCTACGCTCGCTCACGCAGTTGCTTTTCGCTTGTGGTTTGTCAGGGCAACGCCCATAGGCATCTTTCACTTCCTAGATACCGCCATGTCAGGCGTACCAAAAAAACGCCCAGACCGAAAGGCCAGGGCGTTTTGCATTGGACAGCCGGTCCGTCACTCCACAAAGGACGACGGCGGCATGGCATGGAACGAATGCTGTGCATCGATGACACGCCACTGACGAGAGCGTCCCTTTTCTTCTCGCTGACTGAACACCACCGGCGCAAGTTTGCGCACAATGGAGATCATGGCGACGAAGAGCAGGATGACGCAGGCAGCGACGAAGACAAAGAAGCACAAGAAGACGTAGAGTAGGATGGGGGCGAGTTCAATCATAATGTGTGTTCCTGTGTGGGTAGCTGTTGGCCATTGGCGGTTGGCTAGAAGAAGCGATTGGCCTTTGGCTATTGGCGAACAGCAGGGTAGATGTACCTGTAGAAACCGATGTTACTGACGTTATGTGAACAGCGATGATGCTGTGTAAACCTCTGGCCAAAGGCGAATCGCCAATCGCCGTCTGCTCTGGCTAACTGCCAACCACTAACGGCCAATCGCTATGCTCCCTTCACCCCACCGACCTCCTGGGAATGAGCATCGCCATCACCGAAGCCAGATGTCGTAAGTCCGCCAGCACCACCTGCCGGCCACTCCACGCTTTGGCCTGGTCGGCTTCGCCACGGGGAATAATCAGGGCGTGGGTGCGCTTGCGGTCGGCGTTGAGGACGGCGTCGGGCGGGTTGCCGCTGCCGTCGGTGAGGACGAGGAAGGGGTGGTTGGGGTATCGACGCCAGAGTTCGGTGAGGAAGCGGAAGCAGGTGCCGCTGCCCACCCAGGTGAGGCATGCCCAGGGGCAGGTCATCGCCATTGGGCGTCATCCAGGCCCCATCGCTGAATACCACCGCCACCACACTGCCGCCGCTGCTGCGGACAGACAGCGCCACGGCCTGGGCCGCCACCTGGGCGATGGCCCACTTGGTGCGGTTGTCGGTGCCAGGGCAGGGGGCGTTCATGGAGCCGGAGGCGTCGGAGTAGGCGGCCTTGTGATCTTCGCCGCTGCCCACACCCTCTTTGGTGACGCCGAGGACAGTGAGGCGGCAGGCGACGACGTATTCCTGACCGTTGGGCGTGCGCTGTTCACCGAGGACGGCGTACTGGTCGCTCCAGTTCTCCGGGCCGACGGTGGCGTCCAGACGGTCGGCGACCGCGCGGGCGTCTACGTAGGCGACAGCCATGGCGCGACTGCCGTCCTTGGTGGTGGCCTGTGCCTTCCAGCCCACCATCTCCGGTGGGAAGGGGGCGAGCAGGGCTTCGGCAATCTCCTTGGTCCAGCCGGTGACGCCGCTGGCCGGGACGGGGAAGGCCGATGTGGGGCCGGGCGTCCTGGGCTTGCGCCGGTTGCCTTTGGCCGCGGCCGGGGGAGTCTCCTCTGCTGCGGGGGCAGCAGGCGGCGTCTCCTGGTCTTTGGCGATGGCCTTGGGCTTGGGCGGCTTGCGATGGTCTGCGGTCTGGGGCGGCGGGGGCGCTGCTTGCCCATTGGCCTGCCCGTTGCCGGACCTGGCCATCTGCCGCCAGAGTTTGACCGCTTCTGTGTGCAGACAGGCGCCCTGCGCAGCGTCGAAGCCGTCACAGGTGCACTGCCATGTCTTCTCTACGCCGTTGTAGACCGGCGCATACAAAAGGCCGAGCCATTGCAGCCCATGAGCCTGCACTTCCGCATCGCCTATTTGCAGCCCAGCTTCGAGTTGCGCCGCCGCTGTGCCGCCGTCCTTCAGGCTGCCCACCAACGGGGTGAAATCGGCCTCTACGGTGGACCCT